>JBFLFY010000006.1:0-83012 GCA_041859875.1 Caproicibacter sp. | reverse complement strand
ATGCTGTTTCAGAGTACGCTTATGTTTGGTACAATCAGGTTCGCCCTCACTCGTACAACGATTATCGAACGCCTTATGAGGCAAGGTACGGATTGAATCAATTTAGACAGTCGTGTTACAAAAACGCTTGACCACAACACACCATGTGCACATTTTAACGAAAGGTCGTCTCCATGTGCATTTGGTATCAAAATTGGTCTTTACTTTCAGTCAGGCCACGAAAGGAAATGCTTTCGTGGCTCTTTTTGTGTCGTCTATTTTAATTTAGGACAATAAAATAGAAAAAAAGAGGCGCAGCCGTGGAGAAAAGACTCTGCGGCTGCGCTGTTATTATGCAAAATATGGCGTTTTACATTGTAATTGGTTGTATTTGGGAATATAATTGAAATAATAAAAATCTATGCATCGCATCAATTGATAACTTACTTAATTTGTAAATTCGGAGGAGCGCCAGGATGATAAATATTATACCGGAGACTTGGGACTACAATGATAATCTTGAAATGCTTTATTTGTTTTATCAAGTTTCTGATGAATTGCTAAGCGAGCTTACTCCTGACACTTATTCACTGCCTTTACATAATTCAATGACTTTATTAAACGAAATAGAAGAGATATATTTTACACTTCAAAAGTATAATATAGTCAAGAATTATTATATGAACTATATTCCGGTAATAATTGATGAGTTTTTAGATTCCATAGAGTCTGATTACTTATTAAAGCGGTTATTAGGTGAGCGGTTGACAAACATTCGAACTGGATTTCACGAAGCAAAAAATAATTATGTATTGCTTGAGCGATGGATTGAATTATTCAAGCAGGCTTGTAGTGATAATATATATCGAGAGCAGTATAAGAATGAGATTATCCGAATTGTAAAAAGTACAAAAGATAAAAAAAATCTTTTGTATTGCACTAGAAATTATTATATCAGCTTAATTAGTGCCGGTTATTCACGTGAATTCCTTTATACGTCTGTCAAAAAATTTTTCGATAATCGCAGTATTCGAATTTCTACTGTTGACCAACTGAATACCTTTTTGGATGAATTCACTTGTCAAGAAAATAGCATCGATTTTCTTGTCCTTATGGACATTGATACTATAGAATATTTAGATGGCATTAGTGATAATCTTGCACTTAGTAAAAGAATTTCTAAAGTCGATGTTGCAAAGGAAAGGGAACAACTCTGTAGAGATCATGCAGTATATGATTTGTTTAGAGATTATGATGCTATATCGCATACCGCAAAACAATACCAAAAAATATCAATAATTCAGTATAAGGCAGAATCAGTTGATCAATTTAGAGCGATAGAAACATTTGAGGATTATATTAAGTTTTTACAGGCATTCAGCCGTTATTTCAAACATTATTATCCATCAAGACAAATTTATAAAATCCTTCTAAAAAATCCAAACAATCATTATAGTGAAGTAAAAATACCAAACAAGTTGCTAAAACGCCCATATGTTAAACAGGCAGTAATTGATTCGCGAATTAAGAACACATTAAGTGCAAAAGCTATGTCATTTTCAACTTTTGATACTTTAGCACAGGCTATACAAATGCATTCTGAAGCACTTGACTCAAAAAATTTAACTACACTTTTAAGAAGTTTTTGGACCTCTTTAGAAACCCTGTTTTCAAATCCAGTTTCAAATAATCAACGTGAAAATGTTATCAATAGCATTTTACCAATCATACAAAAAACATACACATTGAAAATAATGCGAACGCTGTATTCACAATTATTATCAGCCATTGGCAACCATAATATTGAAGATTTAGGAATTTCTGACTTTAAAAGCTTTGTTGCCTATTTTTCATCATTTCAGGAATCTTCTCCAGAAATGAAGAAAATCTATTCCTTATTGCATCAAAACCCTCTATTAAGGGCTAGATTATTTGAAGCGAGAAAATCTATGTCATCTGGTAAAAAAATAGGTGAGTTACTTAATAAACATCAGGTTCGGATTGAATGGCAATTAAAGCGTTTGTACAGGACTAGAAATATAGCAACACACATTGGAATCGAATTGTCATATGTTGAAATAGTGGTGAATCATTTGCATAACTATTTTGATTATGTTGTAGATTATATACTTTGCAAGTCCGAAAATGGAGATTATATTAGCAGTATTTCTGCGTTGGTCTTTGAAGCTCAAAATGATAATAAAATACATATGGAATTACTTAAAAACGATGATTCTTTGTCAGCTAAAAATTATATTGGCTTTCTTTTTGGTCCTGATACGCATTTAATAAATTATGCTTTTGAATAAATAAGATAATATAAGCTACCGCTTATAAATGTATCCACATCAAACGCTATGAGTTAAAATAATGTAGTCTCGAAATTTTTGTTGTCTAATTTAATCGACAAGTTTATAAAGAAAACGGCCTCAAGGCATTTTGTCTTGGGGCCTCATTCCTGCTTCCCTCTATAATTGAGACCATTTTTCACAAATACCCGCCACTCATTGTATATTCAGAAGCGACTTTGCCCGTGCGCTGTCTATTTTCGAGATTGTGGTAATCCCGTTGCAATTGTCGATTGAAGCGGAGTTATCGCTATTGAATGTAATCACATAGTTTCTCATGTGTTCCGAGTCTAGAAAAATGCTGCCGTCGCGCAGAAAGAATTCGCAGTAGTCGATTTGTACGGAATTGGGGGACAAGTTTTTCATAGTATACGCAAACGAGTAAGTTTCCCCTTCCATGGCTGACCTTGCATACAGAATGTTCATGGTCGTACCGTTAGCTTTTGTATTAGGCTCAAAATATAAGGTCACAGAGTTATCAATCACATTTTTTCCCTGCCAAGCGCCGTCCAGCCGGTGAGCATCATGCCACCAATGCAGGACGAAAGCACCAACCAGTACAATAGCGCACAGGCCAATTAGAACCGACCGCTTTGTCTTTTTTACCTTGTAATGGTCAAGCGTTTTTGTAACACGACTGTCTAAATTGATTCAATCCGTACCTTGCCTCATAAGGCGTTCGATAATCGTTGTACGAGTGAGGGCGAACCTGATTGTACCAAACATAAGCGTACTCTGAAACAGCATGTGCCAATTCTTCATCGGTTCGAAAGTTGAAGCGATTAATCAATTCTGCCTTGAAAGTGTTGTAATAACGTTCCATCGGGGCCTTGTCATATGGACACCCTGCGGCGCTCATACTCTGGGTGATGCCGTGTTTCTGACAGTAAAGGATAAATTGAACGGAAGTAAACTGGCTTCCCTGATCGGAATGCAATATCAAATTCTGGGGCTTCTTCTTCTGGGAATGAAGAGCTTTTTCGAGAGTCAGGATTGCTAAATCGCTCGTAATCCATTTGCCGGTTTCGCTTGCGACGACGCTGCGGTCGTATAAATCAATGATGGTACAGTTATAACGCATAGAACCGTTCGTAAGAAAGACATATGTAAAATCTGTGCACCAGACTTGATTGGCTTTGTCTGCACAAAGTTTTGGTTCAACAGGTTTGGAAAGATTTTATGGGCATGTCCCTTTTTATATCCAGGGCGCTTACGGCGGCAGACACACTGCAGTTGAAGCTCTTTGTTCATATATTTGTGAACCGTAGTTTTGCTTAAAAGTATCTGATCCCTTGCAAGAAAAACACGCATGCTTCTGTAACCAAGAATTCCGCCGAATTCATGATAAATATCCTTGATTTTACGGCAAATCTCACTTTTCTTGGCATGGTAAGCAGCCTTGGCTTGTTTCAAGTAATTGTAGTATGCGTTTGGAAATATTCCAATTCGCTTTAACAGCCAACGGGTTCCAAAATTTCTTTGATGTTTCTCGATAAATCGATATGCCACTAATCGATTTCCTTCGCAAAGAATGCCGCTGCTTTTTTTAGAAAGTCGTTCTCCTTTTCAGCTTCTGCAAGTTTCTGCCGGAGTTGCCGAACCTCCTGCATTAATTCGTTCTCAGACTTTGCGACATCATTTGTTTGGCATTCTTCACGGTAAGCACGAATCCAGTTTGAAACGGTAGCGTGGCAGATTCCATATTCGGCAGCAAGGCTAGCAATTGTGCGACCGTCCTGAATATGCAGCTTTACAACTTTCTTCTTGGTTTCCTCAGTAATTGTTTGCATGGCGTACTCCTTTTCTAATGAATATTATAATCCATTAGGCAGGAGCGTTACAAATTTACTATACCACTACAGATTATTAATGATAAAATATAAAGGTCATCGGAGGGTATATAATATACGGTTATATGCTGGATAAGATGGTGGGGTACGCCCACTTCTTATCCAGCTTTTTTGTTGGGATGAAGTGAATGCCATAACATATAACAGCAAAATTGCATTGTAATTGTATAATAACAGGAAAGGATTGTTGTGACTATGAAAAATGCAGACGCTGCTGCCATAAAGAGCAAACCGGATAAATTATGGTCGAAAGACTATGTATTCTTAATGATTGCGAACTTTCTGCTGTTTTTTGCAGGTTGTTTGCTTCTTACTGTTCTGCCAGTTTACTTAAAACAAAACGGTGCGAGTGATTCTCAGATTGGCATCGTTGCGGGCGTATTTTACATCACATCGATGCTCATGCGGACTTTGACGTCAAAAGTGTCGGCCCGGGTTGGGAGAAAAGCATTGCTTCTGCTTGCAATGTTCGTTTTTGCGTGTTCCATGGTCGGGTACTACCTGTTTGCCGGATTAACCATGATCATCATACTGAGACTGGTTCAGGGGCTTGGATTCGGCGCCTCGTCAACTCTTTACGGCTCAACAGTAGCCAGCACCATTTCCAATGAGAGAATGGGAGAAGGCATGGGGTTCTTTGGGCTGGGAATATCCGTCGCATACGTATTAGGGCCGTGTCTGGGCGCGGCAGCCGTTTCACAGGAATACTTCAAATGGGTATTTCTGCTGGCTGCGTTGCTCATTCTGCTATCAATGCTGCTAACCGGTTTCATTAAAGCGGATCATTTTGAACAATCAGCAGTAGATCAAACAAAAGATTCCCATTGGCTCTCAGAAGTAGTTGAGCCGAAAGTGATTTATGAATCTGTTTTTATCCTTTTTCTCGGGTTGCTAACTGGCTCCTGTGACACTTACGTCGTTTTATATGCCAAGCAGATGAATATCACAAATATCTATCTCTATTTTATCGTGACAACAGTTGCGGAAATGTCCACAAGAATTTTTTCCGGAAAGCTGTACGACAGAAAGGGCATGAATATTCTGGTGATACCGGGGGCATTCATCGGTCTTGTCGGCTGTATTGCCGCTGCGTACGCTACAAATCTATGGATGCTCTGCATTTTTGCGCTGCTTTATGGAATCTCGATGGGTATGATTTTCCCCGTAATGGAAGCCAATGCAATGAAAAAAGTAAGCCCTGAACGCAGAATTGCCGCGAATGCAACCTTCTATAATTTCCTTGACATCGGTTCCGGAGTGGGCCCTTTGCTTTTCGGCGCTCTTGCGCAGTCTACAGGATATTCAAATACGTTTTTACTCTCGGGCTTAGTTTTTGTGGTGATGCTGGCAATCATATTAGTTAAGGGAATCATAAGCAGACAAACAAAGCGAAACTAATCTTATTTGTATCCAGTATGCAGGGCAGGAAAGCCCTGCTGCCCGCACAAAGTTATAAAAGCCCGAAAAGCCAGGCAGACGCAGGCTTTTCGGGTTTCTTTTTACCATAAATTACGTTTGAATATTTGTTACAAATTTGTTACTATTACAATACCAAAGGAAGAAGCACACTTACTTATACGAGCAAAGGAGATTTTATGTGGAAGCTTAAACGCCTGGTTACGATTGCACTGGCTGTCCTTTCCGTCGGAATCTTTACCGTTTCTGCGTCAGCAGCAAGCCCAACCCCGGGGCTGGTCAGCGTTGGTACAACCCTGAACGTACGTTCGGCAGGGAATACGTCGGCCAGCATAGTCGGCACGCTGAAGGACGGGGCGCATGTCAGCATCCTCAGCACGGCAAACGGATGGGACCAGATTTCATTCAACGGCAAAGCCGCGTGGATTTCGGGAAAATATGTCCTCACGGGGAAAGTAACAACGGTCGTCTCCGCCGCGGAAAGCCAGCTGGGGGTACTTTATCGGTACGGGGGAGTGACTCCTTACAGCGCTTTTGACTGCTCCGGCCTTACGATGTACGCATATGGCAAAGCGGGAATCAGCCTTCCGCATTCCGCAGCACAGCAGGCCAAGTATGGCTGGGCTGTCAGCCGGTATGCCTTGCGCCCGGGTGACCTTGTGTTTTTTGACACCAGCGGAAAAGGCACAATTACCCACTGCGGCATTTATCTCGGAAGCAATATGTTTATTAACGCGCAGTCCGGTGCTGGTAAGGTGATGAAAGCAAATCTTACGACCAGCTATTGGGCAAATTCATTTGTAACGGCGAGAAGGCTGATTGGCTGACCGCAGCGCACGAATTAAGCCCTGATGACAGAACCGCAACAAAGCCAGTATTCAAGCTGAATACTGGCTTTTTCCATATCAAATACCGTTTACAACTCATAATAAAGAAAGAAGACTTCCAACATATGTTGGAAGTCTTCTCCCTGTAAAGTCAGATGCTTAACGCCTTGACTTTTTTATAATATGAATGAATTGACAAAGTCCCTCATTCATAAATACAGCTTTAGAGAGTACTCTTAAAGTTTCTCTATCACTATATTAGTATTATTGTATTCGATTGTCAAGGGGATTATTCAATCTTTTATATAGTCTTCAGTCTATAATTTTAAATCCAAATCTATCTTTCTCAGAGTTGCCTCCATCATAAAGCTTATCTAATATATATCCCAGTAATGAAGGATTTTTTTCTTTACAATGACTGCAGTTTCTATTTAAGGGGTTGGGGATTAAATCTGCCATCTGTAAACCAATAGTGTTATCTGTCTTAATTGGAAAATTAATGGTTGCAAGCCGCTTTTGAAATGTACTATTTTTGATGAAAAGCGATCCGTCACTAATAATATTGAAATATAATTCGCTTAAATGTTGATCTGAAGTTGAATTTACCGATTCTAGATAAAGAGTGCCTTTCCCATCAGCACTTTCCAAAAAATGAACAAAATTCTCCATGATTAAACGCAACGCAATAGTATATTCGCTGTTCCTTATGCACTCGGAATACCTTTGCTTATAAATAGAACAATTTACTCCTGCGCCGATAGTCCTGAAATTTACTTCACTAAATATTTTTAATATACCATCCCAGAACATTTTGTTTAGCTCCGGCTTTTTTAATACATCGTATGGTGCTTTTTCTCTTTTCCGAAGTTCTATTTCGTGGAGAATCACGTTACTATTTCCAAACACATCCAGCTTAAGCTTGTTAATTGCTGGGACAAGTGTCTCTTTATAAACATCAGCCTTGATAAAAATACCTGCTAAGACGAAATATTTAAGATTTCCATACATCAAAGACTCATCCAGAAATAAGTAGTAATCATCCACGAAAGTTCACCTTCACAATCAATTTGTTACATTATAACATTTAATGCCGAAAAAGGAAACTGCTTTGTGCATAATGAACGCTCTCAAAAATGAGTTTGCTTCGCATGATACACAAAAAGCTGTCCCTATAATTTAAGGGACGGCTTTTTTATGGGGACCCGGGCTATATCTCTGCATCTAGTCTGCTAATGCATTGTATTTGTTTGTCACGCTTGTTGCTAGGCCAGCTTAATATCATGTTTGTCACGCTGCGCAGAATACTTTCAAAAGTGGTAAACTATAAAGAAGAAGCAAAAGAGAGCCTGCCCGCGGCGCTTTTCCGGCGCCGCGGCGGTTCCTATTTTTAAAGAGAGGGAAGTGCTTGCCGTGCTGCTGAAAAACGCCAGGATATTTGAGGATGATTTTCAAGTAGTTTCTGCTGACCTTTCTGTGCGGGGTGACCGGATTGGTGAAATTGGGCATCCTCTTCCGGAAGAAGATTCGTATGACCTGAGCGGATGCCTCATTGTACCGGGCTTTGTTGATATACACATTCACGGGTGCGCGGGCGCGGATACCGATGACGGAACAAGGGAAGCGATAGCCAAAATGGCGGGGCACCTTGTGACGGAAGGGGTCACTTCTTTCTGCCCGACGACCATGACGGTTTCCCTGCCGCAGATTCGTTCCGCCCTTGCCGCAGTGCGGGACTGCATGGAGAACCCGCCCGAGGGCGCCGCCGTTTTGGGCGCAAACATGGAAGGCCCCTATATCTCTGTAAGCAGAAGAGGCGCGCAGAAAGAAGAGTATGTGCGCAAACCAGACTGGCGCGAATTCCGGCAGATTTATGACGAATGCGGCGGCATTATCAGGCTGGTGGAACTTGCGCCGGAGCGGGAGGGCGCAGAGGAATTTATCCGCCATGCAAGCCAATACTGCACGGTTTCGCTGGCGCATACCGAGGCGGATTACGCGCAGGCGAAAGCCGCTTTTCGGCAGGGAATGACCCATGCGACGCACCTTTTTAATGCGATGCCGGGCCTCAACCACCGGGAGCCCGGTGCTGCTGCGGCGGTTTTAGACGATGAAACAGTACAGGCGGAAATCATCTGTGACGGTTTCCACATTGCCCCACCCATCGTAAGGCTGGCATTCCGGCTTTTAGGGGAAGACCGCAGCATCGTCATCAGTGATTCCATGCGGGCGGCCGGGATGCCGGATGGCGTTTCGGAGCTTGGCGGGCAAAAGGTCCTGGTGAAAAACGGGCAGGCAAGGCTCTGCGACGGAACCATCGCAGGCTCCACGACAAACATTTATGAGGAATTCAAAAACCTGCTTCGGTTTGGAATCCCGCTTCGGCAGGCCATAAAATCCGTCACGCGGAACCCGGCTGTTTCCATTCAAAAAGACAGCGAGATTGGGAGCCTGAAACCCGGAAAAATTGCCGACCTCGTTGTGCTGGACGACAGCTGGAACATAAAAATGGTGGTTGCCAAAGGGCGTATCATGCGGAACAGCCTTTAACTGCCACGGAAGGCATCTGCAAAAAAGGCAATTATTTAATCTGGTGATTTTGGATGACTCATGATAAAATAAAGAAAAGTCTGGATTGGAATGGGGACTTGCCCGCCTGAAAGGCAGGCTGACCCCGGAAGCAAAGCAGCTGCTTCGGCTCGGCCGGAGCATAGGAGGAGCAAAGATGCCGGATATTGTACTTCGGAATGTTGTCAAAAAATTTGACAAGTCAAATATTGCGGTGAACAGCCTGAACCTGGAAATCCACGACAATGATTTTATTACATTGCTTGGCCCTTCGGGCTGCGGAAAAACGACGACTCTCCGCATGATTGCCGGGCTGGAGCATCCAACGAGCGGAGAAATCCTCATTGACGGGAAAACCGTGTTTTCTTCTGGGGATGGAATTGATGTTCCGCCGGAAAAACGCAATATCGGCTTCATTTTCCAGAACTATGCTTTGTGGCCGCAGATGACCGTTTACCAAAACATCGCCTTTGGGCTGGAAAATATGAAGTGGAAAAGAAGCAGGGTAAAAGAGCGGGTGAGCGGCCTGCTGAAAATGATGCAGCTGGAAGGCTTTGAAGACCGTTACCCCTCGGAACTTTCAGGCGGTCAGCAGCAGCGCGTTGCCATTGCAAGAACGCTTGCGGCAAACCCAACAATTCTGCTGATGGACGAGCCGCTTTCCAATCTGGACGCAAAACTTCGCATGGAAATGCGGCTGGAACTGAAAAATCTGCACGTACAGACGCACACGACGATTATTTATGTGACGCATGACCAGCTGGAAGCCATGACTATGTCGACGAAAATTGCCCTGTTCCAAACCGGCGTCCTCCAGCAGTTCGGTGCGCCGCTGGAAATATACAGTGAACCTGCCAACCTGTTTACGGCTGATTTTGTCGGAAGCCCTTCCAACAACCTCATTCCGTTCCACGGGGAAAACGTCAATCTGGACGAAATTGCCCTTTCACGGGATGAAATGTGCTTTATTTACACGCCAATCAGCGGCGGTGTAGCAATTTCAAAAGGCAAAGAACTGGTCGCCGGAATTCGGCCCGAAGATATTTTTATCTCGGAGAGCGGCCCGATTCAAGGGAAAGTCTACTCCACTCTTCCTTCCGGCATGGAAACCGTTATCTGTATTACCGTGGGGACCATTCGGCTGAACTGTGTGCTGTTCGGGCGGATTGATTATAAAATCGGCGAACCGGTCGCCGTAGGTTTTAAAAACGACAAGATTCCTTTGTTCGACGCGCACACAGGCAAGCGAATTGCCCTAGGCAAAATCGAAGTCATTTAGCTGTTTCGGAAGGGCCGCCGGCTTTTCCCTCACAGAGCGCAGCTTTTTGCAGAAGCGGAAACTGCACCGAAAATGTGCTTCCCTTGTGCAGCTGGCTTTTTACGGAGATGCTGCCGCCGAGTTCTTCCACCAGGCCTTTTGTTATGGCAAGGCCAAGGCCTGAGCCGCCGCGCTTTTTATTTCTTGACTTTTCCACCCGGTAAAAGCGCTCAAAAATATGGGGAATTTCAGACTCGGCAATGCCAATGCCGTTGTCCTGCACCTGAATCAGCAGGCTGCCTGCCACCGCTTTGACAGAAAGCAGAACGGTCCCGCCGGCAGGGGTGTATTTCACCGCGTTTTCGCACAGGTTTGCAACAATTTGGACGACAGAATTCTTGTCGCCCATAATTTTTACTTTTTCATCCGGAAGTTTCATGCGGAAAGTCAGGTTGCTCTTTTCAGCAAGGGCTTCCAGCGAAGAGCCGATGGAGCGGATGGGCTCTATAGGGTCGATGGGAACAAGCTGTCCGGTGTCAACGCGGCTTTCAATATGGGAAAGGTCCAGCAGCTGAGAAATCATGTGCTTCAGGCGGTTTGATTCAATTTGGATAATTTCGAGGGACCTCTGGCAGTCCTCATCGTCAAGCTCTTTCCAGTTCTGCAGCGTTTCCGTAAAGCCGCAGATTAAAGTAAGCGGTGTGCGCAGCTCATGCGACACATTGGAAACAAATTCATCCCGTATCTTTTCCATCCGCCGCTTTTCCGTCACATCGGTAATAAACACCTGAATCCCGTAAAACGGAAAGGGAGTGTATTTACTGTAAACAACGGTCGTACGGATGGAAAGGGTCTTTCCGTCTTCCGTCTGCAAATCTTTTTTTTCGCCTTCATTTGCCGCCATGCTTTCCTGTGCCATGGCGCGCACGCTGCGAAGCACGGGCGGAAACTCCGTATTCTGGCTTGCACGGTTCGGGAAAAAGAGGCTGCTTTTTGCGCCGGTTAGGGACTGCGCTTTTGGGTTCATGAGTAAAATGGAACAGTCGGGGCTGAAAAAGATAATCCCGCTTTCCATATTGGTGAGAACCGTGCTTAAAAGGCTGATGCGCTCATTCGAGTAGAATTTCATCTGGTCTATTTCTGTCTTCAGGTTCGGGTCTGTTTGCGGCTGTGCATTTTCTTTTTCTTTTAACGATTTTTTTTGCAGCACATAGAGGATGGCTGACAGGATGAGAAGAATGCTTCCTGCCCAAACCGCCACTTTCTGCATCATAAAAAATTTGTCGTAGCCTTGGAGCGGCAAAGAGGCGCACAGAACCATAGAGTCTTTTGCGCTGAGCTCCACCGGGTAAAAGGCATTCATTTCATATTGATTGTTCCGGCTGGAAATGGAGCTGGACAAAGTTTTGTCTTTTATTTTGAGCCGGTTAATGGGGAAATAAAGTTCCGGCCTTTCTGCACCGGATGTGTCGGAGTCGGCAAGCAAATCGCCGTCGGCAGAAAAAAAGCAGATACGGCAGTCGGCCATAGCGGCAAGCTGCCTGGCCATGTCTTCCGACTTAACGTACTTTCCCTGGCGGTTTGACTGAACGACATATTCGTTCAGAAACTGCATCAGGTGGCCTGCCTGCTTCTGCACACCTTCCAGGTAGACGGATTTCCCCCAGAAGGACAGGATAATCAGTAAAAGAAAGGTGCAAGCGGCCGCAAAAATGGATACCGCAAAACGTTTCATGTTTTCCTCCGCCCAGTGCCTCTCATACCCGGGTGAATCGCATGGATTTCCCCGCCTTATGGCTTTGCATGAAAAACGACGAGCCAGCCGCCCAATACGGCGAAAGCGAGGCTACAGCTCATCCGGTATCACAAGCTTGTAGCCAAGCCCGCGGACCGTCATAAAATAATTTTCTCCAATTTTTCTTCTGAGGTTCAGCATATGGACGTTAATCGAGCCGATTTCAATCGAAACAACGCCGCTGAGTGCTGAAACCAGGTTTTCACGCGTTATCACACGCCCAACATTTGCTGCCATATAGTATAAAATTTGGTATTCCGTCAGCGTCAGGTTGACGGGTTTGCCGTTTACACTTACTGCATGAGCCGACGGGTCAATCCGCAGATTGCCCACACGAATCAAGTCATCTTCCGGAATGCTCTGTTCAGACCGCCTGAGCGCCGCATTAATCCGGGCCATTAATTCGCGGATGCCAAACGGCTTCGTCATATAGTCGTCGGCGCCGACCCCAAGCCCAATGACTTTGTCGGTTTCTTCACTTTTTGCGGAAAGGATGATAATGGGAACTTTTTTCATTGTGCGGTCTTCCCGCAGTTTTCTGCACGTTTCCAGCCCATCCATATCCGGCATCATAATATCCAGAAGAATCAAATCAGGCCGCGTCTTTTGGGCCTGCTCCAGTGCTTCTACGCCAGAGTAAGCGCAGATGGGTTCATACCCCTGTTTTTTCAGGTTGATTCGAAGCAGTTCAACGATATATTCTTCGTCATCTACAATTAAAATTTTTTTAGCCAAGGAATCCACCAGCCTATACTTTTATAACTTATATTGCTTACAGGTTTTCCTGAGAATTTGTCCTTATTATACACCTTGCAGCAGTAAAAATAAACAGACGAAAACGCTTTATCCGAAAAATAAAGCCGCTTTTGCTTTTCATGCCAAAGGTGCAAAGAAAGGTGAAGAAATGGCGCAGACCCAGTGCCTGCGCCATTTCTTTGCCGAAAACCCCGCTTCATTTTATGGCAAAAGCCATCTGAATCAAAAGCAGCTTCCTTAATTTGCCGCTAATAATTTGTTCACCTATTTCTCTGCTTACCAACGGAAAAGATGTAAAAGTTCATAAAATACAAGCTATAATTCTATAATAATCGTTGACAAATGAAAAAATTAATGATAATATTATCTCAAATTAATGAAGTGTTAATCAAACATTAATTTTAAACTCGCACTGGAAGGCGAAAAAAGGTGGATGGAGTTCCTGCGAAAGCGCTTCGCAGCTGCCCTGTGCAGGGCAGGCAACCTCAAAAACTTGCGGAATTTTGAAAGGTGGATTTGTATGAAAAGATTCTTAGCTTCCGCGCTGGCCGTTCTGATGGTCGGTGCATCCCTCAGTGGCTGCGCAAAGCAGCAGACCGCTGCCGAGGCAGGCGGTTCAGCCTCCTCACAGAACAATGTAGACAAAATCATTGCTCAGGCTGAAAAAATGACAAATGACGAACTCTTTAAAAAGGCGATTGCGGAATCCAAAGGAAAGACCATGTACGGCATCGGCAACTCCAGCCGCGGCGCTACCGCAGGCACAAACTTCGTGAAGAAGCTGAAGTCGATTGACTCTTCCTATGACGGCAAAATTGAATGGTCGCAGCCGAAAAACAACTCTATTTTCACCCTGCTGACTTCGGACGTTCAGAGCGCACAGCATACATACTCCATGACGCTGATTCAGGATGGCAACCAGATTCAGACCAAAATGCTGAACACCGGTTTTCTCAAGAACTTCATTCCAAAAGACTGGGCCAGTGCAAACGGCGTTGACCAGAAAGCTAACGGCACGCCATTTGCCCTGCAGACTCTGAACAAAGTATTTGTTTACAACAACCTTGGCAATGCAAACTACAACAACTGCTGGGACTTCGTTTATAAGGATGTTCACCCGCTTTTCATGGGCGTCAACTCGGAGCCTGTCGGCAAGAACTTCCTTTATATGCTCACAGAAAGCAAATACTGTGACATTATGAAGACGGCTTTCGATGCTCTTTCCAGCGACAAGAAAGCATACTTCCAGAAGACCGTTGATTCTGTTGCTAGTGAGGTTTCCACGCTTGGCCTGTCTTCGCCAAACGCAAAGTATTCCCTCGCATGGATTAAGCTTTGGTGCCAGCAGTACAACAAACAGACCGATGACGGCCCAATCTGCACAGAACTTGTAACAAAATCCGCTGCAAATCAGAGCGCGCTTCTTGTTTACTCCAAATTCCGTTCTGTTCAGGAATCCGCAAGCTCTTCCAACAAAAATGTGACCGTTGCCGCATACCAGAAAGGCTACCAGGGCATTGGCGGCTATGCTTACAAGCATTACCTGCAGGTTCTGAAGACTTCTCCGCTTCCGTGGACAGCCTGTGCATTCATCGCTTACATGACGACTGAAAAAGACGGCTTTGCTGCATGGGGCAAAGATATGGGCAGTTACTGCTCCAACCCGAGCATCGTGCCGGACCACTCCAAAGACGGCTTTGTGAACGGTGTTGATACTTTCTCAGTTAAAAATGATAAAGGTGCCAACTGGTGGATTTCTTCCGATGGCGGCCGCCTTGTAGTGGAAGAACCTTCTTACTGCGCAAAAGCAGCTGCTCAGATGAGCGACTGGATTGATAGCAATGTCGGTGGCAAAGGCTGACGCAAATTAAAATACTGGTACTGTGAGTATTGCCGCATGAAGGCTCGCCTTCATGCGGCTTTGGAGGAAGCATGGAGCAAGTAATAACTCAAAAGCCAAGTAAATTTAAAGTTGGCTTAAACAAAGTCCTCACTTATTTGTCTAAGCCGCAGAACCTTGTGCTGCTGATACTTGGCATTGTTCTTTCCATTACAACCATTGCACCGATTATTTCGATTGTAGCCGATACTTTTACGGTGCATACCGGTTCGGTGGATTCAACCAACACGGGGTTTATTTCCGGGTATACCTTTTACAACTGGATTGACCTGTTTACAGGAACTCTGCGCAACGCAAACCTTGGGCTGCCGCTTGCAAACACTTTTCTGCTTGCTGTTTTTACCTGCCTTGGTGCAGTTCTTTACGGCGGCATTTTCGCTTACCTTGTAACCCGCACAAACCTTAAATTTAAGAAATTTCTTAGCTCTATTTTTATATTTCCATACATCATGCCGCAGTGGACCCTTGCGGTTGTGTGGAGGAACCTGTTTTACAGCTCGGCTGTAACAGGCGGTTCCAACGGGCTTCTCGTTTCCCTCACCGGCGTTTCAATGCCGCTGTGGTGGTGCAAAGGCCTGTTCCCAAGCGCAGTGGTCCTTGCCATCCATTATGCGCCTTTTGCCTATATTTTGATTGGCGGTATTTTCCGCAACATGGACGCAAACTTGGAAGAAGCAGCAACCATCTTGAACACGCCGAAGCACAGAATTTTCTTCCGCGTGACTCTTCCAATGGTTATGCCGGCCATTCTGTCGACGATCCTGCTGGTTTTCAGCAGTGCAATGGGCAGCTTCCCGGTTCCTTACTACTTGACTTTCAGCACTCTTGCAACAAAGTACGTTGAAATGAGCGTTGGCCGCGCAGGGGAAGCAAGCATCCTCGCCGTTATTATGATGGTGTTCGGAATTGCAATCCTCATGCTGAACCTTGCCGCCACCAGTGGCAGAAAGAGCTACACCACGGTTACGGGCAAGTCCGGCCAGATCAGTAAAGTCAACCTTGGGCGTTTCGGCAAATATGTCATCGCTGTTATTTTCCTGGTATGTACCTTAATGACAAGCATTTACCCGATTATTTCCTTTGCAATGGAAACATTCCTTCCAAACCCGGGCGACTACAGCTTCCTGACAAAAGGCAACTGGAGCAGCCTGACGCTGAAATGGTGGACAACAAGCGAAAATGTTTCCGAGCAGGGCATGTACGGGCAGTACGGCATCCTGCACAACTCTACCATTTGGAACGCTTACTTCGGAATTCTTTTTGTTGCCGCGTGCTGCGCCCTGCTGGCCGGTACCATTGGTACGCTGGTTGGCTACAGCTGCAGCAAAAACCGCCACAGCAAATGGTCCAGCTACGTGAACAGCATGGCGTTCCTTCCGTACCTGCTTCCGGCACTTTCCGTGGGCGTTGCTTTTTACGTCTTCGGTTCCAACCTTGGCATTTACAACACTTACCTGCTGCTGATTATTGCCGGCACGGTGAAGTACATCCCGTTCGCGAGCAGAAGCGCGCTGAACTCCATGCTGCAGTTGAGCGGCGAGATTGAAGAAGCGGCTGTGATACAGAACATTCCGTGGTACAAGCGAATGTTTAAAATCATTATCCCGATTCAGAAAACATCCATTATCAGCGGCTATATGCTGCCGTTTATGTCAACCCTTAGAGAATTGACCCTGTTTATGCTGCTGTGCTCGCAGACAAAGATTCTGACAACCCTGCTTGACTATTTTGATGAAATGGGCCTTTATGCCTTTTCAAGCGGCATCAACCTCATTTTGATTGTGACAATTATTATCTGCAACACGGTGGTCAACAAACTTACAGGCGCCAGCATCGACAAGGGAATTGGAGGAAATTAACATGCCGGAGATAGTTCTCAAGAATATTACGAAGCGATTCGACAAATTTTATGCTGTCGACAACCTGAATCTGGTCATCAGCGACAATGCCTTTGTTACGCTGCTCGGCCCTTCCGGCTGCGGCAAAACGACCACACTGCGTATGATAGCGGGCCTTGAAACACCAACAGACGGCCAGATTACCATTGACGGCGTTACGGTGTTCGACAGTGAGCGCGGCATTAACATTCCGGCAAACAAGCGGAAAGTCGGATTCCTTTTCCAGAACTACGCGCTGTGGCCGAACATGACCGTGTACCAAAATATTTCATTTGGCCTTTCCAATATTAAAGAAGAAATGACGACAGTCGATTATGACGCCATGCAGGCGGATTCGCTGATTCGTATCCTTGCCAAGCCGCAGGATGTAAAAGCGATTGTGGAAGACTGCAAGGACAAAAACGGCAAATTCGACAAAGACAGAGCTTCTATTCGACTGATTGACCAGTACGAAATCTCAATCCACACGGCAAAAATTCTGCTGGGCTATCAGCTGCAGGATGCTGCCGACTGCACGGCCCTGGTGAAAGCTGAAACCGAAAAACTTACGGCAAAGCTTCAGGAAATCCGCAGAAAGCACCAGGCGGCAGGCTGTGAACTGAATGAAAAATTTGAAGTCGTCAAGAACGGTGTTCCGGAAAAATCTGTGCGCAAACTGACGAACGAAGAAATTGACCTGCAGGTGCGCAGGGTTTCCCGTGTTGTTAAAATCGGGATGTTTATGGATCGCTACCCAAGCGAACTTTCCGGCGGCCAGCAGCAGCGTGTTGCCATAGCCCGTACGCTTGCGCCAAAGCCGAAGGTTCTGTTTATGGACGAGCCGCTTTCCAACTTGGACGCCAAACTCCGGATTGAAATGCGTTCGGAACTGCAGCGCCTGCATATTGAAACCGGAAGCACTTTCATCTATGTTACGCATGACCAGTTGGAAGCCATGACGCTGGCAACAAAAATCTGCCTTATCAACAACGGCGTGCTGCAGCAATACGACGCGCCTTTGAATGTTTACAAAAAACCGGCAAACCTGTTTGCAGCGGATTTCGTCGGGAACCCGTCCATCAACTTTGTGGAAGGCTCCGGAAAACAGACGGAAGACGGTTCCGTCGCGCTTAACATTTTCGACGGGATGAAGGTCGTATTTACCCCGAACGAGAAGCTGGATTTGCACGCCTGGTGTGTAAAGACCGACGCGGACGAAAAAGCCCGTTTGGAAAACGAAAGCCGCATTCATAAAGCGGAAAAAAGCAACAAAGATACGGCTTTTCAGTACCATATTTCGAAGGTCAACGCTCTGGAAGACCTTGGCCAGGAAACGAAAATCACCGATGATGACTTCGTCCTCGGCATTCGGCCGGAATTCCTCGATCTCAGTGAGGAGGGCGGCGTAGAAGGCGAAATTTACAGTGCGATGCCGACCGGCATGGAAACCATGGTAAAGGTTCGCATTGGAAATTACCTGCTGACCGGCGTTATGTTCGGCGGTATTCTTTACAAGATTGGGCAGAAAGTAAAACTGCATACCAGCGGCAATGACATTCTGCTTTTCAGCCGGAAAACCGGAAAACTGATTGCACAGGGCTCACTCAAAATGGTGAAGTTGTAAATATGGGGAAGATGGCTCTTGCTTTAATTGAAAGTAAGAGCCATCGCAGGCGGAAGGAATTCCAAGGAGAAGGGAAGCGGTTTCAATGGGCGGCAGCACTGCGGCTGGAAATTCGGATAAACTGTGGAAGTTCAGCGAAGGCCTTACCAGCGTCTGCGTGGTAGGCGCACTGTGGTTTTTATGCAGTCTTCCGATTGTAACGGTCGGAGCCTCCACTACGGCGATGTATACGGTTTTTCTGCGCAATATGCGCAGCAGCCAGAACCGAAAAGAATATGTAAAGCCGTTTTTTGCCGCATTCAAGCAAGATTTCAAAAAGTCTACCATTCTCTGGCTGATTCAGCTTGCCCTTTCGGCGGCCTTTGGCCTTGACGCTTATTACTATCTTTGCATGAATGCCGGCAGCCGGTTCCATTATGCCCTTGGCATTGTGATGCTCTGCCTGCTGGCTTTCGTGATGATGATTTTCTGCTATGCTTTTCCCCTTACGGCGCTCTACCGGAACAGTGTTCGGGAAACGCTGATGGAATCGGCGCAGTATGCTTGCCGTAATTGGGCGTGGAGCCTGCTGGCGCTGGCTGTAAGTGTTGCCGTCCCTTTTGTGCTGACGAAAGGGCTGTGGTACTTTGTGCTGATAGCCGGGGGCGCGGTTGGTTTTGCCAACAGCTACATCATGAAATATGCCTTGAAGCATGAAATCCCCAGGGGGCACGGTGTGGCAAAATTTTAAGAAATTCGCACTCAGAAAGGATGTTACGGTTGCTACCTGCCATAAAGAATATTGTGTTTGATATGGGAAAGGTTCTTCTGGAGTATAAGCCGGAGGAATACTGCAGGGAGACCATTGGCGACGAAAAAGCCGCCCGAGCGGTTTATGAAAATTTGTTCTGCGGGAACGAATGGGTTCAGATCGACGGCGGAGCCTTGACGGAAGAGGAAGGTGTTGCCCTGGTTCAGAAGCGCATTCCGCAGTATGCAGAGTATGTTCCATCCGCTATGGCCCACTGGCCTGCCGCGCTGAGCGCCATGCCGGGTATGCTGGAACTTCTGGGCAGGCTGAAAAAAAAGGGCTATGGCCTTTACCTGCTTTCCAACACAAGCCTGCGCTTTTATGAATTTTCGAAGAGTTTTGAAGTTTTTAAATTATTTGACGGCAAAATTGTTTCAGCCTCGGAAAAGCTGATGAAGCCGGACCAGGCTATTTTCAGGCTTTTGTGCGAGCGTTTTCAGCTGGTACCAGAAGAATGTGTGTTTCTAGACGACACGCAGGTCAATATTGACGCGGCAAAGACTGCCGGGCTGAGCGCGCATCTTTTTCAAGGCTCCGAAGAACTGAACGCATTTTTTGAAAAGACCGGTATTCTGCCGTAATTTTGTTGACTGCTTTTGAACCATTCGTTCTGCTGTCATAAAAACGGATGGTTCAAAAATCCTCAACCCAAGACCTCCCAAAATCCATTGGGCAAGGGGAGCTGCTTCCTTACTATGCGGGAAGCAGGCTCCCTTTTCTTTGCCATGAAACCCAAGTCTTAGCCGCAGCCGCATGGCAGGGCCGCAATCATGATACAAAACTGTAGAATTCAGGAGGAATGCAGCATTGAAATCCGTAATTTTTGACCTGGATGGCGTCATTGTTTCAACAGACGGCCTCCATTACCGTGCGTGGAAACAGATGGCAGACCGTGAGGGAATTCCGTTTGACAGGGAAACCAACAACCTTTTGAGGGGCGTTTCCCGGGCGGCATCCCTGGAAATTATTTTAAGAAAATCTCCCAAAGCCTACACCGAGCAGCAAAAAGCGGAACTGATGCAGTATAAAAACGATATTTATGTCGGCCTGCTGGACGGCCTTACAAGCGCCGACCTTTTGCCAAATGTAGGGGCACTGCTGAAAAAGCTGAAAAGTGCCGGGGTGAAAATTGCCATCGGCAGCAGCAGCAGAAACACAAAAAAAATTCTGGAGAAAATCGGCCTGAGCGACGCCTTCAACGCCGTTGCGGATGGGACGGAAATCCGGCACTCGAAACCGGACCCGGAAGTGTTCCTGAAAGCGGCGGAAAAGCTCGGGGAAAAGCCACAGGACTGCCTCGTTGTGGAAGACGCGGCTGCGGGCATTCAGGCGGCAAAAGCGGGGAATATGACGGCCGTTGCCATTGGTGACGCAAAGCGTTCCGCGCTTGCAGACTACCGAGTCGGTGACATTATGGAAGTTGCCGAAATTGTTCAAAAGCTGTCGTAACTTTTCCTTGGCTGCGAAAATGACGGCAAAAAAAGCACATACAGGCACCGAAAATCCGGCTGCCTGTACGTGCTTTTTCTATAACATCTTATATGTGTGTAAAAATGGGCCTAACCGTGCATTCACATGGATGCCCCAAGCATTGCGCTGATTTTCGCTTTTGCGTCCGCATCCGCGAACGTCAGAATATCGTCGCCGCCGCGGATGACCGTATTGCCGCGCGGAATGATGACGCCGTTTCCACGGTACATGGCAATCAAAACGGCTTCTTCCGGGATATTGAGGTCTTTAATTGGTTTATTCACAGCCTCAGACTGGGGGTCAACCTTAATCTGGACGATGGAGTAGCTTCCGTGGCTGCTTTTGAGGAGGGTCAGCATATTTTTAAGATCCATTTCCTCAATCACAAGCTGAGCCATCAGTTCAGCCTGGTTCAGGCAAACATCGACGCCCATATGGCCGTCGAAGAGCCACTGGTTTTTCGGGTTGTTTACGCGGGCAATGACACGCGGAACATTGAATTCAAACTTTGCAATCGTCGATGCAACCAGATTGGTTTCGTCTTCCCCGGTTACTGCCGCGACCACATCGGCTTCCGCAATGCCGGCGGATTCCAGAACATTCAAATCCGTGCCGCTTCCGCAGACCAGCATATCCGCAGGAAGTTCATTTTTCAGCTTTGTAAGCATGGACTCTCTCTGCTCAATAATCTTCAGCTCACATTTATCTTTCAGAAGGCTTGCAACGTACGAGCCAACCTGACCGCCGCCTATGATAATTGCTTTCATTCTTCTTTTCACCCTTTCACTGAAGATTCAGCCGAGATTTCAGCCTGGCTGCAGCAGAATTTGCAACAGCCATATAAAGGACGTCATGCTTTTCAAAGGAAGTTCCCGTGGTTGGCAGGAAAGATCGATTGCTTCTGACGATTGTTACTACATGGAATTCACCGATGGAAGTCAGTTCATCGACCGTTTTGCCAACCAGCAGCGCTGGCACTTCCAGCCGAATCAGCTCAACGCCGCCAATGTTCATGATGCTGTCCAGCTGATGGAAACTGAGCATTTCCGAAATACGCTGAACGCCCCAGGTCGTAATGGAAATGGTCTGAATCCCGAGGGAACGGTAGATTTCAGCTTTGCGCGGATCATACAGGCGGGAAATAACGCGCGGAACCCTGTAAATGTCGCGGGCAACTTTGCCGATTAGGGCATTCGTTTCGTCACTTTTTGTGCATGCGACCAGGGCATCCACACGTTCAATATGTGCCTGTTCCAGCACTTTTTTGTCGAACCCAACGCCGACAATCAGTTCCCCGGGAAAGTCTTTACCCAGCATATGGAAGGATTCGGGGTCGGTGTCGATTACCGTAACCTGGTTTCCCTTTTTGGCAAGGTCACAGGCTGCACCGGAGCCCAGCTTTCCACAGCCAACAATAATAACCTTCATTCTTTGTCACCTGCTTTTTTAAATTTTCTGACGATTGCTTTGCGGATTTCTTCCAGCCCGAGAATCAGGAATGGAAGCACAATCAGGAACAGCCAATCGGTTAACCCAATCGCAGCTGTGTTAAAAATCTGCTGCAGGAAAGGTACATAGATGATGGCGCTGAGCAGCAGAATCTCGAACCCAATGCCAAACAGGACCCGCCGGTTGCTGAACAGCCCGGCTTTAAAGACAGACTGCGTTTCGGTACGGCAGTTCATCACCATGCCAATCTGGCAGAACACGATGGATGCAAGCGTCATAGTCGTTGCTTTTTTGTAAATCAGCCCGGAAGCCGCCAGAGGTACAGCAGGCCAGCCGTTCAGGTGGTTTACAAAGAAATAGGCGGCCATGCAGGCAATGGATTCCATTAAGCCGTAAATCAGGAACCCTTTGACCAGAACGCTTCGGTTCAAAAGTTTGTCGCTCGAAGGCCGCGGGGGCTTCTCCATGATTCCTTTTTCCGGAAGCTCCGCACCAAGCCCAAGGGCCGGCATCATGTCGGTGCCTAAGTCTACGGCGAGAATCTGCATGATGGTCATTGGCAGCGGAATGCCGCCCCTTGAGAACAGGAACGCCGCGGACGGAACCGCCTCCGGCATATTGCTGTTCAGAATATACAGCAGGAACTTTCGAATGTTGCTGTAAACTGCGCGCCCCTCTTCAATGGCTTTCACAATGGAGGCAAAGTTGTCGTCGGTCAGAATCATATCTGCTGATTCTTTGGCAACATCAGTGCCTGAAATTCCCATGGCAACGCCGATGTCGGCCTTTTTGAGCGCCGGGGAATCGTTGACACCGTCACCGGTTACAGCAACAATATGCCCCATTTCCTGCAGATTGCAGACAACACGGTATTTCTGTTCCGGAGCCATACGGGCGAAAATCACTTCACCGGCCAAAGCTTTCTTCAGCTCGTCATCCGACATCTTTTCAAGCTCCTGGCCGGAAATGACGCGCGGATGCTCACCCTTTACAATTCCGATATGCTTTGCAATGCTTTCAGCCGTCAGGCCGTAGTCACCGGTTATCATGATAATGCGGATATTGGCTTTATGGCACATCTCAACAGCGGCGGAAACCTCCACACGCGGTGGGTCCATCATGGCTACAAGGCCGACGAAAGTCATCTGCTGTTCAATCAGTTCCGGCGTGTAGGCACTGAGCGCCGTCGGGATGCTTTTGTCATCACGGGAAATTAAGCGGTAGGAAACGGCAAGCACGCGAAGCCCGTTCCGCGCATAGTCGTCGTTTGCCTGCATAATTGCCTGACGGTATTCGTCCGTCATGTCTTCCCGTTTTCCATTGACATAAATCCCGGTGCATAACTCCATGACTTCCTTAGGAGCACCTTTAATGTAAGCAATTCGCTGGCAGCCGCTGACCGGCTGTGAAAGCTGATGAATGGTTGTCATGCGCTTCCGGCGGGAATCAAAAGGAAGCTCGCGGATGCGCGGGGTAAGGGATGCCTGCTCTGCCGGCTGAATTCCGGCTTTCTGTGCCGCAACGCCAAGGCAGGCTTCGGTTGGGTCGCCCAGAACGGTGTAGCGGTCTGTGTCCTTTTCCGGCGGGACCAGGCGGGCATTGCTGCAAAGGGACGCACCTGTTACAAGCAGCCGCAGTCCGCTGTTGTCGTTTGCTGTAATCTTTTTGCCGTCGGCTGTCACATCGCCCACAGGCGCATAGCCCTGGCCGGTCACTTCAAGCTCCTGCCCCGGCAGCCAAAGGTGGTTCACCGTCATTTCATTCTGCGTAAGGGTTCCGGTTTTATCGGAGCAGATGACGGTTGTGCAGCCCAGGGTTTCCACAGAGGAAAGGTGCTTGACCAGCGCGTGCTCTTTTGCCATACGCTGGACTGCCATGGCAAGGGAGAGGGTAACGGTTGGCAGAAGGCCTTCCGGAATGAAAGCAACAATCATGCCGAGTGAAAAGATAAAGGCCTGTGCGATCGGCTCTTTTACGAAAAATGCAGCGCATACGAAAAATACAACGCCAAAAATCATGGCAATAACCGAAATCTGCTTTGTCAGCCGGTCCAGTTCTTTTTCCAGCGGGCTTGGCTCTGCCTTCATCTCCTGCGTCAGGGATGCAATTTTGCCGAACTCCGTTTTCATGCCGGTTGTAAGTACGACCGACTTTGCGGTGCCGCTTGAAACGTTTGTTCCGGTGAAAATGAGGTTTGGGGTTTCCGACTTTGAAAGCCCCTCGCGCAGAACAGGCTCAAAAATCTTACGCACAGGATTCGACTCACCCGTCAGCGTAGACTGGTCAACCTGTAAATCATTGCTTCTTAAAATCCGGGCGTCGGCGGAAATTTTGTCGCCTTCCTCAAGAAGCATAATGTCGCCGGGTACAAGGTCTTCCGCGAGAATCTGTCTTTCCTCGCCGCCCCGAACGACCCGAACATAAGAAGGCAGCATATTTTTGAGGGCTTCTGTAGCTTTGCCGGCCCGATACTCCTGCCAGAAACTGAAGATACCGTTAATGATGTTGACCAGCCAAATTGCAATGCCGAGTTCCGGCATTGCCGCGGCGATGGCAATCGCGCCGCCGACCCACAGAAGAATTGCCATCAGGCTGATAAAATTCGACAGGAAAATGAGGATAGGGGGTGTGCCTTTTTTCTCCGTGATTACATTTTTGCCGTATTTTTTCTGTGCGGATTCAACTTCCGCATCCGTTAGCCCTTCCGGGCGGGTGCCTAAGGCTTTCAGCGCGTCTTCGGCATCCATTTTCTGGATTCCGTCAATTTCCGCGCTGTCTGCTGACTGTACTTCTTTCTCCATAACTGCTTTCCTCTGAAGCTGATCAATCTGCAGGCGGGTTTTCATTCAAGTATCTGGTTGGAAAGGGACCCGTATAGCTTTTGCTTCGCCTGCAAATGAAGATGCTTTCGTTAAAATTTGGTACTGCTGAGCAGCAAAAGAAGCTTGCACAGCCAGTCAAATGCCGCTCCTGTCGGCAAAGCCGCTGTTATAGCCTTTGTAATTTGCTGCTTTTTCTGCTTTCAAGCTGCAGGGTCTGCCAAATGCGTGAATGAAATGATGCTGTAGACTTGTATTATAGAAGTTTAAATGGCAAAGTCAAGAGTCTGTTTTGGCTTTTCTCGAAAAAAACTTTCGTTCTTTTTCAGTATCCCCAAGACAGCTGAAAAACTTGCGGATTGGGGAAAAAATTTAGGAATTATAAGCCCAAAAATGAACCCAGCCTGGCGGTCTGGCAGGCTGATGCCTGTTTCAAGTCTTTATGAATTTTGCAAGGTACCGGAACATTTGTCTTTTGGAACTATTCTATAAAATCAAGTGAAAAAAGAGAATAAAGCGATAATTCGAGAAAATAGATTATAAATGCCGAATGATAACGAAGTATTTTGGTCGTATTTCTCTATTGCTTTTCCCGGATGCTTTCATTACAAAAATTTCTTTTTCGATTAATTTTACATGAACATATCTTCTTGACATAGTAAGACCTCCTATCGTATTTTTATTCTACGATAGGAGGTCTTTTCTTGTAATGTCCGTTTTTACTGGTTCAGTTCAATTTTGCTTCGCGGCCTTTTGCCGGCTTCATTTAAGTTGCTACCCCTTCGAACTGGCTGTTGTAAAGGTTTGCATAGAACCCGTTGAGCGCCATCAGAGAGTCGTGCGTTCCTCGCTCAACAATATGGCCGTCACGCATGACCAGAATTAAATCAGCTTCCCGAATTGTTGAAAGGCGGTGCGCCACGATGAAGCTTGTGCGCCCTTTCATCATACGGGCAAAAGCAGACTGAATCTTGATTTCGGTGCGGGTATCGATGGAGCTGGTGGCTTCGTCCAGAATCAGCATAGGCGGCAGGCAGAGCATAACGCGGGAAATGCAGAGCAGCTGTTTCTGCCCCTGGCTGATATTGCCGCCGTCTTCGGCAATCACGGTACGGTAACCCTGCGGCAGGCGCTGAATAAAGCTGTCTGCATGGGCGGCTTTTGCCGCGGCAACAATCTCTTCATCGGTCGCATCCGGCTTCCCGTACGCGATGTTCTCACGGATGGTTCCGGCTTTGAGCCAGGTGTCCTGCAGCACCATACCATAGCTGGCGCGCAGGGAAGCACGGGTTACGCTTCGAATATCTTTTCCGGCTACCTGAATGCTGCCTCCGTTTACGTCGTAAAAGCGCATCAGCAGGTTAATAAGCGTCGTTTTGCCGCAGCCTGTTGGGCCGACGATGGCAATGCGCTGTCCTGTTTTCACGTCGAGGTTCAAGTGATCAATCAGCGGGCGTTCCGGCACATAGCGGAATGCAACGTCTTTCAACTGTACATGGCCGTCGCTTTGCAGCACTGTTGCATCGGCAGGTTCTGGGGTCTGGTTTGGTTCATCCAGCAGCTGAAAAATACGGGCGGCGCAGGCCAGCGCATTCTGCAGTTCTGTAACAACGCCCGAAATTTCGTTAAACGGCTTCGCGTACTGGTTTGCGTAACTGAGGAAAATGCTCAGCTGGCCAATGGTAATGCCGCCCGCTACCGCGTAGAGTGCGCCCGCTAGACCCACAGCGGCATAGACCAGGCTGTTTACGCACCGTGTAGTTGGGTTGGTTAGGCTGGAAAAGAACGCTGCCTTCAGGCTCGTTTTCTGCAGCCTGTTGTTTACCTCATCGAAGGCTTCAAGGCTTTCCTTTTCATGGCTGAAAGCCTGTACGACTTTTTGCCCTTCAATCATTTCGTTTATCATGGCAGTTTGCTCGCCGCGCACGATGCTCTGCATCTGGAAGTGCTTGTAGGTGTGCTTGGCGATGAACCGCGCGGCAAACAGGCTCATCGGCGTAAGGACGACAACAATCAGCGTAATGGGGACGTTCACGCTCAGCATGAAAATCAAGGTGCCAAGGATGGTGAGAATTCCGCTGAAAAACTGCGTAAAGCCCATCAGCAGGCCGTCGGTGAAGGTATCGACATCAGCGACAACACGGCTGATTAAGTCGCCTTCGGGATGCGCGTCAAGGTACGAAAGCGGCAGGTTTTGAAATTTATGCACAGCGGCATTGCGCAGGTCGCGTGCAACGCAGTAGGTAATGCGGTTGTTGCAGGCGGCCAGTGCCCACAGGGTGAAAAGCGCGGTTCCCGTAGCGGCTGCAATGGAAAAAATACATTTGCTCACTCCGGCAAAATTAACTTTGCCCGAACCCAGCATATAGTCAATGGCATTGCCGGTCAGAACCGGAACATACAGCTGAGCTGCTACGCTCGCCGCGGCGCACAGAATACTGAGAATCACGAAAAAGCGGTAGGGCGCTATACAGTGCAGAACCCGGCGAAACGCCGCACGGCTGGTTTCCCGGTCTAACTTTTCTACTTTTGCAGCCATTAGTGCTCGCCGCCTTTCTTGAATTGACTTTCATAAATCTCGCGGTAGACTTCACAGTTTTGCAGCAGCTCCGCATGGCTCCCGCTGCCCACAAGGCGGCCGTCGTCCAGCACGAGGATGCGGTCGGCCTGCTGCAGGCTGGAAGTACGCTGTGAAACGATAAACACCGTGATGCCGCCCGGCAGTGCGGCAAGTGCTTTTCGCAGTGCGGCATCTGTCGCAAAGTCCAACGCGCTGGCGCTGTCGTCAAGAATCAGAATATCCGGTTTTTTCACAAGGGCACGCGCAATCGTCAGGCGCTGCTTCTGCCCGCCGGAAAGGTTGCGGCCTCCCTGCTCCATTGGCTCGTCGAGGCCCTTCTCTTTGGCACGGACGAAGTCGGCGGCCTGTGCTGTTTCCAGCGCACTCCAGAGGTCGTCATCCGTGGCATTTCCGTTGCCCCACAGCAGGTTCGAGCGGATTGTTCCGGAAAACAGCTGCGCTTTCTGCATGACCATGCCGATATGCCCGCGCAGTGCCGCTTTTGGCCACTCCTGCACCGGCTTGCCGAAAACTTCCACGGTGCCGGAGGCAGCGTCGTAAAACCTTGGAATCAAATTAACAAGGCTTGACTTGCCGCTGCCTGTGCCGCCAATAATGCCAATTGTCTGGCCGGGCTTTGCGCAGAAGTCGATGTCCGTCAGGCTTTCACTGCCCGCGCCCGCGTATTTCAGGCTTACATGGTCGAAGCGAACGGCATTTTCTCCTTTGACGGAAACGGGGCTGCCGGTAAGTTCCGCGGGGAACTTCATGCCGGGTTTTGTGTCCATTACCGCTTGGATGCGCCCGGCGCAGGCCAGCGCTTTTGTGGATTGGATAATCAGGTCCGCAAATTTTACCAGCTCAATCAAAATCTGAGTCATGTAGCTGATGAGCGCTATTACGTCGCCGGTAAGCAGGCCGCCGATATTGATTTGGTAGGCGCCGGTGTTCAGAATTGCAATGATGGCAAGGTTAATCACTAGGTAAGTCAGCGGATTCATCAGGGCGGAAATATGGCCGACGTGCAGCTGCATATTGGTAAGATTCTGGGTGGCTTCCTCAAAATGGTTTACTTCCGACTGCTGCCGGTTGAAAGCGCGGATGACACGCACACCCGAAAGATTTTCCCGCGTGTTGCCGAGAACGTCGTCCAACCTGCTCTGCACTTTTTTATACAACGGAATCGTCCACAGCATAACGCCAAACACAATAACTGCCAGCACCGGAATGGCCACAACAAAAATCAGCGCGGCCTTTGCATTGATGGTAAAAGCCATAACCATGGAGCCGATTACAATAAACGGGCTGCGCAGGAAGAGCCGCAGGAACAGGTTGACACCGCTCTGCACCTGGTTCACATCGCTTGTCAGGCGGGTGATAAGCGTGTCGGTGCCCATCGTGTCCATTTCGGAAAAGCCGAGGGACTCAATGTGTTCAAACAAACCGTGCCGAAGCCCGGAGGCGCACCCGACGGCCGCCTTTGCCGCAAAGTACTGGGCAGTTACGGTACAACCGAAGCCCACTACGGCATACACGACCAGCAGGCCGCAGGAGCGCAGGATGTAGCCGTTGTCGTGGTTCCGTATGCCAACATTAATAATTGCGGCCATGACGAGTGGAACCAACAGGTCGAACACCACTTCCAGTATTTTGAAAAGCGGAGCCAGAAAACTTTCTTTCCAGTATTTCCGCAGGTAGGTCATCAGCACTTTCAAGACAATTTCCCCTTTTTCCCATTTGGTTTACTTTCAGCTTGCCCGCTGATATTCTTTCCATATCCGGAAAGAAACAAACCATTTTTTCTTTTTTCAGCATAGCACAAAATAAACAATATGAAAAATATTTTTTTCATGGTATTATAATATGTAATTCGTATAGATTGGAAGATGAGCAGAATGGAGATTCGCCAGCTGCATTACTTTACCATGATTGTGGAAGAAGGCACGGTTACAGGCGCAGCCCGGCGGCTGAACATGACCCAGCCGCCGTTGACGGCGCAGCTTCACGCGCTGGAGGCGGAACTTGACTGCCAGTTGTTTGACCATGAGGGCCGCCGCCTGCGCCTGACGGAAGCCGGGCAGATTTTCTACCAGCGCGCGCGGACAATTTTGGGCCTTTGCGACGCAGCCGTGAGTAACATGGCCGATTACCGCCAGGGAACTGTTGGCACACTGCGGTTTGGTGCTGTTTCCTCAGTGCGCACCACGGTGTTCCTCGGGTGGCTGAGCAGCTTTGCGGTGCAGCATCCGGGGGTGCGGTACGACCTTTCCTGTGCAAATACCTACCAGCTGATTGAGCGCCTGCAGGCCGGGGAAATAGACGTTGCCGTTGTGCGCACCCCATTTTCTGCGCTTGGGCTGAAAGTCCTCCCCCTGCGGCGCGAGCAGATGCTGGCGGTAGGAAAGGGCGATTATTTTGCAGAATTGGGGGATGGAGCGGTTTCAATTTCTGCCCTGGCGGAAAAGCCGTTGATCCTTTACCGCCGGTGGGAAGACGTGCTGCGTTCCCGCTTTGAGGCGGAAGGATGCACCATGCGCGTTTTCTGCCGCAATGACGACGCGCAGACGACGCTGGCTTTGGCAGAAAGCGGCCTTGGGGTTGGAATTCTTCCGGCATCCGCTTTGACAAAGCAGGAAAACCAGTGCCTGACGGTGCGGGCCATAGACGATGCAGCCCTTACAACTGAAATTGCGGCAGTGTACCGGGAGCCGAAGCTCCTTCCGCAGTGCGCGCGGCTGTTCCTTACTTTTCTGAAGGAAACCGTAAAGCGGGAATCTTAGTGTACCTTTGGTTTTCCGTGTTATAATAAAGTAAGAAATAAATTTAGGAAGAGAAAGCGGGCGGAAGTTCTATGTGGGCAGACCATGCAGTATTTTATCAAATCTATCCGCTGGGGTTCTGCGGAGCTCCGGCACAGAACGATGGTGCGGAGGCGCACTGCATTGGCAAGGCGGCCGACTGGATTCCGCATATAAAAAGGCTGAACTGCAATGCCGTTTATTTTGGGCCGGTGTTCGAAAGCGATGCGCATGGCTACGATACGCGCGACTACCGGAAAATCGACCGCAGGCTCGGTACGGACGATGATTTTGCCGAAGTCTGCCGCAAGATGCACGAAGCCGGCATAAAAGTTGTGCTTGACGGTGTGTTCAACCACGTTGGGCGCGGTTTCTGGGCTTTTCAGGATGTCTTGAAGAACCGCGAATCATCACCCTACAAAGACTGGTTCAACATTAATTTCGGCGGAAACGACGGTTACAGCGACGGCCTGTGGTACGAAGGCTGGGAGGGCCATTTTGAGCTTGTGAAGCTGAATCTGCGGAACCCGGCTGTTGTGGATTACCTGCTGCAAAGTGTCGGCGGCTGGATGGACGAGTTCGGCATCGACGGCCTGCGGCTGGATGTAGCCTACCTGCTGGACCGCGATTTTCTGCGGAAACTGCGCGCCTTTACCAGCTCCCGCAAACAGGATTTCTTCCTTGTGGGCGAAGTGCTGGGCGGCGATTACCACCAGACCATGAACGCCGAAATGTGCCACAGCGTGACCAATTATGAGTGTTACAAGGGGCTTTACTCCAGCATGAACAGCCTGAATCTTTTTGAAATCGTGCATTCCCTGCTGCGGCAGTTTGGCCCCGACCCGTGGGCGCTGTTCCCGGGGACACATCCGTTTTCATTTGTGGACAACCACGACGTCACACGCGCGGCTTCCATTCTCACCAATGAAAAGCACCTGCCGCTGCTTTATGCACTGCTGTTTGCCATGCCGGGAATCCCATGCGTCTACTATGGAAGCGAGTGGGGCGCGAAAGGCCGGAAGGAAGACGGTGACGCCGCCCTGCGCGCCTGCTTTGACGAGCCGGTGGAGAACGATTTAACGGCGTGGATTTCTGCCTGTGCTAAGGCGCGCAGAAGCAGCGAGGCGCTTTGTGACGGCAGTTTCCGCAGCGTTGTGCTGCAGAACAAATATTGCATTTTCGAGCGGAAAACACAGAACGACCGTGTGCTGGCGGCTTTCAATATTGGCAGTGAGCCGGTTCACGTTGATTTCGACGCAGGGGCAGGCCGCGCGCGCGACCTGATTACCGGAAAAGTTCATGACTTTGGCGGCGGCACAGACCTTCCGTCTTATTTCGCGGCTTTCTGGCAAATATTCTGAGGGCTTTTAGCATAAAAAAGGGCGGTGGGCTGTGCCTGCCGCCCCGTTACAGTTTTGATACTGTTTTTTTCACCGGGGTATGCTATAATATTTCTAATATAAGAGGTTTCCGACTGCTGGAAAAGGAGATGGGGAAGCGTGAAGCGGAAAGCGGTGCTGGCGGCGGTTTTGCTGGCAATAGCCCTGCTGCTTTCGGGCTGTTCGTTCACGGGGCTTGACGCCCACAGCCTAATGCATGCCCCAAAGCCGACCGGCGAGAACGAACAGGACATCCAAAGCCTGCTGGAGCGGACAGTGGGCGACCAGTTTATGCTGAAATACCCGGCGGCAGGCAAATACCGTTCCGCCATACTGCGGCACAGCATCAGCGGCGGCAAAACAGAAGAGGCAATCGCCTTTTACCAGAAAAACGACAACTCTTCCGGCACCAATGTCGTTTTTATGCAGAAAGACGGCAGTTGGAAGGTTATTGGCACGTTCAGCAACCGCGCTTCGCAGGTAGACCGCGTCTGTTTCGGCGACCTGAACGGCGACGGGCGGGATGAAGCAATCGTCGGATGGGGAGGCAGCCTGAACAACAACGGCGCCATCTGCGTTTACACTTATAAGGATGGCAAGGTGAACGAGCAGAAGCTGAACCAGAATTATTCCGATATGGAGGTGGCCGACTTTGACGGCGACGGGAAGGATGAAATCTTCACGGCGAGCGTTACATCGGGGGAACAGCCGGCTACGGCACGCCTGCTGCGCATCAAAAACGGTGGGATGGAAGTGCTGGGAACCACTCCGCTGGACACCGGCGTTACCCAGTACGTTTCTGCACAGACCGGGCGTATTGACGAAAAACAAATCGGCGTGGTGCTTGATGGCAGCAAGGCTTCGAACTCCATGGTGACGGAAGTGCTGTACTGGAACAAAAAAAAGCATACGCTGGAATCGCCATTTTACGACGTTGCCACAAAAACGGCAAAAAGTACGGTGCGCAGCATCTCCGTCGTTTCAAAAGATATTAACGGCGACAGCATCATCGAAATACCGATTGTTACGCTGATGCCAGGCTACAGCGGCACCATGGCAGACGATGCCGATTACCTGACCGACTGGCACCGGTATGACACCGCAACCGAGACCCTTGTGCGGGTTATGAGCATGGTCATAAACAACACAGACGGCTACAACTTTATGGTGCCGGATATGTGGCGTGGCAAAATCACCACAAAGCTGGAACCAGCCACGCGCTCGTTTTCCTTTTTTCAGTGGAAGCAGCCTTCCAAGGGCAAGCCGGGTACAATAGGGCCGCAGCTGCTGAAAATCAAAGTGTTTACCCGAAAGGAATGGACGCAGGGAGCCGAAGCAAAGAGCTACTTTCAGCTTGAAACAAAAGACAGCCTTGTGTACGCGGCACAGAGGCCGTCGCCCGGAAATGCCCTTTCTTTAACGGAGCAGGAAGTAAAAGAATCGTTTGAACTGATTCATCAGGAATAAATCGAAAAGTGGAGGGAAGCCCTTGAAGACAATCCTTGTTGCGGAGGACGAACAAGCCATCCGCGAATTTGTGGTCATTAACCTGAAGCGCGCCGGGTACGAAACGCTGGAAGCCTCCAGCGGCGACAAAGCACTGGAAATCTACGAGAGCCAGGGGCAGAATATTGACGTTGCCGTGCTGGACATTATGATGCCGGGCACGAACGACGGCCTTGCTGTGTGCAAAGAACTTCGCCGCCGCAGCGGTTCCATCGGCATTATCATGCTGACAGCGAAAACGCAGGAAATGGACAAAGTGGGCGGCCTGATGCTGGGCGCCGACGACTATGTAACGAAACCGTTCAGCCCCAGCGAACTTGTGGCGCGCGTCGACGCTGTTTACCGGCGTGTTGCGCTGGAACGGGAACGCAGCCGCAGCAATTTCAGCGAAGAGCTGCGTTCCGGTGACTTTGTACTGAACCTGCGCAGCCGGACGCTTTTGAAAAATAGCACGCCGGTAGAACTGACGCAGGTAGAGTTCCAGATTATGGAGTACTTCTTTTCAAACCCGGGTATGGCGATGGACCGTACCGACATTCTGCGCCATGTGTGGGGCGAATCTTATTACGGCGAAGAAAAAATCGTAGATGTCAATATCCGCCGCCTGCGCATGAAGGTGGAGGACGAGCCTTCCAACCCGCAGCACATCGTTACAGTTTGGGGCCTGGGCTATAAATGGGAAGCCTGAGGCAGCCAAATGCTGCGCGACGCTTGTTATACAGGAGCTTTTGAAAATATGAAAGCTCAAATGCGGGAATTCTGCGATAAGCAAATCTTATTTTTTTCTGCCGGGCGCTCCTCGTGAGTGCCGTAGGCAGCGAATGGCACTTTGTGCCCGCCAGGCCCTTTTCAAAGGGCCGGGGGTCGGAAGGGGTGAAGGAAAGTGGAAAACAAAAACGGTACGGGAAACAAGACCAGCATTGCGCGGCGGTGGATTACCAACAGCGTGGGCGCACTGCTGCTTGTGGTTGTCATCCTTGTTGCGGCACTTTCCTTCGCCGTGCAGGGATACGTTTACAACGGCTTCCAGTCTGCGCTGAACGGCCGTTCCGACGAGTTGACAAACGTCTTTTCCAGCTATGGGCGCAAATCTTCGGAAGACTTCATCAACGCTGCGCGTGGTTATGTGGAAGGCTTCCCGAATAAAGAAAGTATGGAGCTGATGGTTATCAGCCAGTCGGGCCAGATTGTGACGACGTCCATCGGGTTTACACCGGACCAGACACAGCCCATGCCGGACTATACCGCGGCGCTTGCCGCTTCGGAAGACTATGGTACCTGGACGGGTAAATTAAAAAGCGGCGAACACGTCATGGCCGTAACGCGCGTAATCCGCAACGAGGCCGGTTCCCCTGTGGGATCTATCCGCTATGTGGTTTCGCTGGAAGAAGCAGACCAGCAGATTTTCACCGTGATTTCGGCGCTTATCCTGACGGGTCTTGTCGTCATTCTGCTCGTTGCCCTTTCGAGCCACTATTTTATTCGTTCCATCTTAACGCCAATCCGCGAAATTGGAGCGACGGCGAAACGAATTGCACAGGGCGACTTTAAAGTCCGCATCAAAAAGCAGAACAACGACGAAATCGGCGAGCTGTGCGATACCATTAATAACATGGCCGATGAGCTTGGCGAAAACGAGAAGATGAAAAATGATTTTATTTCTTCCGTTTCCCATGAGCTGCGCACTCCGCTTACGGCAATTAAAGGATGGGCGGAAACGCTGCAGTCCGGTGAAACCGACCAGCAGACTTTCCACCGCGGCATGGCAATTATTGTAAGCGAAACTGAGCGGCTTTCCGGAATTGTGGAAGAACTGCTCGACTTTTCACGGATGCAGAGCGGCCGCATGACGCTGACTATGGACAAGATTGATATTCTTGCAGAGCTTGGCGCGGCGGTATATATGTTCAGCGAACGCGCGCGCAGCGAAGAAAAATTTTTAATTTACGATGAGCCGGCAATGCTTTCGCCGGTGCTTGGCGACATCAACCGCCTGCGGCAGGTTTTTGTCAATGTGCTTGACAATGCTTTGAAATATACCAAGGAAGGCGGCACCATTACGGTGAACGCCGCCGAGGAAGACGGGTTTATCCGCGTCGTTATCGCAGACGATGGCTGCGGGATTCCGGCAGAGCACCTGCCGAATGTGAAGAAAAAATTCTACAAAGCAAACCAGACTGTGCGCGGCTCCGGCATAGGGCTTGCGCTGGCGGATGAGATTATGACGCTTCATTCCGGCAGCCTGGACATCGACAGCCACGAAAACGTCGGCACAGCCGTAACCATACGCATCCCAACTTTCCAAAAGCTCGAAACCAAAACACTGGAAGCCGGAAAAGAAGAAAGGAACCCTGAATGAGCAGAGAAAAAACAAAGTGCATTACATCCATCGGCGGGCAGGCTCTTGTAGAGGGAATCATGATGCGCGGCCCCAAAAAGACGGAAGTCGCGGTGCGGATGCCGGACGGAAGCATCTCCTGCGAAGAGATGGAAACAAACTGTCTCGCCTCCCGCAGCCGCGTTTGGCGGCTGCCATTTTTACGCGGGATTGCCGGCTTTGTGGACTCTATGAAAATCGGCTACAAGGCGCTCTCCCTTTCCGTAGACAAAGCTGGGCTGGACGACGGCGAAGAGGACGAGTCGAAATTTGACCGCTGGGTTCAGGAAAAGTTTGGGGACAAGGCCATGAATGTCATCTCGGTTTTCGGGACGGTGCTGGGGCTGGTGATAGCCATTGCACTGTTTTTTGTGCTTCCTACATGGCTCTTTAATTTGCTGCAGCAGAGCGTAGGGCCGTCCATCGCCTGGTGGCGCTCACCGCTTGAAGGGCTTCTTCGAATTTTGATTTTCATTGGCTACCTTGCCTTCTGTGCTTCTCTGCCGGATGTACGCCGGGTTTTCGAGTACCACGGCGCGGAGCATAAAACAATTTTTTGCTACGAAAACAACGAAGAGCTTACGGTGGAAAATGTGCGGAAACACCAGCGGTTTCACCCGCGCTGCGGCACGAGTTTCCTTGTGCTGATGCTGCTGATTGGCATCCTCGTCGGGTTTCTGATTCCATTTACCCAGCCGCTTGTGCGCACACTGGCAAAACTGCTGTGTATCCCGATTGTTGTGGGCATTGGCTATGAGCTGATCCGTTACTGTGGGCGCAACGACAATTTACTGACGCATATTATTTCTGCGCCCGGCCTGTGGATGCAGCGCATTACGACAAAAGAGCCGGACGACAGCATGATAGAGGTTGCCATAGCCGCTATGAATGAAGTGATACCGGAGAGCGGCGAAGACCGCGTCGGTGTGCCGAAGGATGCGGCATGACTCTGGGAGAAGTTTACCGCCGGGGGAAAAAGATTCTGGAAGAAGCCAAAAATGAATCGCCGGCGTTTGACGCAGGCTGTCTTTTTGAAAAGGCTTTCGGTCTCGACCGGCAGAAGCGTATTTTGCAGTCTTCCCGGGAAGCGGATGCGCAAAAGGCGCAGGCCTACTTTTCTATGGCCAGGGAACGCGCCGCGGGACGGCCGCTGCAGTATATTCTGGGCGAGTGGCCGTTTCTCAATTTCACGCTGAAAGTCGGCGAAGGTGTGCTGATTCCGCGGGAAGAAACGGAATTGCTTGTGCGAACGGCGGCTGAAATGCTGAAGAGTGTGCGAAAGCCGAAAATTGCAGACTTGTGTTCCGGAACGGGCGCGGTGGCGCTCGGCTTAGCGGAGTTTTTGCCGGGGGCTGAGGTCACGGCAGTGGAGAAGTACCCGCAGGCGATGCGGTTTTTGCGCAAAAACATAGAAGAAACGAAAATTTCGGGTGTAACGGCGTTGGAAGCGGATGTGCTTTCCTCTGCGGCGGCAGAAAATATTTCATCTCTTGACGGCATTGTTTCCAACCCGCCGTATGTGTGCCAAAAGGAAATATCTGGGTTACAGGAAGAAGTGCGGCGGGAACCGTGTGAAGCACTCGACGGCGGAGAAGACGGGCTTCTGTTTTACCGTGCCATCGCCAAAATTTGGCTGCCAAAACTGAAGCCGGGAGGTATTGCCGCGGTGGAGATTGGCGAAGAGCAGGAGCAGGCTGTGGCGGAACTTTTCAACGAAATGCTGACGAATCTCCGCGTGCTTCAGGACTTCAGCGGCCTTGACCGTGTGGTCTGCGGTGTGGCCTTTTGAAAAAGGCCTGGCGAAAACTTTACTGAAAGCCTGTTTTGGGCAACTGCGGCGCGGAAAATTTTAGCACTTTTTCAGCGGGTTCAAATCTTGGGTTATTCTCTGAAAAAGGCTTGGCGAAAACTTTAGCATAGCCCAGTTTCGGGCCATGCTGACACGGAAAACTTTAGCACTTCCCCAGCGGGTTCAAGGCTTGGGATTTTCTCTGAAAAAAGCCTGGCGAAAACTTTTAAGTTATCCCAATTTGGGGTTATGCCGGTACGGAAGACTAGTGCACTTTTCCAGCGGGTTTAAATCTTGGGTTATTCTCTGAAAAGGGCCTGGCGAAAACTTTAGCATAGCCCAGTTTCGGGCTATGCTGGCTCAAAAAGCGGCAGCGCCAGCTGTGCTTGCTTTTCGAGCGGGAATAAATTATAATAGCTGTATTATCTGAAAGAAGTCAGGCGGCACGTGTGACGGGAGGAACGGACTATGTCGGAAAAAGGAGCAGCGACTAAGAAGCTGACCAAAACAGTCGACACGAACAGCGATAAAAAAGAGGCTTTGAAAACAGCCCTTGCACAGATAGAAAAGCAGTTCGGAAAAGGCGCGGTGATGCGTCTGGGCCAAAATCAGGCCATGCATGTGGAGGCAATCTCTACGGGTTCGCTGGGGCTTGACCTTGCGCTTGGCATCGGCGGCCTGCCGCGCGGGCGTATTGTTGAGATTTACGGCCCTGAAAGCTCCGGCAAAACGACGCTGGCCCTGCACTGCATTGCACAAGGCCAGAAAAACGGCGGCAACGCCGCGTTTATTGACGTGGAGCATGCCCTTGACCCGACTTATGCCGCGGCTTTGGGTGTAGATGTGGACTCCCTTCTCGTTTCTCAGCCGGACACCGGCGAGCAGGCGCTTGAAATCACCGAAGCGCTCGTCCGCTCCGGTGCAATCGACGTGATTGTCATTGACTCGGTTGCCGCTCTTGTTCCCCGCGCAGAAATTGAGGGCGAGATGGGCGACAGTGTTGTCGGCCTGCAGGCACGGCTGATGTCGCAGGCGCTGCGCAAATTGGCGGGCGCCATTTCCAAATCAAACTGTATTGCCATCTTTATTAATCAGCTGCGTGAAAAAATCGGCATTGCCTACGGAAACCCAGAGGTTACAACCGGCGGCCGTGCGCTGAAATTTTACGCTTCTGTGCGGCTGGATGTGCGCAAAGGGGAATCCATTAAGGTCGGCAACGAGCAGATTGGTTCCCGTACGCGTGTGAAGGTTGTCAAAAACAAAATTGCCCCGCCGTTCCGCACCGCGGAGTTTGACATGATGTACGGGCACGGCATTTCCCACACCGGCGAGATCCTCGACCTTGGCGTGGAAATGGAGATTGTACAGAAGAGCGGCGCATGGTTTGCCTACGGTGAAACCCGCCTTGGGCAGGGGCGCGACAACGCAAAGACTTTCCTGGATGAACACCCCGAAATGGCTCAGGAAATCGAAGCAAAAATCCGTGCAAATTCTGACGAGCTCTTTAAAAAGGCCGCGTCTGCACCGGCAAAGAAAACCGCCGCGTCGGGCGGCGCAAAGCCCGTGCAGAAAGAAGAGGAGCCGGAAAAGCCGGCGGATGCCGGTTCCCGCTATGGTTCCGACATTGATATTGAAGCGGACGACACATGATGCTTTCCGCCGTGGAGCCAAAAGGGAAAACCCTTGTGGCGCTGTTTCTCGACGGTGAAAAAGCTGTCGAAATCGATACGGAAACATATTTCAAATCCGGCCTGAAGCTGGGTGATGACCTTACGGACGAGCAGCTTCACGAGCTGATAGAAGAAAGCGACCTTCGCCGTGCGGAGCAGAAAGCCATGTACCTGCTGGGCTTCCGCGCCCATTCGGAAAAGGAGCTTGCTCGCAAACTGAGCCGCACCGTGCCGCGCGAAACCGCTGGGAAGGCGGCACAGCGTATGGCGGAGCTTGGTTTTGTGAACGACGGCGAGTACGCCCGTTCGCTGGCGCGCACTTTATATACCCGCAAGGGCTTTGCCGCTTCGCGTGTGCGCATGGAACTTATGCGGCGCGGAATTAACCGGGAACTAGCGGAGCAGGCCGCCGCTGAAGCGGAGCCTGACTCGCGGGAATCCGCGGAAGCAGTGCTTGCCCGAAAGTACGGGCGCTGCCTTGGTGACGAAAAGGGCCGCCGCCGCGCTGCGGCAGGACTTCAGCGCATGGGCTACCGGTGGGATGACATCCGCGCCGCCCTTCAAAAATATATTGCAGATGATGAGGAAAAATAAATGGCATATTCGGTTGGAATGGTCAATCTGGGCTGCGCAAAAAATCAGGTAGATGGCGAAATGATGCTGGCTGCCCTTCAAAAAGCCGGGTACACGGTAAAAGATGACGCCGCGCTTGCGGATGCCGCCATTGTGAACACCTGCGGCTTTATTAACTCCGCAAAGCAGGAGGCAATCGACGAGATTTTGGAGCTGGCACGGCTGAAAGCCGAGGGCCGCATCAAGGCGATTATCGTTACGGGGTGCCTTGCCGAGCGCTACCGGGAACAGGTCATGAAAGAAATCCCTGAAGCCGACGCCGTTGTAGGAATTGGTGCGGATGGAGACATTGTTTCCGTTGTAGAAAAAGTCCTTTCCGGCAAAAAGCAGCAGATTTTTCCCGAAAAGACAAAGCTCGACATCTGCGGCGAGCGGATGCTTTTAACGCCAAGCTGGTCACCATACCTGAAAATCGCGGAAGGATGCAACAACCGATGTTCCTACTGTGCCATTCCGATGATACGCGGGCCATACCGTTCCCGCACCATGGAGAGCATTGAGGCGGAAGCCCGGAAGCTTGCGGAAAACGGCGCAAAGGAACTGATTTTGATTGCGCAGGACACCACGCGCTACGGTTCCGACCTTTACGGAAAGCCGTCGCTTGCGCTGCTTCTGCGCCGCCTGTGCCGCATTGACGGCATTGAATGGATTCGCTTCCTCTACACTTACCCGGATGTGATTACCGACGAGCTTTTACAGACGATGGCGGAAGAAGAAAAGCTGGTCAAATATATCGACATCCCTCTGCAGCACTGCAATGCCGAAATTCTGCACTCCATGCGGCGCAGCGGCGACCGCCGCTCCATAACGGAGCTGATTCACAAGATGCGCGCCACAGTGCCAAATCTTGTGCTGCGCACCACGCTGATTGCCGGTTACCCCGGCGAAACGGAAGAGCAGTTCGACGAGCTGTGTTCTTTTGTGCGCGAAATCCGCTTCGAGCGCCTGGGTTGCTTTGCCTATTCGCAGGAAGAGGGCACTGCGGCCGGCGAGATGCCGAACCAGATAGACGAAGAAGAGAAGCAGCGCCGCGCCGAAGAAGTGATGGAAATCCAGATGAATATTATGCAGGAGCAGGGCGAACAGATGGCTGGAAAAACGTTGCGCGTGCTGACGGAAGGCTTTGACCGCTGCGCCGAATGCTGGTTTGGGCGTTCGTATATGGATTCCCCCGACGTGGACGGAAAGATATATTTCCAGACAAAGGGGAGGAAACCAGTGCCCGGCCATTTTGAACAGGTCAAGATTACCGGCTGTATTGACGGCGACCTTACGGGCGAAATGATTGGCTAGGGGGCGGTAAAATGAATCTGCCGAATAAACTGACTCTTTTACGCGTTTTCCTTGTGCCGGCTTTTGTGGTGCTTGTTTTGTACCGGCAGATACCGTACCACTATCTGTGGGCTTTTCTTGTGTTTGCGGGCGCATCGCTGACCGACCGCTTTGACGGAAAAATTGCGCGGGAGCGGAATCTTATCACCAACTTTGGAAAATTTCTTGACCCGCTGGCAGACAAAGTGCTTGTCATCTCGGCCCTTGTGTGCTTCCTTCCGCTTGGCCTTGTGAACGTGTGGTGCGTTCTGCTGATTATCGCGCGGGAACTGATGGTGACTTCCATCCGCCTGCTTGCGCTGGAAAGCGACGGCGTGGTGATTCCGGCAAACAAATGGGGCAAAGCAAAAACAATCAGCCAGATGGTAGCTGTTATTTTCGTCTTGCTGTGCCAGAGTATGCAGGAAATTTTAAGCTTTTCGGGCGGCAGCGCAGTTATGCTGGCAGCCGGGGACATCCTTCTTTGGATTGCAACGGTGCTGACGGTGATTTCCGGAGCAATTTACCTCAAAGAAAATCTTCACCTGATTAATGCATCAAAATAACGTGCAGGATGTTTACAGATGACATTTTCTGTACTATACTATTTTAGTAGGCTTTTTTAGTAACGTCCGGCGGCAGCCGGGACTATACTGGAGCAAACAGAAATGCGGTGAACGGAAGAGTAGCCGCCGCGCAGGGCAAAAGAGAGAAAGCGTCAACAGGCTGAAAGCGCTTTTTGCCCGGCGGGCAGTGAAATGCATCCGTGAGCAGGCGGGGGGAACCGAAAGTATCCCCGCACGGGCAGGCCCCGTTACAGGCCGAAGCAAAGTGATAAAAACGGAGTGGAACCGCGGAACTGTTTTCGCCTCCGTCCTCTTTTGGGGGACGGAGGCTTATTTTTTTGAAGGGAGGCTGCCCTTTATGTTCAGTAGACTGAAGGCGGAGCTTGACTCTATTATTGACCGTGACCCGGCGGCCCGTTCCAGGCTGGAAGTCTTTTTCTTGTACTCGGGCTTCAAGGCGGTGCGTTCCTACCGAAAGGCGCACTGGTTTTACCAGCATGGCCATAAATTCATTGCACGCTGGATTTCTCAGCGGGCACGGCACAAAACAGGAATTGAAATTCACCCGGGCGCGAAAATCGGCAAGGGGCTGTTCATTGACCACGGCATGGGCGTCGTAATTGGCGAAACAGCGGAAATCGGTGAAAACTGCACCCTGTACCAGGGTGTAACGCTTGGCGGTACGGGCAAAGACCATGGCAAGCGCCACCCCACCCTTGGCAACAATGTACTGGTGGGTGCTGGGGCAAAGATTCTCGGCCCGTTTTGTGTAGGCGACAATGCCCGCATAGCGGCGGGCGCCGTGGTGCTGGACGCAGTTCCCGCCAATGCAACCGCCGTCGGCGTACCGGCACGCGTTGTAAGGCTGAACGGCGTGCGCCCTCCGAACCTCGACCAGATTCATGTGGGCGACCCGGTTTCACAGACGCTTTGCCGCCTGGACTATGAAGTTACCTGTATTCAGAAAAAACTTGGGATTAAACCGGCGAAAAATCTGGAGACGTAAGGAAGTTAAGAATACGGCGCAGGCCGTTCGAATAAAAAAAGAAAAGAATCTTTGCTTGAAAAGACAAGAGGAGGAAACCTAAAATGCAAATTTACAACACCCTTTCACGCAAAAAGGAAGAATTTGTCCCTATTACCCCGGGAGAAGCACATATCTACGCCTGCGGGCCTACGGTGTACAACTATATCCACATCGGCAACGCCAGGCCGATCTGCGTATTCGACGTGCTTCGCCGGTACCTTGAGTCCCGCGGCTGCAAGGTAACTTTTGTGCAGAATTTTACCGATATTGACGACAAAATTATCCGCCGTGCAAATGAGGAAAAATCTGATTACCTGACTGTTTCCAACAAGTATATTAAGGAGTACAAAACAGATGCCGCAGGGCTGAATGTCCGCCCTGCCACCGTGCATCCGCGTGCAACGGAAAACATCGATGAAATCCTGAGCATTATTTCCACACTTGTGGAAAAAGGCTACGCCTACCCGGTTCCAAGCGGCGACGTTTATTTCCGTACGCTGAAAGACAAAGAATACGGTAAACTTTCCCACCAGCCGATTGACGACCTGCAGTCCGGCGCGCGGATTGCCGTAGGCGAACAGAAGGAAAATCCGCTGGATTTTGCCCTGTGGAAAGGTTCGAAGCCCGGCGAGCCGAGCTGGGATTCCCCGTGGGGAAAAGGCCGCCCGGGCTGGCATATTGAGTGCTCCGCTATGGCGCGGCGCTTTCTTGGCAAGACCATTGACATTCACTGCGGCGGGCAGGACCTTATCTTCCCGCACCACGAAAACGAGATTGCCCAGAGTGAGTGCTGCAACGGCGTACCGTTTTCGCACTACTGGATGCACAACGGCTATATCAACATCAACAACAAGAAGATGTCGAAATCCCTCGGCAACTTCTTTACGGTGCGGGAAGTGGCGGAAAAGTACGGCTATGAGCCAATCCGCTACCTGATGATTTCTTCGCATTACCGTGCGCCCATTAATTACAGTGTGGAGATTATTGAACAGTGCCGTGCGGCGCTTGACCGCCTGTATCACTGCCGCGACAACCTGCGTTTCCTGATGGAGCACGCTCCTTCGGGCGAAAAGCCGGGGGAAGAAGAAATCCGCACCCGCATGGGCGGCTACGAGGAAAAATTCAATGCTTTTATGGACGATGACCTCAACACTGCCGACGCGCTTTCTGTGCTGTTTGACTTTGCAAAAGATATTAATACGAACCTGAATGCCGACACGGAGCCCTCGAAAGAACTGTGCGGCTTCGCGTTGGAACATTTCATGAAGCTTGCGGATGTTCTCGGCCTTCTGTATGTGGAGAAGGAAGACGACACGCAGGATGAAGAAATTGAGAAGCTGATAGCCGAGCGCACGGCTGCCCGCAAAGCGAAAAACTGGGCGGAGGCCGATCGCATCCGCGATGAACTGAAAGCCCGCCATGTGGTGCTGGAAGACACCCCGCAGGGCGTCAAGTGGAAAATCAGCGAATAACTTTTTACTCGGTATTTTCCCAGATGGGAATGCTGGGACAGAAAGCACCCCCAGAGCATAATCTGCTTTGGGGGTGTTTTCATGCGCGGAAAAAAGCGGCCATTTTATTTTCTCCTTTTTCTGGGCCCGGGAATGCTGGCTGCGATGGCGGACAACGATGCCGGAGGCCTGATTTCCTATACTGTAACAGGTGCAAAATTCGGCTGGGCGGTTTTTGTTCCGCTGACTCTGCTGCTCACCGCCGTTACTTATACCGTGCAGGAAATGGCCATGCGGCTCGGTGTGGCTTCCGGGCAGGGATATACCCGCCTGCTGCGGGAGCATTACGGCCGGGGCTGGATGGTTTTTCAAGTCACTGCGCTTTTTGTGGAAAACCTGCTGACGCTTATGACGGAGTTTGTGGGAATGTCCGCCGGGCTGGAGCTGCTGGGCCTGCCCGTGTGGGCGGCTGTAGCGCTGAGCGTAGGGCTTGTGCTTTCCGTTGCCATGCTGAGCGGCTACCGCACAAAAGAGCGCCTGGGGCTTGTGATTGGGCTGTTTAATGTGCTGTTCCTGTTTTTCGCTTTCTTTACCCGTCCGGCTCTCAATGTACAGCAGAGCGCTGCGCTCTGCACGGGGAGGCCGTTCCGGTGGTACATGGCGGCTCTTGTGGGAAATGCCGTGGCTCCGTGGATGATTTTCTACCAAAACGGGGCGTACTCCGAAAAAAAAGAAAAGGAAAGCCAAATCCGAAGCGGAAGGGCAGATACGCTGGCGGGCTGTATTTGTCAGACAACCGTAGCGGCGGCATTAATCTTCATCGGCTCTTCCCTTTACGGGATTCTTCCGGATGCGGAAAACGCAGATGCCCCACAGATTGTGGCAGCCATTACCAGCCGTTTTGGCCCGGCGGGCGGAGTGCTGTTTGCGCTTGGACTGTTTGACGCCGGTTTGCTTGCGGCGGTAACGGTTTCACTTTCTTCTTCCTGGAGCGTTGCGGAGTCGCTGGGATGGACAAAAAGCCTGAACGATAGCTTCCGTGAAGCGCCCGGCTTTTACGGCATCTACGCTTTCAGCGTACTGCTTGCGGCGGGTGCGGCTTTGGTGCCAGCCATGCGGCTGAACGGAATTTCGGTTTTCGTGCAGGCGGCGGGCGGCGTGCTGATGACGCCAATCTTGATTTTTCTTACGCTCCTTACCTCCAGCCGCACGGTGATGGGCCGGTATGCCAGCACGCGCGGGCAGAAAATCCGTTCCTGGGCCAGCGCGGGCGTATTGATTGCCGCTTCTGCTTTTACCATCTTGCTTATGGTACTATAATAGAACTGTTAAAACACGGGAAAAGGATGATGCAAAATGGCGAAGGAACTTAAAACAAACGTTATGCGGATATTGGAACAGGCAAAAATCCCTTATAAGCCGTGGTTCTATGAAAATAAGGACGGAAAAATAGACGGCGTTTCCGTTGCGGCGAAACTGGGGGAAAACGTGGAACAGGTGTTTAAGACCTTAGTAACGCGCGGCGCGGATAAAAACTTCTATGTCTTTGCCGTGCCGGTTGCAATGGAGCTGAACCTGAAAGCGGCGGCGAAAAGCGTCGGGGTAAAATCGGTAGAGATGATCCATGTAAGCGAAATCAATAAAATTACGGGATACATCCGCGGCGGATGTTCGCCTGTTGGCATGAAAAAACAGTTCCGAACGGTGATAGACAGCAGCTGCGAGGCGCAGAAAACGATTCTTGTGAGCGGGGGAAGAATCGGAACGCAGGTGGAAGTGGAGCCAAAGCAGCTTTTAGAACTGATTGGCGGCACGACTGCCGCGATTGCGGAACCGGAAGCAAAATAGTTTTTCCTGTAAATGCAAAGGGTAAAACGCAGCAAAAAAACAAATTCCATAAAGCGAAAATAGCCGTCTGATTTTCCATTTTCAGCGCTTGTTGTCTGACAATTAGTCAACCGTGTGCAGAACAGCTTACCGGACTTGTTTCTGTATTTTGTGTGAATGCAGGGTGGCTGAAGATTCTTGGAAGGGCAAAACGGGCTTCTTGATTGGAAGCCTGGACAATTTTTTCTAGGGACGCAAAATTCTTGTGATATTTAACAGTTTATCGGGTTAAACCGCCAAACTGAATTGGAAGTATTTACAATTCGTAAAAAACTTGTTGACAAAGCGAAGAGCCGCGTGATAACATGGAACGCAAAGAATATCGCAAATGCAGTGAACGGGTAAAAATTTTGGAACCTCTCCTCACAGAGAGCCGCCATTTGGTGAAAGACGGCAGGATATTCCGGAATGACATCGCCCGCGAGCAGCCGAGTTGAAAGCCATAAATGGCAATTAGGCGCGGCCGGTTCCGAACCGTTATATTCGGGCGCATTGGGTGGGCCCGCCCGATGCGGCTGAGCAGGCTGCAATGAAGCAGCAAACAGAGTGGTAACGCGGAGTGAAATCCTTCGTCTCTGACTTTCTACAAAAAGTCGGAGACGGGGGATTTTTTATTTTCCCCCGAATGTGCCTTTTTCTGCGGTATTCCTGTCACAACAACCAATGGGATTCTTTTGACGAGGAAGGAAGAAAAGTATGAACGGTTTGGCAATAATACTCATCTCCATAGCTGTGCTGGGCGGCGGCTACCTCTTTTACGGCAGATGGCTTGTAAAGAAATGGGGAATTGACCCCAAGGCAAAAACCCCCGCCTATACCCACGCGGATGGCCAGGACTATGTTCCGGCCCCAAAATCCATTGTATTTGCACACCAGTTTTCCACCATTGCGGGCGCAGGCCCTGTAACAGGCCCGATTATCGCGGCCATGTTCGGCTGGGTTCCGGCGCTGCTGTGGATTCTTGTAGGCGGCGTATTCTTTGGCGCGGTACAGGATTTCGGCGCGCTGTACGCTTCCGTAAAAAACGAGGGCAAGTCCATTGGCCTGATTATTGAACAGTATATCGGCAAAACCGGCAAACGCCTTTTCCTGATGTTCTGCTGGGTCTTTTCGCTGCTTGTAATTGCGGCATTCGGCGATATGGTTGCCTCCACTTTCAACGCTTCTGCCGTTAAAGCTTACAGCCTTGCGGCACCGGTGGCCGCAAATGCGGTTACGGCCCCGAACGCGGCGGCAGGCTCCATCTCCATGTTCTACATCCTGGGCGCGGTTCTGTTTGGCCTTTTCCTCAAATATGTAAAACCAAATCAGATTGTGATGTTCTTTGCCGGCGTTGTTCTTTTCGTTGCCATGATGGCGGCCGGCATGGCCTTCCCAATTTACCTCAATAAAATGCAGTGGCTGCTTGTGGTGTTTGCATACATTTTCTTTGCGGCAGTCGTCCCAATGTGGATTTTGATGCAGCCCCGCGATTACCTCAGCTCGTTTCTGCTGATTTTTATGATTGTCGGCGCGGTCGTCGGCATCTTCATCACACGGCCGGACATGAATATCAATGCGTTTAACGGCTTTACCGTAAACGGCAAAATGCTGTTCCCAATGCTTTTTGTTACCATTGCCTGCGGCGCGGTTTCCGGCTTTCACAGCCTTGTTTCTTCCGGGACTTCCTCCAAGCAGATTCGCAACGAAAAAGATATGCTTCCGGTTGGCTACGGCGCCATGGTTGTGGAATCCATCCTTGCAGTTTCGGCTCTTGTTGTTGCCGGTGCGGCGGCTAAAAACGGCCAGATGCCGAACGGCACTCCATTCCAGATTTTCTCTGCCGGTGTTGCCGGGTTCTTCGAAAAGTTCGGGATGTCCTCTTATGTTGCAAAGTGCAGCATGACCATGTGTGTTTCGGCGCTGTGCCTTACAACACTCGACTCCGTTGCCCGCATAGGCCGTATGTCTTTTCAGGAACTTCTTTACGATGAGGACGGCAAGGCACATACCCCGGTTACGCAGTTCCTTACCAATAAATATGTGTCAACCGTTCTGACGCTTGTTTTCGGCTTTGTGCTTTCACTTGGCGGGTACAACAACATCTGGTCCCTGTTTGGTTCTGCAAACCAGCTGCTTGCAGCAATGGTGCTGATTGCCCTGGCGGTTTTCCTCAAGACGACAGGCCGCAAAGGCTGGATGCTTTATGTGCCGATGGGCGTGATGCTTGTTGTTACCATGACGGCACTTGTTGAGGCAGTTGGCAACATCTTTAAAAAGATGGGTGCGGGCCAGTTCGTTTTCCTTACGGATGGCCTGCAGCTGATTATCGCAGTCCTCTTAATGGCGCTGGCTGTAATGGTTGTTTACCACTGCATGCGCAAACTCTTTGAAAAGCCTTCGAAAGAAAAACCTGCTGCCGCTGTAAAGAGCAGCAATGCGGCAGACCCTGAAACCTGAGTACAGCAAGTTTTTGTTTCCATTATATATAATAGGTAGGATGCTCCCGGGGAACTTTTGTTTACAAAGTCCCCGGGAGCATTTTTATAGGAAGAAAAGCTTCTTCAGAAAAGTCAGCAGATAAAAGGTAAGCGCACCGCAGACCGCCGGGAAAAGAATCCAGTCTATGACGTCGGCGTGCAGTTTCGTGACCTTCAGCAGCCGATTGATGCTGAGCGAAGCGTTGAAAATTTCACTCGCAAAAAGGAGAACAAGGTAGGCGCCTATTCCGAAATGGGGAATCAGGACAGCAATCAGCGCAACGCGCATGATTGAGTCGCACAGGTTCAGCTTCATGGAGAACATCTGCTGGTCGAGGCCTTTCAGCAAATTGTCGACCACATTGTCAAGGTACATCAGCGGCGCAAGCGGCGCCATAATGCGCAGAATCTGCGCGGCCTGTGCGTTCCCAAAAAATACGGTTCCCAGTTCTTCTGCAAAAACCAGAAGGATGGCTGCGGTGGGAAACCCGAAAAGCAGTGTGAAACGGAAAGCACATTCCGCGGAATGCCGCACGGAGTGCGTGTCACTTTTTGCGGAACATTCAGCTATTTCCGGTATCATCAGCATGGCGGCAGAACTGATAAGCGACATGGGGAAGCACAGAATCGGCATGACCATGCCCTGTACAACGCCGTACTGTGCAAGGGAAGCAATGCTGTCTGCACCGTTTGCCCGCAGTCCGATTGGAATCAAAAGGTTTTCTGCTCCGGCAAGGCCGTTGCGCAGGAACGAACCCACGAGCATAGGCCCGGCAATGTGGACAATCTGCCGCATGATGCCGGTGCTTTCCAGTGCCATGCCGTGCTTTTGGGTATAGCAGTAAAAAACGGGGATTAAAAAAATGACGGAAGCCACTTCACCGAGAGTGGAAGCCGCCATCAGGCTTTCCAGCGGGGGAAGGCCGGAGCGGTCCAGAAAAAGCAGCGAAAGGCCTATGGTTACGCCCGTTTCCAAAAATTCATCCAGCACGGGGATGGCAGTGTTCCGCTGCGCGAAAAAGTAGCCTTTCAGGCAGGCGCAGCAGGCAATAAAGGGCAGCCCGAAAGCCAGCAGACGAAGGGGCTGTTCGGCAAGCGGATTTTGTATGAGGTGCGCCGAAATGAATCCGGCGCCAAAGAACAGTATGCCCCAAGCGGCGGCGCTCAGCGAAAGAGCAAGCCCTAGGCACCGGATAACGCATCCGTGCGAAGCGCGCCCTTCGGCGGCAAGGCGCGTCATGGCAAGGCCAAAACCTGAGGTACAGGCTGTAATGCCGAGCATGAAGACGGAGAAAATTAGCTGGCACAGCCCCATACCGCTTGCGCCGATGCGGTTGGTAATGACGGAGCGGAACCAGATGCCCGCCATGCGCAGCAGCAGATTGCTTACGGTCAGGATAACGGCATTCCAGAAAAATCTGCGTTTTCTTCCCATTTGAAAACCACCCGAAAAGTTGTATTAGTCAAATGTATTCGGGCAGGCTGTGGGATTAGTCTATATTTTTTGCTGGGAAACGTATATAATTACAGTATGTGATCTGAAAAGGAGACTGAAAAATGGACTGGACGGAAGTTAAAATTACAGTAGATGCGGAGAACGTCGACCTTGCGGGAGCGATTGCGCAGATGACGGTTCCTTATGGCATCTACATTGAAGATTATTCGCATTTAAATGAAGAAGTCGAAGAAGTGGCGCATATTGACCTGATTGACGAAGACTTGCTGAAAAAAGACCGCACCAAGGCGATTGTTCATGTGTACATCAGCCCGGAGGACAACCCTGCTGAAGCAATTTCTTTTTTGACGGAGCGCTATGCTGCCGCCGGCATCAAAAATAAAATAGAAACCGGCTCCTGTGTGCAGGAAGACTGGATTAACAACTGGAAGAAATATTTTCATCCGATAAATGTCGGCAAAAGGCTGCTGATTCGGCCGGACTGGGAAAAGGTGGAGAATCCGGATAGCCGCGTGGTGCTTGACTTGGAGCCGGGCATCGCTTTTGGCACGGGCACACACGAAACGACGCGCCTTTGTATGCAGTTTCTTGAAGATTATATAAAGCCCGGCTGCAAGATGCTGGATGTGGGCTGCGGAAGCGGAATCCTCTCTGTTGCGGGACTTTTGCTTGGTGCGGGCAGTGCAGTAGGGGTAGATATTGACCCGCTGGCGGTGAAAACGGCAAAGCAGAATGCGGAGCGCAATCACGTCGCCGAGCGATTCACGGGAATTGACGGAAGTCTGACTGAAAAGGTGGACGGGCAGTTCAATGTAGTTGTGGCAAACATTGTTGCAGATGTCATTATTGAACTGACGAAAGACATTGAAAAGTATCTTGCGCCGGGCGCTGTGTACCTTATGAGCGGCATTATCGACGAACGCGAGCAGGATGTCCGGAACGCTCTTGAGGGCAAGTTCAAAATCCTTGCCCGCCGTGAGGAAAAAGGCTGGGTCGCCCTTGCCTGCGCGGCCTCTTGAAAGAGGCCTGGCGAGAACTTTCAATAAAGCCCGAAAAAGGGCAAGGCAAAAGGCAGAAACCCAGTACATTATGCACTGCTTTGATAAAGCCTTTTCCTTTTTAAAGAGGCTTGGTGAAGAACTTTCGATGAAGCCCGAAGAGGGGCAGGGCGTAATTTAGAAGTTTAGTTCATTGTTTCTTGCACTGCCAAAGCCTTTCATTGAAAGAGGCCTGGCGAGAACTTGCGAGGAAACTTTTCCAGAAAAGAAAGCGCGTTGACAGCAGAAAAGAAACAGAATATGATTAGAAGAATAATACTATCATTTTTGGAAAATCCGTCCGCTTTTGGCCGAATCTGAAGTGGGGGAGCGAAACCAATGAGCAATTTGCAGGAATCCAGAAAAGTGCTTCAGAACGTTGTCGAAAATATTGGGAAAGTCATCATCGGAAAGCAGCAGACGGTAGAGCGGATTGTCCTTGCCATGGCGTGCGGCGGCCATGTGCTGATTGAGGATGTGCCCGGCGTGGGGAAAACGAGCCTTGCCTGCGCGCTGGCAAAGTCGGTAGACTGCGAATTCCGTCGGATTCAGTTTACGCCGGATATTCTTCCTTCTGATGTTACAGGCTTTTCTATTTATAATAAGGAAACGGGGAAGTTTGAGTTTCGTCCGGGCCCCGTTATGAGCAACTTTGTGCTGGCAGATGAAATCAACCGCACTTCGCCCAAAACGCAGGCGAGCCTGCTGGAGATTATGGAGGAAGGCTCTGTGACGGTAGATGGCATCACCCACCGCCTGCCGCAGCCGTTCATGGTGCTCGCAACGCAGAATCCGGTGGAGTATCAGGGCACTTTCCCGCTGCCGGAAGCGGAACTTGACCGGTTTACCATCCGCGTTTCGCTTGGGTACCCAACGGAAAACGATGAACTGCGCATCCTGCACGGTTCACAGGAAAGCGGGGCGGCAGATCTTTTGCCCGCAGCGAAAGCGGAAGACATTCTTGCCGTGCGGCAGGATGTTTTTCAAATCCATGTGGCGGAAGAAACGGCGCGGTACCTTCTTGCGCTTGTCAATGCAACAAGAAACACGAAGGAGCTTGCTCTTGGGGCGAGCCCCCGTGCTTCTATTATGCTGTATCGAATGGCGCAGGCACAGGCACTTTACAGCGGCCGCGGCTACGTTCTGCCGGATGATGTGAAAGCCCTTGCGCCCTGTGTGCTGGAGCACCGGCTGATTCTTTCCCGGGAAGCAAGGATTTCCGGCGGAAACGCCTCGGATGTGCTGGCAGAGATTCTGAAAAAAACGCCTGTGCCTTCCCTTCGGGGCTGAAATGCAGGCGTATAAATGAACAGACTGATTTACTTTTTTTTGATTGTTCTTTTTTCAGCGGAGGGTTATCTGCTGAACAACCGTTTCGGCTATACGCCGCTGCTGTTTTTGATTCTGCTGTTTCCGGTGGACGACATCTGCGCCATCTGCGCCTGGCGGAAAACAAGCGGAGGCACTCTGCTGCCGTCTTTTCAGGAATACGGCCGGGGGAAACCGGCTTCTTTTTCATGCGCCTTTGAGAACAAAAGTCACTTTCTTATCAGCCGATTAAGGGTTACTGTTCTCCTGACGGGGCCGGATAGATTCCGTCCGCTGAAAAAGACAGTTTCACTGAGCATAGCGCCGAATTCCACAGAAACGCTGCGCTTTTCCTTTTTGCCGGGGCATGTGGGGGCATACCGGGCAACCATGCGGAAAGCCGTGGTCTCCGGCCCGCTGGGGATTTTTAAACTGCGGCTGCGAACAGAGCTAAGGCCCGCTGCCGCCGTGGTAACGCCCGGCCGCAGTTTGGGTCAAACTGCGAATCCTGATGTGCTGTCCCTGCGGCGGGAAGAGGGGCTGGCCAAAGGGCACGGCCGGTATGATGAGAATTCTTACGATGGCGTGCGCGAATATGTGCCGGGCGATTCTATGCGCAGCATTCACTGGAAACTTTCCGCTCACAGCCGGAAGATGATGACGCGCCTGTATGAAGAAACCGGTGCTGCCTGCTCTACCGTTGCAGTGGATTTTCGCCCGGTTCCCACCGGCAGTGAAAATGCACTTTTTGTCCATGACTTGCTTTGTGAAATGGCTTACCGTGAAGTGCTGAGCCGTGTGGGGCGCGGCGAGTCGGTGCGCCTCGTTTCCTGCGGTGGGAAACCGCTCTGCAGGGAGCCGATTCATACGGAAAAAGGCCTTGCCGATGCAGCCGTGTCGCTTGCGCTGGCAAAAAAAGAATCGGAGGAAATGAAAATTGGAATATTTCAGTCTGGGCACGGAGGAGCAGCTGCGGTGGCTGCCTGCCTGGATGAGAATCTGGCACGGGAACTTGCGGCGCAGACAGAAAATGGAGCCGATGCTGTGTACTGCTATGCCGCGCCGGTAGAAAAAGACGTTTCTGCTTTTTCGGAAAAACTTGCACAGTGCGGTGTGAGCTTTCTGCAGGAAACGGCGGCGGCTGAAGAAGAACCGGCTGCCAGAATACAAATTTCGAGAGAATAAAGAACGGCAGGGGAAGAGAATGAACGGTTACACCGTGGGAAATCGGGCCGCCGGCTATGTACTGGTTCTTGCAGCAGGCTGTGCCAGCACTTACAATATGCTGCTGCCCTTCCTGGCGGAGGGCACTCTGAACAAGAAGGCTTTCCCCATGGCTCTCTGCTGTGCTGCAGTTTTGTTTTTTCCCTGCTTTTTCCGTCGTGCAGAAAGGTTTGCAGGCATCGGCATTCCACTCCTTTTCCTCCTTGGGGTTACATGGTCTGCGGGCAATGACTTTTATGCAGCGATGGATTTCCTGTTTCATGACCCGGGGCCGGCAATGGTCCGCTTCATCGGGTCGGAGCAGGCCATCCCGGCGGTTGCGGGCATCTTTGCCGTGGCTGCCTTTCTTTGCGGGAAAAGGCGGCTGACCTGTGTGCTGTTCTGGGCATTTAATATTTTGCTTCCCAGTATGCTGTGCCTGATGGGTTACACGGGGAGCGTGCCTGCACTGGTTGCCGTGACGGGATGCTCTGCACTGCTGTTTGTACGGGCGGGTGCGGAGGATGCCGCAAAAGGAAAACCGGGACGCAGCAAAGCCGTGCTGTGTACGACAGCGCTGGCTGCAGTTGTTACAGCCGCGGCACTTGCAGGCTCCCAGGCGGCTTTTACGCAGCTGCACGCTGCTTTCCATGACAAGCCAAAAATTGATTTTTCAGAAACACTCGAAAACTTTCATAAGAATTTTTTTGTGACAAGCGGGTTCCATGATTATGACCCAAACTATACGCTTGGGCGGAAAATGACCATCAGCAGCACGCCGGTCATGCAGGTCAAAACAGATGGCCCAGTCTACCTGCGCGGGCGGATTTACGACACATATAACGGTCATTCCTGGCTGGTAGGAAATGCGGCTGTTCAGTACTGGGGCAATCAATCGCCAAGTGACCTGACCGAGTCGGCGGTCCGAAATTACCAAAAGCTGCTGCTGTATTACTTTGGAACTCTGCGCGGCCAGACCTCAATTAGTGGCAATGATCTTACTCAAGCGTATTCCCCTTTGCGCCTGTGTAAAATGGATATTACATTTGAAGATGACGAACAAAAAGCCCTGTTTCTTCCGCTGATGAGCCAAACTTTGGACCTTGCAATTCAACGCCATTACCCGAGTGTTGTGCCACAGGAACCAGTTTCTAAAAACAGAATTTGCAGGGCCGTAAATTATGTGCCGAATTTAAAAAACACAGAAGACATGGTAGAACAAAATGAACTGGATGCCAATTTACAGGCAAGAATGCAGGCAGATACCGCGGCAATGCAGAGGCTTTATGGTTCAGTAGAGAAAATAACTCCGCGCACGGCGGCGCTTGCAAAGGAAATTACGAAGGGTATGACCGGCGAGAGCCAGAAAGCCGCAGCCATTTCGGCATGGCTGCAGAAAAACTGCACTTACACACTTTCACCGCAGCAGCCGTGGTTCGGGCAGGATTTTACAGACTTTTTCCTGTTCAATTCCCGGCAGGGGTACTGCGAGCATTTTGCTACAGCCATGACGCTCCTGCTGCGCGCAAGCGGCGTACCAGCCCGGTATGTCGAGGGCTACGCTGTGCCATCGGCTGCAAATTCAACGTCCATGAACGTTTACGAGGTCACAAATGCACAGGCGCACGCCTGGGTGGAATATTATTCGTCGCGGTACGGGTTTCTTACGGCGGACCCGACGCCCGGTTCCGCTCTGCCCGCAGCAAGCGCGCTGATTAAAACGCAAAGCAGCTCTTCGGTGCCATCCTCTGCGCCTTCTGCTGTGGGGAAGGACTCTTCTGCGCTTTCTTCCAAACCACAGAATTCATCGGCGCTTACGTCTTCTGCTTCTTCCGCCGGTTCGGCCAAAACGGCGAACAGCGGCTGGGCGGAACTGCTGCTTTCGTTCCTGAAAGCAGCCGGAATTCTCGCTTTATTGGCGGGATTGGTGTACGGGGCAAGAAAAGCATACTATGCACTGTGGTTCGCCTTGGTGCGGCGCCGGGGCGGCAAACGAATGGTGCAGGCACTTTACCGCTATTTTGCGCGGATTCTATTCCGGCTTGGCTTTGCTGTGCCGCCTTCCGGTACACCGAATGAACTTGCTGCAAAGGTGCGCGAAAAAATGACATTTTCACCCATCAGCTTTGACCGGATTACGCAGCTTTACTGCGACGTCTGCTACGGCGGCTGCACTTTGACGGCAGATGAAGAAAAGAAATGGGTCGACTTTTACCGCGCTTTCCTCCCCGCCTGCAGGGAATACCGCCGCAGCTGCAAAAAGAATCGGAAATAAAATATGAGCCGCCGGCTTTTGAAAGGCCAGCGGCTCAAATGATATTCAACTCTAAATATAACAGGCAGAGTCTGCAGGATTACAATACAAAGCCTGCAGGTTGTGCCTGCGGATGAAATGGAAAATCCAAAGCGTTACAGGCGTTGTTTCTGCCGCGGAGGAAAGGCGGCAAACACGCACATAATGGCAATAGCACAGGCAATCAACGGCATAGGACTCATAAAAACATCTCCCCAGAAGGCAGTATATTTTCAAAAATATCATCCAGTTACTACACTGCTATTTTACTGTGGGAAAAAGCTAAATAGAGTCTTTAAAAGAAATATAAAATAATTTTTGCAAGATTGCTCTAGCAAAGATTCATTTTGCTAAGAACTTTATTCTCTATCAAATTACTTTTTTCGACGAGATTTTGCTTTTTTAATGCTTGCGCTGGTAGCACAGGCAACGGCAATGACGGCTGTGGCTAAAATAAACCAAAATGCGGGATGCATAAAAGAACTCCTTCCTCCTAGCTCATTCCGTTTCGCGGTAGTTGCCAAGAAATGTGAAGCGCGGCAGTTCATCCGAAAGGGCACACAGCAGGTCAAGCGTATGCTCATCGCGCACATTTCCAGTAAAATCAAGGTAAAAGTCGTATTCAAAGTTTTTGCCCGGAATAGGGCGGGACTCAATTTTTGTCAGATTCAGCCCGGCGGCGGCAAAACGGGCCAGTACTCCGTAAAGCGTGCCGGTGCGGTGCGGAAGGGCAAAGCACAGGCTGATTTTGTCCGCATCCGGAGGAAGAATCATTTTTCTGCCAATGACGATGAAGCGCGTGCGGTTGCCGGTGGCATCCTGAACATTTTCAGCCAGCACGTTCAGCCCGCATTCCCGCGCCGCATAGGCGGAGCAAACCGCGCCGGTTCCGGGTTTTCCCGCGGCACTTTCCGCGGCTTCCGTTGTGCTGGAAAAAGGGACGGTTTCCCACCCATGTGCCGCGAGAAATTTCGAGCACTGGCGCAGTGCCTGCGGGTGCGAATAGACGGCTTGTATTTTTTCCATGTTTGGTTCCGACGAAGCGATGCACTGACAGATTGGAAGGCTTAACGCCCCCAGTATGGAAAAACGGTATTTTAAAATAAGGTCGTACACGTCGCCTACAGAGCCGGCGGAGGAGTTTTCGACCGGAAGTACGCCAAGGCCTGCCGCCCCGCACGCAACCGCTTCAAAAATCGTCTGAAAATCCGGGAAAAACAAGGGACTTGCCGTCGGAAAAAGCCGCTTCAGCGCTTCGTGCGAAAAAGAGCCTTTCTGTCCAAGGCAGGCTACTGTTTCGGCCTTTGGCATTTCGGAGCGCGCGCCGTTTATTTTTTCGCGAAGCTCTGCGCCGTCGCCCAAAATCCGGTGCTGCAGCCCACGGCTCATCGCCATCATGTCAGCGTACAGAATGCGCGCTTCACCGCCAAATTCACCGGATTTTGCCGTAATTCCATCTAAAACCTGCCGTTCGCGCTTTTCATTCAGAACCGGTAGATTTTTTTCTTTTTTTACAGCCGCTACCTGTGACGCACATTCCATGCGGCGCAGAAAAAGCGGAAGAAGCTGTGAATCAATTTCGTCGATTTCCTCACGGATTTCCCCCAGTGTCATATATCCCATCTCCCGGTTTTTTATAAAAGCATTTCAAGCAAGGCAACAGCCGCTGCGGCTTCCACCGCCGGAACGGCGCGCGGAACAATACAGGGGTCGTGCCTGCCTTGTACAGTCAGTTTTGTGTTCTTCCCGGCGGCCAGGTCAACGCTTTCCTGCTCCAGCCCGATGGATGGCGTCGGCTTAAACGCCGCACGGAAAATAAGCGGCATACCCGTTGTGATTCCGCCGAGGATGCCGCCTGCGTGGTTGGTGCGCGTCCTGACGGCGCCGTTTTCATCAAAATAAAAGGGGTCGTTGTTTTCACTTCCGAGCAGGGATGCGCAGGAAAATCCGGAGCCGAATTCCACGCCCTTGCAGGCGGGTATGGCGAAAAGCAGGGACGAAAGCACCGACTCCACGCCTTCGGAAAGCGGGCCGCCGCACCCGGCAGGCAGGCCGGTGGCGGCACATTCCGCTACGCCGCCCACGCTGTTGCGCATCTGCCGGGCAGACTCGATTTCCGCACGCATGGCCGCTTCCGCTGTCGGGTCTATCGTTGGAAAATAGCGCGAAGACAAGTTTTCCAGCAAACTCGCGGAAACATTCACCGCGTCAAACGGCTGGTCTGCCGCACTGTGAATGGAAAGTACATGCGCGCCGATTGTCGCGCCGCGGCGTTTCAGAATCTGCCTGCAGACTGCGCCCGCAAACACAAGCGGCGCCGTCAGCCGGCCGGAAAAGCATCCTCCGCCGCGAACGTCATTAAAGCCCTTGTAACGTACTCCGGCTGTATAATCCGCATGGCCGGGGCGCGGAATATCCCGAAGATTTTCATAGTCTGCGGAATGGGTGTTTGTATTGCGGATGACGGCACAGAGCGGCGCACCCGTTGTGTGTCCATTTAAAATGCCGCTTAAAATTTCCGGTGTGTCGCTTTCTTTGCGCGGTGTTGCGGAACTGTCATGCCCAGGCGCACGGCGCGCCATCTGAGCCAAAATTTGCTTCCCGTCGATTTCTTCCCCTGCGGGAAGCCCTTCTAAAACTGCGCCGATGGCCGGGCCGTGGCTTTCGCCGAAAATTGTAAGGTGCAGTTTACTGCCCCACGTCATATGCTTTTCCCCCCAGCCGATTGTAATCCCGGAAGAAATCCGGGTAGCTTTTACAGATGCTCTGCGCGTCGGTTACGACGGTTTCGCCCTCTGAGCGGAGGGCGGCAATGGCAAGTGACATCACCACGCGGTGGTCACCAAAGCCTTCTGCTGCCCCGGCGCGGAAAGATTTTACGCCGCTGATTTCAAGCCCATCCGGCTTTTCACGCACATCCGCACCAAGGCAGTTCAGCCCCTGTGCCATGGCAGTAAGCCTGTCACTTTCTTTCAGCCGCAGGCGTTCCGCATGGGTAATCACGGTATGCTTGCCCGGAAGAAGGGCCGCCGCCGCCGCAAGAATCGGTACAAGGTCTGGAATCTGCGACGCGTCGATTTCAAAATCACTCTGCGGCGTACGCCCGGCTTTCACAGTCAAAATCCCTTTGTGCCATTCCATCTGTGCGCCAAAATCCCGAAAAAGCGCTTCTGCTTCGCGGTCACCCTGACAGGAATACGGGCTTAAACCGCACAGTTCCACTGGGCCGCCCAGAAGGCCGGCGGCAAGAAAGAATGCGGCCTGTGACCAGTCGCGCTCAATCCGGAATTCCGGGCAGGGGCGGTAGCACTGCCCGCCCGGCACTTGCCATCCGGTTTTGGTTTGCTTGACGGAAACGCCGAATGCAGCCATAATGTGCACGGTCATCTCCACATATGCCGCGGACTGGAGCGGTGAGGTCAAAACGATTTCGCTGCTGCTGTCCAGCAGAGGCAGGGCGAGGAGTAGGCCAGTCACAAACTGGGAACTCACGTTGCCGGGAAGAGAGAAAATGCCAGGCTGCAGCTGCCCGTTTACGGTAAGCGGCAGGCCGCCAGCCGTTTTGCAGGAAACACCGTGCTTTGGCAGACACTCAAGGTATATGCCGAGGGGGCGTTCCGGAAGCCTGCCGCGCCCGATGAATCGGGCTGTTTTTCCCAGAGCCGCAGCCAGCGGAATCAGGAAGCGCAGTGTGGAGCCAGATTCCCGGCAGTCCAGCACAGCCGGTTCGCTCCCGGCAGAAAGCAGGCACTGGACGGCACCCTGCGTGGCAAGCAGGTCATCGCTGAGGGTTTCGCCCGGCGGCAGAATGCTTTTCTGCCCCGCAAGCGCCGCACAGAGGATGGCGCGGTGCGCTGCGCTTTTGGAAAGAGGAACTGTAACCTTTCCACAGAGGGTGGAAGGCTGGATGCGTACGCTGCTCATTGCAGAGCCTCCGTCAGCTTCAGCAGTTTCTGCCTGTCGGCAGGGTACAGAAAACTTTGGCCGATTTCTTTCAGCATGACAAGGTTTACTGTGCCGCCGCGTGCTTTTTTGTCGAGCATGGCAGTGTCAACCAGCGCGCCGGTATCAGCGGCGGCACCGTCATGCGTGGGCATCCCGTATTTCTGCAGAACCGAAAGAATCTCGTCTGCCGTGCCGGGCTTAGTCAGGCAGGCTTTTTCACCGCATTTCACCATCATCACCATGCCGATGCCGACGGCTTCCCCGTGGGAAAGGTTCTGAAAATGATGCAGTTTTTCCAGCGCATGGCCGAACGTGTGACCGAAATTCAGAAGCATCCGCTCGCCGTTGTCGAATTCATCCTGCTCCACGGCGGCGCGCTTGATGTTCAGGTTTGCGGCGAGAAAGTTTTCCATGTCATCCCGAACATCGGTATCGCGGATTTTGTCAAACAAGGCGCGGCTTTTAATGCATCCGTGCTTAATGGCTTCGCCCATCCCGTCTGCGAAAAAGTGCGGCGGAAGCGTTTGGAGCGTGTCAGGGTCAATCAGGACTAATGCAGGCTGATGGAACGCGCCCACAAGGTTTTTGCCTTCCGGAATATCTACGCCCGTCTTGCCGCCGATGGAAGAATCAATCTGCGCGAGAAGGGAGGTCGGCATCTGCACGAACGGAATTCCGCGCAGCCATGTCGCCGAGGCAAACCCGGTCATGTCGCCGGTAACGCCGCCGCCCAGCGCCACAGCAAAGTCGCTGCGGGTGAGGCCGCTTTCGGCAAAGGCGCCGTACATTTTTTCAATCGTGGAAAAGCGCTTGCTGGTTTCGCCTGCCGGAAAGGTAAAAGTACGGACGGAAAAACCGGCTTTGCGGAACGATTCGCCCACAGTATCCCTGTACAGCGGCGCGGTGTTTGAATCGGAAATAATCATGGCGCGGCTTCCCTGCCCGAACAGTTTTGCGGCATATTCGCCTGCATGGCAGCGGCAACCGCGTTCAATCAATATTTGGTAGGGAACCGATGTGTGAACGGTAAGTTCCATTATTCACCAAGCCCTTCTTTTACAAGTCTTCCACGGCGCAGCAGGGCGCGGAGCGTGTCGGCATCCCGTGCGTCGATGGCGTTTCGTATTTCATTGATATGGCCCGTCAGGGTGTCAAGCTCCTGCACCAGCGCTTCGCGGTTTTCGAGGAAAAGCTCGGTCCACATGGTTTCGTTGATGTTTGCCACGCGGGAAACATCGCGGTAGCTTCCGGCGGAAAAGCCCTCGTGCTTCGGGCACTGGGGGCTCATCACATAGGAGCAGGCCAGAACGTGCGGCAGCTGGCTTGTGAATGCTATCATACGGTCATGTTCCTCCGGTGTGGTTTCCACAGTGCGGGCAAAGCCAAGCTCCGGCGCAAGGGCTTTCAGCTTGTCCACGGCTTCCCGGGGTGCGCCGCACGGCACAAGAAGAAAGCTGGCTCCCTGAAACAGGCCTGCTTCGCTGGAAGCAAAACCGTTTTTCTCTTTTCCGGCCATGGGATGCGCGCCGACGAACGTGAAACCGCCTTCCTGTGCGAGCTTTACCATGCGCGGGCAGAGCCACGACTTAATGCCACAGGTGTCTGCTACAAGTGTGCCGGGGCCGAGGACGGAAAGATGGCTTTGAACAAACTCCACACAGACCTTTGGGTACAGACACAGAAAAACGACATCTGCACTTTGCAGGTCGCTTTCCGTTCCGGCCTTTTCTACCGCGCCGCAGGCAAGGGCATCTTCCAGCACTTTTTGGCTGCGGTCCATTCCGGTGACCGCACAGTTGGTGTATTTTCGAAAGGCTTTGGCAAGCGAACCGCCAATCAAGCCAAGCCCTACAATCACAATCTTCTGTTCCATGACGCTTCCTCCGCTTTTGCAGTTTGCACTATTATAGCATAAAAGCGGCACTTATTCCACGTTTTTTCGCAGTACGGATGCCGCGGCCCGCACACGGGCGGCAGTGTGGTCAAACTGGTCGGGCGTAAGCGACTGGGCGCCGTCGGAAAGCGCGTGCTTGGGGTCGTTATGGACTTCAATAATCAGCCCATCCGCCCCGGCGGCAACGGCGGCGAGCGCCAGCGGCTCCACAAGCCACGAAAGGCCGGAAGCATGGCTGGGGTCAACCACAACCGGCAGGTGCGAAAGGCGCTTCAGAACCGGCACAGCGGAAATATCCAGTGTGTTGCGGGTATAGGTTTCAAACGTGCGGATGCCGCGCTCGCAGAGGATAACCTGCTCGTTGCCGCCGGCCATAATATATTCGGCGCTCATCAGCAGTTCTTCAATCGTGTTGGAAAGGCCGCGCTTCAGCAGAATTGGCTTGTTAATGCGGCCGAGTTCTTTCAGCAGTTCAAAATTCTGCATATTGCGTGCGCCGACCTGAAAAATATCAACGCCCTTTTCCAAAAAAAGATCAATGTACTTTTCACTCATAATTTCCGTCACAATGGGCAGGCCGGTTTCTTTTTTTGCTTTGGCCAGAAGGTCAAGCCCTTCGGCTTTCAGCCCCTGAAAGGAATAGGGTGAAGTGCGCGGCTTAAAAGCGCCGCCCCGCAGGAACTGTGCGCCGGCTGCTTTTACACGCTCTGCCACGCCGCAGATCTGCGCTTTCGACTCCACGGAGCACGGCCCGGCAATCAGCGTAAGGCCGCCGCCCCCGATTTTCTGCCCGCCCGGCAGGGTAATGACGGTGTCATCCGGGTGAAATTTGCGGTTGGCCTTTTTGTACGGTTCCTGCACGCGCTTCACGCTCTCCACGCAGTCCTGCGCGGAAATGGAGTCGATGTCTATGGCCGAGGTGTCGCCAATCAGGCCCAGAACGGTGCTTTGCGTGCCAAACCAGATGTTCGCTTTTACGCTGTATTCTTTTTCAAGAAGTGCGGCAAATTCCTCCGCCTGTTTTTTGGAACATTCCGGATTCATTACAATAATCATAATTTTCCTAATCCCTTCTACTCAATCAGCCTCTGGACAAATGCGCAGAAAGCGCGGCCAAACGGCCTTTCAAAAACTTAAAACACAGTTTATCTGTTTTTCCGGAACCTGTCAATCAGGCTCCGGAAAAAGGACCGTGTGAATTTTATTTCATTCAACAGCGGGTTTTACTGCTTCCAGCAAAGCGGCCGTATTTTGCTCCGGCGAACCGTCGGCACTCAGCACAAGGTCTGCCGCAGCCCGGTAAAGCGGCCTGCGGCTTTCATAAAGTTCCGCCGTGCGGTCAATGCCATCCGCCGGGTGAAGCAGCGGCCGCGCGGTATCATCCCGGAGGCGCTTCCGCACGGTTTTCAGAGAGGCATCCAGAAAAATGACAACTCCGTTTGCCCGAAAATCCTCGGCATTTTCTTTTCGTAAAAGGGTGCCGCCGCCCGCAGCAATGACCATTCCGCCGGAAAGCGAAAGTTCCTGCACAGCCTGCCGCTCCATGCTGCGGAAGGCAGGTTCGCCCTGTTCTGCAAAAATGCGCGCGACGGGCATTCCAGCTTTTTGCTCGATGTATTCGTCAAGGTCGAGAAACTGCCGCCCTGTTTTTTGGGCAAGAAGGCGGCCGCAGGTCGTTTTTCCGCAGCCCATGAAGCCGCAGAGAATGATATTCCCAAATTTCTTTTTCATTTCAAAGGCTGTTTCACGGCTCAGTTCTGCAAGGCTTTTGGAGGAAAAATGCACGCCGAACCAGATGGTTTCCGCAGCTGCAGCCTGGCAGACGAGCATTCCAATGCCGCCGATGGCTTTTTTCCCATGCTTTTCCGCAAGGGCAAGCAGCTTTGTGCGGCCGGGGTTGTAAACGGCGTCGAATACACAGGCGGAGCGCTCAATCAGCTCTTCTTCTGCGGCGCAGGAATCTGTGTGCGGGTACATTCCGGCGGGCGTGGCGTTTACCAGCAGATCCAACGGGCCGTGCAGGTCGGAAATTAAGCAGTGCCCGGCTTTTGCCCCTGGAATTTTTTGCTGCAGGTCCGCACAAAGGCGGGCGGCAGCATCAGCACTGTGCGGCCGCGCCGCCAGGGTGACTTCGGCGCCCGCGTGCGCCAGTTCGAACGCAATGGCTCTGGCGGCTCCGCCTGCGCCGAGCACGGCTGCTTTTCCGCACAGGCTTCCGCCCCCAGCTTCCAGCGCAAGGCGAAAACCTTCACCGTCTGTTGTAAAACCTTTCAGACGGCCGGATTCATTTTTCACGGTGTTCACCGAGCCGAACTCTTCCGCTTTTGCATGACAGAAATCCAAAAGAGGAATAATTGCCTGCTTATGGGGAATGGTTACGTTGAAGCCCGAAAATTCGCGCAGGCGCGGCAGAGAACCCGAAAGTTCCTCCGGAGGAAGGTCAAGAACATCGTAGGAAGCGTCTTCCCCGCAGAGTGCAAAAAGGCGCGAATGGATAAAAGGTGACATGGTATGCCCCACCGGATGACCGATTAGGGCAAATTTTTTTCGGCTCATAGCATTCTCCCCTTAAAAAGAATCAAAAAACGTATTGACAAAACGGGACTATGCTAATAATATGTGGATAGGCACTTGGTTCCCCGGAAAACCACGGGGGATTTTTCCTTTTGTGGATATTGTATCACGGCGTAGCTCGTTTTGTCCACAGAAGGTATACTATTTTTAAGTGGCCCAGTTTTTTTGTATCTTAAGGAGGATAAACATGGTTTTAGAGAAGGTAAAGTCAATTCTGAGCGAGCAATTTGATGCAGAGGAAGATTCCATCACCGCAGACACGAACATCGCCGATGATCTGGGTGCTGATTCGTTGGATGTTGTCGACCTGCTGATGTCGATTGAAGACGAGTTCGAAATTGAAGTTCCGGATGAGGAAGTTGAGAACCTGAAAACAGTCGGCGAACTGGTAAAGTACATTGAAGACCACCAGAAATAAGTTTCAGCAATTTTAATCCGCCGTGCCGGTGCAGGGCGGATTTTTGCTGTGGCGGCAGCTAAGCACACTGCCGCTGTTTTTGCGGGAAAAAGATAGCGGCGCGGCTTGCAAAAGCACGCCGCATTCTTTATAATAAAGAGTGCATTTTGAACTCTGTTTTTCGGTGGCCGGCGGTTTCCGGAAAGCAGAAAGGCAGCGTGAAACTGCCGGATAAGGGGTAGTAAAATGGCGGAACAGAAAAAGATGGTCGAAGCCATCACTCCGATGGAGGAAGACTTTGCCCAATGGTATACCGATATTGTAAAAAAAGCCGAGCTGATGGACTATACCAGCGTGCGCGGCTGTATGGTGATAGAGCCTTATGGCTGGGCAATCTGGGAGAACATCCACGATATACTCGACAAAAAGTTTAAAGAGCTTGGCCATGAAAACGTTTCCATGCCGGTGTTTATTCCGGAAAGCCTGCTCAACAAAGAAAAAGACCACATTAAAGGTTTTGCGCCGGAAGTGGCGTGGGTGACGATGGGCGGCGAGGAAAAGCTGCCGGAACGGCTGTGTGTGCGCCCAACCTCCGAAACGCTCTTTTGTGAACATTATGCCCGCGTGATTCATTCTTACCGCGACCTGCCGAAACTTTATAACCAGTGGTGTTCAGTTGTGCGCTGGGAGAAGACGACGCGCCCGTTCCTGCGCTCGGTGGAGTTCCATTGGCAGGAAGGCCACACCATGCATGAAACGGCAGCGGAAGCCATGGCGGAAACGAAGCAGATGCTGAAAGTTTACGCCGATTTCTGCGAAAATCAGCTTGCCATGCCGGTGATTAAGGGCCAGAAGACGGAAAGTGAAAAATTTGCCGGTGCGGAAGCAACTTTCACCATTGAGGCCATGATGCACGATGGCAAAGCGCTGCAGTCCGGTACAAGCCATTACTTTGGCGATGGCTTTGCCAAGGCCTTCAACGTTACGTTCCAGGGCCGCGACAATTCTATCTGCCACCCGTTCCAGACTTCCTGGGGCATGAGTACCCGCATTATCGGCGGTATTATCATGACCCACGGGGACAACAACGGCCTCCTTCTGCCGCCGGCTGTCGCCCCGGTTCAGGTTGTCATTGTGCCGGTTGCGCAGCATAAGCCGGGTGTACTGGAAAAAGCAAAAGAGCTGGAAGCCCGCCTGAAGAAGCAGTTCCGCGTCAAGCTGGATGACTCTGACCAGACGCCTGGCTGGAAATTCGCCCAGTACGAAATGAAGGGCGTTCCGCTTCGCCTTGAGATTGGCCCGCGCGACATGGCAAAAGACCAGTGCGTCCTTGTGCGCCGCACCGACCGTGAAAAACAGTTTACGCCGCTTGAAGGCCTGGAAGCAGCCATTACTGAACAGCTTGAAACCGTTCGGAAGCAGATGTTCGACCGTGCGCTGCAGCGCCGTGAGAGTATGACATACACAGCGAAAACACTTGACGAAATGAAAGAAATTGCAGACACCAAACCCGGCCTTGTAAAAGCCATGTGGTGTGGAGATGCAGCCTGCGAGGCGAAAATCAAGGAAGTCGCCGGCCTTTCTTCCCGCTGCATTCCGTTTGAGCAGGAGCAGATTTCCGGCGTATGCCCGGTCTGCGGCAAACCGGCTGCTAAAATGCTTTATTGGGGCAAAGCCTATTAACTGGCTTTTGCTTTCCAAAAGGGCGGTTGGGTAAAAAGACCCGGAAAAATTTTTAATACAGCTTTACGGGAATGAAAAAGATTACTTTTTGGCTCCTGTACGCGTTTATTTTCTTGAGATTGGGACGGATGTCCTACCCTTTTGCAGAAAATCAGTTATACTATTTATAATGATATGGGTACCTAAAAGATGCGAAAAAGTAGGCGGTATAATGTCTGCCTTTCGCAGAAGCAGCCGTATCGGGCGGAAGAGGAACGGAGAGAAGGAATTCTCCGTTTTCTTTTCCGGCCTCTGAAAGCGGTTTCAAACATTAAAAAATGGTGAAAAGGAGTTGTCTATTGTGAGCAAACGAGTTTTTTTGATTGTTCTGGACAGCGTCGGTATTGGAGAAGAGCCCGACGCCGCAGATTATGGAGATGTGGGAAGCAACACGCTGGCATCCTGCACAAAAAGTAGTTTTTTCAATATGCCAAATATGCAGAAGCTGGGGCTATTCAACATTGACGGCGTAGGATGTGGAAAACCGGTAGACGCACCGGCGGCTTCCTTTGGCCGTATGCGTGAAATTTCAAAGGGAAAAGATACCACCATTGGTCACTGGGAAATTGCGGGGATTAACTCACCAAAGAAACTGCCGACTTTTCCGAATGGCTTCCCGGAAGAAATTCTGAAAGAATTTGAAAAGCGCACCGGCCGCGGCGTGCTGTGCAATAAGCCATATTCCGGCACCGAGGTCATTAAGGATTACGGGCAGGAACACATGAAGACGGGTGCACTGATTGTTTATACTTCAGCCGACAGCGTTTTTCAGATTGCCGCACATGAATCGGTCGTACCGGTGGAAAAACTTTACGAGTACTGCAAAATTGCGCGCGAGATTCTGACTGGCCCGAAGTACGGCGTGGGCCGTGTAATTGCCCGCCCGTTTACCGGCGAATACCCGAACTTTACCCGCACAACCAACCGCCACGACTTTTCACTTGTTCCGCCGAAGGTTACCATGCTGGACCAGCTTTCGGAAAAAGGCTTTGATGTGATTTCCGTTGGCAAGATTGTTGATATTTTTGCCCACAAAGGCATTAAGGAAGCTGTCCGTACAAAAGGCAACGCAGAGGGCATCGAGCGCACGATTGAGTACCTCGGCCGCGATTTTAACGGCCTGTGCTTTACTAACCTCGTGGATTTTGATATGCTTTACGGCCACCGCAACGACGTTGAAGGCTATGCGAAGGCTTTGACTTATTTTGACACTCAGCTTCCGCGTATTCTTGCCGGCCTGCGCGACGATGATATTCTGATGATTACCGCCGACCATGGCTGCGACCCGGCAACGCCTTCTACAGACCATTCCCGTGAATATATTCCGTGGGTCATTTATGGGAAGCACGTCAAAGCCGGTGTGAACCTCGGCACACAGCCGACTTTCTCCGACATTGGCGCAACCATACTCGACTATTTCGGCGTTGAGCGCAAGATTCAGGGAACTTCACACCTGAAAGAATTTTTGAAATAAGTTTTGCCGAACAGAAAAATGCGCACACCCATTTTGGGTGTGCGCATTTTTTGCAGTTAGAAAAGCCCCCGGCACAGCCGGGGGCAGGGCATTCATCAACTTTAGCTTTTTGCTTTGCGGAAAACTCAGACGTTCTGAGCCTGAACAGCAGTAATGGCAATTACGCCGACAATGTCTTCCGCTTTGCAGCCACGGGAAAGGTCGTTGACCGGTTTTGCAATTCCCTGCAGAATTGGGCCGTAAGCCGAAGCCTTCGCAAGGCGTTCTACCAGCTTATAGCAGATGTTGCCGCAATTCAGATCCGGGAAAATCAGCACGTTGGCGTGGCCGGCAACCTTGCTGCCAGGCGCTTTGGAAGCACCAACGGAAGGAACAAGAGCTGCGTCGGCCTGCAGTTCGCCGTCGAGAAGCAGATCCGGAGCTTTCTGTTTTGCAAGTTTTGTTGCTTCTACGACTTTGTCAACAAGGGCATCTTTGCCGCTGCCGTAGCTGGAAAAAGAAAGCATGGCAACTTTCGGCTCCGCACCGACAATGCTCTTGAAGGATTTTGCTGAAGCAATGGCAATTTCGGAAAGATCGTCTGCACTTGGATTGATATTCAGGCCGCAGTCCGCAAAAACGAACGTGCCGTTTTCACCGTATTCACAGTTCGGCACGGTGATAAGGAAGAAGCCGGAAACCATCTTGCAGCCCGGTGCAGTGCGCACAATCTGCAGAGCCGGACGAAGTGTGTTGGCTGTGGAGTGGCAGGCACCGGAAACCATGCCGTCTGCCGCACCCTTTTTCACCATCATAACGCCGAAGTAGGTGGGGTCTTTCATCATTTCATCGGCTTTTTCGGGGGTCATGCCCTTTGCTTTACGAAGCTCGTAAAAAGTTTTGGTGTAGTCGTCGTGCAGACTGGTGTGAGCCGGGTCGACAATCTGTGCCTTGGAAAGATCAAGCCCTGCGGCCGCAGCCTTCACTTCTGCTTCACTGCCAAGCAGAATAATGTTTGCAATGCCGCGCTTTAAAACTTCTGCCGCCGCGGTGACGACGCGCTTGTCACTGCCCTCCGGCAGGACGATGGTCTTTTTATCCGCCATAGCGCGCTGAATGGTATTTTCCATAAAATTCATGGGTAACATCCTCTCTTTCAAATTGGCTTTTTCTCGGAACCGCATACCGCCCAAAACAGCGGATTAAATTTCTGCGGAAGCCAAAAAAGTACATTAAATTTATTATAACGCGGGATGCGGCAAAGAAAAGGAAAGCAAAGAAAATAGCAGGCTGTTTTTTTCAGAAAAGAACACAAAAGCCGGCTGCAAAAGCAACAGCCGGTTTCGGTTTTCGGTACAACTAAGAAACATCTATTACTGCTATTAAAAGGCGTGCATCATACCCATAATGCCTGCATAAATAGCTGAGCCGAGAATAAACCATAACACAGTAAAAATTATTGCCATAATCAGTTCCGCACGCGCAAAATTCTTTTTGTTCTCATTCGAGCTGCCGCTGAAAGCCCACACAAGCAGCAGGATAAGGCCGACAACCGGAATGCAGGTAAGCAGCATCATGCCGAGAAACTGCCCCATAGAAAGCGGAGCGTCAGGGTCATAGGTAATAGGACTCTGCGGCATGGGCTGCTGGTACACAGGCTGCTGTGGATAAGTTGGCTGTGAAGAGCCGGTGTAGGTGTTCTGCGGCGGGTAATAAGTCCCCGCAGAAGGCGCCCCCGACGGCTGATAGGAAGCTTCCTGAATATGCGGCTGCTGCATACTTGGCTGCTGTGATGGGTTGTTCTGGTTTGAATCCTCCATTTATAATGCCCTCCCATAATTTGATAGAATGTATGAAAAAATAACAAAATTCCCCATAGCAATAGTACCACGTTATTATTCGAAATACAATACAAAATCCATTTTTATGAAAGAGCACCAGTTTTTAAATTTTATCCTGCCGAAAAAAGGCAGAAATGCTTTGTTAAAATTTTAATTAGCGTATTGATTCACACGGTGGAATCCGCTATAATGTAAAGGATTCAGGGAAATCAAAAACCGAAAGGAGTACCGATATGAATTATTCCGCAGAAGTGGAAAAAATGTGTGTTGTCACAAAGGGCCCCAAGCACGGCCCCGCGCCCATTCCGGAAGAAGGCAAATGGGTAAAAGCCTATGAGATTAAGGATATTTCGGGCCTTACTCATGGTGTGGGCTGGTGTGCGCCGCAGCAGGGTGCCTGCAAGCTGACTCTTAATATTAAAGAGGGCGTTGTGCAGGAAGCTCTTGTTGAAACCATCGGATGCTCCGGCATGACTCATTCGGCTGCAATGGCCGCCGAAATTCTGCCGGGCAAAACAATCCTAGAGTGCCTGAACACCGACCTTGTGTGCGATGCAATTAACGTTGCCATGCGCGAGCTGTTCAAACAGATTGTTTACGGCCGCAGCCAAACTGCGTTCTCCGAAAACGGCCTGCCGATTGGCGCTGGCCTTGAAGACCTTGGCAAAGGCCTGCGTTCCCAGGTTGGCACGATGTACAGCACGGGCGCCAAGGGCGTACGTTACCTTGAGATGACCGAAGGCTATGTTCTGAAGCTTGCTCTTGACAAGAACGGTGAAGTTGTGGGCTACCAGTTCGTACGGCTTGGTAAGATGATGGAAGACATCCGTCACGGCATGAGCCCGGATGAAGCTTACAAGAAGAATATCGGCCAGTACGGCCAGTTTGACAACGCGGCAAAGTACATTGATCCGCGTGAAGAATAAGGCTATATAAAAGGAGGACAAGCGAAATGGCTAATGATGTCATGTTCGAAGGTAAAGAAAGAAGAATGGCCAAAATCGAAAAGTGTCTTGCCGAGTATGGCCTTGGAAGCCTTGAAGAGGCGCGCGACCTGTGCCTTTCCAAAGGAATTAACGTTGAAAAAATCGTTAAGGGCGTACAGCAGATTGCTTTCGACAACGCCGTCTGGGCTTACACGCTCGGCTGCGCGATTGGCTTGAAGACCGGCGTAAAGTCCGCGGTTGAGGCATCTGAAAAGATTGGCCTTGGCCTGGAATCTTTCACAGTGCCGGGCTCCGTTGCAGAACAGCGCAAAGTTGGCATTGGCCACGGCAACCTCGGTGCGAGGCTGCTCAGCGATGACACAAAGTGCTTCTGCTTCCTGGCAGGCCATGAATCCTTTGCAGCTGCAGAGGGCGCTATCGGCATTGCCCGTTCGGCAAACTCTGCCCGGAAAGAGCCGCTCCGTGTTATTCTGAACGGTCTGGGCAAAGATGCTGCTTATATCATTTCAAGAATCAACGGCTTTACCTATGTAAAGACCGATTTCGACTTTTTCGCAGATAAACTGAGCGTTGTGGAAACCCGTGCATTTTCTGACGGCGAACGTGCCGCAATTAAGTGCTATGGCGCAAACGACGTTCGTGAAGGTGTTGCAATCATGCAGCACGAGGGCGTGGATGTTTCCATTACCGGCAACTCCACAAATCCGGTTCGCTTCCAGCACCTTGTTGCCGGCACCTACAAGAAGTGGGCGCTTGAAAACGGCAAGAAGTACTTCTCTGTTGCAAGCGGCGGCGGCACAGGCCGTACCCTGCATCCGGACAACGTGGGCGCAGGCCCGGCTTCTTACGGCCTGACCGACTCCCTTGGCCGCATTCACGGCGACGCACAGTTCGCAGGTTCTTCCTCCGTTCCGGCGCACGTGGAAATGATGGGCCTGATCGGCATGGGCAACAACCCGATGGTTGGCGCTACGGTTGCCTGCGCTGTTGCAGTTTATCAAGCATTGAACGCATAAACCTCTTTGGGGTTTGCGGCAGTAAAAAAGCTCCCGGCATTGTTTTACACAGTGCCGGGAGCTTTTGCTGTTTTTTATTCTCTGCGCATGGCGATTCCGCCGGAGGTGGGGGTAAGGTACCGATGCTGCAGCCAGCCGCCCACGGCCTGAATAATGGGGCCGAGGCAGAAAGCGGTGAGGATGGTGCTGACGCCGACCGGTCCGCCAAGGACAAAGCCGAGAACAAGGAAGAAGCTGTCGAACGAGATGCGGACCCAGCGGAAACTCCAGTGCAGGTGGTTCGCAAGGATAATCGGGATGCTGTCGTACGGGGCGACCCCCATACCGGCAACGGTATAAAAAGCTGCGCCGACGCAGAGCAAAAGCAGGCCGGCCAGCATGAAAGCAATGCGAATCAGAAGGCTTCCCGGCTGCGCCGGAAGGCAGGTGCGGTAAAAGGAGGCACGCAGCGCATCCGCGATAATACTGATTAAGTACATATTAATAATTGTTCCGTAGCCGATGAGGGAACGGTCCAGGAAAAGCGGAAAGAGGAAAAGCACCGAGTTAATAATAGCAGACCACTGCCAGAACGCCAGGCCGGTTTTCTGTGCCATGGCCAGGTTTGCGCAGCTACACGGATCGGTGCCAAGGCCGGAATAAATCAGCGCGGGAACGGCAACCCCCATAATGACTACACCGAGGGTGGAAAAGAAAAATTTCTTGGGAAGGAGGCGGTCATTTTTCAGGGAAGTGAGGAAGTTTAAAAATTTGTTTTTCATAGATGACCCTTCTGAAGTTAAATGTTGTAGCAAAGTCAGGGGCGGCGGATGTGGGGAACAAAAATTGCGGCGGCCGTCCAGAATCCTTCAAACAGGAGAAGTGCCGCAGTGGAAAGCTGACTGATTCCTCTGCAGAAAGTGAAGAGCCCAACGAGGGCAAAACCTAGTACGGCCCCGGCTGCTTGCAGCGCAGCGCCGACGGTGATGTTGCCTTTTTGGCGGGTACAGGCCGTAATCATGCGCATCATGGCGCCGGTGCGGCCTTTTGTTGCGAGTACGGCAGGCGCGCGCTCCGGAGGATGCGCGTGCAAATCAGCGGAAACATTGCCAAGCTTTTCCGGGAGGATTGAAATGGAGTGCGGGCTCAGGCTGAAGCAGCTGGCAACAAGCTCCGGCGTAATATTCGGGTCGTGGGTGCGTACCAGCAGGCTGATACCGTTGTATTCCAGCCTGCGGAGTTCTACAGCGCGGCGGCGGTCGGAGCGGTAATACACGAGGAACATGGCGACAAGCATCCCGCCGCAGGCAAGGTAGACAGGGATTTTTCCCGCGCGCAGATATTTTTCCTCATAGTCGTGTGACGGTGCGTCCACCCCATGGTGCTTGAGCAGAGCGCCGTTCCCAACAAGAATCAGCCGGTCGGAAACAGTGCCAGAAATGCCCATGCCGTCTTCATAAGCGGTGCGTTCTACATGAGGAAGGACTTCCCCGCGCGTTTTTACAATCTGGCTGAAAAGCCCGTTCAGGGGTCCGCCCACTGCTGCTGTTAGCGCGGTTGCATCCAGTATGGCCTGGTCAATGCGCTGCCCGGCAAAAGTCTGAATCCCGTTCAGCACGACGGTGCCGCGCGGAAAAAGATCTTCCGCATCCACTAAAACAGCATTCGTTTGGCTGAACTGCTCAACAGCATCCCAGCCGACCGTCATGCCGCCGCAGCGCTCGGAGATTTTGGAAAGCTGTGCGAGCGGTAAGTTAACACTCAAAAGGCCGCCGAACGGTACGCAGACGCAGGCGGAGGCTGTGAACACAGTAAGGGCGGTGCGGGCATCTTTCGTCAGTACCGCAGTGGCAATGCAAAGCACAAGGCTCCCAATAAATCCTGCCGGCGCAAGAACCTGTGAAATATGTTCTATGGGGTCGTCGGAAGAAAAAGAGTGCTTTAAAAAATTCTGAAGAAAGCCTGTTTTTACCTGGTAAGCAATTTTCGGTTCGCCCGCCACACAGTTTTTTGCCATGCGCAGCGCGGTGTTGTAGTCGTCAAACATCTGTACGGAATATTTTTGCTCAGAGGAAGTCAGGAAGCGGAAGTTCCGCAGGATGCGTTTTTCCATGCTCAGTTTTGCCGCAGTGTTGAGGAAAAGTGCCAGCACGGCAAGCGAGGAATACAGGCGGCAGGATGCCGGAAACCCTGTACACAGAAAAACAATGTTTTCCATTAAGGCTGCCAGTGCGGCAACGGCGGCGGTGCTGTCGGAATTCGCCTGAAAACGGAACAGGCCCTGCAGGCCGTTCCAGATGGCCGGGATACAGAAAAGCACGGTTAGAGCAAGAAAAATAAGACTGACAACAAGGCACTTCTGCGGGGTAAACAGCGTATGTAATTCTGCGGGAAGAGCTGACGCATATTCCCATGCAACACTGTATGCAGCAAGTATCAGCGTGAAAATACCGGTTACGGCAAAACGCAGGTAAAGTTTTCGCACACCAGCTAAAAGGGCATTTCGAACGGATGGGGCATCTTCGGGTGAAGTGTAGTCAACCAGTTCTTCCTGCGGTTCCTCCTTCGGTTCGGGGGTGTCTTGGTCCTCTACGGTGCCGACGAAGCGAAAATGTTTCTTTTTTCCCTTTCCGGCCTTTTTTGGTTCTTCGGAGGCTTCTGGAGCTTCCTTCTCTTCGGATAGCTCTTCACCTTCGGACTGCTGCGGGGCTAGAGGAATCTGGAGAATCGGAGTGTCCTTCGAAGCGTTTGCAGCGGGGGAACTTAATTTTGAATCCTCCTCCGGCTCCGTGTCACTTTTGCACTTTTCAGCAGGCTCTTTTTCCGGCTCCGCAGCTGCCAGTGGGAATGGGATTGGCTCCGGCGCATGGATGGGCGGAAGCTCATATTTTGCAGCCTCAGCGGCAAGGGTGTCTTCAAAAGTATTCAGCTCAATGATTTGCAGCGGAAGAGCCGCCGCACGGTAGCGCGGATAATCACGTTTGGCCGGTTCCTTCCGTGTGGGAGAAACGGGGGAGTCCTGCTCCGTGCGCGGCGGTGCGGTGGGCTCTTTTACAGCACCCGGTTCACTATCCGGTTTCTGGGCTGGAATTTTATAAACTTCGGTATGAAGAGCAGCAGCGGGCTTTTCAATGTTCTTCGGAACCGAGGTGTGGGAAGGTTCCTCTATCGGGTAGATTCGTTGCGGTTCGACAGGCTCCGGTTCTTCGATGGGCGGAATCGGAGGTTGTATTTCCGGTGAACCGGCAGGTCTGGGAGGATTAACCGGCGGTTCCGGTTTTGGTATCTCAGATGAATCGAAAAGGCCTTCTGTGTCAAGGCCAACGCTGCGCAGAATCTGTTCCAAATGGCCTTGACGGCTGTCAGAAGAAACAGCCTTTTCCGTCTTCACAGGCTTGGCCTGAGCAAAAACGGTTTCTTCCGGTTCCACAGGCTTGGCCTGAGCGGAAACAGCTTTTTCCGGCTTCACAGGTTCGGCCTGAGCGACAACGGTCTCTTCCAGTTTCGTGGGCTTGGCCTGAGCGGAAACAGTTTTCTCCGGCTTCACAGGCTTGGCCTGAGCAGAAACAGCTTCTTGCTCCGACTTGGATGCAGATCCTTCCTGCGTGCGGTGGATTTCTTCTTCCATCTGACGGATGCGACCGGCATCAAATCGAATGGTTTCTTCATAGTCATGCTGGTATTCTTGCAGCGATTTCAGTTGGAGCCCATAGTAGATGTCATCCTCCGGAACGGAATCAACTTCCCTTTTCCGGTGGAAAAAAGAATGCTTCTTCGCCTTTTCAGCATGTTTCGCACTTCTTGGAACGGACGGTTCATCGGCGGCTTCCATCTGCAGGGCATTCTGCGCGCTGCGTACAATTTCGTCTGCGGTCATCGGTTCCGGGCGAGAACGCACCCCTGTCCCGGAGTCTGCCTGTGCAGGTGTCTGCTCTTCCCGAATTTTGTTTTGTGCCGCGTCCTCATCAATGGCGCCGCCGCTGCTGTGCGGAGTTCTTTCTTTTTTCATTGTAATCTGCTCCCGTTTTATTTTGCATGAATCCCTCTGCGCTGCCGGACAACTTCATAGCAGATAATGCCGCATGCGACGGATGCATTCAATGAATTTATCTTGCCCAGCATCGGCAGGGATATAACAAAATCGGCCTTGTCGCGGATAAGGCGGTTTACGCCGAACCCTTCCGAACCAATCACGACAGCGGCAGGGCCGGTTAAGTCCGTGCTGCACCAGTTTTCACCGTTCAGATCCGCAGCATAAATCCACACGCCGCGCTTTTTTAACTCGTCGATTGTTGAAGCAAGGTTTGTGACGCGCGCAACGGGAACATACTCCACTGCGCCCGCGCTTGCTTTGCCTACGGCCCAGGTAAGGCCGACGCTGCGCCGCTTGGGAATAATAACACCGTGCGCGCCCGCACACTCCGCAACACGCAGGATGGCGCCGAGGTTGTGCGGGTCTTCCAGGTCATCTGCTAGGATAATAAAAGGCGCTTCGTTCCGTTTTGCCGCAAGGGCAAAAATATCGTCGAGCGTCGCATATGCTTTTGCAGCCGCCACAGCTACAACGCCTTGATGTACGGCGCCTGCGCACAGATGGTCCAGTTTGCGGGGGTCCGCTTCCTTCACGGCGATGCCGGCCTCTTTCGCGCGGGCAATTATTACGCCGAGGCTTCCGGAGCGGTAGCCGCGCGCCACATACAGGCTGTCTATAGGGTGCCCGCTGCGCAAGGCTTCGGTGACGGCGTTTCGCCCTGCTATAATGCCTTCCGCCGGGTTTTTCTCTATTTCTTCCAACATATATAAAACTCCTTATTCTGTATCGTATTTTTCTATATACTTAATTCATTATACCACAAAAAAGCCGAATTCAATATGGCTCCGTATGTTTTTCCAACAACTTTCGACGAACCCGGTAAAAGGGGAGTTTTCCACCGAAATTTCAGAGAATCAGCGAATATACATCCCGCATTCCCCATGGAATGGGCGTTTATACGAAACGTATTTGCATTGGTTTACATAATGCCGTGCAATAACTGGGCAGTTGCAGTGGAAAACTCAGTGGAAAGAGTGGAAAAGTGCGGAATTCACCGTTGAAAAGCGGTGAATTCATAAAAAATGAATAAGGTATTATGTCAACCGGCCTTGTCTGCCGAAAAGTACACTCCGTATTTGTCAAGGGTTGAGTCTACAAAATTTTTATGGTAATATTGGCGTAAAATACAGATTTCGGTCCGAAGGGGGAAAACATGGCGTGAATTTCGACACATTGGGGCAAATACTGGAATGCGGGCAGTGCTTCCGCTGGCATCATCTGGCAGATGGTTCGTGGCAGGGAACAGCGGGCGGCCGCAGTCTGCGCATCACAGCGGAAAACCTTCCGCACGTTCTGCATGACCCATTTTGGGCACATTACTTTGACACCGAAACCGACTATGCCGCCATACGCGCCGGGCTGGCCCGGAAAGGCCCGGAACTGGCCGAAGCTGTCAGCTATGCGCCCGAAATCCGCATCTTGAACCAGGAGCCGTGGGAAGCGTTCTGCTCGTTTATCCTTTCGCAGTGCAACAATATCCGCCGCATACAGGGCATGGTGGAACGCCTTAGCAAAGCGTACGGCGCACCAGCCGAAGGCGGAGGCTTCACGTTCCCGGCTGCGGAAACGCTGGCAGAAGTGTCCGAACAGAAACTGCGGGCTTTGGGGCTTGGCTTTCGGGCTCCGTATGTGCTTGATGCAGCGCGCCTCGTTTCTGCCGGGGAACTGGACTTTTCCGCACTGAAAACCATGCCGCTTGAGGAAGCGCACCGGAAATTGGAGCAGACCTGCGGCGTCGGCCCCAAAGTAGCGGACTGCACGCTGCTTTACGGGTTGCACAGGCTGGAGGCTTTCCCTGCGGACGTATGGATTAAGCGTGCCATGAAGGTGCTTTTTCCCGGAAAAACACCCGCCTGGTTTGGGCCTTATGCGGGTGTTGCACAGCAGTATATTTTCCATTTCAGCCGAAATCACCCGGAATGTTTCCAGCCAAAAGGAAATCAATAAATTTTTAACAATCTCTCTTTATCTTTCCCCCAGAATGCGCTATAATGAACGAAGAAATCAAATAAATGAGTAGGAGTGACAGCCCATGTCGTTGGTCAATACCAAGGAACTGTTCAAGAAAGCATACGAGGGCGGATATGCAATCGGTGCCTTCAACATCAATAATATGGAAATCGTTCAGGGCGTTACCGATGCTGCAGCCGAACTGAAAGCACCGGTTATCCTTCAGGCTTCCGCGGGCGCACGCAAATATGCAAGCCCGGCTTACCTCAAAAAGCTGGTTGAAGCAGCAGTTATTCAGCATCCGGAAATCCCGATTGTGCTTCACCTGGATCATGGCCCGTCTTACGAAGTCTGCAAAGACTGCGTCGACGATGGCTTCACATCCGTTATGTTCGACGGTTCCGCGAAACCGTACGAAGAAAATATTGAAGAGACCCGCAAGGTCGTTGAGTATGCCCACAAGTACCACGTAACTGTTGAAGCAGAGCTTGGCAAACTGGCCGGCATAGAAGATGCAGTTAATGTAGACGCGGACAAGGCTCAGTTTACAGACCCAAGCGAAGTGCAGGATTTCGTAAAGCGCACCGGCGTTGATTCCCTTGCAATCGCTATTGGTACAAGCCATGGCGCTTACAAGTTTAAGCCTGGTCAGAACCCACAGCTTCGCTTCGACATCCTGAAGGAAGTTTCCGACCGTCTGCCTGGGTTCCCAATCGTTCTGCACGGTGCTTCTTCCGTTCCGCAGGAATTTGTAAAGATGGTCAACCAGTACGGCGGCAAAATGCCTGACGCAATCGGCATCCCGGAAGAGATGCTGCGCAAGGCTGCTACCATGGCTGTCTGCAAAATCAACATTGACTCCGACCTCCGCCTTGCTATGACAGGCAGTGTCCGCAAGCACTTTATTGAGCATCCGGATCACTTCGACCCACGCCAGTATCTTGGCGATGGCCGCGCTGCGGTTCAGGGCCTTGTAGAGCACAAGATTAAAGACGTACTCGGCTGCGCAGGCAAAGCCTGATTCAGCCCGTACTGCTTGGGTACAATTTCATAAAATAAAAAGCTGCTGCAGAACTTTTGCTCTGTAGCAGCTTTTTTGTCTTTTGGCAAGATTTTTCGTCAGCTTTCAGAGCAGACGGAAAATTTTAATTATAGCGTTAGGAAAATGCTCAGTCCTTTTTTTGAGATTCAGCAAAGTTTTCGCCAGGCCTTTTACAAAAGGCCGCAGACCGCAGTACAATATTCATAAAAAACCACACATAAAATTTGGAAGAATGATACGAAGAAATTATTCTCTACACATTGTAATATTTGTTGATATACGCTATAATCATTACAAAATAGGCTGAACTATTGTACTTATTTTTAAAATGCAAAGGTAATTATCCTCGAAAGGAGCTGTCCCCAGATGGAAAAATATGAAGCAGACAAGATTCTGAACATAGCCCTTGCAGGCCATGGCGGTGCCGGAAAAACGAGCCTTACCGAGGCGATGCTTTATCTTTCCGGAGCTTCCGACCGGCTAGGAAAAGTAGGCGATGGCAACACCGTAACGGATTATGACCCGGAAGAAATACGGCGCAGGTCGTCCGTCAGCGCGGCGATGGCCCCCATCGAGTGGAAAGGATGTAAGCTGAATTTGCTGGATGCGCCCGGCCTCTTTGACTTTGCGGGCGGTCTGTGTGAAGCGGTTCGCGCGGCGGATTCCGTCCTGATTACCATTTCCGGCAAAGACGGAGTGTGCGTCGGAACCGAAAAGGCGGCTGCCGCCGCTGATGCGCGCGGCCTCTCCAAAATCTTTTTTGTAAACGGCCTGTGCGATGAAGGCGCAGATTTCTATAAAGTCTTCGAAAATCTGAAAGCAACCTTCGGCCCGGCAATCTGCCCGGTCGTCGTGCCGTACATCCGCGACGGAAAAGCAAACATTTATGTAAATATGCTTGAATTCAAGGCATACGAGTATCATGATGGCAAAGCCAAAGAAGTAACAATGCCGGATATGGGCGAGCGGCTGAACGGCCTGCGCACCGCTATCTACGAAGCTGTTGCCGAAACGGATGACGCCATGTTTGAAAAATATTTTTCCGGTGGAAAGTTTACCCCGGAAGAAGTGATTGTCGGTATCAGCAGCGGCGTGAAAGCCGGAACCGTTTCTCCGGTTTTCTGCGGCGACGCCCTTTTGCTGAACGGAATTGACCAGCTTTTGAACGGCCTTACCTGGCTTGCCCCAAGCGCAAAAAGCAAGGCGGGCGAGATTGGTGAAGACGAAAGCGGCGACCCGTTTGAAATTGACGTTGATGCAGACGCACAGCCTGTAGCCATTGTGTTTAAGACTGTGGCAGACCCGTTCATCGGAAAACTCTCTTACCTGAAAGTCATCGCCGGCCGGATTTCCAGCGAAAGCCAACTAGTCGATATGCGAACGGGCGAAGCGGTGCGCATTGGCAAAACGCTGACGATGCGCGGAAAAAAGCAGATTGACGTTCCGTTTATTGGCGCGGGGGACATCGGCGTGGTACCAAAGCTGCAGAACGTGAAGACGGGCGACACACTCTGCTCCGCTTTGCGGAAGGTGAAGCTTGATGGCGTGGATTACCCGGAGCCGTGCCTTACCATGGCAGTGCTGCCCAAAAACAAAGGGGAAGAAGATAAGGCGGCACAGGGGATCCTGCGGCTTGCGGAAGAAGACCCGACTATCCGTTTCTGCACCAATCACGAAACGCACCAGATGCTTCTTTCCGGTTTGGGTGAACAGCATTTGGAGGTTGTAGCCGCACGGCTGAAAAAGAAATTTGGCGTTGAAATCCTTTTGGAAGAACCGCGCGTTGCTTACCGTGAAACCATCCGCAAAAAAGTGCAGGTTCAGGGCAGGTATAAAAAGCAAACCGGCGGCCACGGTCAGTATGGTGATGTCTGGATTGAGTTTGCGCCCTGCACCAGCGAAAACTTAGAGTTCGGTGAGCGGGTAGTCGGCGGCGCCGTGCCAAAGAACTTCTTCCCAGCTGTGGAGAAGGGCCTGCGTGAAAGCGCTGAAAAAGGCCCGCTAGCCGGGTACCCAGTCGTTGGCCTGCGTGCCACGCTGTACGATGGCTCCTACCACCCGGTGGATTCTTCGGAAATGTCGTTTAAGATGGCAGCTGCACTGGCCTATAAAAACGGGATGCCTCAGGCCGACCCGGTTCTGCTGGAGCCGATTGGCTTGCTGAAGTGCACGGTGCCGGACACCTGTATGGGCGACGTGATGGGTGAGATTAATAAGCGCCGCGGGCGTGTGCTCGGCATGGAACCGGCGAAGGAAGGCTGCCAGACGGTGGAGGCGGAAGCCCCGGAGGCCGTGATGCATAATTTCAGCACGTTCCTGCGCCAGGCCACGCAGGGCAGGGGAAACTTTACGTTCCAATTTGCCCGCTATGAGGAAACCCCGCCGCAGGCCGCGCAGAAAGTCATAGAAGCCGCAAAGGAATCCGCAGAAAACGAAATATGAATGATTGCCGCCCCTTTGGCATATCTATTCGTTGAAGGAATGGATTTTGCTGAGGGGGCGGAGTTATGTTTGTACTATCTTTCCGGCGCAGCCGCAAAAAAACAATCGTAGTTTTGGCCGTGCTGCTTGTGGCGGTCACGCTAATTGGAATCTTTGTATGCCGGAACAATGCGCAGCCGGAAGCGGTCAGTTCCGGAAAAAAGTATGCCCTTTCCGCCGCCGACAACAACGCGCGCGTTGCGTTTTTCCAACAGTTCGGCTGGAAGGTGGACCCCGAGCCGATTGACACGGGCGATGTTACCATCCCGGAAAAATTTGACGATGTATATGTCGCATACAATAACATACAAAAAGAACAGGGGCTTGACCTGCAGCCTTACGCAGGCAAAACGGTCCGGCAATGGATTTATGCCGTTACAAATTATCCGAACCAGGAAGCAATGCGCGGCACGCTGCTTGTGTGCGATGGGCGGGTGATTGGCGGCGACCTCTGTACCCCAGCACTCGACGGTTTCATGACGGGCTTTGACGGGCAGAAGGATGACAATAAGACAAACTGCGACGCCCCATTTGAGCCTGCGCGGAACAGCATGGGCGCGCTGACGGCATTTTCCCCTTCTTCCACGCCAAAAACTTCCTCTGCTGTAGAAGCAAAAAAACCGGCTTCCTCCAATATTCCGGCAAATGCCTGGCCTACCGATTAACTCAACAAGGAACCCTACTTATTTCTGCAAAGAATTTTTGTGAAGCCGGGAATCGCGTTCTGCGGATGGAGGTGCTATAATAAAGAAAACTCTTTGCAGGCTGGAAAGGAAAACCAATGCAGAAAGAAAGACTCGATAAAATTCTTGCTTCCCAGAATATTGGAACACGGCGTGAAGTGAGCCGTATCATCCGCGCGGGCCGTGTTTCCGTCGGCGGGAAACCCGTATGCCGCCCCGACTTTAAGGCGGACTTAGAAACCAGTGAAATTCGGCTGGACGGCCGCCTGCTTACGGTAAAAAAGTATCTGTACCTGATGATGAACAAACCGGGCGGTGTGCTTTCCGCTTCGCGTGCCCCCACAGCGCGCACAGTGGTAGACCTGCTTCCACCTGAGTGGCAGCGCCGGAGCATTTTCCCTGCCGGCCGGCTGGACAAGGATACCGAAGGCCTGCTCATCCTGACCGATGACGGCGCTTTCGCCCACCGAATGCTCGCCCCGAAGAGCCATGTGACAAAATGGTACGAAGCAAGCCTTGAAAAACCTGTTTCCGCAGCGGATTGCGAAGCTTTTCACCGCGGGGTGCAGCTTTCCGATATGACGTGCCTTCCGGCGGAACTGGAACCGCTTGAGGCCAACGGCCCTGCTGCCTTGGTAAAACTGCACGAAGGGAAGTTCCACCAGGTGAAGCGGATGTTTCTGGCGCGGGGGAACTGCGTTACCGCATTGCGGCGGGTGCGCATTGGTAACTTGCCGCTGGATGCGAACCTTGCTCCCGGCGAAGCCCGGGAACTGACTCCGGATGAAATCAGCGCGGTTTTCGGTTGAATTTATTTAGAAATATTAAACTAAAATTGTAAATCGAATTTGTGTTTTATCGGAATTCAATAAAGTCGTTCATTAAAATTTGGGCAAAAAGAGTCTGTTCTTCCGTGGAATTTCCTGCTATGATTAGCTTGCATAGTAGTGGAAGTAGAAAAAAACTTCTTATTGTTATTCTTTAAGAAACTATATCAATGGATTGTCAGGAGGCTTATTATGGCAAGCGTAACACTAAAAAATGTCTATAAGGTATACAGCGGCGGTGTAACTGCTGTGTCGGATTTCAGCCTTGAGATTGCGGACAAAGAATTTGTAATTTTGGTTGGACCTTCCGGCTGCGGTAAGTCTACGACCCTCAGAATGATTGCAGGCTTGGAAGAAATCACAAAGGGTGAACTTTATATAGGCGATACCCTGGCAAACGATATTGCGCCGAAAGACCGCGATATTGCAATGGTGTTCCAGAACTACGCCCTGTACCCGCATATGACGGTTTTTGACAACATGGCGTTTGGCCTGAAGCTGCGCAAGGTTCCGAAAGACGAAATCAAGCGCCGCGTTGATGAAGCGGCAAAGATCCTGGACATTTCCCATCTGCTTGACCGGAAGCCAAAGGCTCTTTCCGGCGGCCAGAGGCAGCGTGTTGCACTGGGACGCGCTATAGTACGTAACCCGAAGGTATTCCTCCTCGATGAGCCGCTTTCAAACCTCGATGCAAAGCTGCGTGCCCAGATGAGGACGGAGATTTCAAAGCTGCAC
>JBFLFY010000005.1:0-96586 GCA_041859875.1 Caproicibacter sp. | reverse complement strand
TATTGTGCTTTTCCATTTTGTTTTTTGCAGCCGTGTTAATTCTCTCTCTGCAGCCCAACAAAATTCTTACCTGGGTAGGTAAAATTTTAAATCCAATGTTTTTAGTTTTGCTTGCAGTATTAATCATTGCGAGTTTTATTCGCCCTATGGGAAATGCACTCAATATACCGGCACATGACGCATATCGTACCATACCGTTGTTCAAAGGTTTTACCGAAGGCTATAACACCATGGATGCGCTTGCATCACTTGCATTTGGTATTATAGTTGTTCAGACGCTGCGTGACCTGAATGTAAAAAGCCCGAAGGGCATCGCATTTGGGACCTTAAAATCCGGTCTCATCAGCATGGCTTTAATGGGTGTAATTTATGGATGCCTTGCTTATCTTGGGGCATCCAGCATGGGACACCTGAAGCTTTCCGAAAACGGTGGAATTGCCCTTGCTGAAATTGCACATTACTATTTCGGTAATTGGGGCGGTGTGCTTCTTGCCATTCTTGTAACGATTGCCTGCTTAAAAACGGCTGTTGGTCTTGTCACCGCATGTTCAGAGACTTTTCATACTATCTTTCCAAGCTTTTTAAATTACAAAATTTACGCGATTGTGTTTACCGTAATTTCGTGTCTGCTGGCCAATGTAGGGCTTACACAGATTATTTCCGGTGCTGTTCCTGTTCTGATGTTCCTGTATCCGCTGGCCATTGCATTGATCCTTCTCGCATTGCTGTCACCTCTGTTTCACAACCGTCAATGTGTTTATCTGCTTACAATTGTTTTCACACTCTTTGACGCAGTCGCGGATTTTCTGAATGCTCTGCCCCAAAATATCACGGCACAGCCTGCTGTCCAGGCAATTCTTGCATTCTGCCAAAAATTCATTCCATTTTTCAGCATTGGTATGGGATGGATTGTCCCCATGGTGGTCGGATTAGCCGTTGGTTTTCTGGTCAGCCGTTTCACAAAACCCCAAAGGGTATTCGGCAACGGCTGATTCAATCCATTGCGCAAAAGGTCATTCATTGGATTTTATCCGGCTTGGATGTCCGTTTCATTTCAAGCCTCGAAAGGCCTTTGCTGCGGCACTCCTGCTAAGTACAGCTTCCTGTATTTAGCAGGAGTTTTTTTTATGCAAAATTCTTTTATCACAATGTATGGCCTGGCCAAAAGCTCGATGTTTTCATTATATTCCACATAAACATTATATAATTTGTGTAATATTTATGTAATAATTACAATTACCTAGTTGACAAATGAATCGTACAATATTATGATTAACCCGAGCTACTAATTAATGGATAAATAATTGGTTGCTTATGGTTATTTTGTGCAGGCAAAAGATTATTGCGGCTAGGTGAAACCGGTTTCAGAGGCTATGCCAGTATATCCAGTATAGGCTGGATTACGATACGCACAAACGTCACAGCAAACGCCAGAGAAAGAAAGGTAGGAAAGTAAAAATGAAAAAAGGACTAAAACGAATCATTCTGTTACTTCTTCCACTAATGGTTGCGACATGGATCGTAACACCACTTTCGTATGCAAATGCGGCTTCGGTTTCAGGTGAAAAAGACATTCAAATCCTCGGTACATCCGATTTACACGGGCGGTTCGATTCCTTCGATTACGCAAGCAACACGGTAAATACCGCCGGAGGGCTGACACAGCTTTCCCAGAAAGTAAAAGAACTCCGCGCACAGAATCCAGACACTCTGCTTGTTGATGCCGGTGACACCATTCAGGATAACATGGCGGATTTATTCCTGAATGATCCTATTCACCCGATGTTCGTAGCCATGAACGCTATGAAATACGACACCTGGACTCTTGGCAACCATGAATTTAACTATGGTGCTTCCACAATCGAGCGCATTGTTAAGGAACCAACAGCCGATGTCCTTTGCGGTAATATTTATAAAGCCGACGGCACCCGTTTGGGCAAACCGTATGCTATTAAAACAGTAGACGGCGTGCGTGTCGCAATTATCGGCATGACAACACCGAACATTCTCGTATGGGATGGTTCCAAGCTGCCGGGCTATAAAGTAACAAGCCCGATTGACGAAACAAAAGCTGCTATCAGCGAAATTAAAAAGGCAAATTCAGCTGACGTAATAATAGCAGTCGTCCATATGGGCCTTGATAAGGAAATGCGTGACGACGACAATGCACGCGCATTAGCCGAAGCCTGCCCGGAACTTTCCGCAATTGTATGCGGGCACTACCACGTTGTAATCAGCGGACAGAAAGTCAACCAAACCATCATCACAGAACCCGGTAAATTCGGCGAAAACCTGTCAAAGTTAGACATCAAAGTACAGCCGAAAGTTTCCGGCGGCTATGAAGTAACAAACGTCGCTTCTACCGTGCTGAGCATGAAGAATCTTCCGATTGACACTGAGTTAAATAAACAGCTGCAGCCCTTCCATGACCGTGCCGTATCGTACAGCAACCAGGTCATCGGCAAACTTCAGGGCGGCGACCTTGTTCCTCCGGACACCGTGCCTGGCGTTACGCAGGGTCAAATACAGGATTCTGCATTGATGCACTTGATTCTTGACACGCAAACTTACTACACAAAGCCCTACGTCCCGGAAAATGCTCACCTCGTTTCCTCTGCGGCATTGTTCGACCCATCTGCGAATATCAAGGCGGGCGACATCAAGAGATGCAGCATGGTAAAAATCTATAAATTCGACAATACGCTCTACACTCTTAAAATCACGGGCAAAGAACTAAAAAAATACATGGAGTGGTCTGCTGCCTATTATAATCAGACCCACGCAGGCGACCTGACAATCTCCTTCAATCCTCAGATGCCAAGCTACCTGTATGATGTTTTCTCCGGTGTAAACTATGAAATAAACATTGCACAGCCGGCAGGCAGCCGCGTCGAAAACCTGAAGTACACAGATGGTACGCCGGTCAATGACACAGACACCATTTACCTTACTTCCAACGATTACAGAACTTCCTCTACACTCCTTGGGAATCTGTTTAAGGATGACAATGTAACGGTGGTGCACAAAACAGCCAATGACAATATCGGCGCAGTGCGCGATATGCTGTCTGTCTACATCAGCAAAGTCAAAAATGGGGTCATCAACAACCAGTTTACCCCGAACTGGAAAATCACTGGCTTTTCCGCTGACCCGAAACAGCAGGCATTGGCCGCAACATTGGTGAGAAATGGTATTCTGACAATCCCGCACGTTGAAAACGGCAAGAATTTCAACGCAAAGAGCATCACTTACAATGATATTAAGCCATACCTCTCACTCTACGACTTTACGAGCGACACAAACGGTGCTTTCACAGTTGAAAGCAACAAGACATACCAGTTCAAGATTACTGCTAGCCACAAACCGTCCTTTGCCTGCGGTTCCCCGTCCTTCAAGATTGTTTCAACGAAAAACGTTGGCAATACCTACTTCTATAAAGTCAGCGCCGTTGGGTATGCAGACGACAAATGTGGATTCTATGTAAACGGTGGCAGAGTTGCAGTCGGCAAAATCGTTCCTCAGCCGTTTACAAGTGACACAAACGGGTACTTCAACGTAAAATCCGGCAACACATACCAGTTCAAAATAACTGCTCCCAGCAAGCCGTCCTTTGCCTGCGGCTCTAAAAATTTCAAAGCAGTTTCCACCGTACGCAAAGGCAATGTTTTCTACATTACGGTCACCGCAGCAGGCACAGTCGGAACAAAAACAGGATTCTACATCAATGGGAAACGGTTTGCAATCGCTACACTAAAGAAGTAACGGCAAACTTACCCCATTCTTAGAAAACTCAGAAAAACAGGCGGGCTCATTCAATGCTTCAGGCAGGGAATGAGCCCTTTTTCCAAAGTACTATTTTCTGAATTGCAATATTTATTGCGGAGCTGTCCCCCTAATACGCAACGAATTTTTATTTTCGGATAAACATTTGTACAGGCAAAAATAAATTTTGACATAGGCAGGAAGGAAACAAGGGAATGATTGATATTCATCGTAATCCCGTTACGAACAATTATGATGTGCCCATATCAACGGATGAATGGAAAGAAGTCCTTCAATTACCACAAATAATAAACGACCCTAATATATTGCTGGCCTTAGAAAAATGGTATTTTGCTCCACACTATACAGCATCATGCAAATCATTGGGAAAACAATATGGGTATTCTCTTCATTTTTTCAGCGTTGAGAATATGTGCCTTGGAAAAATTGCAATAAATCATATTAAACGGTTTCGGCTTATCGGGGAAAATGGGAAAGAAACATATTGGCCTGTTGCTTGGATTGAAATAGCAAAAGAAAATGGAGCATATATCATGCAGTTACGTCCCGAACTGGTTGAAGGGATAAGAGAACTAAATTTATTTGAACCGGATGCCGATGCTGTCATTAATAAACACTTACAAAGTCTTAATATGCGGCAAGAAAGCTTTTCTTTTTCTTATACGCAGCATAAAAGGCCTATACTTTCAGTGAAAACTGTACAATCATTTTCTCGCAGCGTAGACGCAGCTAAGAAAGCGTTACGCCACGCAGAATGGAAATGTGAATTTAATGCTTCGCACGAAACATTTCCAAGGCGTATTGACGGATTGCCTTATCTCGAAACGCATCACCTTATTCCTCTGAAATATGCCAACCGTTTTGGTCCATCCATTGATGTGCCGGAAAACAGTGTGTGCCTTTGCAGTATGTGCCATATTCGTATTCACTATGGAAAAAACAACAGAGAAATCATCGAATATTTGTGGCATTTACGGAAAGATGATCTGCGAAAATTGGGAATTGACATCAAACTATCTGAACTGCTCGCGCTTTATTCTGTGTAAAAAAGTTCCGACAAAGCATGACTTCCCACAGCCCCTTCTTCGGCACCGAAGCAGGCGACGCTGGGAAGAACCCGGCAAATGCCGGAACCGCCTGCGCCACCATTTTTCAACCTGCATCAATGCCATAAACCTGCCAATCTATAAAAATTTTTTCACAAGCAAAAGGAAGCGGCGGCATGGCGGAAAACCGGCTGCCGCCGCAAGGCACAAAAAAAGCGCCGCCTACGGATTTGCATCCATAAGCAACGCCAATCAGGCCCGCTGCGTTCCCTATTTTCCCCCTGTACAAAAAGCCAGCCAGGCGGTATAATAAGAATCGCAATGTGCCGAGAATTCGGTTGCGTATGGAGAGCCTATTTCTCCGTATGCAGGAGGCAGGTGGTTTCAGCACCCGCTTCTGCATTGCACTTTTTTGTGCCTATATCCAAATTATACCGCTTTTATTCGAATAGTCAAGTATAAATGCAGTCCGGGCGCAAATGCGGAGCAGTTTACCAGCTGGAAAGCGGGCTTGCCGGTTGGCACTTTTCCCCTCGTGTGCCATGATTGACAAAAAGCCGCAAAAAGAGTAAGATGTTTCAGGTTTTATCTACAGGTTTTCACCTTGCAAAATCTACCGAAAAGTTCGTTTTTGATTATCCGTTTCAAATTGCTGTTTCCTGCCAAAAAGGCGCCGCGCCTTATTGACAGATTGGAATAAACAGGAATTTATAAAATTGGGGAGATAAATAAAATGCAGGGAATTATTCTGGCAGCCGGCATGGGCAAACGGCTGAAAAAACTCACAGCCAATAATACCAAGTGCATGGTAAAAGTAAACGGCGTTGCCCTGATTGACCGTATGCTGCATCAGCTTCAAAATGCAAAGCTTTCCCGCGTTGTCATCGTGATTGGCTACGAAGGGCAGAAACTCAAAGATTATATTGCCACGCTCGGGCTGAACATTCCCATTGTTTATGTTGAAAACCCTATCTACGACACAACCAATAATATTTATTCGCTGTGGCTGGCGCGCAATTACCTGGAGCAGGAGGACACTCTGCTGCTTGAATCCGATATTATTTTCGAAATTTATTCGCTGTGGCTGGCGCGCAATTACCTGGAGCAGGAGGACACTCTGCTGCTTGAATCCGATTTTATTTTCGAAAACAGCGTCCTCCGCGAACTGATTGACGACCCCCGCGACACCCTCGCGCTTGTTGACAAGTACGAAAGCTGGATGGACGGCACCGTTGTAAAGCTTGACGAAAACGACTGCATCCTGTCGTTTATTCCGGGTAAAAATTTCGATTTCCGCGACATTAAAGATTACTACAAGACTGTTAACGTTTATAAATTCAGCAAGAATTTTTCAAAGAAATATTATGTGCCTTTTCTGGAGGCTTACTCCAGCGCGCTGGGCAACAACGAGTACTACGAGCAGGTCCTTCGCGTTATTACGCTGCTGGACGACCCCTGCATCCGTGCAAAGCGCCTGAACGGCCAAAAGTGGTATGAAATTGACGATGTGCAGGACCTTGACATTGCCTCTCTGCTTTTTGCGGAAGACGACGAACAAGTGGCTTCCCTGCAAAAGCGCTACGGCGGCTACTGGCGCTACCCAAAGCTCCTCGACTTCTGCTACCTTGTAAACCCCTTCTACCCGCCACAGAAGCTTGTAGAAGAAATGAAGGCTAATTTTGAGACGCTTCTAACGCAGTACCCTTCCGGAATGCAGGTAAACTCCCTGCTGGCCTCTAAAAACTTCGGCGTTGCGCAGGAACATATCCTTGTCGGCAACGGCGCTTCCGAACTGATTAAGGCTCTGATGGAACACACAACGGGAAAAATCGGGTTTATCCGCCCGACTTTTGAAGAATACCCGAACCGCTGCAAAAAAGACCAGGATGTTGTTTTCCACCCGGCGTACCCGGATTTCTCCTACACGGCTCAGGACTTAATCGACTGGTTCGGCAGCCATCCGGTACAGACGCTTGTTGTCATTAATCCGGACAACCCGACGGGCAACTACCTTCCCAAAGCAGAGGTTCTGCGCCTTGCAGACTGGGCGGAGCAGACCGGCATTAAACTGCTGGTAGACGAAAGCTTCGTCGATTTCTCAGACGAGCAGGACGCGACTTTGCTGGATGACGATATTCTGTCGGCGCACCCAACGCTGACCGTTGTAAAGAGCATTTCCAAGTCCTACGGAGTGCCGGGCGCACGCCTTGGCATTCTCGCTTCAGCCAATGATACAATGATTGCTGCGCTCAAGAAAGATGTTGCCATCTGGGACATCAACTCCTTTGGCGAGTTTTATATGCAGATTGCCTCAAAGTACCAGAAAGATTATCGCTCTGCTTTGGGGCGCTTCCGTGCCGCCCGCGCAGAACTTGTGAAGGGCCTGAAAAAAATCCCTTACCTCCGCGTTCTCCCCACACAGGCCAACTATGTGATGTGTGAGCTGAAAAACGGAGTGACTGCACAGCAGCTGACCCGTACGCTTTTAATCAAGTATGCCATCTTCATTAAGGACCTAACGCCGAAAATCGGTGACGGCAAAGAATATGTACGAATCGCCGTACGCAATGATGAAGACAATACAAAGCTCCTGAACGCAATGCGGGAAATTGTTTAAGCGAACCAGAAGAAAAGAATAGTATGGCGCCCCGCCTGAAAGATAAGATTCAGCCGGGGCGCCGTTTTCATGCTGCAATTTTTCAGGCAGGCCAGAAAGTGCATTTCGGGTTTGGATGATCCACGCGAATCTGCTTCCAGTTCTTAAAGTTCCCCGCGTCGCCGTCTATCCGATAAACATAAACGTATTTTTCATTATAGTCCGCAATAACCGGTTTGTAAAAATACCGTATTACATGGTCGTTCTCGCCGACTTCCTCAATCGGCTTCCCATACTTGTGGTAGTCCTTGATGCCTGCCGACTTCGCCAGGCTGGCCGGTACATTCCGGAAAGAAATCGGTGCATGGGAAGTTTTCAGCGGCGTACCCTCTCTTCCAGCCGGTTTGTAGAAGAACCGAATGCGGTTTGCTTTTTGCATCGGAAGGTAGTCGTTGACCGGCTCGCCGTGGTCACCGAGAATTAAGATGGTAGAGTTCTTATAAACGCCCAGTTTTTTCATCTTTGCAAATGCGCGGAACAGAATGTTAAAGTTGCCTTTCGTCTGGCTGATCACATCCGTTTTTCCGGTTCGGACGCCATTTGCATTTACGGTGTACGGCGTGTGAGAGCCCATAAAATGATAGTACTTAAAAAAGTTCGTGCTGCCCGTCACGTTAAAATCTTTCAGGCCGTCATACTGCGTTTCATCAATCTTGTACATACTGCCGCCCTCGTAAACATCATCGTTTATCGTGTCGGAGTAGCACCAGAAAAACGGCTTCAGGGCAGTTGGCACATAGCGGTAAGCTGCCAGTATACTGAGATTACCGATAAGCTTCATTTGGTTCAGCTTATTTTCATTGCTGGAAAGGTTTGAAACATACTGTTTCACCGTACTCCCATTTCCAAAAATCAGGCCCATCTCTGTGTAAAAATCGATTGTATAGCCCTGCGCCTTGACATCCTTCAGGATATTCCTGCCCTTGTAATCCCAGGAAGTTTCAAAATATTTTTCCTGCGGAATCTTCCACATCAGGTCACAGTTGGTAAAAAGATAGTTGATGGCAGGCTTCGTACGGGTATGTTCTGACATGGCATTGTTGTAACTTGTAAAGCCATCCAGCTTACTAAAGAATTTGGGTCTTTCTCCTGAATCTCTTCAATATGGTCATAGTCCAGCCGATCCAGCAGAAAAACAAGGGTGTTATGTTTGGTAGAATACTCCCCTTCTTCTTTTGTAGTCAGGTAATTGCTTTTATTCGCAGCAGTGTTTGCCGTGCCGCTCGTGAAAAGTGTGACGAATGCAACCGCCTGCATCACAACAAGTGCAGCGGAAACATAGATTAAAGTCTTCTTCCACACTTTTTTACTGAAGTAAAGGATAACAAAGGGGACAAGAAAAATCAGCAGCCAAACAAGCAAATCGCGCATCATAAGGCCCTTGCGGCTTTCCCATTTGATTGCGTCGCCAGTCAGGGCGCCAAGCTGATTTCCGTTAAAGAAATTTCCCTGCAGATAGCCGCAGAGAAGAAGCGAGAACAGCGCCGTCAGGATATAATTGAAAATTTTCCCGTGCAAAAGGGAAAGAACCAGCGCCGCTGCGGCACAGACTGCAACCGCAAAAATTGCCATAATAGGCAGTGCCATCTTCATATTGAAGATAAGCGAAGCCTGGGCATACGCGGTTATTTCCATCGGTCCAAAAAAGAGAAAGGTAAAGCAAGCAGAAAAAAGGACAGCCAACGCTAAAACGAGACGCTTTCTGTAGCTTCGGTCATCGCTCCATAAATTCTTGAGCCGTTTTTTGAAATCCGAGGTCACTTTTTGATTTTCCAATTCTTTTTTTTCTTTCAAACGCTACCACTTTCCTGTGGCTCAGCCATTCCACACACTGATTTTCTATTTCACCATGCAGCAGCTAAACCTTAAAATTTATCAGATATTATTTGAATTTTTTGGGTTTTCTGAAATAGCTTATCAAGTATAGCACAAGGCAAAGAATTTGTATAGAGATTCTTTTCTGCAAATTGCTTCAAAGCCGCTCTTTCCCACAAGCTGAATTTTTATAACAAAAAGGGCTGAATTCTGTTAAAATAACAAAATTCAGTCCCTGAGTATGGTTTTAGTCAGAGGCGGCTTTCTGCTGCGAAGCACGTTCCGCAAGGCGCTGTACGATATAGTCGGCGGCAGCTTCACCACTGTGGCCGAGGTTGTAGAAATAACTGTCGCGCAGTTCCCGTATTTTCTGTGCATAATCGTTCTTTGCCGTAAGCATATCTGCAACGTGTTCGGCAATATTTTTTGTTTCTTCTTTACTGATGGACTGGCCCACAATGTCGCGTGCCGTAATGTCCATCGGCTTCAGCATGATTTTGTCATAATCCTTGTTTACGACCTTCATCTGCGTATTGATAAACAGCGTTGGCTTTTCCGTCGTAAAGCTGAACTCATAGGCAATGGCGGACCAGTCGGTAATCAGCAGGTCGGAAGTATATACGGTTGCGCTGGACGAAAAGTCGGTCTGGATTTCAAAGTCGTCGCTGAAACGGCTTTTGTACTTTTCTATGATGTGTTCCATCTGCACCGGGAACCTGCGGATATACTGCGGGTGCGGGCGCACAATGACTTTGTATTGGCTGCCGACCAGCCCTTCCAGGAGATTGTCAATGCAGCTGTCGAGCAGATTGTCGTACTGCCAAGACGGAGCAATCAGAATAACCGGCTTTTCATGCGGCTTTTTCTCGAGCTTTTGGTAAGAAGCCATCATGTTGTCTATCAGGCTGTACCCGACTTCAACAATGCGCTTTTTCTTTGTGCCGCGCAGCTTCTCCATTTCGCGGATTTCGATGCCCTGGTTGCGGCTGACGGCAAAAATGGTGTCATAGTAGTCGAAAGCGCCGGTGCGGTAGGTAAGGTTCAGGCTCATGCAGGAATGGTCCAAAAATACATACTCAATGTCGTCACGCACTTTTGAGCGCTTGATATGGTACTTCTCAATATCAGGCGTTGTCATAACAACCATGTCGCATTCCAGCTTCATCATAAGGGCAATCAGCTGGTTCCCGCCAATGTAATACGGCTTAATCTGCGGGTTCTTCTTATCGAAAATCTGGTCGTGCGGGTCGCTTGTAATGTAATAAATCGGCTCATCCGTCTTTTTCAGAATAGCTTCGATAATATTTTCGAAGTACTTGTAGAAGCCGCTCTGCTCAGAGTAAAACATCAGCTTCATTTTCTGAAGATTTCCGCCATGGCAAAGCTCTTTGTAGTATTTCCGGGAAAGCCGGGTGTTCTCTTTATGAACCTCTCGGTCCTTTTTTGCCTTTGCTTTCAGCTGGTTCAGCGTATCGTAATCTATGTATTCATGCGGGTTATAAATAATGTTTACAATATACATGACCGGGATGGAAAACAGGTTGCCAAAAATCCAGTAAAGACCCACGCCGCATGGAACAAGAAAAGCAAAGTAAGTGGAAAAAGCAATCATAAAAATCGTCATGCCCCACTGAGCCAGCGGGCTCTGCTCAACCTGCAGGACGTTGATTTTATTCTGGATAATGCACATAATCAGTGCGCTGACGCCTGCGAGCACAGGAATCAGGAAAAGAAGATCCAAGTGGGTAAAACTCGGCGTTGCCGCAAGGTCGAAGCCTAAAAAGTTCATGTGAATGCTCTGCATACGGCTGAGCATCCCTGCGACGTCGCTTCCCTTCAGGGCTCCGTTCTGAAGTGACAGAAACGCCTGATGGTTTTTCGGGTCACTGACGCATTTCATGACCACCAGTTCCGGCGAAGAACCAAGCTGCGATGTTCCGAGAATCTGGCCCGCCTTGGCAATAAACGCATTCGTTACAGCCGGTGAAAAATGGAGCAGATGCTTTAGTGGGCGGTACACCACGTCAATCAGCCCGAAAATAATCGGAATCTGTATCAGCAGCGGCACCACACCTACAAATGGGTTGTATTTTTCCTCTTTGTAAAGGGCATTCTGCGCATCGAACAGCGCGTCTTTGTCGTCAACATACTGGTACTTGTAAGCATCCAGGCGAGGCTTCATCTTAATCATTTTGATAGAATTTTTCTGAACCATGAGCGAAACCGGGTAAAGGATTACTTTTGTCAGCAGCGTAAAAACGATGATAGCAAGTCCGTAATCCTTAATCAGGTCGTAGCACAGCTTCATGAGATAACCAAGTGGGGTCCCAAGGACGTCGCCAATAATATCCATATTTTTTCTTCCTTACGCTTACCTTAAATCAGAAAAGCCGGGCAAGAAACGAAGCACAGCTTTCCCCATAATCTCATTTTCTCGGACAAAAGGCTTTTTCCACTTACGCGAGTCATTCGAAACTCTGCGGTTGTCCCCCATCAAAAAGTAACACCCGCTGGGTACCGTTATTTCCCGCATATTTTCACTTTTGTCCATCGCTGCAAAGTCATGCGCAACCGGCCTTCCATTGCGGTAAAGGCGCCCAGAGCGAATTGCAAGCGTGTCGCGCGGCAGACCCATCACACGTTTAATGATTGGCTGCCCCGTCACATCCGGCTTTTTTACAACAACAATGTCACCGTACGCCGGGCCCTTTTTACAGTAAGCCCGCCGGTCAACAATAATCCAGTTGCCGTCTTCCAGGCGCGGCGACATGGAAGCACCGTACACTCTGGCATTGCTGTAAAAAAAAGTGCTTACTAAAAAAGACAAAAGCAACGCCGCGGCTACAAGAATCAGAAAATGGTAATTGCCCCGCGGCTCTTTTGATTTATTCCTTTTTGCCATTCAAAACATTCAGTTCATCCTGTGAAAGTTTGCTGTCGTCAAACTCATCGTCATTTTCAAATGATGTCTGAGCCTGCACAGCCGTTTTTTTCGTGTCATCCTCTTCCAGTTTTTTAGCGCCGTCTTTCATGAGTTTACGCTTCAGCTTTTTGAAATAAAAGCCGACTGCTGCACCGCCCGCAATTACGATGCCAACAATAACCTGGACAAGATAGGTCATTGCCGAAGGGTCGATATAAGCGTTTGCTGCTAGTGAGAAGAAGAATGTACCAAGAACAAAAAATGCTGCAAATGAGAGAACCATACTTTTCTTTTTCATATTCAATGCTCCTATTCCAGTTCTTATTTACCAAAACGAATATTTTGCCGGCTGGACGCTGATGATTTTCCAGTTTTTAAAGTTGGCAGCGTCGCCGTTGATCTGATATTTATAAACCGTTTTTTCTTTTCCGCCCACCACAATGCTCTTATAGAAATAACGGGTCACCTTATCATTTTCGCCTACTTCCTCAATCGGTTTGCCGTACTTATGGTAATCTTTTACGCCGGCCGACTTTGCCATGCTTGCCGGCACATTCAAAAACGAAACCGGGGCGTGTGAAGTTTTCAGCGGCGTGCCCGCGCTTCCCGCAGGCTTGTAGAAGAAACCGATGCGGTTAGCTTTTTTCATCGGGCAATAGTCGCTTACCGGTTCACCGTGGTCAGCTAAAATCAAGATGGTAGAATCTTTGTAAATCCCAAGTTTCTTCATTTTGTCGAAGGCGCGGAAAAGAATGTTGAAGTTTCCCTTTGTCTGGCTTACAACATCTGTTTTTCCGGTTCTCACACCCTCTGCATTGACTGTGTAAGGAGTATGTGAACCCATAAAATGATAATATTTAAAATAATTTGTCTTGTCCGTCAAGTGAAAATCGCCTACACGGTCGTACAGGGTTTCATCAATCTGGTACATCGCGCTGTGTGAGTAGATACTGTGGTTGATGTCATCTGTGTCGCACCAGAAAAATGGTTTCATGGAAAGAGGTGCATAGCGGTATGCCGAAAGTTTGCTCAGGCTCCGAATCAAGTTTTTGTAGCTCACCTGATTAACGCTGCAGGACATATTGGAAATCTCATTTTTTACAGTACTGCCATTTCCGAAAATCAGACCAATCTCCGTATAGAAATCGATTTTGTAATTCTGGTCTTTAATATCTTTCAGCAGATTCTTTCCGCCTTGGTTCCAGGAAGTTTCAAAATACTGTTCAGCCGGTACGTTCCACAGCCGATCGTCATTTGTAAAAAGGTAATTGATGGCCGGCATAGTGCGCGCATGCTGAGAAATTGCATTGTTGTAAGTTGTAAACCCGTCCAGTTTATTAAAGAACTTTGGATCCTGCTTTTGGATCTCCTCAACATGCTCGTAGTCCATTCTGTCCAGCAGAAAGACCAGCGTATTATGTTTGGAAGAGTAGTCGCCCATCTCACTGGTAGTGAGATAGTTGTTTTTGTTTGACGCCTCATCTGCCGTGCCATTCGTGAAAATCGTTACAAATGCAACCGACTGCATCACAATCAGCGCAGCGGAAACATAAATCAGAACTTTTTTCCAGACTTTTCTGCTGACATACAGCGCTACAAACGGAATTAAAAAAATCAGCAGCCACAGGAAAAAGTTACCCACCATGCCGAATTTTTGAAGTTCCCACTTGACAGAGTCCCCTGTAAGAGCAGCGAGCCTTCCGTTAAAAAAGTTCCCCTGCAGATAACCGCATATCAATGCCGAAAACACTGCGGTAAGCAGGTAGTCAAAAACTTTGCCATGCAGCAGCGCTATTACCAAAGTAACAGCCGCACAGGCAATCACCGTAACAATCGCCATGACCGGCAGCGCCATTTTCATGCTGAAAACAAGCGAAGCCTGCGCGTAGGCAGTTATCTCCATCGGACCGAAAAAGAGGAAGGTAAAGCAGGCTGAAAAAACCACGATTAACGCCAATAACAGCCTTTTTTTATAGGTTCGGTCATCTTTCCACAAGTTTTTCATTTTCAATGTGAAAACAGGGTCTGCTTTCTTCTGTGGGGTACCCTCAACTTCTTGGGGAACACCGCTGTTGCTCTTGTTTTCCAATGTATAATCACTTTCCTTAGTTTTCTGTAATAACAGTCTTTCCGCAGCAGTCTGTATCGCTATCTATTTGTATTTTTCTGCGCTGCCGTTCGGCCCGCCAAGTCAGCCCACGGTATCCGGCAGAGAAGCAATTCTTCTGATATGGCTCATCCTGAAAAAAAGCGGCTGAAAATAGGCGCAGAATAAAACAGCTAATAAAGTATAGCACAATCAAAAAAGGATGTATAGTGATTCTTTTGTAAAATTAAGTTCCGTAGAATAACAAAAAAACTAAATAATCCATCCAAATTGTTCAAGAATACAAGATACAACTCCATAAGGCCCAAATAAAAATGCGGCCGGTGCTGTTCCCCCAGCAATGCGGCGGCTGTGGCTTTTTGACCCGGCTAAATTTTCTGCCTTCCGGGTCCGGGCCGGGCTTGTGCATCTGCCGAAAATTATGTTATAATGAAAAATCAATATGAATGGGGAGCTGGAAAAAAGATGAGTAAAGTAGCCGTACTGGTTCCATGCTACAACGAAGCAAAAACAATCGCGAAAGTTGTACATGACTACCACGCCGCACTTCCGGAAGCTGAGATTTATGTTTTCGATAATAATTCCAATGACGGAACCGCCGAAATTGCAGAAAAAGTGGGTGCCATTGTGCACCACGAGTACCGCCAGGGCAAAGGCAATGTCATACGCAGTATGTTCCGTGATATTCAGGCCGACTGTTACCTGATGACAGACGGCGATGACACTTACCCGGCAGAAAACGCGCCGGAGATGGTTCGCCTGATACTGGAAGGAAAAGCCGACATGGTAAATGGGGACAGGCTCTCTTCCACTTATTTTCAAGAAAACAAGCGTCCTTTTCACAACATGGGGAACGTAATGGTGCGCGGCCTCATTAACCACATCTTTCATACGCACGTCTGCGACATAATGACAGGTTACCGTACTTTCAGCCCGGCTTTTGTGAAGAACTTTCCGGTTCTTTCCCACGGATTTGAAATAGAAACCGAAATGACGATTTACGCTGTGGAACGAAACTTCATTGTGCGTGAAATTCCAATTCAGTACCGCGACAGGCCGGACGGCAGCGTTTCTAAACTGAATACCTATTCCGACGGATTCAAGGTCCTGCGGACAATTTTCCGCCTTTTTATGGAATATAAGCCATTTGCTTTTTTCGGCATCGTCGCCCTTCTGTTTCTGGCTGCGGCGCTTTGCTGCATGATTCCGGTGCTGCACGAATATTTTGTAACCGGACTTGTCCCCCGTTTCCCAACTTTGATTGTGGGGGTTTCCTTTGGCATCTGCTCGCTGCTTTCTTTTTTTTCCGGCGTCATCCTCAACATTATCGTAAAGCTGAAAAAGCAGACGACGGAACTCCTGATGAATCTTTACACCGAGGTGAACCGGCATGACAAAGACCGCTGAGAACCCGAAGATTACCCCTGCCGTCGGTGTGGCGGCACTTCTTTTGAGCCTCGTTCTGGTACTGGCGCTGTTCCGGTATTTTAATTTCCCGGCGTCGCTGATTGCCGTTGCAGTGCTCGCAATGGGCTATCTCATACTACGGGTTTTAAAAATTCGCAGCTGGCGTCTCTTTGCAAACTGCGCCGTTTTTTCCTGCCTGATTTCCGCTTCCTTCGTCATCGGAGGGCTTACCTGCGGTGCGGCAAACAGAACACTTATTAAAAATATTATCTACTGGGCTGCTCTTTCCGCGGTTTTCTTTTTCTTTTTCTCCTGGGTCGCCAACGCCGTTCTTAACCACCCCATAAAACTTGGCGCGAAACCGTGCTTTGCATCGGGTAAGGTCTGGCTGCTCAGCACCGTTCTGTTGTTCCTTTCCTGGATTCCCTGCCTTTTCGTTTACTACCCAGGCAGCGTTTCGCCGGATTCGCTGGCCTGCATCGTGCGCGCGGTAGGCATTGCAAGCCTTTCAAACCAACAGCCTGTGGCCTACATCCTTTTGATGAGGCCGTTCTTCCTCTTTGCGCAGGCCATAGGAAAAGACCTGAACTTTGGCGCTGCATTATTTCTAATGTTCCAAACGATTGTCATGGCTGTAATGACGGCCTACTTAGTCGGCTGGGAAGCAAAAAAAAGGATGCCGCTGTTTGTCATGGTCCTTACGCTGGCCTACTTCATCCTGAACCCCGTCTTCCCGCTGTACTCCTGCACCATGTGGAAAGACGTGCTGTTCGGCGCGCTTGTTCTGCTGTATGTTTTGAATGTTTTCGACATTGTTCACAGCAACGGTGGATGGCTGAAAAGCCGCCGGAACTTTTTCTGGTTCCTGCTGCTGAATCTGCTGGTCGCGTTTCTGCGGAACAACGGATATTTCATCATTTTCGTAACGCTCGCCGTGATTCTTATTATCTGCCGGAAAAGCTGGAAGCGTCTGCTCCCCGGCTTTCTGACCGTGCTGGTGCTGGTTCCGGTCGTTCAGGGGCCAATCTACACCGCCTTGAAAATATCGCCGAGCCCGTTTGCAGAATCCGTCGGCATCCCGCTCCAGCAAATCGGCTACACGGTGGCTCACAACGGAAAAATAACCGAAGAGCAAAAGCAGTTTCTCAACCAGCTCTTACCGCTGGATGAAATGAAAAAAGCTTACCAGCCACATTCCAGCAACGGGATAAAGTTCGACAAGCAGTTCAACGATGCCTTTCTTGAAAAAAACAAGCTGAATTTTCTCAAAGTATGGGCGCAGATGCTGCCTGCCAACTTAAAAAGCTATGTAAAAGCATATGGCTGGCAAACTTATGGCTACTGGCACATTGGCACAACAAACTGGACGGTATACGACGGCATCCGGGAAGGCTACGGCGCACAGGGCCACGGCCTCTTTATGTCGGACCCGCTGCACATGGCCGAGAACCGCCCCGTCATGCAGAAAGCCTTCCAGGACCTTCAGCAAAGCATTCCGGTCCTTTCCGGGCTTGTCAGCATTGCCACCCTTTTCTGGATTTCAGTTTTTGCGGCCTGCATTCTGGTGATTCGCAGAAAAGGCCGCCTGCTGCTCGCGCTTCTTCCCCTCCTGATTCTATGGGGCACCCTGATGCTTGCAACGCCGGTCTACTGTGAGTTCCGCTATATGTTTGCTTTCGCCATGACGCTGCCTGCAACGGTACTGTTTGCTTTTCCGGTTCGGGAACCGGCTGACGAAAAGCCAGCGGAACCATCCGTTCCTGATAAAACACAGGCAGATGTTTCTGCCGTGCCAGCTGGCAAGGTATAAAAGATTTACGGAGATTCAGCCTTCTCAGCGATGGAATGCTTTTGCAAATTGTACAAAAATTTAGGATTTAATGAGCTTTTATTTTCTGGTGTTCTAGAAAATAAAAGCTCATTTTTGTGCATACTGACGTATTTATATTAACAATGGAATAAATTATTTGACATTTTACACATTCGCAGTTATACTCCTATATGGAACTATGAATTACATGCTTTTCCAAATAATCCAGGATGGATGAATCAAATTTTGCAGTATTTTCATTTTCCGGAAAGGAGCAATGATGGATGATGTCAAAAAAATTTGGGGGTTTTAAATCTGCCAGTCTGAAAAAGCAGATTATTGTTGCCGTCAGCCTGTTCATTCTGCTGGCAGTGCTGGTTGAATCGATCTTTGCTTACGCAAGCCTTACCACAGCCTATCAGGCGGCTGTTGCAGAAACTGAGTCGAGCCTTGACGACCTGGTTCGGAACGAAACCAAAAGCCTTATAAACATTCTGCAGGTCCATTACAACTACTGCAAACAAGCGGGGACCCCGGAAAGCGAGGCTAAGACATCCGCGGAAGCCATTGTGCGCGATGCCCGGTACGATAATGGCGAAGGCGCAGGGAAAGGTTATTTTTGGGCCGACGAAGCTTCCGGCAGGTGCGCCATACACAGCAATACTTCTTACCAAGGGCTGATGCGCCTTGACTACAAAGACCAAAAGGGCAATTATTACATACAGAACTGCATTGCCGCAGGCAACAAGCCGGACGGCGGTTTTACGGATTTCTGGTTCACAAAGCCAGGCAAAAGCGGCACTTTTCAAAAGCGCGCCTATACCGCGAAGTTTGAACCCTACGGCTGGTACATAAGCACAGGAAACTACAACGAAGACATGGTAAAAGTTATCAGCCCAAAGCTGCAGGCTTTCGAAGAAAAAAAGCGCCTTGCTGTTTTGACGATGGTACTGTGTGGAATCGGCGTTCTGGCTCTTGGCATCTTTATTGCGTTCCGGGTTGCCGGCCATATTTCCAGACCTCTGCAGAAAATTACCAACAGGTTAAACAGCATTTCGCAGGGCGATCTTACTTCGCCGGTCCCCCAGTTCAGCGGTGAAAGTGAAACGGCTATGCTTTCGCGTGCAGCGGGAAAGACCGTCTCGACCTTTCAGGGAATTATTTCGGATATTCGTAAAAACATGGAGCGAATGTCCCGCGGAGATTTTCAAATTGAGCTGACGCACGACTACCCCGGCGACACACAGCCAATCCGCCATTCTATGAAAGTAATTGCTTCGTCGCTCAGCAACGCCGTAGGTAAAATCGAAGACGGTTCCGCCCGGGTCTCGGAGGGCGCAGACCAGGTTTCGGAAGGTGCGCAGGCCCTCAGCCAAGGCACTACCGAACAGGCCGCATCCGTTGAAGAGCTTTCCGCAAGCATACAGGAAATTTCCCAGCGGGTACAGCAGAACGCGCAAAGCGCGAAGGATGCAGACGCTCTGGCTTCCGGCATGGGGGGAAAGATTGAATCCAGCAGCGCGGAAATGCAGCAGATGATGGCTGCTATGACGGAAATCAAAGACTCCTCCGGCAAAATCGGCAAGATTATCAAGGCTGTTGAAGAGATTGCCTTCCAGACCAATATTCTTGCCCTGAACGCCGCAGTAGAAGCTGCCCACGCAGGCAGCGCAGGCAGGGGGTTCGCCGTCGTAGCCGATGAGGTGCGCAGCCTGGCGGGCAAGAGCGCGAAGGCGGCAAAAGATACCGCGGCCTTGATTCAGAATTCCACAGCGAGCGTGGAAAAGGGCACACAGATTACCGACAGCGCCGCCAAATCCATGAAATCCGTTGTAGACGACGCTCAAAAAGTCGTCGGCCTCGTAAAGCAGATTTCCGGCTCTTCGCAGGAACAGGCCACATCCATTGAGCAGATTAACCAAGGCGTTGAACAGATTTCTTCCGTGGTGCAGAACAGTTCCGCTACAGCCGAAGAAAGCGCCGCTGCAAGCGAGCAGCTCCGCCAGCAGGCTGCCGTGCTGCAGAAGCTGGTTGACAGTTTCCACTGCGCCGGGCAGCAAAAATAAAAGCAGGCAAAAACAGTTTGAAAGGATGATTGAAATTGCAGAAGCGGGAAGATTTTTATGGGATTGACATGATTGACTACTGCCGCAAACATGAGGCATACATCAAAAAGCATCTCGACGCCGGGGATGACCCGAAAGCGCTGCTGGAATGGCATGAACACAAACTGGTCTGGGTCCAGCATGAGCGCCTCGTGCATCTTATTGTAATGTGCCTGACGGCCGTAGCATTTCTGTTTGCCCTTTTCCTTGAGATTTATATGCAGTGGAACCTCGGCGTGCTGCCGTTCCTTCTCGTGTTTCTCGTGCTGCTGGGAGCGTATGTCGTCCACTACTTCCGGCTGGAAAACACCGTGCAGCACTGGTACCACATTGCAGAACATCTGCACGACAAGGTTATGGAAAACGAAACTCAGCATAAAGAAGAGCATCCTTCCCAGAAATGATTTTTCCGCCGTGCAGGTAGCTTTTGCACGGCGGATTTTTCTTGTGTTTTGGCTCGAAATATCCTATACTTTCTTTATTAGGATGTTATGGGATGTGAATTGTTTCATATGAGATTCATTGGAAGCAAAGCGGCACTGCTTGGCCGCATTGAATCAGCAGTCAATGAAAACGCGGAAGGCAGCGAACAGACTTTCTGCGATCTGTTTTCGGGCACCGGCGCTGTGGCGAATTATTTTAAGCCCCGGTACACCATTTATTCCAACGACCTGCTGCATTTTTCGTATGTGATACAGAAAGCCGTGATTGAAAACAACACCGTTCCCGGCTTTCAAAAGCTGAAGCGCATTGGGATTGCAGACCCGTTCCGCTTTCTGGAAGAAACTGCTGTAGAGCCAGCCATATACGAACCCGGTTATTTCTTCCTTGCGGACAATTATTCGCCGCGCGGCGAATGCGGAAGAATGTACCTTTCGGAAAAGAACGCCATGCGCATTGATTTTATCCGGAACACAATCGAGGCATGGAAAGGGGCCAGCCTGCTGGACGATTCCGAGTATTACTATTTGCTTGCCGGGCTGGTGGAGGGTGTGCCGTCGGTCTCCAACATTACCGGAACCTATGGCGCCTACTTAAAAAAATGGGACAAGCGCGCGTTCAAAAATTTTGAGATGGTGCGGCTGAACGTTACCGACAACGGCCGCCGGAACCTGTGCTTCAATGAAGATGCCAACCGACTAATCGAACGGCTGGAGGGCGACATTCTCTACCTTGACCCACCGTACAACAGCCGCCAGTACGCGCCAAACTACCACCTGCTGGAAACTGTTTCGAAGTACGACCATCCGAAAATTCAGGGCGTTACCGGTATGCGCCCGTACGAAGATGAAAGGTCGGCTTTCTGTGTAAAGCGCGAAGTTGCCGATGTGTTTGAAGACCTGATTGACAAAGCGCGCTTTTCCCATATTCTGCTGAGCTACAGCAGCGACGGGCTGATGACTTCCGGGCAGATTGAAGCCATTCTGAAAAAGTACGGAATTGAAAACAGCTTTCAGCGGTATGACATCCCTTACCGGAAATATAAGAGCAAGATTCCAAACGAAAACGCCCTGCGCGAATATCTTTTTTATGTGAGAAAAGAGGCCGCAGCACCGCGTACCTTCGTTCTTTCCTCTGGAAAAGCTGCAGCGCCCGCGCCGCAGCAGGTCTCGCGGAAAAAATACCTGAAAAGCCCGCTGAACTATATAGGCGGCAAATACCGCCTGCTGCCGCAGATTATGCCATACTTTCCCGCCGACATCGCAACTTTCGCTGACCTTTTCTGCGGCGGGGCAAACGTTGCCGTAAACGTCGCTGCCGACCACATTCTCTGCAGCGACATCAACTCAAAAATCATTGAAATGTTTCAGGCTTTTCAGCAAACCCCGCCTGAAAAGATTCTGGAGCAGATTGAAGGCAGCATCCGGCGTTTTGGGCTTTCCAAAGAAAATGAGGCCGGGTTTCTGGCATTCCGCGAGCATTATAACCGGGCACCGAACCCGATTGACCTTTACACCCTGACGTGCTTTTCGTTTAACTACCAGTTTCGCTTTAACAGCCATATGGAGTACAACAATCCTTTTGGCCGCGGCCGCAGCCGCTTTTCCGAAAACATGAGAAAAAATCTTGTTGCTTTTACAGAATACCTGCAAAGCCATGACATCCACTTTGCCTGCCGGGACTTCACCAAAACGGACCTCAGCCGTTTCGGCCCGCAGGATTTTATTTACTGTGACCCGCCCTACCTCATCACTACTGGCTCGTATAACGATGGCAGGCGCGGCTTCCAAGACTGGGGCGAAGCGGAAGAAGAAGAGCTTTACCGCCTGCTTGACCGCGCTGACGCAAAACATCTGCGCTTTGCGCTTTCCAATGTGCTGGAGCATAAAGGAAGGGAAAACCGCCTGCTTCTGGAATGGAGCCGGAAGTACCGCGTGATTGAGCTGAACGCCGACTACTCCAACGCAAGTTACAATACAAAGCGCTCGCAGAGCCGCGAAGTATTGATTATAAACTATTAAACCGCTCAAATTATAGGCAGCACGCCGATTGAAGCTTTAGCCGCGATATTGTTTTGTCTGCTGCTGCGCCTTGTCCTTTCCCGGCAGATACGCTATACTGAAAAAAAATTTGGCAAGGAGTTCTCTATTTAAAATGATTGAGTTGAAAGGCGAAAGCCTGAAAAACGCCGCCGAACTGTTTGCGGCATACAGCGACTCCATGATTTGGTCGTGCCTGGAAGGATGTATGGGGCGCATCTGGGCAGACCATGCGGAGCATCCGCAGTCCGCACAGGCGGTTCTGGCTGATTTCTGCTTTTTTGCCGGCCTCCCGGATGAAAGCCTTGTGCGCCACAGGCCACAAACCACAAATCCGAATTTTCTGATTATGGTTCCGGCGGATGAAGGATGGGCAAAAATGATTGAATCCATTTACGGCAGCCGGGCCGCACGGGTAACACGTTATGCCATTAAAAAAGAAAAAGATGTTTTCCATGCGGAAAAGCTGCGGGCCGCTGTAGAAAACGCGGAAGAACATTTTGAAATCTGCCTGTTTGACGAAGCCATGTACCGCGCCGCCCAGCAAAACGAATGGTCAAGGGATTTCTGTTCTCAGTTCCCGGATTATGCGGCCTACCGGCTGCACGGTCTCGGTGCCGGAGCATTGTACCACGGGGAACTCGTTGCCGGTGCTTCTTCCTACACCTGGTACCATGGCGGAATTGAAATTGAGATTGATACAAGGCGTGACTTTCGCCGCAGAGGCCTTGCATTTGCCTGCGGGGCACGGCTGATCCTGGAATGCCAAAAGCGCGGCCTTTACCCCAGCTGGGATGCACAGAACAAAAGCTCCGTTGCCCTGGCCGAAAAACTTGGTTACCACTTTGAAAAAGAATACCCGGCTTATGAAATCACCGGAATCAGCACAAAATAAAGGGAGTGTTTTCGTGAATCTCTTGGTCAGCGCGTGCCTGCTGGGCGTTAACTGCCGCTACTGCGGCGACGGCAAGCCCTGTGCGGAGGTGTTAGCCCTGCGTGAAAAATACAGCCTTGTGCCCGTCTGCCCCGAGCAGCTGGGCGGCCTGCCCACGCCCCGCCCGCCTGTGGAACTGCGAAACGGCTATGCCGTCGACCGCACAGGAAACGACCGCACAGAAGCGTTTCAGCGGGGCGCGCAGGAAACATTGAAGATTGCGCGGCTTTTCGGATGCCGGAGCGCAGTGCTGAAAAGCAAGAGCCCTTCCTGCGGCTGCGGAAAAATTTACGACGGGACTTTTTCCGGAAAATTAACGGAAGGCTGCGGCATAACCGCCGGGCTTCTGCAAAAAGGCGGCCTGCGCCTTCTAAATGAAGAAAACGCCGCGGCGGAACTTAACAAAATGCTTCCAGAAGAGTAACGCAGCCGCCCAAAATCCATTCCGCGGCTTGCGAACAGCGTGGATTCCGTCTATAATAAGCACCGGAATAAATCATTCATTCCGAAAGTTTCGGAGGGAAAAAAATTGAAAATCGGCATTTTAGATTCAGGCATCGGCGGCCTGACCGTTTTGCACCAGGCCATGCTGTCACTGCCAAAAGAAGAATATTTGTTTTACGCGGATTCCGACCACGTTCCTTACGGTGAAAAAACGAAGGAAGAAATCCTGCACTATGTAGAAAGCGCCGTGCAATTTATGGTCTCGAAAGGCGCCGGTGCTGTCGTAATTGCCTGCAATACGGCTACAAGCGTCGCTATCGGGGCTCTGCGCCGGGAATATTCCATTCCGATTCTCGGCATAGAACCTGCGGTAAAGCCTGCTGTAGAAGATTGCGGGGGGCGCCGAATTCTGGTAATTGCCACCCCCGTTACCGTACGGGAAGAAAAGCTGAAAAACCTGATTGCGCGCGTGGATGAAGAGCATTTAATTGACCTGCTGCCTTTGCCGCAGCTTGTGCCGTTCGCGGAGCGCGGCGAATTCCGTTCACCGGAAGTCACCGCTTACCTGCGCAGCGAATTCTCAAGGTTTGACCTTTCGGAGTACTCTTGTCTGGTGCTCGGCTGCACCCATTTCAACTTTTTCAAAGACACGCTCCGTGAGATTTTTCCGAAGCATACTGCCATTCTGGACGGGAGCGCCGGCACTGTGAACCATCTTGCGGAAGTTCTAACGGAAAATGATATGCCGGAAAGCCCCGCGCTTTCCGTAGAATACTATGTATCCGGCCGAAAAGTCACCGATGCAGCAGCTCTTTGCCGGATTCAGAAACTGCATGAACGGCTGGACACCATGCTGCGTGTCTAGCAAAAATCATCTGTAAAGCAGGGAGGATGTATGAATCATGAAGCTTGTTGCATACAACGGCCGCCCCGATGAAGTGGGGTATTTTCACAAATTTGCAAAAGAATACGGTGTAGACCTGAAGCTTGTGCCAGAAATTCCGTCGGAGGAAAACGCCGCGGAAGCAGCGGGATGCACCTGCATCAGCGTTCTGACTTCACCCATGACGGAAAGCCGCCTGCGCCGGTTCTACGACGAAGGTATCCGCTACATTTCCACCCGCAGCATCGGCTACGACCATATTGACGTCGCTGCGGCTAAAAAGCTCGGTATGCACATAGGCAACGTAAGCTACACACCAAACAGCGTAGCAGATTACACGGTGATGCTGGCTCTGATGACAACCCGGAAAATCAAGGCGATTGCGCGCCACAGTGCCGCACAGGACTTTACGCTAGGCGGCGTGCAGGGCGTTGAACTGCACAACCTGACTGTCGGCGTCATCGGCACCGGCCGCATTGGGCGGCTTGTTGCCAAACGGCTGAGCGCCTTTGGCTGCCGCGTAATTGCTTACGACCTGTACGAAAGCGATGAAATCAAAACATTCGGCGAATATGTCCCGCTCAAGCAGCTTCTCGCGGAAAGTGACCTTATCACCATGCATATGCCCGCCACAAAAGAAAATTATCACCTCATCAATCAAGACACCATTGCTTCCATGAAAGACGGCGTTTTCATCATCAACACAGCGCGCGGTTCGCTGATTGACACCCATGCTTTCCTGGACGCTGTGGAAAGCGGCAAAATCGGCGGCGCAGCCCTTGACGTCATTGAAAATGAAACTGGGCTGTATTACAACAACCTCGAAAGCACACCCCTCACGAACCGTGAGATGGCCGTCTTAAAGTCTTACCCAAACGTGATTGTAACACCGCACACCGCTTTTTACACAGACCAGGCCGTCAGCGACATGGTAGAGCATTCCATTGAAAGCTGCCTGCTTTTCACCGAGGGAAAGAAAAATCCCTGGCAGGTTGTTTAACCATTTGCTATCTCTGTGGAAAGGGAAACATGATGCAGAATTTTCTAGAAAATACCTGGGTGCGGAACCTCGTTCTACCGGTGCTTCTCTTCTTTCTTTTCTTTCTCATCAGCGTTCCGGCTGCAAACGCACTTTTCCGCCTGATTAAAAAGATCTCGCAGAAGTCGGGCGGCTCGTGGGGCGAAAAATTTGATTTTGGCTTTCACAAGCCTCTGCACGGTACACTGATTGCAGTCGGCATCTACATTGCTCTTGCTTCGTGCCCCGCCGTCTGGCAAAACATGGGGGCACGCGGAATCATCATAAAATGTTTCCGCAGCTTTCTGGTGCTTGCCGTAACCTGGGGTTTCTACCGTATGGCAGACAGTATTGAACTGAGCGACACTCCGCTTGCGAAAAAGCTTGATTTTGAAGTTGATGAAGCGCTGCTTCCGGTCTTTTCGGGCATCCTGCACTTTATTCTGGTAGCCTTGGCAGTGCTGATTGTTGCACAGGAGTGGAACTTCAGCATAAGCGGGCTGGTTGCCGGCCTGGGGCTGGGCGGCCTGGCCTTTGCGCTTGCGGCAAAAGATATGCTTGCAAACCTTTTTGGCGGCCTTGTGATTTTAATTGACCGGCCGTTTGCCATCGGCGACTGGATTCGCACCGGCGACGTGGAAGGCGCTGTGGAAAATATTAATTTTCGCAGCCTGAAAGTCCGTACGCTGGAGCAGAGCCTCGTTTCTGTACCGAACGCTACTGTAGCTTCTACTCCAGTTATCAACTACAGCCGCCAGGGAAAACGCCGTGTGGAGTTCACCCTTACTGTGGCCTACTCCACTGCAGCCGGCAAGCTGCGGGTCTGCTCGGAAAAGATCCGCCGCCTGCTTGCAGAAAGCGAAGAAATTGAAGACGATACTTCTACCGTCTCACTGAATGCTTTGAGCGAAAACGGCATGGAACTTTCTGTTGTTTATTTTACAAAAACGACTGATCTAAAAGAATTTCTGCGAGTACGGGAAACCGTTTATTATGCCGTTTTAGAAATTTTGGAACGAGAAAACGTGAAGCTCGCCTGCCCCAATGCCATAGTTCTTCCAAAGGAAGGCAGTTAAGCATTTTTTCGTTTCAACATGAACCTGCAAAACCTAGATTCTAAATATACAGCAAACTGGAGGCTCCCTTTTCGGGAACCTCCAGTTTTTTTAAATAATATTAGGCAGCCATCCGGCCTGCCCATTTTACGGCATCAAAATAAGCCCTGCGCATCATTTCCGGCGTGATGCCGACACTTTCGCCTAGTTTTACAGCCATCCCCCAGCAGCAGTGTTCATACAGTTCCTCTATCCGCAGGCATATACCCAGAAAACCGGTGTCCCTTCCGGTCAGCACACGCTGAATTTCTTCCGAAAAATTCATTTCCTGCAAAGCTTTCTCCATTGGCATATTCAACAGCACATCCAAAAAAGAAAACATCCCCACAGTAAGCAGTATGGGCGCTTCTTGCCGATGGCCGGAAAAGAGCGCAAGATTTTCGAGAAATTTGCTGCGCAGAAGGCTGGCAAGGCAAATTTCCTCTGGAACGCCGCTTTCCCGAACATCGCTTACTGCGGCCAAGTAGAGCCACTTTTTAATTTCATTCGTGCCAAGGTAAATAACAGCCTGCCGAATGGATGTAATGTATTCCCGCCTGCTGTAATAAGCCGAATTTACCAGGCGCAGAATCTGGTAAGAAAATGACAAGTCACTCTCAATCATAGGAACAACCTGTTCCAGCGGAACATCCTTTTGGTTCATAACCCGTATCAGCCGCATACGGCTTTCGCTGAGCGGAGTGATTTTTCTGCACCGGCCAACTTCCGGCTTTGCAAAATAGTACCCTTGAAAAAGTTGGTAACCCATACGCAAAGCCTCGCGGTACTCATCCTGCGTTTCGACTTTTTCCGCAAGAAAAGTAAGGCCCGGCCGCCGTAACCTTTTCACAATATTTGCCCGATCGTTCGGCGGAGTAACGCGAAAATCAATTTTTAAAATATCAATTGCCGGAAGTAATGCTTCATACTCCGGCGAATAGGTAAAATCATCTAAAGCCAAATGGTAACCGCGGTCATGCAGGCTTCTGCAGCAGTCAACAATTTCTTTGTCAACCTTTACGCTTTCAAGAATTTCAATCACCAGATAATTGCTTGGAAAGATTGTAGCGACACCGTTTTTTATGAATGTGTCCGTAAAATTGATAAAGGCATGCTTGTTTGCTGTAAGGTCCTGTATCCCAAAATCGACAAATGAGCGCAGCAGCGACCTTCCGGAAGCGGCGTCAGGGTCCTCCGCCTGGTAACAGTTTTTCTCGCTGTCGCGGTACAGAATTTCATATGCTGCAACATGGTCATTCTGGTCAAAAATCGGCTGGCGCGCCAAAAATGCTTCCAAATTGTCGTCCCATCTTTCGCAGACTGTAAAGATTTCTCTTATTGCCTATTTACAGTTATTATACCATCCAATTACCAAATATTCAATTCTTTTTGTCATAAAAAATGGAATTAGTGCTATTCTTCTAATCTTTATGACTTTTTAAAGACCGCACGGCATCCAGCAGACGCTCCAAAGCCGCCTGAAGTACTTCAGTCGGGCAGGCAAGGTTAATGCGTTCGTACCCGATTCCATTTTTTCCGAACAAAGCGCCGTCATCCGGGAAAATCAAAGCCTGATGCGTCATGTAATGCTCCAGGTCTTTTGAGGAAAGGCCAAGGCCGCGGCAGTCCCACCACTGCAGATATGTTCCCTCCAGCGGAGATGGTTTAATCGCTGGGATATTCTCTCCCAGAAATGATTCGGTCACACAGCGGTTGCTGTCAAGTAGGCAAAGCAGCTCATCCAGCCATGCGCCGCAGCGCGTGTATGCAATCTCGCAGGCCTTGCAGCCCAGGATGCCCGGCATGGGAAGCGACACCCGGCGCATTTCCTCAAAAAATCGGCGGCGCAGCTCTTCATTTGGGATGAAGATGTTAGAAGTCTGCAGCCCGGCCAGATTGAACGTCTTGCTGGGCGCCGTGCAGACAAGACAATTTTGCTCGGCTTCCGGAGAAATGGAAGCAAAAACCGTGTGGCTGTTTCCCGGCAGAATCAAGTCGGAGTGAATTTCATCGGAAACGACAAGTACATGGTTCCGAAGGCAGATTTCAGCAACGGTTTGAAGTTCCTTTCGGCTCCAAACGCGCCCGACCGGGTTGTGCGGACTGCAGAACAGAAGCATCGTGTTCTCCGGCTTTTGAGCCAGCGTTTCCAATACGTTAAAATCAATTTTGTACCGGCCGCCGTCTTCCGCCAAAGGACATTCCACCACACTGCAGCCGCCCTTTTCGACGGCTCTGTAAAATGGGTAGTAAACCGGCGTCAGCAGAATAACCCCATCACCCGGCTTTGTGAAACCCCTTACTGCACAGAAGAGCGCGGGAACTACGCCAGGCGTTGGAACGATCCACTCCGGCGCGGCTTTCCAGCCATGGCGGCGCTGCATCCAGCCGCATACCGCCGCAAGGTATTCTTTCGAAGGATCGGTGTAGCCTAAAACGGCTTCATCCAGAAAATTCTTCAGCCCTTCCGCGATTTCCGGCGGATTTTTCAGCTCCATATCCGCAACAGAAAGCGGCACAATGCCCTGCGGCACATGCGGGTTTGCCTGTTTCATAGCGTTCCATTTGGAAGCGCTCAGGCGGCTGCGGTCAACGACTGTTGTAAAATCATAATGCATGGTACTGTTCCTTTCATCCCGTTATTTTTTGCTTTCCGTCTGCTTTTTAGCATTCCCAAGGAAAAGCGGCCTGTATTTTGAGTATAAGATCTTTTGCTTGGAGTAAATGCCAGAATAGCCGGAAAGCATATAGCTTATGCCTGCAGCAATAAGGTAAAATGCCGCGCCTCGTATTCCAAAGGCTTCCAAACTCAGAACGAAGGCTGTAATCGGGCAGTTCGTTACACCACAGAAAACGGCCATAAAACCAATAGAAGCGGCAAATGCGGGGCTTAGCCCCAGAGGGCCTCCCATAACGCACCCAAACGTAGCGCCCACAAAAAAGGCCGGTACAATTTCACCGCCGCGGAAGCCTGCGCCAAGTGTGACCGCCGTAAACAGCAGTTTCAGCAAAAATGCCGCAGGCGCTGCCTGCCCTTTCATAGCGGCTGCAATAATATTGCCGCCCATGCCGAGGTAATCCCGGCCAAAAAGAAGTGCAAGCAGAATGACCACAGCGCCGCCTGCCGCAGCACGCAGAAACGGGTTTGGCAGTATCCGGCGCAGCAGGCTTCCGGTTCCACGCATGACCGAACAGAAAATCACGCTCAGCAATGCGCAAAGGATGGCCAGCACAGTAACCTGCAGCGCCGGCTTCCAGCTGATTTCCGGTATGCCGCGAATGGCAAACACGGTGGGAGGAACCCCGCACCAGCGGGAAAAACCTGCCCCCACCACCGCGGCTACGGTACATGGAACCAGAGCGGAATAATACATTACACCGACGGTTATCACTTCCAGCACAAACACCGTCGCCGTAAGCGGCGTGCCAAAAAGCGCCGAAAAGCAGGCCGCCATGCCGCACATGGTAACAATATGGCGGTCTTTCTCATCCAGCCGAAAAAGCCGGCCCGCACCGTACCCAAGGCTTCCACCCAGCTGCAGCGCAGCGCCTTCACGCCCAGCGGAACCGCCGAACAAATGCGTAATGGCAGTCGAAACAAAAATCAGCGGCGCCATCTTCAGCGGCACCGGTTCCGGTGAGCGAATGGCTTCAATGACCAAATCCGTCCCCTGTGGATGCTTAACGCCAAGCAGACGGTACAGTGCAACGATGCCAAGGCCGCCAAGCGGAAGCAGATACACTAGCCATGCGTTTGCAGTGCGGATACCCGTCACTTTTGCAATGCAAAAATAGAACAGCGTCCCCGCGCCCCCGGCTAAAAAGCCCATTATAACACCGAAAAACAGCCATCTCAGAAAAATCAGAAAACCGTGCCCTAGGCGCTTCAACTTTTCGCGCGGAATTTTTTCCAGCAATTCTTCCCCATATTTCTTTATCGCATTGCCCCAACATTTTATCATTCATAATTCCTCTTTCGCACAGATTGTTTTCAGTATAGCGGAAAATTCGCTGAAATAAAAGGTCCGGGCAGAAAATAAAGCGGATAGAAAATCAGCATAATCGATTGCGGCACAGTCACCCTGCCAAGTAAACAGAGGGCAGAAAAAGGCGGAGCCTCCTATTCGGAAGCTCCGTCCTTTTCATGGACTAGGTCGCGGTAAATCTCGCTTTTCTTTCTTCCGGTTTCGGCGGCAGCACGCTTGGCCGCTTCCGAAACCGAAGCCCCTTCCGCCAGATATTTGTGTCCCAGTACAAGGGCATCCTGTACCGATTCCTGCTCCGGCTCAGGAGCAGGCGCACCTTCCACAACAAGCACAAACTCACCCTTTGCGCTTCCATCCGCATAGCGCCGTGCCGCTTCGGAAATCGTGGTGCGAATCACTTCTTCGTGAATCTTCGTCAGCTCCCGCACCAAAGAGATACGGCGGTCGCCCAGCGCTTCCAGCAGGTCGCAGAGCGTTGCCGCCAATTTATGCGGCGCCTCGTAGAACACCATTGTGCGGCGCTCGTCTTTCAGGCTCTCCAGATGTTCGCGCCGGCTTTTTTTATTGACGCTTAAAAAGCCCTCAAATGTGAATCTCCCGGTCGGCAGGCCGGAAACCGCCAGTGCCGAAACAACGGCACACGGCCCCGGAACCACATAGACGGGAATTCCCCTTTCGGCGCACTGTGCCACAAGCAGCTCGCCCGGGTCCGAAATAGCCGGCATACCCGCATCGGAAACAAGCGCGCACGTTTCGCCCGCCTCCATACGGCTGCACAGCATACCGCCCTTTTCATATTTGTTGTGTTCAAAATAGCTTATAAGCGGCTTCTTAATCCCGAAATGATTCAGCAGCTTTAAGGTAACACGCGTATCCTCAGCCGCGATAAAGTCGGCTTCCGAAAGCGCCTGCACCGCCCGCGGGGAAAAATCCGAAAGATTGCCGATCGGCGTACCCACTACTACCAGTTTTCCACTCATGTTCTGCCCTCCTTATAATCGCCGTAAATATTCAGCATTTCTTCCGAAAGGCTGCCCCTGCCGTTTTCAATCATCAGCACGGGTTCCACCCGAATGCCGGGTTTTCCGCCGCGGCTTGCCTGCAAAAGAAAAAGAAACGGCGCAGCGCCTTCCCGCTGCTGTACAAACCGGAGGCGCTTGGGCTCTAAGCCGGTTTTGTGAAGGACTTCCAGCGTTTCGCACAGACGCTCCGGCCGCATACAGCAGCAAAAGCGGCCGCCCCAGCGCAGGGAACCGGCAGCAGCGGCGGCAATTTCGGCAAAGCCGCACACGGTTTCGTGCCGGGCAATGCGGTTGCCTTTTGCAGTACTCACAACGCCGCTGCCCGCCGCTTTATAAGGCGGGTTGCAGGCAACCAGGTCCAGGCCATACGGGACCTGGCCCTTTTGGTGAGCTTCCCGAATATCACACTCCGCCACATGCATTACATCCTGCAGGCCGTTGTACTCGGCAGAACGCCGCGCCATACAGCAGGCTTCCGGCTGAATTTCAACGGCGAAAACGCTGTGCGGCCTGGAACGCGCACACCACAAAAGCGGTATAGTTCCGCATCCTGTGCCGAAATCAACACAGGTTTCTCCCTTTTTCGGCATGGAAAACCACGCCAGCAGGATAGTATCCGTGCTGAAGAAATAGCCGTTCCCCGTAATAACGGAAACGCTTTTGGAAAGAGGCTCCAACTTTTCCCCTTCCCGCAAAGCAGGGATGTCCAAGTGTTTTCACCGCCCTTCGTTCGCTACAGAAAAGGGGCGGGGCGCTGACGCGCTCCGCCCTTTTTTCATACGGGAAAATCAGGCCTGCTGCGGTGCGCCTACTGGGCACACACTAGCGCAGGAACCGCACTCGGTGCATTTATCCGGGTCGATTTCGAACTTGCCGTCACCCTCATGAATTGCACCTACCGGGCACTGTGCTGCACAAGAACCGCAGGAAATGCAGTCATCACTAATTTTATAAGCCATCTGGGACACCTCCAAATTTAAATTTCGTCTTTAATTGTACCATAAACCGCTAAAATTGCAACAGATAATTTAATTGCTGCCGGGAACCTGCGGCTTCGTATGCTCCGCTTTGGCTGAACCGGTATGCGGAGCTTTCAGCACCTTTACCTCATCCGCACGGAACGTTTGTGCTGTGGTGTCTAACGCAGAATCCAGCCGTACGCTTACCGTGGCGCTGAGCAGGTTGCGGTCTGTGACCGTTCCTTTTCCCTGCGGCGTCATAACTGCCGTGTTCACAGCCGGTACGACGCGTATCATGTCTGTGTATGCTTCCTGCTCATATTTCAGGCAGCACATCAGGCGGCCGCAGATGCCGGAAATCTTCACCGGATTCAGCGAAAGGCCCTGCTCTTTAGCCATTTTAATGGAAACCGGCTGAAACCCGCCGAGAAACGTCGAGCAGCAGAAAGGCCGCCCGCAGATTCCAATGCCGCCAAGCATTTTTGCCTCGTCACGCACGCCAATCTGGCGCAGTTCAATGCGGGTGCGAAAAACCGAAGCAAGATCTTTCACCAGCTCGCGGAAATCAACACGCCCATCTGCAGTAAAATAAAACAGAATCTTTGAGTTGTCAAACGTGTACTCCACATCCACGAGCTTCATCTCAAGTTTATGAGCGGCAATTTTCTGCAGGCAAATTTGGAACGCACTTTTTTCTTTTTTATGGTTTTCCTCAACTTTTCGGAGGTCATTTTTTGTAGCGGGACGAATCAGCTTTTTGAGCGGCTGAACAAGTTTTTCGTCACTAATCTGCCGGTTTTCCATGGCAACTTCGCCGCACTCAATTCCGCGTGAAGTTTCCACAATGACGCTGTCGCCCCGTTTCATCTGGCTGCCTGCCGGATCAAAATAATATACTTTGCCAACGTCCTGAAAGCGAACGCCGATAACTTCTGCCATATTAGACCTTCCTTCCTGCTTACAGTTCCGCCGCCGAGCGTATTTCCGCACAGTAGGCGGCGGCCAGCAGGGCGGTATTAACATTCTGCACCAGCGCGCGGCGCGCCATTTCGGTTGCTTCTTCCATACGCATAAGACTTCGGCGCGTCAGGCGGCTGCTCAGCAGGGCAGCCGTTTCTTCCAAGCCGGTAATCATCGCTTTTCCTCCCGAGCGCCGCACAAGAGCATCACGGAAAATCAGTGAAAGCTGCTTCAGCAGTTCACGGAACGAATCGCGGCCTTTGGACGGTTCCGCAAGCGTAAACAGCAGCTGCGCCCCACCCGGAGCCGTGACCGCATGTGCCACCTGCTCAGCCGTTTCCCAGTTCTGCGGCAGACCGCCGCCCGGAACGGAAAATACCTGCAAACGGGAACGCACCGTTGGAAGCAATGCCGCCGCGCTGACAGAAGTCAGCAAAAACAGGACATTCTTCGGCGGTTCCTCTAAAATTTTCAGCAAGGCATTCTGCGAAATCTCAGACATATTCTGAACGCCAAGCAGAACGAAGACGCGGCTTGGCGCTTCATTCGGCCGGATATATGCATCCGCGCGTATCTGCCGAATGGCGTCTACCGGAAAAGCCCGCGGATTTTCGTCGCCATTCAGCGTAAAAATATCCGGATGTGAACCGGTGCGCGCTTTTCTGCATCCGGAGCACTGCCCACAGGGCTTGTCACCCTCGGCCACGCAGACTGCCGCCTGCGCCAAAAAAGCAGCCAGCCGGTCTGTTCCGCTGCCCGGTTCGCCTTCCAGCAAAACAGCATGAGGCAGCCCGCCGGAAAAGGCCGCGGAAAGTGCTTCCGGCACTGTGCCTTCATACTTTTCAAAACACAGACTCATACTTTTTCAAAGCGCTCCACAGGAAGCACAAAAATTGTTGAACCGCCAACCGTGACTTCCACCGGGTAGGCGGAGTACATTCCCATATCCATTGTAGCCGTGTTCGGCACAAGCTGCGTACGGCGGCGGCTTTGCTCAGAAACAATGTCAATTACGCGGTCAACCTTGTCATCGTCGGTTCCAACGATGAACGTGGTGTTCCCGGATTTCAGGAAGCCGCCCGTTGTTGCCAGCTTTGTAACAGAAAAGCCGTCTTTGGTAAGAGCTTCAGCCACATTGGCGCTGTCTTCGCTCCCCACGATTGCCATGACAAGTTTCATATGAAATCCCTCCCGCGCCATACAGCGCTCTTTCGGATTCTATATTCCTACAGTTTATTAGTATGCAGTTTTTTTACGATATGAACACTTTTATTCTAGCACTTTAAGCTGTAAAAAGCCATACCCGCGCAAAAACTCCGCTGCCTCCGGCGTAACCCGTTCGCCCGGCATAACGGCAGGCACACCGGGCGGGCACGGGCAAGCCGCTTCCGCGGCAATGCGGCCGACGGCGCTTTTCAGTGCAACGGTTTCTGCGGGAGCAAAGATTGCTTCGCGCAGGCTCGCGTCAACCGGCGGCAAAGGCGGCAGAGGCGGATGCTCCGGTAAAGGGCTGAAAACAGGCAGGGCCTTAACGGCTTCTTCCACGCGGCGGAAATCTTCCGGCGTATTAAACGGCGTCGCTATCAATACAAGGTAAGCCTCATCGGCATACTCCGGCTCAACACCCATTCTGCGGAATATTTCCGCCGCCCGGGTTCCCGTCACACCAATGGATGCGGTTTTCAGCGTAATGCGTGTGGGGTCGCACGGCCCCGCAGGGAGCGCAATCCCGCGGCTTTGCGCCAGCGCACGGATTTCCGACACTCTCTGCTGCAGCGGCAGGAACGCGCCCGGGTGCACCTGCAGCCATTCGCGGGCGTAATCAAGCGAAGCCATAATCGGGTAAGACGGGCTCGTAGAACCAAACAGCGCCATCGCCTGTTTTGCGCCTTCCGCATAGCGTGTATCGCCGATATTCAGCCATGCGCCGCCTGTAAGCACGCCGAGGGTTTTATGCGCGGAATCCGCCGTCATCGCCGCGCCAAGGGAAAGCGGGTGCAGCTTTGGCTCCGTAAACATCAGCTGCGCGCCGTGGGCACAGTCCACAAGCAGCGGAATGCTTTTTCGTCTGCAGGCGGCGGAAAGAGCCGACACATCCATCAGCTGGCCATAATAGTTCGGGCTTGTAATGTAAACAGCCTTTACATCCGTGTGTTCGTGTAAAGCAGAAAGGACATCCCCCGGCATGGCCCAGACGGGTTCCAGCCCAAGCAAGGCCATTGCGTTTACCGCTCCCCGGTGGATGACACGCGAGCAAAGCACTTTCCCGCCCTGCGGCGCAGCAAGCCGCAGCATCGCCTGAATGCAGAGGGTACAGCCACCCGCAGAAAGGCAGGTGCGCGCTGTCCCGAAAAATTGTGAGGCAAGCTGTTCTGCTTGCCGGATAGGCCCTGCCGCGTCAAAAAGGCTGTCGGTGTCCGGCAGTTCAGTAAAATCGAGCGAATACAGGTCCGGCGGCAGCGCCTGCAGATTATTTTTATGGCCGGGCGTGTGAAACGACGAGCGGTTAAGGCTTTTATGGCGCAGAAGTGCTTCATACAGTGGTGCAGACATGATTTTTGACAAACTCCTTAAAAAAAGCCGCACGGCATCCAGCTGTGCGGCTTTTCCCTTTTATAGATTTCAGGGTTTACGGGGTGTAGGTTCCCGTGGGAATATCATTTTCAAAAATAAACTTTGTAAACGAGTCACGGCATTCTGTAAGGTCCGGCACAAGGCAGGCGCCCACATCCAAATTTTTGGAGGTGTACTCGCCATCCCGCGGCACACGGTCCTGAACAATCGGGTAATGCAGGTAGGTCAGCGAATTGGATGCCATGGACACAATTTCATCCTTTGTCATGTTCGTGGTAATGTCGTTCAGCGTATCGGCCAAAACACCATAAATGGTTGGCAGGCTGGCAGCCTTCAGCTTGTTTACAAGGCTTGTAAAGACTTTGCGCTGGCGCTCCGTACGCTCGAAGTCGTTGCCGATTTCCCGGATGCGCGTATAATAGCGTGCCTGAAGCCCGTCCAAATTGTTTAACCCGGTATGTACCTGTTTGCTGTCGCCGGAATACGCGTTAATAATTCCAGCTTCGCCAATCCCGTCACTGTTTGTTTCATTGGTAAGATTAATCTCAACTCCGCCGAGGCGGTCAATAATTTTCGGGAATGCGGAAAAGTCAACGATAACATAGCGGTCGATGTCTATGCCAAAATTTGCCTCCAATGTAGTAACGACCTTGCGCGCGCCCTTTTCCTTACCTCCGGCAAGGCTGTAGGCGGCGTTCAACTTATTGCTGCCAATTCCCGGTATGGCAACATACAGGTCACGCATAAAAGAAGTGATTTTCAGCTTGTTATGGCGCGTGTCAATGGAAACGAGCAGCATACTGTCGCTGCGGCCCACGTCGTCTTTCTGATAATCATCCGTTCCGAGCATTAGGATGTTAATAATGGCGTCGTCGTGATACATCCCGCCGATAATCCCGGCTTTCGCATTGGTGTTGTTGCTGGAGCCGTTTCCGGCATTAAACTGCAGCGCAGGCCCCGCCTGTGAACTGCCGACATCGGGGGTATATTTAATTTTGCTCAAAAGTTGGTCGGCGTAAAGGCAAGCGCACCCGCCCACCAGGAAAATGAGGCTGAAGACCAGAATAATAATATTCCGTATCAACATCAGCTTTTTACTTTTCACAGTATCATTCCTTATAAATATAAGCAGTTATGAAACGTCACTTTTAACACAAAGACCCAGTTTAGTGTATTATATACCCCATTTTTTGAAATGTAAACAGGAAAAATAACAAAAAAGGGGTAAACCACTTTGGGAATGCTGCCTTCCCCTGACGCTATGAAAAATTATCCAGGATAATTTCCGGTGGGAATGTCATTTTCAAAAATAAACTTTGTAAAACTGCTCCGGCATTTTTCCGTGTCGATGCCAAGCCATTTCCAGTTGCCCTCGCTGTCTTTAACATCCCAATATTCGCCCTCGGTCGGCACCCGATGCTGAGCAACCGGGTAGTGCAGGTACGTAAGGGAGTTTGCCGCCATGGAAACAACTTCATTTTTCGTCATATTGGTCGATACAAGCGACAGCACATCGGCCAGTGCAGCGTTCAAATCCCCAATGCTGGATTTTTTGAGTTTGTCCACAAGGCTTGAAAATACTTTCCGCTGCCGTTCCGTGCGTCCCTGGTCGTTGCCGATTTCGCGGATACGGGAATAGTAAAGCGCCTGCAGGCCGGAAAGGTTGTTGACCCCGGTATGCACCTGCCTGCTGTCACCCGAATACGCATTGATAAGCCCGGCTTCGGAAATGCCGTCGCTGTTTTTCTCATCCGTAAGGGCAATCTCCACGCCGCCAAGCCGGTCAATAATTTTTGGGAACGCGGAAATATGGATGATAGCATAGCGGTCAATGTCGACGCCGAAGTTGCTTTCCAGCGTGGAAACAACCTTGCGCGCACCTTTTGCGTCACCGCCGCCGAGGCTGTACGCATGGCACAGCTTGGTGCTGCCGATGCCGGGAATGGGAACATACATATCACGCATAAAAGAGGTAATTTTCAGCTTTTTGTGGCGCGTGTCCACAGAAACAAGCATCATGCTGTCGCTGCGGCCCGTGTCGTTCTGCTGGTAATCATCCGCACCGAGCAAAAGAACGTTAATAATTGCGTCGTCGCGGTACAGGCCGCCTATGATGCCTGCTTTTGCATTTGCCGCATTGTCTGAGCCGGTATGGAACTGAATCTGCGGCCCTGCCTGAGAGCTGCCGCTGTCCGGGGAAAATTTGATTTTATTTAAAAGCTGGTCGGTGTAAAGGCAGGCGCCTCCGCCTACCAGAAAAATCAGGCTGAAAATTAATATGACAAGATTCCGTACAAGTCTGAGCTTTTTACTTTTCACCTGTACCACATCCTTTCTGACGCTGTTTTGAGCATCCTGCCGGGACTGCACATCCGCCTAGGGCAGAATTTCTCCAAATCCTTTTTTTATATTATATTCCTCATTTTTCAATCCGTAAACAGAATTCTATTTCTGCTCGTCAAGCGTCAGACTGTAGGAAGGCAGGAATTCCTTCACAAAGCAGTCCGCTTCAGGTAAATGCAGGTCTTCCACCGCTTTGCGCAAAGTCGTTTCGGCGCTTGCAAACTCGCTGTTGCCCATGCGCTGCTCTTCTACACATTTTATTACGGCAGAGAGCTTGTCCGCCGCCTTCACAAGCGGAAGAAGTTCACGGTCGGAGTCCAGCGGTTCGCCCAGCAAAGGGCGGTACTCGGGGCGCAGGTCATCCGGCAGAAAGCCAAGCAGGCGGGTGCGTGCGGCTTCTTCCACTTTACGGTAAGCCTCGCGGATCTCCGGGTTATAATATTTCACAGGCGTTGGCATATCGCCTGTTACAATCTCGGTTGAGTCGTGGAACAGGGCAAGCAGCGCGGTACGCTCCGCATTCACATGGCCGCCGAAACGCCGATTGTGCAGCACGGCAAGGGCATGAGCTATCACGGCCGTTTCAAAACTGTGCTCGCACAGGTTTTCATCCCGTGTGTTTCGCATAAGGCCCCAGCGGCAGATATTTTTCATACGGGAAAGCATGGCAAAAAAATGGTACATTACTTTTTCAAGCTCCTCTCGCTGTTTTCATTCTTTTTCTCATCCTAAAGGTTTCCAGCCAAAATTCAATAACAAATTCATAACTTTCACTTTTTTATACATTGTTTGGACAAAACAGTGTGATATAATTACAAATAAACTATATAATTTCTTATAATAATTTCGGGGAGGCGGCACGGTGACAGAGCTGCATGATCTGCGGGGCATCAAATCCGGCTACTACTGCCGTAAGGCATTTCTGTACGGTTTGGGAACAGCGCTTCTTTTCTTCCTGCCCTTTATTTTATTTGACAACGGATATTTTCTTTTTTACGGAGATTTCAATGTACAGCAGGTACCTTTCTACCAGATGTGCCACGACGCTGTGCGCAGCGGAAACTGGGGTTGGAACTGGACAACCGACCTGGGTGCAAATTTCATGGGTTCCTACTCCTTCTATTTGCTGGGCAGCCCGTTTTTCTGGCTGACCATCCCCTTCCCAAGCTGGATGGTGCCGCACCTGATGGGGCCGCTGCTGATTCTGAAGTTCGGCTGCGCGGCGTTTACCGCATATCTTTTCCTGCGCCGCTATGTTTCCCACCCCGATTATGCCATTATCGGCGCGCTTCTGTATGCGTCTTCGGGCTTTTCCATCTATAATATCTTTTTTAACCACTTTCACGAAGCAATTATCTTTTTCCCCTTGATGCTTTGGGCATTGGATGAGTACATGTACGACCACCGCAGGTGCCTTTTTGCCTTTACCGTGTTTCTGAGCTGCACCTCAAACTACTACTTCTTTGTGGGGCAGGTCGTTTTCCTCATTATCTATTGGATTGTGCGCGTACTTTCTGGCAGCTGGAGCATCAGCGTGCGCGACTTTCTGCTCCTTTTCTGCGAATCCGTCATTGGTGTGCTGTGTGCCTGCGTCATGCTGGTGCCGACCATACTCGCCGTAACGCAGAATCCACGCCTTAACAACTTTCCAAGCGGCTGGAATGCGCTGCTTTATGATTACAACCAGCGTTACATTCACATCCTAGAGTGTTTCTTCTTCCCGCCGGATATTCCGGCACGGCCAAACTTTACGCCGAATTCCGAAGCAAAATGGGCCTCTCTTGGCGCATGGCTGCCGCTGTTCAGCATGAGCGGCGTAATTGCCTTTCTCCATTTCCGCAAAAAGAACTGGCTGAAAACGCTTCTTTGCATCCTTTTCTTTATGGCATTTGTTCCGGTGCTGAATGCGGCGTTCCAGCTTTTCAACATGGCCTACTACGCGCGCTGGTACTATATGCTTACGCTGATGATGTCGCTTGCAACCGTTTTTGCTTTGCAAAACACCGGTACGAACTGGAAGCGTGCCGTGCACTGGACTTTGGGCATTACCCTCGGCATCGCCCTGCCAATCGGCCTCATGCCCAAGATAATCGACAATGGCAGCGGCGGAAAAGATACCGTTTTCGGGCTGGAAGACTACCCCACCCGGTTCTGGTCTTACGTTGCCATTTCTTTGCTGAGCCTTGCGCTTATGGTTATCATTTTTCAGTACTATAAGCGCGACCGGCAGAAGTTCCTTCGGAACTGTACGGTTGGCATTGTGCTTGTTTCGGTAATTTATGCCTCGTTCTTTATTGCACTCGGCAAAACACAGAGCGACGACACTCACGCATGGATTATTCCGCACTCGCTGAACGGCGGCAGCAGCATCCATTTGCCGGACAGCACTGCATTCAGCCGCATTGACGTCTACGACGGCATGGACAACCAGGCGATGTACTGGAAGATGCCGACCATCCAGGCGTTTCACAGCATTGTGCCCGGCTCCATTATGGAATTTTACCCGACGATTGGCGTCCAGCGTGACGTCGGTTCACGGCCGGATGTTTCCGTTTACGGGCTGCGCGGCCTTACAAGCTGCCGCTGGCTTTTTGACCCGCCAACCGGGAAGGACTTTGTTGCCGATACAAGTACGGCAACCATGCCGGGCTGGAGCTATTACGCAACGCAGAACGGCTGCCGTATTTACCGAAATGACTATTATATCCCCATGGGGTTCAGCTACGATTCCTACATCACCCGTTCAGAATATAACAGCATCTCGCAGGGCGACCGGCATCTTGTCCTGCTGAAAGCCATTGTACTGGAAGACAAAGACGCTGCAAAATATGCCGGAATCCTGCAGCACCTGAACACAGAATCCCAGCAATACACAAAAGAAGCTTATTTCAGCGACTGCACCGCACGCAAAGCGATGTCATGCTCTTCCTTCACCCACGACAACGGCGGCTTTTCGGCACAGTTCACTTCTTCGACCGACCGGCTCGTCTTTTTCAGCGTTCCTTGGGAAAGCGGCTGGAGTGCGCAGGTAAACGGCCAAAGCGTTCCCATTATCCAATCGAACATCGGGTTTATGGCGGTAAAAGTGCCGAAAGGGACGTCATCCATCCGCTTTAACTACCAAACCCCCGGGGTGAAGCTCGGTGCGGCAGTCACTGCCAGCGGCGCGCTCCTGTTCCTGCTCTACTGGTACTGCACACGCTCTAAAACAAAGAAACGCAAAGAAGAAGCAGCTGCAAACATGGAGCAGACAGAAAATATCGGAGGTTAAGCCATGCCAGTTATTTACCTTGTCATCCCTTGCTATAACGAAGAAAAGGTTCTGCCCGAAACGGTAAAACGCCTTACGAAAAAGCTGAAAGCGATGAATGCCACGGGCCTTGCGGACACCGGAAGCCGTATGCTTCTGGTCGATGACGGAAGCCACGACGCAACGTGGAAACTGATTTCTGAATTCAGCCGGGAAAACGAACTTGTTTCCGGCATCAAGCTCGCGCATAACCGGGGGCATCAGAATGCCCTGCTGGCTGGGTTAATGACCGCACGCAAATACGCTGACTGTGCCATCAGCCTGGACGCGGATCTGCAGGATGACGTGGAAGTTCTCGATAAATTTGTCGAAAAATTTCAGGAAGGCTGCGACGTTGTTTACGGCGTGCGCAGCAAGCGCGACACCGACACGTTCTTTAAACGCACCTCCGCGCTGATGTTTTACAGATTCATGGAAAAGCTCGGTGTAAACCTTGTTTACAACCACGCGGACTACCGCCTGATGAGCCGTCGCGCACTCAACGCCCTCAGCAGTTACCGTGAAGTAAACCTTTTTCTGCGCGGCCTTGTGCCGCTCATCGGCTACCGCAGCGACTCTGTGTATTATGCCCGGCACGAGCGCTTTGCGGGTGAATCAAAATACCCGCTGAAAAAAATGATTGCCTTTGCCGTAGACGGCATTACCTCTTTCAGCGTAAAGCCGCTGAAAATGCTTTTTAACTTCGGCATCTGCATTTTCTTTGTCAGCCTGGTTGGTACGGTATGGGCTGCCATTTCGCATTTTGCCGCCGGCACTGCCGCCTGGATTATCGGCATATGGTCACTGTGGCTTTTGGGCGGGCTTCTTCTTTCCGGAATGGGCGTTCTTGGCACATACATTGGAAAAATTTATGGAGAAGTAAAGGCACGCCCGCGTTTCCTGATTGAAAAGACAACTTCCGAAACTCTGGAGGGTGCAGATGACAGTAAAAAATAAAATAAGCCGGTTCAGTAAATTTGACAGCGGAAACCGAATATGATAAAGTATCTTTTAGTTTGCTCTATTAAAAATAATTAAATTTTAGGGAGGCTGCTCTATGTTTTGCCGTAACTGTGGGAATCAACTTCCGGAAGGCGCCAGCCACTGTCCAAACTGCGGTACGCCGGTCGGAACCGGAAGCCAGTTCTGCCCCAACTGCGGGGCTCCAGCTGCACCCGGTTCTTCCATTTGCCCCAACTGTGGCTATGTACCTACTTATTCGGCTTCGGCGGATGAAGCTCCGCAGCAGCCGCAGCCACAACAGCAGCCTCTCCATACCAACAACCGCCCTATCAACAACCGCAGCAGCCTTACCAGCAGCCTCCCACTTATCAGCAGCCCCCATACCAGCAGCAGCCTTTTTACCCGGACCAAAAGTCCAAAATGGCCGCGGGGCTCCTTGGGATTTTTCTGGGCAGCCTTGGGATTCACAACTTTTACCTTGGCTACACGGGAAAAGCCGTAGCCCAGCTTCTGATTACAGTCTGCACCTGCGGGTTCGGCGCCGTGGTTTCCGGTATTTGGGGATTTGTAGAAGGAATTATGATTCTCACCGGCTCCATCTGCGTTGACGCGCGCGGCATCCCGCTGAAAGACTGACAAAAAGAAGGCATCCCGCATGGGCTTCCTTCTTTCAAACAAAATAAATGATTGCATTTTTTAAAAAATACCGGCTGCGAATTTTTACAGCCGTTCTGCTCACTGTGGCAGGCTTTCTCATGGTTTTGCTGCACCCAGCCTGCCTTTTTCGGCAGGCTTTTCACATCCCGTGCCCGGGCTGTGGCATGACGCGGGCCTTCCGCTCCCTTTTGGCCGGTGATTTTTACGGCGCATGGGTCTATAATCCACTCATTTTTTCAGCCGGTTTTCTGTACTGGCTGATTCTTTCCGGAGGCCGCCCTTTTGGAAAGCATCGGCGGCTGAACATTGCCTTTTTGGCATTTCTGCTGCTCAGCGTGTCTGTCTTTTACGCCGTGCGCCTTCGAATGTGGAACCTAGGCCAGCTTTCTTTTCTCTAAAACTGCATAAAAAAAGCCAGCCGTTTTGAAAGGGAAGCGGCTGAGCTTTTTCTTTTTCTGTCTTATTCCCGCGAAAGGCCGTCACCGAAATTATGGAACCCAAGCACTGTAACAAAAATCATCAGCCCGGCGGAGATGGATTCCCACGGTGCTTTCAGCAGAAAGACCTGCCCTTCGGCAAGCATACGGCCCCAGCTTGGAGTCGGCGGCTGTATGCCAAGGCCAAGGTAGCTCATTCCGGATTCCGCCAAAATGGCGTTGGAAAGGCCGATTACAAGTGCGGGAACAACTGACGGCAGAAGGTTCGGCAAGATATGGCGGAACAGAATGCGCCCTGTAGAAACACCGCAGGTACGCGCGGCTTCTATAAATTCGCGCCGTGCGCACTGCTGCGCTCCGCTCCGTGCGATGCGGATATAGCTTGGCAGAAAGGCCACAGCCAGCGCCGGAATGATAGTGTACTTTCCGCCGCCGCAGACCGTAACGGCTACAAGGGCCATTAAAATTCCGGGGAAAGACGCCAGTGCATCCGTAAGGCGCATGACAATGGCTTCCGCCGCGCCGCCCGCATAGCCAACAAACAGCCCGATGGAAACCCCAACCGTTCCGCTCAGCGCCACGGTGGAAACCGCCACAAAAAGCGAATAGCGTGTGCCTGTTACGGCACGGCTGAAATTGTCGCGCCCAAACTGATCTGTTCCAAAAAGATGCTGCAGACTCGGCGGCAGAAAACGCTGCGCAGAATCCATAGCATAAGGGTCATGCGGTGTGTAAAACAGGCTCACAAGAGCCAGCAGGCCAACGGCACACATCAGGGCGAGGCCAAGCCGAAACCGAAATTTCTGTTCATCCCTCATTCTCTGAAGATTCCTTTCATGCTTTCTGCCTCATTCTCGGGTCAATCCAGCGTATCACCAGGTCTGCGGCAAAATTTGCAATGGTAACAAGAAGTGCAATGTAAACGACCAGCGACTCCAGCATTGGAAAATCCCGCGTGGAAACCGCCGAAATCAAAAGCCTGCCAACGCCCGGAAGGCTGAATACCTGTTCAATAATAATACTTCCGGAAAAGATTTCCGCTACTGTCATGCCAAGAAGCGTTACAGCCGGAACCGCCGCGTTTTTCAGCACATGCCGCCGCAGAATGGCACTTTCCGAAAGGCCCTTGCTGCGGGCGGTCACAGCATATGCGCTGTTCCGCTCAGCCAAAATGGCATTTCGCAGAAATTTTGCCGTGGAAGCGATGTTTGGCAGTGCAACAGCCAAAGCCGGGAAAATCAGGTAGCGCAGAAAGCCGCCGAAATCCTGCCGGTAATCGATGTAGGCGCCCGGCACAAAGCAGTGCAGCAGGATACCGAAAATCCAGATAAACAGCACACCGAAGAAAAAGCCCGGCAGCGTAAGGTTCAGCATGGTAACGGCATCCATTAGGTGGCCGGGGAGTGTGCCGTGCCATTTTGCGGCAAACACACCCGCCGGGAACGAAAGGGCAACAATAAGAATCAGTGAAAGCCCCGCAAGGCACGCCGTAACCGGCAGCCGCGAAAAAAGGAGCGAAGCAACCGGCTGCGAATACTGCAGCGAAGTGCCCATATCGCCGTGAAGCAAGCCGCCCAGCCAGGAAAAATACCGCTGCGGCAGGCTCTGGTCCAGCCCCAGTTTTGCGTGCAGCGCCGCAATGCTTTCCGGCGTTGCTTCCGTACCGAGTATCATCTGCGCCGGGTCACCGGGTATGAGGTTGAACGCCACAAACGCAAGGATGGAAACAAGCACCATCGTCAGCAGGAGGGCCGCAAATTTTCTTGCAATGTATTTCATCTGTTTCTCTTTCCCGCAAAGATTTCTTTAGCCGGCGCGGCGAATCGTTGAAGCGTCAAATACATACAGCGGGTAAGCCGTATAACCTGTAATGCCGGTGCGGAAGGCATTCAGGTTTGAAATATCCTCAAAGTACACGCTCGCGGCGTCTTTTGAAATCTGCTGCTGTGCCTGCTTGTAAAGTTCCACGCGCTTCGCTTCATCCTTTGCGGCGGCAGCTTTCTTATAAATGTTGTCGTAAGCCGCACTGGAGTAATTCACAAAGTTCTTCTGGTCCCCACTCACATAGCGGCTAAGGTAACTCTTTGGCGAAAGCGTGGGACCGTCGACCGAAACAATGGTGCTCTGGTACTCACGGTTTTGGTAGACCTTGCTGAGCCAGGTGGCAAAATCCACCTGTTTGATCTGTACCCGGATGCCAACTTCTTTCAGCTGGTTCACAAGCACCTGAGCCGTGTCTACATGAACGGTGTAGTTGGAAGGAACCGTAATCGTCATGGAAAACCCGTTGGGGTAGCCTGCCTGTTTCAGCAGTTCTTTTGCTTTTGCCGCATTGTGCGGGTAAGCGTTGACAAGCGATGTGTCGCAGTACTTTTTGAGGCCGGGAATGACCGGCGTGCCGCAGCGCACCCCTTTGCCGAGATTGACCGTCTGGATAATGGCATCCGCATCGGTGGCATAGCTTACCGCCTGCCGCACTTCAGCTTTGTCAAACGGCTTTTCTTTATTGTTGAGTGCAAGCATCTGTACCGCATTGGAATTTGAAGGGATAATGTTGAACCCGCCGCCAAGCTGCGAAGCCACGTTATTCGCAATGGATGCACCGTCTACACTCCCGCCCTGCAGGTCCGTCAGCAGAGCATTGGAGTCTGACTCCAGCTTGAATGTGACAGTGTCAAGGTATGGCAAGCCCTTCTGCCAATAATCTTTGTTCTTTTTCAGCACAAGCGACTGCTGCGGTGTGTAAGACTCAAAGCAGTACGGCCCCGTGCCGATTGGGTGTGATTCCTGCTTCGTATATCCCTTTGGCGTTATGGCCACAGTAAGATTCGGCAGAAAGTCGTAATCCGGTGTTTTTAAATGAACCTTTACGGCAGAACCGCCATCCGTTTCTACCGACTGAATGTTTTTCAGGTTGGTATCCGGCGTTTTCCCGCCGGTAATGCCCGCGGCAGTTTCCAGAGAATATTTTACATCTTCAGCGCTAACTGTTTTGCCGTTATGGAATTTCACGCCTTTTCGGAGCTGAAATGTGTAAGTAAGCGCATCGGCGGAAACCGAAAAGCTTTCCGCTACGGCTGGTTTCAGGCTGCCGTCTTTGTCTGGCTTTACAAGTCCTTCAAAAATATTGAACAGGATGACGCGCGTGTCTGCGGAAGCGGAAACGTAAGGGTCAAGGCTGCTTGGCTGCGTCTGAATCCCGTAGACGAAGCTGCTGCCGCCTGCAGATGATGAATGTGCGGCGGAAGATGTTCCGGTGCCGGAAGAGCAGGCCGCGAAAGAAAACAAAACGGCAGCGGCTGCTGCACCGGACAGTATACGTTTGAAAAAACGGTTTTTCATGGGGATCTCCTTTTATGCAAAGATTTACAAGGCGGGCAGAAGCGTTCCATGTGCTTTTCCATGCTGCGGCTTTTACAATTTTTCAAGACGTATTTTTCCCCCGTCGGGGATAAAGTCATACATTTGCTGCCGGCAAGCAAAAACAGGCTTTAACAATAAGACGAAGCCACAGAAAAGCTCATACCGATAAAAAAACCGCACCCCGGGTCAAGCCCTTTTCTGCAGACGCGGCGGACCCGCAGAAAATGACTAAATACCCGGAATGCGGTTTTTTGTATCATAGCAGTAATGGGTTCCACGCAGCTTTCTGCCGAAACCCGGGTGCGGCGCCGCGGCCGCAAATCTGCCAGAGAAAGCTCCGTGCGGAGCGGAGGAGCGCCATTTTGCACGCGAACCTGTCACGTACTTCTTTCTCCTTCTTCGTCAGCCGCCGGATGTCCCTTCCCGTTTTGTTACTGTCTATCATAGTCGCTAGTTAAATTTTTGTCAAGCAGTTTTCGCAACTTTTCGGGCTTGCTCTTTTCATACTGCCCACGAATGGTGTATAATAATCAGAAGTAATTCTTTCGGAGGTAATACGCTTTTGGCTGAAATTTATTTTGATAATTCTTCCACAACCCGCGCCTGCCCTGAGGCGGCGCAAAAAGCCGTAGAAATGATGACGCAGAACTACGGCAACCCTTCTTCCCTGCACTCCATGGGCTTTCGGGCCGAGCAGGAACTGCGCTCTGCGCGGGAAGCCGTGGCTTCGCTCCTCGGCGCCAAAGATGAGGAAATCTACTTTACTTCGGGCGGAACCGAAAGCAACAACATTTCGCTTTTCGGTGCGGCAAGAGCCGGCAAAAAACGCGGAAACCGCATTGTAACAACGCAGATTGAGCATCCGTCGGTGCTGAAAACCGCAAAGCAGCTGGAACAGGAAGGCTTCGAAGTTGTAACGCTGAAGCCGGACGTGTGGGGGCATATTGACCCGCAGCAGGTACACGACGCCATTACGCCGGAAACCATCCTGGTCAGCATGATGCGCGTCAACAACGAAGTCGGCAGCATCCTGCCCGTAGAGGCGGCAGCCGACGCCATTGAAGAAAAAAAAGCGCCCGCCCTGCTGCACATTGACTCCGTACAGGCTTTCGGCAAACTGCCCCTGCGTGTGCGCAGGCTTCGCGCCGACCTGATGAGCGCCAGCGCGCATAAAATTCACGGGCCAAAAGGCATTGGTATGCTTTATGTGCGCAAAGGCGTACATATTGAACCGCTGACCTATGGCGGCGGGCAGGAACACGATATGCGTCCCGGCACCGAAAGTATGCCGCTGATTGCCGGTTTTGGCGCCGCTGTAAAAGCACTGCCGGACCTTGAAAAAGAAATGGCAGCCATGCGGGAACTGAACAGCTTTTGCCGCGAAGGCCTTTCAAAAATTGACGGCGTAACGATTAACTCGCCGGAAGACGGCCTGCCTTATATTCTGAACTTTTCCATGCCGGGCGTACGCGCGGAAACCATGCTGCATTTTCTTTCTGACCGCAATATTTTTGTTTCTTCCGGCTCCGCCTGTTCCAAGGGGCGCGAAAGCCATGTGCTCAAAGCCATGGGCCTTCCGCACGAACGGATTGCTTCGGCCCTGCGGCTGAGCTTCTGCCGGTACAATACCAAAGAAGAAGCTGCTGTTTTTCTCGATGCCCTCCGCGACGGCCTTGCCGCTCTCACGAAACGTCCGCTTTAACTTAAAGGAGAAACGATGAAAGAAGTTATTCTGGTAAAACTGGGCGAAGTCGTGCTGAAAGGGCTGAACCGCCACGCCTTCGAAGATATTCTGCTGAAAAATATCCGCAGGCGCATTGGTCGGCTGGGCGGCTTTGATGTGCGCGAACTGCAGTCAACCGTATACGTTACACCGCGTGACGGCGCAGACCTGGATGACGCGGAAGACTGCATCTCCAAAGTTTTCGGGATTGCCGCCTACTCGCGTGCCTGCGAAGTGAGCAAAGATATTTCCGCTGTGTGCGACGGCGCGGCAAAATACCTGAAAAAAGACCTTTCCTCTGCAAAGACTTTCAAGGTAGAGTGCAAGCGCGCTGACAAAAAATTTCCGCTCAAGTCCCCTGAAATCTGCGCGCAGGTGGGCGGATTTCTGTTGCGAAAATTTCCAAACCTGCACGTTGACGTAAAAAATCCGGAATTTACCGTCCGGGTAGAAATCCGCGACTTTGCCGCCTATGTTCACGGCAATGCAAAACACGGCGCTGGCGGCATCCCCGTAGGCACGGGCGGAAAAGCTGCCATCCTCATCAGCGGCGGAATCGACAGCCCGGTTGCCGCCTGGATGATGGCGCGGCGCGGCGTGGAACTGACGGCCGTCCATTTTGCAAGCCCGCCGTACACCAGTGAGCGCGCCGAACAGAAAGCCGCCGACCTTCTGCGGCGCGTAGGCGAATACGCCGGCCGCATGACCATGTTCACCGTTCCGTTCGCAAAAGTGCAGGAAGAAATTCTGGCAAAATGCCCGGAAGACCTGTTCACCATCATTATGCGGCGCTTTATGATGCGCGCGGCGGAACGCATTGCCCGTAAAGAAGACTGCGGTGCCCTGATAACCGGCGAAAGCCTTGGGCAGGTTGCAAGTCAGACTCTGCCCGCCATCGTCTGCACCGACGACGCGGCCGGTATGCCGGTTTTCCGCCCGCTCATCGGCATGGACAAAGTGGGAATTATTGCTACCGCACGCCAGATAGACACCTACGACCTTTCCATCCTTCCTTACGAAGACTGCTGTACCGTCTTCACACCAAAGCACCCGCGCACAAAGCCGGTGCTGAAATTCGTACAGCAGGCGGAGGATGCCCTTGACGTGGATGGGCTGCTCGACGACTGTATCTCCCGTGTGAAAATGACGAAAATTGAACCGGATCGGTAAGGAGGAAACAGATGAACGCTGAAATAATATCCGTGGGGACAGAGCTGCTTCTTGGCCACACCGTAAACACTGACACTTCCTTCGTCGCACGGGAACTTTCCGCCGCGGGAATCGGCCTGCTTTACAGCTGCACCGTCGGTGACAACCCGGAACGTCTGAAGGCGGCTGTGGAAACTGCCCTGCAGCGCAGCGATATTCTCATCACCACAGGGGGCCTTGGCCCCACGGGCGACGACTTGACGAAAGAAACCGTATCTGCCTGCGCCGGGAAAAAGCTCGTAATGGATGAATCGAGTATGCAGCGCATTGAGAAATACTTTGAAGGCCGCGCGCTCGGCGAAACGCAGAAAAAGCAGGCCATGCTGCCGGAAGGCTGCACCGCTTTGCCAAACGATGTAGGGACCGCGCCGGGGTGCGGTTTCCGTACAGAGAACGGCACATTGGTCGTCATGCTGCCCGGGCCGCCTTCGGAACTTATTCCCATGCTGAAAAATTACGCCATTCCGTTTCTGCTGAAAGCAGCCGGAAGCGCCGCCATTGTTTCGCGGAACGTTCACGTTTTCGGCCTTGGCGAAGGGTATGTCGCCGAAAAGATTGACGACCTCTGCGCCGGGGAAAACCCGACCTGCGCCACCTATGCAAAAGACGGCGAAATGTTTGCGCGGGTCACGGCGCGGGCGGAAAGCAAGGAAAAAGCCGCCGCACTGTGCGAGCCGGTTGTGGCGGAGCTGAAAAAGCGTCTGGGCGATTTCTGCTATGGCACAGATGCAGAAAGCCTGGAAGAAGCCGTCGTCCATCTGCTCACAGAAAAGCATCAGACGGTTGCCACGGCGGAATCCTGCACCGGCGGGCTTGTCGCCAAACGGATTACCGACATTCCCGGTTCCTCCGATGTATTCCATATGGGCGTTGTAACCTATTCCAACGACATTAAAACAAAGCTCCTGGGCGTACCGGAAGAAATGCTGGCAAAATACAGCGCCGTCAGCCCACAGGTAGCAAAGCGGATGGCCCAGGGCATACAGGAGCGCTCCGGCGCAGACTACGGCATTGGCGTAACAGGGCTGGCAGGCCCCGGCGGCGGAACACCGGAAAAGCCGGTGGGCCTTGTTTATATTGCCCTCAGCGACGGCAAGGATGTGTGGGTGCGTACCATGACGCACACCGTACGCAGCAAAGGGCGCGGGTATATCCGATTGCTTGCTGCTTCAAACGCGCTCGATATGGTTCGCCGCAGAGTGCTGAACCTTGGCGGCATGGAAGACGCTGCTTATTCGCGCGAAAAGTATTGAAGTGTTTTAGAGGGGGAAAAAGCAATGGAAGCAGGGCTTTTGTTTTTTCAGGCACGCAGAACATCCGCGTGCCAGCGTATTCTGACCCGGGCCGCCGGTTATTTCAGCATAGAGGTCCCGGATGTGTATACCTGCGTGCAAAAATCTGATTTAAACAACAGCATCGCACGGATTCTGAAGAAACGCACCATTATTTTTCTGGTCAGTTCTGCACCTGGTCCCCGGCCGGAATGTGCCGGAGCCATCTTCAACACCCTGCACGTTCCACCCGACGAAACCGGCGAACCAAAAGGCATCCTGCGGCTGTACGGTGACTCAAAAGTCGGCTATCTGGTTGAAAGTGTTGACCAGGCGATTGTCCTTTTTCCAGATGATCCGTACGAGATTTTAAAAATGGCGCCGAAAACTTTTGCACAGCTGAAAAAAAAGTTTCACCTTCCCGGCAGCTTTCCTCCAAAGAAGCATCCGGATTACCAGAAACTGTTTGCGGATGCCGCACAGGCAATTCGGGAAGACTAAACTCTGGCTTACAAAAGCAGTCCCCGGCAGTTTTTGAACTGCCGGGGACTTTTGCATTTACCGGGAATTCTGTTCTGTGCCGCCGCCCGTACCAAGCGGCTTTTGTCTTTCTGCAAGGAGGATTCTGCAGACAGGCAAAACGCACTTATGATTTTCCGGTTGCCTGTATGAGCTTAACGGAAGCGGTAAATGTTTTTCCCGTAGAAGAGCGGGAAACGGTAAGTGTAACCGATTCGCCCGGTTTTTTCGAGGCAATGACGCTGGAAATTGTGTTCTGGCTGGTAACGTCTTTGCCGTCAACCTTTGTAATCACATCGCCCTTCTGAAGCCCGGCGGAAGTAACGTACTGGCTGGAAATCGAGGAAATATACATCCCGGTGGAAAGCCCGTAGTAACGGGAAGTCATGCTGTCAATATAAGTGCCTGTAATGCCGAGCATTGCGCGGTCTTTTACATAGCCGTACTTCTTCAGTTCCGTAATGACCGGCTGGGCGGTATTAATCGGAATGGAAAAGCCAAGCCCTTCATATCCGGTTGCAACGATTTTAGAAGAGTTAATGCCAATGACCTGTCCTTTCATGTTAACAAGCGCGCCGCCGGAGTTTCCTGGGTTAATGGCGGCATCCGTCTGGATGCATTTCATGGTGTAGCCGGTTTCCGAATTCGTAATTTCACGGTTCAGTGCGGAAATGTAGCCAACCGTAACGCTGGAGTTGAATTCCATGCCGCCCGGGTTCCCAATGGCCATGACGGCGTCTGCAATCTGCAGTTCGTCACTGGAGCCAAACTGCGCAGCGGTAAGACCCGTGGCATCAATCTTGATAAGCGCAAGGTCGGTAAGGCTGTCACTGCCGATTAATTTTGCAGAGTAGGTTTTGCCGTTGTAGAGTATCACTTTTAAGGAAGAAGCACCGGAAACAACGTGCGCATTCGTAATGATGTAACCGTCGGCCGTTGTAATAATGCCGCTGCCTTCGCTGGTGGGCGAAACGTCACTGCCGGTTGTGCCGTCTGTTGTACCACCTTCATCATCGCCGAAGTCGCCAAAGCCATAGCGGTTTGTATTTCCGCGTGCTGTCGTTTTCTGGCTGGAATAATTTTCAATGCAGACAACCGATGGAAGGACTTTCTTCGCCACTTCCTGCTTTGTCAGCTCCGCGCCTGCAGTGCTCATATTGGTTGCGGAGGCCGTGCTGCTGGCGCTGTTTTTCTGGATGGTGAAAGCAGCGTTGCCGGAATCAGGAGTGTTCAGCTTGATGGTTCCGTTGTTTACAAGAGCGGTAAAACCGGCAATCGAACCTACTGAAATAATTAAGCAGCAAAGCACACCGGCAACCACTTTGCGAAATGTATGCTTTTTAGGCTTCTTTTTGGAAAAACCGTCTCCGTTTCCTTTCGGCACTTCATACGTACCGTAAGGACGATACGGGACGCTCTGCTGCGGCTGTGAGCTGTACGGGGCATCAGGAGCACTGTCCTGCGGCACCGAATTCTGCTGCGCGCTGCTGTAATCTGTGCTGGCGGCTGCCGGGCGGCCGTGGTAACACCCATCATTTTCCCAAACTGTGCCGTTTGCTTTTTCGCCCGGCCGGCTGCTTTCCCTTGCCGCGCCCTGATTTTCATTTTGATTTTCGTTGTTTCTATCACTGTCATAATGGTTGGAATCAAACATTTCAATCATCCTTTCACAACTTTACTGTGGCTTTATTATGCACCGATTCTGTGAAAAAGGTGTGATGGCGCATTGGTATTTTTTTTAATAAAATTTGAAGATTATGTGAACGGCGGCCGTTTAAAAAAGCATGGTAAAAAGCTTGGCCAATTTTTACCGGTAAAGAACCATATAAAAATAAATTGCATTGACAAAGCAAAAAAAGCAATTATAATGTGAACTAAACATAGATAAATAATATCATAAAATAATGGAGGAATGAAAAATGGGAACTGTACCAACCTTGGGAGAAGCCGAAAGCCTGCTGGAAGAATACAATGAGGATTCCTTCCACCTGAAGCACGGAAAAATTGTTTCCGGCGTCATGGGGTACTTTGCGAAAGAGTACGACCCGGAAAACGTGGATTTCTGGAAAGTTGCCGGGCTTCTGCATGACCTTGATTTTGAAAAATGGCCGGAACAGCACTGCACCAAGGAGCAGGAAATAATGCGTGAGCGCGGGATTGACGAGCGGCTCATTCACGCTGTGGCCAGTCACGGCTACGGCCTGACGGTAGACGTAAAGCCGGAGCATATCATGGAGAAAATTCTATTCGCTACCGATGAGTTAACCGGGCTGATTGGTGCGGTAGCATTGATGCACCCCTCCAAAAGTGTGCGCGACTTGCAGCCGAAATCCGTGAAAAAGAAATTTAAATCATCCTCATTTGCCGCTGGATGTTCCCGCCAGGTCATTCAACAAGGCGCAGATATGCTTGGATGGACGCTGGACGACCTCATTTCGCGTACTCTCACCGCCATGCAGTCACTGGCCGACGAGTTGACACTGTAAGCTGGCAACACCGACGTAAAAACTGAAAAGCGTGCCCGGCGGCAGTCTTTCCCCTTGGATCCTTGGGAAAAGCTGCTGCTTTGGGCGCGCTTTTTTATTCCTACACATAAAAGCCGCCCCACCCGGTTTCGGGTGGGGCGGCTGCACAGGTTTTATCCTGCGGGATTAGATCTTTGCCATTTTCTCAAGGTGTTCGTAGTCTTCCTGAGCATACTTCTCGGCCTTCGTGAAGAGTTCTTCTGCACGCTCCGGGAAAGCACGGGTGAGGGAGTTGTAACGAACTTCGCCCATGATGAAGTCACGGTAAGAAGCAGACGGAGCCTTGCTGTCAAGCTGGAACGGATTTTTGCCTTCTGCCACAAGACGCGGGTCGAAGCGGAAATTCTTCCAGTAGCCAGCTGCAACAGCCTTCTTCTCTTCCAGCTGTGCTGTGCTCATGCCGGACTTAATGCCCTGGTTGATGCACGGCGCATACGCGATGATGATGGACGGGCCATCGTAGCTTTCTGCTTCGGAAATAGCTTTAATGGTCTGGTTATAGTCAGCGCCCATGGCAACATGAGCAACATACACATAACCGTAAGTCATGAACATACCAGGCATATCCTTCTTCTTGGTTGCCTTGCCGGTTGCCGCGAACTGTGCCACGGAGCCGATTGGTGTAGCCTTTGAAGCCTGCCCGCCGGTGTTGGAATAAACTTCGGTGTCGAAGACAAGGACGTTGACGTTTTCGCCGGAAGCAAGAACGTGGTCGAGGCCGCCGAAACCAATATCATAGGACCAGCCGTCGCCGCCGAAGATCCACATGGATTTCTTTGCGAGGTAATCCTTGTCAGCAAGAGTCTTCTTTGCAAGACCTGCAACTTCGCCGGAGCCGCCTGCAACCTTTTCGAGTTCGGCAATCAGCTTGTCGGTAGGCTCGCGGTTTGCCACGCTGCTCTTGGAAGTGTCAAGGTATTCTTTGCATGCAGCCTTCAAGGAAGCAGAAGCATCGCTCGAAGCTTCCATGCCCTTTACATAGTCTGCAAGGCGTGCACGGATTGCATCGTTTGCAAGAGCCATGCCGTAGCCAAACTCGGCGTTGTCTTCAAACAGGGAGTTGTTCCATGCCGGGCCGTAACCCTTTTCGTTGCGGGTATACGGAGTAGCCGGTGCAGAACCGCCCCAAATGGAAGAGCAGCCGGTGGCGTTTGCAATGTACATTCTGTCGCCGAAGAGCTGTGTAACAAGCTTTGCGTAAGGAGTTTCACCGCAGCCGCCACACGCGCCTGAGAACTCAAGCAGCGGTTTGCAGAACTGGCTGCCCTTGACGGAAGTCGGTTTGAACTTTTCGGCAACTTCCTTCTTCTGCGGCAGCTTTACGCCGTAAGCGAAGCCCTTCTGGCTGTCCATCTGAGATGTCATCGGCTTCATAACGAGTGCTTTTGCACCCTTCATGCCAGGGCAGATTGTTGCGCAGGAACCGCAGCCTGTGCAGTCCAGAGCAGAAACTGTCATGGAGAACTTCATGCCAGGCATCAGCATCATGTCCTTCATCTTCATGCCCTGCGGAGCCTTTGCAGCTTCTTCGGCAGTCAGAGCAACCGGACGGATTGCTGCGTGCGGGCAGATGTAAGAGCACTGGTTGCACTCGATGCAGTTGTTCGGATCCCATTCCGGAACATCAATGGCGATGCCGCGCTTTTCATAAGCAGCGGAACCTGCCGGGACTGTGCCGTCTGCCATCTTAAGAACAGCAGAAACCGGCAGCTGGTCGCCGCGGTGATGGTTTGCAGGCATCATGACGTTGTTTACATACTCGGTCAGAGCCGCGTCGCCGCAGTCAATCTTCTGAGCCTTTGTGTCATCCTTTGCATCTTTCCAGGAAGCCGGGATAGTAATCTTGACGAACTCGTTTGCGCCGCGCTCAATCGCGTCGTGGTTCATCTTAACAATCTTTTCACCCTTTTTGCTGTAGGACTTTGTAGCTGCGTCCTTCATGTACTGGATTGCTTCATCCTTCGGGATAATATTTGCAATCGTGAAGAATGCGGACTGCAGGATGGTGTTGATACGGCCGCCGAGGCCGATTTCCTTACCAAGTTTCACACCGTTGATGGTGTAGAAGTTAATATTGTTGTTGGCAATGTACTTCTTCATCTTAGCCGGCAGGTATTTGTCAAGTTCCTTCTCGTCCCATTCGCAGTTCAGCAGGAAGCTGCCGCCCGGCTTCAGGTCCTCGACCATGTCGTAGTCATAGATGTAAGAAGGCTTGTGGCAGGCAACGAAGTCAGCCTTGGTGATGTAGTAAGTGGACTTAATCGGCTTTTTGCCGAAACGCAGGTGGGAAATAGTCAGGCCGCCGGACTTCTTGGAGTCATAGGCGAAGTAGCCCTGCGCGTACATATCGGTATGGTCGCCGATAATTTTGATGGAGTTCTTGTTTGCGCCGACGGTGCCGTCTGCGCCAAGGCCCCAGAATTTGCAGGAATGTGTTCCTTCTGCAGTTGTGTCCGGATTTTCCTTAACTTCGAGGGAAAGATGTGTAACGTCGTCGTCAATGCCAATGGTGAAGCGCTTCTTCGGAGAAGCGGATTCCATGTTGCGGTAAACGGCAACAATCTGGCCCGGGTTGGTGTCTTTGGAGCCGAGGCCATAGCGGCCGCTGAAAATCGGCAGGGAATCGAACTCGGTATCCTTCAGAGCAGCAACAATGTCGAGGTAAAGCGGTTCGCCAATGGAGCCACGCTCTTTTGTACGGTCAAGGACTGTAATCTTCTTAACCGTCTTCGGCAGAACAGCTGTAAGGTACTTCGGAACAAACGGACGGTACAGGTGAACCTTTACAAGGCCGACCTTGCTGCCGTTAGCATTCAGGTAGTCGACAACTTCTTCTGCACATTCGCAGACGGAACCCATAGCAACGATAACTTCTGTTGCATCCGGTGCGCCGTAGTAGTTGAACGGCTTGTAGTCTGTGCCAATCTTGGCATTGACTTTGTTCATATAGTCAACAACGATTTCCGGGAAAGCGTCGTAGTGCGAGTTGCTGGCTTCGTTGACCTGGAAGAACAGGTCATCGTTTTCGGATGTGCCCTTTGTTACCGGATGCTCCGGGTTCATGGCATTGTGACGGAAGTCGCTGACAGCATCCCAGTCAAGCATGTCCGCAAGATCTTTGTCATCCCAGATGTGAATCTTCTGGATTTCGTGGGAAGTGCGGAAACCGTCGAAGAAGTGCATCATTGGAACGCGGCCCTTAATAGCGGCAAGGTGAGCAACTGCACCGAGGTCCATGCATTCCTGCGGGCTGTTGGAGCAGAGCATTGCCCAGCCGGTCTGACGGCAGGCATAAACGTCGGAATGATCGCCAAAAATGCAGAGTGCCTGAGTGGAAAGGGAGCGTGCCGCTACGTGCATAACGGCCGGAAGCATTTCACCGGCAATCTTGTACATGTTCGGGATCATAAGCAGGAGGCCCTGAGATGCGGTGTATGTTGTTGTTAATGCACCGGCAGCCAAAGAACCGTGTACGGTGCCGGAAGCACCGCCTTCAGATTCCATCTCTGTGATTTTGACCGGACGGCCAAACAGGTTTTTGCGGTTTGCTGCAGCCATCTTGTCGGTTTCATCCGCCATAACGGATGAAGGCGTGATAGGGTAGATGGCGGAAACGTCGGTAAAAGCATATGAAACGTATGCAGCGGCGTTGTTGCCATCCATGGTCTTCATTTTTCTTGAATCCATGAAATATTTTCCTCCTTATGATTAAGTAAAAGCTATGCAGACGTGTTTTAAGCGTTTGTCTAAATACTATCATTTTTTATGGATGATGTAAAGTTAAAACCGGTAAATTTACTGTGAATGCTTTTTGCAATATATTGCATACAAAATATTTTCAATTTGACAGGAATGCCCGAAAACTATATGATGTATAGAAAAGCTGCTGTTTAGAGTGAAAACCCTAAGCAGCCATTTGCAAAAAATCTGCACTTTTTGAAAGGGGAAACATTATGCCTCCCGAACCTGATGGTTCCACAATTCCTGCCGCACTGCTGGCACAGACAGCCATGCCCACAACTGGAAGTGCCTGGGGCGCAGTCCTGCTTCTGATTCTTCTCACCCTCATTAACGCGTTCTTTTCCGCCATGGAAATTGCCATTGTTACCTTAAAGGATGTAAAAGTTGAAAAGATGACGGAAAGCGGTGACAAAAGAGCCCAAAAGCTGCTGAAGCTTACTTCAAACTCAAGCCGATTTTTTTCCACCATACAGATTGGTGTAACGCTGGCCGGATTTCTTTCTTCCGCTGCCGCGGCTCAAAGCTTTTCTCAAGGGCTGACTTCTGCACTTTCATTTCTGCCGTTTTCCGAAAGAACGGTAGAGGGAATTGCCACGTTTTTGATAACACTGATCCTTTCCTATTTCTCCCTCGTTTTCGGCGAGCTGGTCCCGAAAAAAATTGCCATGAACCGTGCGGAAGAACTTTCGTTCCGCTTTGCCGGTGTTTTAACGGGAATTGCAGCGGTTTTCCGCCCCATTGTTTCGCTTCTTACCGCTTCCACAAACGGTGTTCTGCGCCTGCTTGGCATTGACCCGAAAGATACGGAAGAAACCGTTACGGAAGAAGAAATTCTCATGATGGTGGATGCCGGTGAAGAAAAGGGCGTGCTGGACGAAGACGCGAAAGACATGATTTCCAACATTTTTGATTTCAGCGACAGCACCGTAAGCGAAATTATGACGCACCGCACCGAGGTGGAGGCAGTAGAAGACACTTCTACCGTGCAGGATGTCGTTGCGCTTTCCCGGAAACGCGGTTTTTCGCGCATCCCCATTTTTCATGATGACCTTGACAATGTGCTTGGTATTATCTATGTAAAGGACTTGCTGAAATACATTGGGGTGCCTGTCGATTCGGCCGTCAAGTTGACGGATTTAATGCGCCCCGCCTATTTTGTACCGGAAACCAAGCTTTGCGCCGACCTCTTCTCCGAGATGACGGCGCACAAGCTTCAGATTGCTGTTGTGGTCGATGAGTACGGCGGCACAGAAGGCATTGTTACCATGGAAGACCTGCTGGAATCCATTGTGGGCAATATGCAGGACGAGTACGACACCGAAGAGGAAGAGATTCACCGTGAGGGGGACAACCGCTACAGTGTAGACGGCACAACACCGGTGGAAGAAATCTCCGACCTGACGGGCGTAGAGCTTCCGGAAGGCGACTATGATACCATCGCCGGCCTGATGATGGAGCAGCTCGGACGTATTCCAAAGCAAAATGAGCATCCGCATGTGAAAGTCAAGAATCTGACGCTTACAGTGGATAAAATGGATGATCGCCGTATCGCGCGTATTACGATAGAAAAAGAGCCCCTTTCCCCAGTGCATCCAGCGAAACCGGATTCCGCGGAAGGCCGTGGAGAGCAGCCTCCCAAAGGGGCCTGACACCCTTCCATTTGATTTTTTCGCCTCTGCGCGTTAAGATAGAAGACGCGCGGGGGCGCTTTTTTTGCGGAAAACGGTCGATTCTATAAAAAAAGCGTTCCCACGCGCGGTCAGTCGCAACATCCTGACCTAAAACAAAACTACGGGGGGAATTACCTGATGAATCAGTCCAAGCATACTCTTTATCTTGCAAAAGGCGCACTTATTGCCGCGGCCTACACGGTGCTGACCTACCTTGCAGCCATGGCGAACCTGGCCTATGGGCCAGTGCAGTTCCGTTTTTCGGAAGCGCTCACCATTCTTCCAATTTTCACTTCAGCCGCCATCCCCGGCCTTACGCTGGGGTGCCTGCTCTCAAATATTCTGAGCGGCTACGGCGTGTACGACATGGTTTTCGGTACGCTGGCAACCTTTCTGGCGGCAGTGCTGACGCGCGCTGCGCGGAATGTGCGGGTACATAACGTTCCCGTGCTTGCACCGCTTCCGCCTGTGCTGCTAAACGCACTGATTGTAGGGTTTGAAATCACCATCGTTGCCGGTGGAAAATTCAGCCCTGCCTCTTTCAGCCTCACCGTATTCGGAGCAAATGCGGCATCCGTCGGCCTTGGCGAACTCGTTATCTGCTACGCGCTCGGCCTGCCGCTTGCCATACTGATTGAAAGAAACAAAAAATTGAAAGCCCTTCTGCAGTAAGAAGCTGGGAGCCCGGCGCCGGTTTTTTGATGCTGCGCGGCGCCCGGCTTTTCACCCCAATCTAAACAAAAATCAGGAGTCCCGAAAAGGGCTCCTGATTTTTTGTCATCCAGCGGAAAAACATGTCACTGAATGACAACTCTTGTGCCATCCGGAATATGCTCATAAATCCATTTCGCATCCTTCAGTGCCAGGCGGATACAGCCATGAGAAGCGGTCTTGCCAAGCTTTGTCGCTTCTGCCGGCTTAATTTGGTAGTGCTCATCAATCGGTATGCTGTGGAACAGGTAATCCCCGTAAAAGCGCGTCCAATAATACGCGCCCTCCTGCAGACTCTCGTTATAAAAAGATTTTCCCCTGCCTCCAATGGTATATACGCCCATTGGCGTTTCATAGCCGCTTTCCCCGGAAGAGCAGGTAAAAGTCTTGACTGCCTTGTCGTTCGCGTCAAGCACAGTGACTTTTTGCTCGGCAAGTGAAACATGGATGTTCAACGGTGCGGCTACATCTGCGGGCACTTGAACAGCCATAGCGTCAACAGTGTCAACATTGAGAAACGCCCGGCAGCACCAGCCGGCTTTGCCATCCAGCGTTTCCACCTGAACCCAGGTGCCGTCTGGGTTAGCCTGTCCTGTCAGTTTCAGCTGCGTATTGGCCGGTACGGAACAAACAGAGCCGCTTTGTGTCCAAACACCGGTACGAATATTTAACCGTTCCGAAGTGACCGCAGTAGAAGCCGCAGTTGTATCATTGGTGCCGGGGCTTTTGCTGGCTTGTGAACTTTTAGCAGCAGCCAGCTGTTTTTGAATCTCCTGTTCCGGCTTTGCCTGACGGCTGTTCAAAAAGATAATCGTACCTGCAGTAAATGCAAATAATGCCAAAATCAATGCAAAATTTATTTTTCGCATTCCGCGTTTGCCGCGTCTTTGACGATTTTTCATATTATTTAAGGTTCCCTTCAAATCAGAATTGCAGGTAATAGGATTCGCTCCGCATTCCGTTATCATTCGTCACCGTCAGCGCACGGGCTGGAGTACACCCGCATCCATCTCGTAAACGGTATCGCATAGGACATTACTATTTTCCGCACTGTGGCCCGTCACTTTAAAATAAAATCAATTTGCTCCCGATTGCAGCCACATGCATACTCCCCAGATTTAAGAATAGCATAAACTATTCTTTTGCAATATTATTGAAAGTTTTAATATTTTCGCTCTAAATGAAATAAAATTTTCACAAAATTTTCTTATTGACTATTTCTGCTAAAGGGCTTTTGGGAATATTTCGGGCATTACTCTGAAAGAATAATGGTGAAAGTTATTTCCGAAAGGAAGAGATTGCTTTGACTGTTACGAAAAATGAGTATCAGAAGATGGTGAAAAAAGACTCGCCGAACTCCACCTATGGCAAAGATATGCTGCTGGCATTTGTCTTCGGCGGCGGTATCTGTACGCTGGGCCAGTTCATCCTGAATTTCTACAAATACCTCGGGATGGACGAAAAAACCTCGGCCACTTTTGTTTCCATCACTCTCATCGGCCTGAGCGCACTGCTGACCGCCCTGCGCGTTTACGACAACATTGCGAAATACGGGGGTGCCGGCACTCTTGTGCCCATTACCGGCTTTGCAAATTCCGTTGTTGCCCCAGCCATGGAGTTTAAAAGTGAAGGGCTTATCCTTGGCATCGGTGCGAAGATGTTCATCATTGCGGGGCCGGTGCTTGTTTACGGAACCGCAGCGTCGATTCTTTATGGCCTAATTCTATGGTTCTTTCACTTGTATTAAAAGGAAGGAGGGAAAGCTATGCCTACAAGAGTTGGAAAATACACCATACAGCTTCAGTCTAACCCGGCCGTACTCGGCTTTGCCGCAGTAGTTGGGAAAAAAGAAAGCGAAGGGCCTTTCGGCCAGTATTATGACCAATGCCACGCCGACACAACCCTCGGAAAAGCGAGCTGGGAAAAAGCGGAAAGCCAACTGCAAAACGAGGCCGTCCACCTGGCGCTGAAAAAGGCAGACCTGAAAAGCAGCGACATCGACTGTATTTTTGCCGGTGATCTGCTGAACCAGTGCATCTCCTCCACATTCGGCCTGCGCAGCCTTGACATCCCGTTTCTTGGGCAGTACGGTGCCTGCTCCACCATGGCACAGACACTTGGCATCGCTTCTCTCTTTGTAGAGTCCGGTGCGGCAGTGCGCACGGCAGCCGTCACATCCTCACATTTCTGCTCGGCGGAACGCCAGTTCCGCTTCCCGCTGGAGTACGGCGGGCAGCGCACTCCGACGGCGCAGTGGACGGCAACGGCTTCCGGGGCTGTGATTATCGGCGCGCGAAGCCAATACCCGGCGGCCTGTGTGGGGCTGCAGGCGGTCACGTTCGGCCGCATTGCGGATTTCGGCATTAAGGATGCCGCCAATATGGGGGCTGCTATGGCTCCGGCTGCCGCTGCGACTTTACTGGATTATTTTAACGACACCGGCACAAACCCAAAAGACTACGACTTGATTCTAACCGGCGACCTTGGCTTTGTGGGCAGCCAACTTCTGGATGAATTGATGCAGCGCGAAGGGAGGGACATTCGCCCGGTTCACAACGACTGCGGCATGATGATTTATAACCGTGAAAAACAGGATGTTCATGCGGGGGGCTCCGGGTGCGGGTGCAGCGCGGCAATCCTTTGTTCTGCTATCCTGCAGCAGATGAGTGCCGGGCAGCTGCACAAAGTGCTGTTCCTCGGCACCGGCGCGCTCATGTCGCCCACCTCTTCCCAGCAAGGCGAAAGCATCCCCGGCGTGGCACACTTGGTCTACCTGAAAAGCTGACAAGCCTTTTCTTAGAAGAAAAGGCTTGTCGAAAAGAACCAGCATTTATCGTGAAAGAAAAAAGTACATCCCGGTTGACCGGGATGCACTTCTCTTGGCTTTTCTTTCCGTACTTCTTAAATGGCTTTGTTAAGCGGTGAAAGGTCAAGTTCACTCTCATGTTTTCTCAGAAAAACCGCAAGCTCGCTTAGAATGGTCTTCACACCGCCCTCACAGTCACTTTCCACATTCAGCGGCATCAGAGGGTCATGCACGCTCAGGCGCAGCAGGAACCATCCGTCTCCATGGTCGTCGTCCAGCGAAACACGGATTCCCTCACAGTTGTCCGGCGCCGTATGCCAACCAGGCTGGGTTTCTGCGTACTTTGTGAGCGCGTCAATTACTGCATTGCCGGCCGCACGGAAATCTTCTTTGCGGATTGGGAAGCGAAGCTCCAGCGCCTCAGCCGGTTCTTTCAGCGGCTCCAACAGGTCTTCCAGCGTTTTGCCCTGTGCGCGGAGTGCCGCGGTTTTGATGATGATTTTCGTCACAAGGTACGCACCGTCGTCGAGAAAATAATTCTCTTTCATGGCGGCATGGCCGGAAGTTTCAATCGCCAGCGGGCAGTTTACGCCTTTGGCATTCAGGCGGAGCGCTTCGTTGATGACGTTGCGGTAGCCGCGCTTAAACCGGCGGTGTTTTCCGCCGAGTGTCTTTTCTATATATTCTTTCAGGCCGGATGAAGTGATAGAATCCGTCACAACGGTTCCGCCGGGGCAGTTCTCCAGCGCGATGGCGGAAGCGATGGCCACAAGGCGGTTGCGGTTGATTTCGTCGCCCTTCGAATCCACGGCGCCGCCGCGGTCAACGTCTGTGTCGAAAATCACACCGAGGTCGGCCTTGGCCTTCACAACTGCCCCACAGACCGACTTCATAGCCGTTTCATTTTCCGGGTTCGGGATATGGTTCGGGAAGCGGCCATCCGGCTCCAGAAACTGGCTGCCGGAAATATCCGCGCCAAGCGGTGCCAGAACATCCGTAGCATAGAAGCCGCCCGCGCCGTTACCCGCGTCCACTACAATATGGAAGCCGGAAAGCGGATGGTCATAATCCTTTGCATTGACACCTTTGCAGATTGTGCTGCGCAGGCGCTCGCAGTACTGCTTCATGTAGTTGACAGTCTCTGCTTTGCCTTCCGCCGGAGCAGGCTCGTCCCCATCCTGCGCATGCTGAAGGATTGCCTCTATATCCGGCCCGTCAAGGCCACCGGAACGGGTAAAAAATTTCAGGCCGTTGCGGTTAAAGGGATGATGGCTCGCCGTCAACTGAACAGAGCCGCAGCAAGCAAGGTCCTGGGTCACCATAAACATGGCTGGCGTGGAGGAAAGCCCGCAGTCCAGCACATGGACACCGCTTTTCAGCAGGGCATCCACAACATCCGCGCGCAGGCGTTCAGCCGAGATACGCGGGTCATGCCCAACCGCGACCGTCAGTTCCGAAACTTGTTTTCTTTCATGGTCTGCAAGCCAAAGGGCGAAGCCTTTTGTCATCTTCCTTACAGCTTCATCTGTAAGGTTGACCTCTTCGCCGGGCACACCTTCACTTGCACACCCGCGTATATCTGTACCACTTTTAAATTGCTGCCAATATTTTGTAAGCAATGCAGTTACTCCTTCCATTTCCGGGCGCTTTTCGGCTGCCCGGCATTCAGCCTTTTTCAACAAATCAATAAATCAACAAATCAATTATAGTATAGCGGAAAACCGGCAGGAATAAAACCTGCTTTTCGGATATTCCGCATAATTTTGCCTTGATTCAGTGAGGGAAAAATAAATGAATCATTTGATTGAGCTGCGCGGGCTCACAAAAATTTATAGTATGGGTCACAGCGAAGTACGCGCCCTTGACGGCGTTTCGCTTGATGTAAAGAAAGGCGAATTTCTTGCCATTGTCGGCCGCTCCGGCTCCGGGAAATCCACGCTGATGAACATTATGGGATGCCTTGACACTCCTACCAGCGGCTGCTACCGGTTAGCAGGCGAAGATATTTCACGTCTTGGCGAAAAGCGGCTTGCACACATCCGCAACCGCGAAATTGGTTTCATTTTTCAGGGCTTCAACCTGATTGGCAGCTTAAACGCCCTTGAAAATGTGGAGCTTCCCCTGCTTTACCGTGGCATGGAGCATGCGGAACGCCGCCGCCTTGCCGAAAACGCACTGCAGGAAGTAGGCCTTGGCAGCCGCATGGACCACCGGCCTTCCCAGATGAGCGGCGGGCAGCAGCAGCGCGTTGCCATTGCGCGCGCCATTGCCGCAGGTCCGCCAATTCTGCTGGCGGACGAGCCTACCGGAAACCTTGACTCAAAATCGGGCGGGGAAATCATGCAGATTCTGTGCGACTTGGGCAAAACCGGAAGAACGGTTGTGCTGATTACTCATGATGAGCGCATTGCCCAAGGTGCCGCCCGCGTAGTAAGGATGTGCGACGGGCATTTGGAGAGTGACTCTTCCGCCTGCGGCTGATTTTTCCCCAACCTGCGGGCGAAAGTGCCGGTTTTCGCTTGCGGACTGCAAAGAACGCCCGAAAAAAAATCGAAAAGTTTGTAGATTCTCCCAATAGATAATGCACGGCGGTATGCTATAATGAAATTGGTGGAATTTTCCGCCTGCAGAGAATTTATAAAGTTTTTTTCAAGGAGGGGTCAAAATGGCAACAACTCCAGTTGCGCTGCATGATGTTGATGTACCGGCATTTTTGAAAGTCCTTGATGAGTGCAAAGGAAGAATTTTCCTTGTAACGGATGAAGGGGATAAACTGAACTTAAAGAGCAAGCTGTGCCAGCTTGTTGGCCTGACAAAGCTGATTGAAGGCGGCAAGATTGCCTCCGCTTCTATTATCTGCGAGAACCAGGAAGATGAGTCCAAACTTTTCCGGTTTAACCTTTATGGTGAGCAGGGCGACACACCAAAATAGCCTGCAGAGTTTGAACGGATTTCCTTACCGGAAAACGTTGCGGCCGAAACGGAAGAACCGTTTCGGCCGCTTTTCTTATTTTTTATCTTCTTCGTTAAAAAACTGTTCCCAGTCGAAATCACTGTTTTCGGACTGCACTGGTTTTGCCTGCGCCTTTGCCAGGTGGCGCGGAGCCTGATGTTTCGGCTCTTGTTTAGGCGGCTGCGGCTGAGCCTCCGGAGCCGGAGCTGTGGAATCCGGAAGCTGAACCACTTGTGTCTGGTCTTCAGGATCCGGAGCTGGAGAATCCGGAAGCTGAACTACCTGTGTTTTTTCATCCACCGGATCCTCTTCGTCCAACTGTCCCGCCTGCGCTTTATGCAGCTCATCGGTATCCGCCGTATGAGGCCTGCCGTCGCTGTAAGAATTCACATTGGTAAAGACGGTTGTGTCGTCATCCCCTGTGCCGCCGGTTCCATTTGGCCTATTTGGCCCGCCCGGCTTATGGATAAACTGCAGGTAAATAAAAATACCGATGCCAATAAGGCCAAGCACAGCCAGCACAATACCCACAATGAAAAGTGTTGAAGTGCCGCCCGCCTGCGGGGCCTGGGAAGAAACTGCCGAAGAAACCTCTGAAGCCTCACTGGAATCGGGGTTGGAGGAATTTAGCAGCGCGCCCCAGTCTTCCGAAGAAAGCGTTCCCGGGTCGCTCCCGGCATCCTGCGCGTCGCGGGCCGCCTGCTCTACTGCCTTCTGATTCGTGCTGACGGTTTCTGAACTTTTCCCCGTGGAGGAAGCATCCGCCGCCTTGACCCACTCGGCTGTTAAGGTCGTATCGCTGTAAAGCGGCATCGAGTTAGAAACTTCCGTTCCGTTTATCATCCACCCATTAAAAACATAGCCTTTTTTCTGCGGATGGATAAACTCACCGACTGTTGATCCGTTATCAACGCTTTTGCTTGAAGACACACCGTAGCCGCCATCCAAGTTAAAGACGACGGTGATAGTACCGCTGTTTGATTCACGCCCTACCTTGCCTGCGGTTGTCGTGGTTGTGGTAGCTGAACTAGAACTAGAACTAGAGCTGGAAGATGAACCACCTGCTGGCGGTTTCTGCGTAGCTTCCTCCCCAAAAGCCGAAAGCGTAAAGGCTGAAATACTGATGACCACCGCCGCAAGTGCGGCTATAATTTTTCTGGCTTTATGATTCATCTATGTAATTCCTCACATATCATAGTAATAATCGAATTTCGAACAGAATACCTAATTATCATACCATAATATTCGGGCATAATACAACACGATTCTGTCGAAAAATGAAATTTTATGCTGCTTTTATGCTGCTGCATAAAGGCTCTGTTTACACCGCGCCAGCCGCGTGCTATACTCAGGAAATACCAGGAAAAAGGAAAGGGGAACAATACCATGCAAACTTTTGAAACAGAGCGGTTGCTGCTGCGGCCCTGGCAGGAAAGTGACCTGGACGATTTTTACGAATACTGCAAAAATCCGGAAGTCGGCCCGAATGCAGGCTGGAAGCCACACGAAAGTATAGAAGAAAGCAAAATAATCCTTGCGGACTTTGTGAAAAGTGACCGGGAATTTGCTGTGGTTTTAAAAGAAAATGGCAAAGCCATCGGCTCGCTCGGCCTGGAAACTGACCGTACCCACAATGAAAGCCTGGGCAAAGGCCGCGAACTGGGCTATGTTCTCTCACACGATTACTGGGGACGCGGCCTGATGCCGGAAGCCGTACGCGGCGCTATTCAATATGTTTTTGGAACCATGAAGCTCGACTATTTTTCCGTAGCGCATTTTCCTTTTAATCAGCGTTCCAAGCGCGTCATAGAAAAGTGCGGTTTTCGGTACGAGAAAACGCTGAAGGGCTCCTGCACCAACTATAATGGGGAAAAGCTCGATGAGCTTTGCTACATCATGACAAAAGAAGATTACTTCTCTCACAGCTGAGGTTCTTCGCCTTCCCGCTGTGCCGCAATAACATCCTGCACAAGTTCTTTCAACTGAGCGCGGGTTTCTAAAAGCCCTGCTCGCCGCCGAAACTCTGCCGCACCGCGCAGTCCCTTTAAATACCAGGCAACATGCTTGCGTGCTTCACGCATGGCGCGGGCTTCCCCCTTGTAGCGGCACATCAGCTCCACATGCTGCATCATTACAAGCATCCGCTCACAGATTTCGGGTGGAAATTCAATACGGCACGATTCCGTAAGGTAATCGTCTATCTGGCGGAAAATCCACGGATTGCCGAGGGCGGCACGCCCAACCATCACGGCATCGCAGTTCGTCTGCTCCAGCATCAGTGCGGCGGATTGTGCGCCCGTCACATCGCCGTTGCCAATGACGGGGATTTCTACACTTTGTTTCACCCTTTTAATGATATTCCAGTCGGCTTGCGGATTATACATCTGCGAGCGGGTTCTGGCATGTACCGCTACGGCGGCAGCACCAGCCTGTTCGCAGATTTTTGCTACTTCGGGCGCATTCACGGAATTTTCATCCCACCCCGCGCGCATTTTCACCGTGACCGGCACGGGCACAGCAGCGGCTACGGCAGCTGTGATTTCTCCACAGAGCTGTGGATTTTTCATCAGCGCACTTCCCCCGCCGGGGCCTGTGATTTTCGGCGCGGGGCATCCCATGTTGATGTCGATTAAATCCGGTTCAAAGGCCATTGCCTTTGTTGCCGCTTCCGCCATAACGGCCGGTTCGGAACCGAAAATCTGAATTGCAGCCGGGCGTGCCTCGGTGCCAAGTTCCATCAGCTCGCGGGTCTTTTTGTCGTTAAATTCCAATGCTTTGGAACTGACCATTTCGCTTACGGTGTAAGCTGCGCCGAAACGCGCGCAGATTTCGCGGAACGCCCGGTCGCCCGCACCCGCCATTGGCGCCAGCACTGCTTTGCCGTTCAGTTCCAAATTTCCTATTTTAAAACCCATGTTTTGTTAAATCCTCTATCTTAATTTTGATTTTGCGTTTGAAGGCTGAGTTCAAATTCAATTTCATGCCTCTGTGAATATAAAGTAGAAATGAAGCGGGAAAGCCCTGTGGCAGCCCGCATTTTCGTATTGGCTGCGTTTAGTATACCACTTATTTTTTTACGGGGAAAGTGCTATAATACTTCCATACTGATATGTAAGCGGAGGAACTCAATGAAATTACTGGTACTGGACGGCAACAGCATACTGAACCGCGCTTTTTACGGCATACGGCTGCTTTCAACGAAAGACGGCCTTTTTACAAACGGCATTTACGGCTTTTTGACGATTTTCCACCGTCTTCTGACGGAAACGCAGCCGGAAGCCGTAGCCGTTGCTTTCGATCTGCGCGCCCCGACTTTCCGGCACAAAGAATATGCGGGCTACAAAGCTAACCGCAAGGGAATGCCGCCGGAACTTGCCCAGCAGATGCCAACACTGAAAGAACTGCTGAAACTGCTCGGCTACCGCCTGGTGGAATGCGAGGGGTTTGAGGCCGACGACATCCTCGGCACGCTGGCAAAAACGTGCGAAAAAGAGGCCTGTGAATGCGTCCTTGCAACCGGCGACCGCGACAGCCTGCAGCTTGTGGGCCCGTACGTTACCGTGCGCCTTGCTTCTACCAAAATGGGACAGCCGCAGGTAACGGTTTACGATGAGGCCAAAATTAAGGAAGACTACGGCGTCACCCCAAAAGAAATGATTGAAATCAAAGCCATTCAGGGCGACTCCTCCGACTGCATCCCCGGCGTTGCGGGCATCGGGCCAAAAGGCGCGGGGCAGCTGATTCAGGCTTACCACAGCATTGATTATATTTACGAGCATCTTGATTCGCTGGAAATCCGCGACACCATGCGCAAAAAGCTGGCGGAAGGAAAAGAAAGCGCTTACCTGAGCCACAGACTCGGTACAATCTGCACCGACGCGCCGATTGACACAAACCTGCAGAACTATCTTCCGCAGAACCGCGACGCGGCAGGCGCCGCACGGCTGATGGCAAAGCTGGAATTTTTCAAGCTGATTGAAAAGCTCGGGCTGAACGTACCCGCGGAAACGCCGGAGCCAGACGCTGCGCAGGCTTCCGGCGCACAGCTTGCAGAAAATACCGACGAAACGGCGCTGCTGAAAAAGCTGAAAGCTTCCGGCCGCGCGGATTTTACCGTGGAGTACCAGGATGGTGCCATCGCGTCCCTGCTGGTCAGCACAGGTGGAACGGTATACCCGGTGAAAAGTGCCGAAACGATTCACGAAATGTTTGCAGACGAAACCATCCGCAAAAGCACACACAATATGAAACCGCTGTACGCGGCGCTTGACCAAAAAAGCGAAACCCTTGCCGGCCCGGTGTTCGACACAATGCTGGCAGGGTACCTGCTGAACCCTTCGGCTTCCGGCTATGAGCCTCTGCGCCTTGCGCAGGAATACGGCGTCCCTGTTCCGGATGGTATTCCGGATGAAGCAAAGCCCGCCGCCATAATGCCCGCCCTGACCGACGCGCTGGAGCGGAAAATTGCCGAAAACGGCCAAACCGACCTGCTGGGCAAAATTGAGCTGCCGCTTGCGCGGGTGCTGGCGCGTATGGAAAACGTCGGCTTCGCCGTAGACGCGGATGGCATCGGGTCGTTCGGCAAGGCACTGGATGAAAAAATCGGAGAAATGCAGAAGCAAATCTACGACGCCGTTGGGTACGAGTTCAATATCAATTCCCCAAAGCAGCTGGGGGAAGCCTTCTTTGAAAAGCTCGGCCTGCCGCACGGCAAGAAAACGAAAAGCGGCTGGTCCACCAGCGCCGCCGTACTGGAAAAACTGCGCTACGAAAGCCCCGCCGTTGAGCTTGTCCTTTCTTACCGCACACTGGCAAAGCTGAAATCCACCTACTGCGACGGGCTGCTGAAAGTCGTCGCACCCGACGGACGGATTCACTCAAGTTTCAACCAGACAGAAACGCGCACAGGGCGCATCAGTTCCACCGAGCCAAACCTGCAGAACATCCCCGTTCGGACGGATCTTGGCCGCGAAATGCGCCGTTTCTTTGTTGCCCGCCCCGGCTGGGTGCTGGTAGACGCCGATTATTCCCAGATTGAGCTGCGCGTCCTCGCGCACGTGGCGAACGACAAAAACATGATACAGGCTTTCCGCGGCAACGACGACATTCACCGCCGCACCGCCGCGCAGGTGTTCCATCTGCCGGAGCAGATGGTCACACCCATCATGCGCAGCCGTGCAAAGGCCGTCAATTTCGGGATTGTATATGGAATCGGCGCCTTTTCGCTGTCACAGAAAATTAAGGTTTCCGTAGCAGAGGCAAAGCAGTACATTGCCGACTACCTCGCCCATTTTTCCGGCGTCGACGAATACATGAAGCGCGTTGTTGATGAGGCAAAAGAAAAAGGCTACGCTGAAACCATGTTTGGCCGCAGGCGCTACCTGCCGGAACTTGTAAGCTCCAACCACAACCTGCGTGCCTTTGGGGAACGCGTTGCGCGCAATATGCCTATCCAGGGCGCCGCGGCGGATATTATCAAAATTGCCATGGTGCGCGTGGAAAACCGCCTTGCGGAAGAAAAGATGAAGTCCCGCCTGATTCTGCAGGTACACGACGAGCTGATTGTGGAGTCCCCCGCCGAAGAAGCCGAGAAGGCGGCCGCCCTGCTGACAGAAGAAATGCAGAACGCCGTTTCCCTCGCGGTTCCGCTCACGGTGGATGCCAAAGTGGGACGCACATGGTATGAGGCTAAAGCATGAGTATTTTTGCCTGCCCCGTGTGCGGCGAACATCTGGAAAAACTGGAAAAAGAATATGCCTGCCCCAACGGGCACCATTACGACCTTGCCTCGGAAGGCTATGTGTACCTTCTTCAGCCAAACAAAAAGCACTCCAAAATGCCGGGTGATGACCGGCAGATGGTGGCTTCCCGCCGCAGGTTCCTGGAAGGCGGCAGCTACCGGATTTTCAGCGACGAACTGAACCGGCTCGCCTTGAAATGCCTGCCAAAAGAAGGCGCTGATATACTGGATGCCGGGTGCGGCGAAGGTTACTACACCGGCCGGCTGGCATCTTTTCTGGAAGAGCAGGGTGTTTCCGCGGAAATTGCGGGGTTTGATATTTCAAAATTTGCCGTGAAGGCGGCGGCTAAAAAATACAAAAGCATTTCATTCGCCGTGGGAAGTATGTTCGGCATTCCCGTGCCGGATGCTTCTGCAGACCTCGTTATAAACGTCTTCGCTCCCATTGTGCCGGAAGAGCTGGCGCGCAGCGTAACGCCCGGCGGTTTTCTGATTCTTGCTGTCCCTTCCGAGCGCCATCTTTTCGGCTTGAAGAAGATTCTGTACGACAGCCCTTATGAAAACGAGCACCGCGAAACGGATTACCCGGGCTTTCTTTTCCGCGAACGCATTCCGGTACGGGGAAACATCAACACCAACGACGCCCAGACCATACAGGATCTTTTCAGCATGACGCCGTACTTTTGGAAAACGCCGAAAAACGGCTGTGAGCGCCTGAAACAGACGCAAACCCTGGAAACAGAAATTGGGTTCGATTTTCTCGTTTACCGGCGGCAGGATTGACTCTGTAACCTAAAATTTTCACCGAAAGGCGGAAAAGCCATGAAGAAACAAAACCGGTTCGTTCAGTTTGTCACCGGGGAAAGCCCTTTGCTTCTGGCAGCAGTCACTGTGTTCGCACTGGTTCTGCGGATGCAGTTTTTTCCGTACGTTTCAACCGACTATACGCTTTTTCTGCAGGGATGGTTCAGCGAATTAAAGGCCGGCGGCGGGTTTGCCGCCATTGGGCGGAACATTGGCGACTATATGCCGCCCTATTTTTACCTGCTGGCTTTTCTTACTTACCTGCCGGGAAGACCGCTCTTCCTGATTAAAGGGCTTTCCTTCCTGGGTGATGTTGTTCTGGCCTTTTTTGCCATGCGGATTGTGGAGCGGCAGCGCGGAAGATTCTGGGGCTGCATTGTCTATGCCGTCGTGCTGTTTCTGCCAAGCGTCATTTTAAACTCCGGTGCGTGGGCGCAGTGCGACGCCATCTATACGGCGGCGCTTCTCGGGTGTGTTTACTTTGTAATGGAAAAACGGGATTATGCCGCTGTGGCCGCGTTTTCGGTAGCATTCGTTTTCAAGCTGCAGACGGTGTTCCTTGCACCGTTTCTGCTGCTGATGCTCCTGAAAAAACGCATCCGCTGGCGCTGTGTACTGGTCTTCCCCGCCGTTTACCTTGCGGCTGTTCTTCCCTCTGCATTGATGGGGCGCAGCTTTACCGACCTGCTGACGGTTTATTTCCGGCAGGCGGGCGAATACTCCTCCATTTCAATGAATCTGCCGAACCTCGCCGTCTGGTACCCGGCCGAAACTTCAGTTCCCACGGGACACCTCATTGCGCTGGCCGCCGTGCTGGCGGCGCTGGTTCTGGTTTTTGTGCTGTGGCGGCTCGATTTTGAGCTGACAGACGAAATGATTCTTTCGCTCGCATTCCTCTCGGTCCTTTTTGTGCCGTATTTTCTGCCCTATATGCACGAACGCTATTTTTACCCGGCGGATATTTTCTCCGTGCTGTTTGCGTTCTACCTCCCCGAAAAATTCTATATTCCCATTCTTACAGTGTTTAGTTCCACTGCCGTAGTCGGGGAATTTCTCTTTGGCACGCATCTTGCCAGCGTGAAACTGCTTTCGGTACTGATGTTTTTCTGCCTGCTGTGGGTCGCGCTTACGGTCTTCTTCGCGGCAAAGGGCAGACGGTTCCGCCTGCAGAGGCTTCGCCGATGAGCGGGCTGCGCATTGTTCCCATGCAGGAACATCACCTGGATGCCCTGGTGGAGCTGGAAAAAGCCTGCTTTTCCACTCCATGGACGCGCGCAGGCCTTGCGGAAGAGTTGGAAAACCCGGCGGCTGTTTTTGCTGTGGCGGAGCAGGATGGCGAAACGGCAGGCTATGCGGGCATGAACTGTGTGCTGGATGAATGCTATGTGGACAACGTAGCCGTTTTTCCGCAGTACCGGCGGCGAGGAATTGCCCGTGCACTGATGGAACACCTGATACAGGCCGCGAAGACCAGAAATGCTTCTTTTCTGACCCTGGAAGTACGCGTTTCCAGCGCTGGAGCTATTCAGCTTTACGAAGCCCTCGGGTTTCGGCAGGAGGGTCTGCGCCGCAGCTTTTACCGCCTGCCTCCGGAAGACGCGCTGATTCTTACACTGCGCTTTTCTGCCACAGTCACTGCACAACCGCAATCAATAAAACAGAACAACTGAAATTAACAGGAGGAACTTTCCTATGCCTCAAGAAAAGAAACAGCATTCCCCTTTTCTCTGGATTTTGCTCGGCCTTGCTGTAGGCTTTCTGCTTGCACCCGCGAAAAAGGGAGTCCACGTCTGCGTACGCGTCAATACGGACCTGAGGTTCGCAGGCATCAACAGAAAAAATAAAAAAAGCAGAAATGCAACTGGGGGAAAACTGGAATGAAAATACTTGGTATTGAAAGTTCCTGCGATGAAACGGCCGCGGCTGTTGTAGAAAATGGGCGCACCGTTCTTTCCAACGTTGTGGCGTCGCAGGTGGATGAACATAAACTTTACGGCGGCGTTGTGCCGGAAATTGCTTCCCGCCGCCACTGCGAAGCGATTGTCGGCGTCGTGCGGGAAGCCCTGCAAAACGCCGGAACCGCCCTGGATGAAGTTGACGCCATTGCCGTTACTTATGCGCCCGGCCTCATCGGCGCGCTGCTGGTAGGCGTGAATTTTGCGAAAGGGCTTTCGCTTTCCAGCGGGAAGCCGCTCGTTCCGGTCCACCACCTGCGCTCGCATATTGCGGCAAACTACATTGCCTTCCCAGAACTGGAACCGCCTTTTCTTTGTCTCGTGGTTTCCGGCGGGCATACACACATCGTTGAGGTGAAAGACTATACAAAGCTGCGCGTTCTTGGCTGCACCCGTGACGACGCGGCAGGCGAAGCGTTCGACAAAGCCGCGCGCGCCATGGGCATTCCGTACCCCGGCGGCGTAGAACTGGACAAGATTGCGGAAAGCGGCAATGAAAAAGCTTACCGCCTTCCGCGCCCTTCCGTAGACGGCTCACCATACGATTTCAGTTTTTCCGGTTTAAAAACGAATATCATTAACCTCATACACAACGCACAGCAGCGCGGTGAAACCCTCAGCGTGCCCGACCTTGCCGCTTCTTACCGCAAAGCCGTAGTCGATTGCCTGACACGCAACTTCTTTGCCGCCGCGCGAGACACCGGCGCGAAAAAGCTGGCTATTGCAGGCGGCGTTTCCGCGAATGCACTGCTGCGCCGCACCATGGAAAGCGAGTGCAAAAAGCACGGGCTGGAATTTTACCGGCCGCAGTTATGTTACTGCGGCGACAATGGCGCTATGGTCGGCGCACAGGGCTACTACGAATTTACGGCCGGAAACATAGCAGGCCCAGACCTGAACGCCTGCGCCGAGATTCCGGTTGACCAGTCGTTTTCCGCTGCAAACAGGGCTTAGCCCCTTCCCTTTTTCTGCGGGCTTTCCGCTTCTGCGGGTCTAAACGGACCGATTGCTGTGTTTTGCATAATTTGTTATTTAGTTATTCAGTTCTATTTTTCTCGATAATTTTTGGAACCCCGGAATCACTCCTTTTCCCTGCAATTATTAAATTTTTAACAAATGTCAAACATTTCATACTTTTGTGATTGAATTAACCAAAAAAAAGTTGTATTATTAAATTAATTTCAAATTAATTTCAACAGGCCATTGGGCCGAAAGGAGAAATTATGACACAAAATCAGTCGGTTCTCGATTGGGTCGAGAAAATGAAGGAACTTGTCAAGCCTCAAAGCGTCCTCTGGATTGACGGTTCCGACAAGCAAATTGAAGCCTTGAGGCAGGAAGCATGCAAAACAGGCGAGTTCACCAAGCTGAATTCGGAAAAGCTTCCAAACTGTTTTCTGCACCGCACGGCAGTAAACGATGTTGCCCGTGTGGAAGGCCGCACCTTTATCTGCAGCCGCAAGGAAGAAGACGCTGGCCCCAGCAACAACTGGATGGAGCCGCAGAAATGCTATAAGATGCTGTACGACATCGCACGCGGCAGCTATGAAGGCCGCACCATGTACGTTGTTCCGTATTCCATGGGCCCAGTTGGTTCCCCATTTGCTAAAATTGGTGTAGAAGTCACCGATTCCATATACGTTGTCCTGAATATGTGCATTATGACGCGCGTCAGCCAAAAAGTCTGGGATACGCTCGGCAACAGCAACGACTGGGTTCGCGGGCTGCACTGCTCCTGCGATGTTGACCCTGAAAAGCGCTATATCTGCCACTTCCCGGAGGACAACACCATTATCTCCGTAAACTCCGCATACGGCGGCAACGTAATTCTCGGCAAGAAGTGCTTTGCCCTGCGCATTGCTTCTTACCTTGGCCAGAAGGAAGGCTGGATGGCCGAGCATATGCTTATCCTCGGCATTCAGAACCCGAAGGGCGAAATTAAATATGTTGCGGCTGCGTTCCCAAGTGCCTGCGGCAAGACCAACCTGGCTATGATGATTCCGCCGGAATTCTACCGCAAAAAGGGCTACAAGACCTGGACGGTCGGCGACGATATTGCTTGGATGCACATCGGCTCGGACGGCAGGCTCTGGGCGATTAACCCGGAAAACGGCTTCTTCGGTGTTGCCCCTGGCACAAACGACAAGTCCAACCCGAACGCGCTTGCTACAACAAAATCCGGCACCATCTTTACCAATGTTGCTTATAACAAAGACGACAGCACCGTTTGGTGGGAAGGCCTTGACCACAATCCGCCGAAGAATGCCATTGACTGGAAAGGCAACCCGTGGGATGGCACCACTTCTAAAGAAAAGGGCGCTCATCCAAACAGCCGCTTCACCGCGCCGGCTAAGAACTGCCCGTGCGTAAGCCCTGAATTCAACTCGCCAACAGGCGTGCCGATTTCCGCCATTATCTTCGGCGGCCGCCGCGCACACCTCACTCCGCTGGTCTACCAGTCCCGTGACTGGAACAACGGTGTTTTCGTCGGTTCCATAATGGCTTCTGAAACAACGGCTGCCGCGACGGGTGCAGTCGGTGTCCTCCGCCGCGACCCAATGGCCATGCGTCCGTTCTGCGGCTACAACATGGGCGACTACTTCGCACACTGGGTTGAAATGGGCGAAAAGCTCGGCGACAAGGCTCCGAAGATCTTTAACGTTAACTGGTTCCGTGTAGACGACAAGGGCCACTTCATTTGGCCGGGATTCGGTGACAACCTCCGCGTTGTTGAATGGATTCTGAAGCGCTGCGAAGGCAAGGCAGACGCTGTCGAAACTGCAATCGGCTATGTTCCGAAGCCGGAAGACATTAACCTTGAAGGCCTCGACGTCAGCCGTGACACACTCAAAGGGATTCTGGAAGTCAAGAAAGGCGAGTGGGCAAAAGAAGCTGCCGATATTGAAGAGTTCTACAAGAAGTTTGGCGATAAACTGCCGAAAGAACTGCATAACGAGCTGAACGGCCTGAAAGCAAGACTAAAGTAAGAAAAGACGCTGAAAGGGCGGTTTCCTGAAAAAGGGAACCGTCCTTTTTTCGCATTTTTTCGCTGACATCATGCAAAATATTCCTTTTTTTCCCTGTATATTTGAGCAGAATTAGGATCGATTGCTGAAAGTTATGAATAATCTGTTTCAAAAGTTCTAAATTTGTGTAAATAACACATTGCGATATTTTTTTAAAATTGATATACTGAATTTAGAAAAAAATTGCCCCGACACTGCAACATGGTCGGGCAATTTTTATTTTGATTGATGGAGGAAAGATTCATGGGAGAAAGCAAAACCAACGCAAACCATCCAAAGGGCGACTTTTTCAACCTGAAGGCCAGCGGCACGAATACCCGCACGGAAATTATGGCTGGCCTCACAACCTTCTTCACAATGTCGTACATCCTTTTCGTTAACCCGCAGGTGCTGGGAAAAACGGGAATGGACACGCAGGCGGTATTCCTTGCAACGATTATCGCTTCCACAATCGGCACACTGGTTATGGCCCTGTTTGCCAATGTTCCTTACGCACAGGCGCCAGGCATGGGGCTGAACGCATTCTTCACCTACACCGTGTGTATGTCGCTTCATTTCACATGGCAGCAGGCTTTGGCAATGGTGTTTATCTGCGGCCTCATCAACATCACCATCACCGTTACAAATTTCCGAAAATTGATTATCGCTTCCATCCCGAAATCCATTCAAAATGCCATTGGCGGAGGCATCGGCATCTTTGTTGCTTACATTGGCCTAAAAGACGCCAACCTGATTCAGTTCTCAACAGACAGTACTTCCATGGTTTCCATTAACGGCCAAGCCTACAACGCAAAGGCCGCTGTTAACGGCGTAACTTCTGTTGCCTCCAATGGCGGTGTTGTTCCATCCATCGCAACATTTAACCAGCCGGCCGTCCTTATTGCCCTTTTCGGCCTGCTTCTGATGATTGTTCTTCTCATACTGAACGTAAAAGGCGCAATCCTAATTGGCATTCTTGCTACAACGCTTGCCGGTATTCCCTGCGGCGTAACAAACTTTTCGGGTGCCTCCATTACCTTTGGAACACTCGGCTCTTCCTTTTCCAAGCTCGGCACAACATTCGGCGCGGCCTTTGGTGCAGCAGGCATGGGCTCCCTGTTTCAGGATCCATCCAGAATTCTGCTTGTCATTATGACAATCTTCGCCTTCAGCCTTTCTGACACATTTGACACCATCGGCACGTTCATCGGCACCGGACGCCGTACCGGAATTTTCAGTGATGCAGACATGGAAGCCCTGAAAACCAGCAAAGGTTTTAAATCCAAAATGGACAAGGCCCTGTTTGCAGACTCCATCGCTACTTCCATCGGCGCAATTTTCGGCACCTCTAACACCACAACTTATGTTGAGAGTGCCGCAGGCATTGGCGCCGGCGGCCGTACAGGCCTCACCAGCCTCACTACAGCAATTATGTTTATGCTCTGCACATTTCTTGCACCGGTTGCCGGCTGCATCCCCGCGGCTGCTACGGCTCCGGCACTTGTCATTGTTGGCATTATGATGATGAGTTCTTTTAAGGAGGTTAACTGGAACGACCTGGAAGAAGCAATTCCTGCATTCGGCGCAGGCATCTTCATGGCTCTGTGCTACAGCATCTCCTACGGAATTGCGGCAGGCTTCATCTTCTACTGCCTTGTAAAAGCCGTCAAAGGCAAGTTTAAAGAAGTCCACCCAATTCTTCTGGTTTCCACCATCCTGTTTATTCTGAACTTTATTGTGCTGGCAGTTATTCAGTAAAACCCAACCAGAGCTAAAAAATTCCCGCTTCCTTTTGGAGGCGGGAACTTTTTTGTAACAGCCTAAAAAACAGTTACTTGCTGATGCGGATAGCAAACAAATTACCGTAATCAACTATCAGATTTTGGGGAGTTGTTACATTAGCGTAATCTGCAAATAGGTCAAGAGTCTGGCCCGGCGCAGAAACCTGAATGGTTGCGCTTCCGCTAAACTGGCCGTCTGTCGTCTGTGCTGGTGTTATCACAGACTGTGTGCCGGCAATTTCAGTGGTATTTGTTCTCAGGTAAACGAGGATATTGCCAACCATGCCTATTGCTGCGACTCTAGCCGTAATCTGGTAGGCAACCTTATAAGTTCCAGGAACTGAGAAAGTAACGACGCCGCCAGAAGTTGTGATGTCGCTGGTCTTCATCTGTTCCGTAAACGTTATAATCCCACTCGTAGTAAGAGTCTGTGAATCTGTCTTTACCAACTGCACATACGAGGGGCAGCACACAGGCGGAAATGGCGGAGTAGGCGGGCACGGCCAAGCCGGAGGGCATGGCGGAGTAGGCGGGCACGATGGCCATGTAGGCATACACGGCGGAGTGGGCGGGAAGGACGGCCACACGGGCTGCTGCTGCCAGGCAGGCCACTGTGCCGGAATGCCGCACGGCCAGCAAGATGGGTCAAAGCAAAAACGACCGCAAGTACAACTCAAGGAAGATTCCTCCTTATTTAGTTTTGTTTTTTCTGGATTTGAAAGCCGTTTATTCAGCTTCCTGCACCATAGTATGCGGTTTATCAGATTCACGGCACACTGCTTTTTTCCGTCCCGGCGTGTTATAATATTTCATATAGAAAGACGAAAAAACAAATTCTTTTAAAGGAAGGCTTGCTATGAAACAGGCTCTTGTTACCGGCGCCTCCGGTGGAATTGGACGGGCAGCTGCCCTGCGGCTTTGCCGCGACGGTTTTCGGGTCTTGCTGAACTACAATCATTCGGAAAAAGCTGCCGCCGAAATTTGTGACGCCATCAATGCGAAGTTCGGAAACGGACGGGCGGAGATTTTTCATGCGGATATCTCTGACCGTGCGCAGGCGGAAGCCATGTTCCGCGCCGCGGGAGAAGTACACGTGCTGGTAAACAACGCCGGCATTGCACAGCAAAAACTTTTTACCGACCTGACGGAAGAGGACTGGCAGCGCATGATGGCCGTGGATGTGACCGGTGTGTTTCATTGCTGCCAGCTTGCCCTGCACGGGATGATTCACCGGAAATCTGGGAAAATCATCAATATTTCTTCCATGTGGGGGCAGGTGGGCGCCTCCTGTGAAGTACATTACTCCACAGCCAAAGCGGCGGTCATCGGCCTGACGAAAGCACTCGCCAAAGAAGTCGGCCCTTCCGGCATTACAGTAAACTGCATTGCACCGGGCGTTATTGACACACCGATGAATGCCTCCTTCGGCCCGGAGACCATGCGGGAACTGAAAGAGGAAACGCCGCTGTGCCGTCTTGGCACACCGGAGGATATTGCCGCCGCCGTTTCCTTTTTTGCCTCTCCGGACGCAGACTTTATCACCGGGCAAGTGCTCGGCGTGAACGGCGGATTCATTATATAGAAAAGCCCCGCCGCACCCAAAAAGGATACGGCGGTGCTCCATGATGTCCGCCAAGGGAATCACTTTACGGAACCGCGTTGACCGGAATGGTCTTCTGGTAGGAATATTCCTGCGGCTTTCTCAAATCCGGCGGGTTTTTCGGTGTACCAATCGGGTCGATTGTAAAGACCGCCGTCACACGAATTTGATGAATCCCCGGCTTTTCTGGGGTAAAGTAATGCTGTTCATCACGCTGCTTTCCATGCCCTATCAAAAAAGTTACTGTACTTCCTTCCGCAGCACCTGTGCTGTCAATTTGTTTTCCATCGGCATACACCTGAAACAAGACAATATCCTTACAGCTAAGTGTATAATCTTCCGACCCCGTATTGCGAAGTGTACAGTCAATAGGTGTTACATTTCCAACCGAAGCATTTTCGTCGCAGGAAACATCCAAAGAGAAGGTATTCGGGTGCGGGAAATCTCTCGGCTGTCGCTCTTTATCGTAGTCATAATTGCAAACGAATATCAGCAAGACCGCAAGTATAATAATTGCTATTTTTGAAGATTTCGTCATAACCCACACATCCTTAATTGCTTGATAAAGATAGACTATTCTGCCAGAGGTTTTGGGTTACAGCTTTCCACCAAACCTGGGATTGCTGCAGATTTTTTTGAAAGCGGCAATTCGGAAGATTTCCTTTTCAAATAGATTAGTATATTTTAGCATTTTGTATAAATTCTGTCAACCATTCTGCCGCGATTTTAGGTGCCTTCCATGCTTGGCATAAAACTGAAATAAAAAAACAGGCTTTCCACCGGGTATTGCCCGAAAGTGGAAAGTCTGTTTTCCCTGCAGTGCATTCACACGGAAGTGTGAAGGATGCGGCAGTCGCCCTGAACCGTGTACGCACCGTACCCGGCCGGGAGAAAGATACTGTCGCCTTTCTGGAAAGAGAGCAGCGTTTTCCCATCTTTCTGCAGTTCGGCAGAGCCGTTCAGGCAGATGAGAGAGTGAAAGCTCTTCCCGTCGGCGTTCAGCGCAGCCTTTTTAATTTCCATCTCATAAACGGTGAAAATGTCGCAGGAAGAAAGCAATGTGCGGGTATACCCGGCAAGCGTTTCTTTTTCGCCCTGCGCGTGGGTCGGGCGTGTGGGGCGTTCGAGGCACGTTACGTCAAGTGCCTGCGGAATATGCAGCTGGCGCGGCTTTCCGTCTTTGCCCGGACGGCCGTAATCATAGATGCGGTAAGTCAGGTTGGAGCTCTGCTGAATTTCCGCCAGCAGGATTCCGGCGCCGATGGCGTGCAGCGTGCGGCTTTCAATAAAGAACACGTCCCCGGGGTGGACGGGAACTTTGTTCAGCACTTCTTCCAAAGTGCTGTTTTCAATGCGCTGCTTGAACTCTTCTTTTGAAATGGCATGGTCAAAGCCGTAGTACAGGCTTGCGCCTGGGTCATTTGCGAGAATATACCACATTTCGGTCTTGCCGAATTTGTCGCCATGCGCACGCGCATAGGCATCATCCGGGTGAACCTGTATCGAAAGCTTGTTTTTTGCGTCAATCAGCTTGACCAGCACCGGAAAATCCGGGAACCTCGCACAGTCCGTCCCAAAAACGCCGTGCCCTGCCTTTGCAAAATAATCCGGCAGAAGCATACCGGCATACTCGCCGTTCACAATGGTGGAAGGCCCATCCGGATGATTCGAAAGCATCCAGCTTTCGGCAACTTTTTCATCCGTACTCTGCTGGCCGTACTCGTCGCGCAGGCGCGTGCCGCCCCAAATGTAGTCTTTGCAGGCCGCTTTCAATTTCATTGGGTAAAGTGATACCATTGTTTTTCCTCCTGTAAATTAAGCCGGAAAACCGGCGTACTTTTCTCATCTTTGTCTTTATGATAGACTGGTTTCCAACGCCGTGCAAGTGCTTTTTCACACGGGAGGCCGCATTTTAATAAATTGCCGCCTGAAAATTCACGCTCTCTTCACCAGATTTCGAAATCTGCGCGCTATACTGGGTATCTGCGAAAGGGCTGTGCCGGAAATCTTCACAATCTTCTTGCAAGAAAAGTAACAGGATGGTAAACTAAGAGTATCCTGCTGAATGGCGGTGTCTGCGTGAATTTTATTAAAAAATTGTGGCGGTTCCTGACTACCCCGGAAATGATCAAGTATATTATTTTCGGCGTACTTACTACAGTCATCAATATCTTGGCGTGCGGCCTGTGCTACGACTATCTGCACTGGGACATCCTTATAGCAAATGCTTTCGCGTGGGTTCTTTCGGTTGCATTTGCATTTGTTACAAATAAACTGTACGTCTTCAACAGCAAAAGCTTTGCGGCATCTGTTTTCTGGCGGGAACTGGCGGGGTTCGTCGGCGCGCGGTTACTGACGCTGGTTATAGACGAATGCGGCATGAAATTGATGGTCGACACGCTTTTCTGGAATGTTTGGTTTTCAAAAATTCTCGTAAACATTGTTGTCGTGATTGTCAATTATATTCTAAGCAAGCTTTTTATTTTTAAAAAAAGAGAAAATCAATAAACGTGGGGCGCAGCCAGCGCTCCCAAATGGAGGAAGTAAACAATGCAGGCAACTGAAAAAACAATGGATCAAATTGTATCCCTGTGCAAAAACCGCGGATTTATCTATTCCGGTTCCGAAATCTACGGCGGCCTTTCCAACACATGGGATTACGGCCCGCTGGGCGTGGAGTTCAAAAACAATGTAAAGCACGCCTGGTGGAAACGGTTTATCCAGGAAAGCCCTTATAACGTCGGCCTTGACGCCGCTATTCTGATGAACCCGGAAGTCTGGGTGGCCTCGGGCCATGTAGGCAGCTTTTCTGACCCGCTGATGGACTGCAAAGACTGCAAAACACGTCACCGCGCCGACAAACTCGTGGAAGCCTTCACGGGCAAAAGCGCAGACGGCTGGAGCAACGACGAGCTGTCAGCCTTTATCAAAGAGCATCACATTAAATGCCCAAACTGCGGCAGTGAAAACTTTACGCCGATTCGCCAGTTTAACCTGATGTTTAAAACGTTCCAGGGCGTAACGGAAGAAGCCAAAAACCAGATTTACCTGCGCCCGGAAACAGCACAGGGCATCTTTGTGAATTTTGCAAACGTGCAGCGCACCACGCGCCGTAAACTTCCGTTCGGCATCGGCCAGATTGGGAAGAGCTTCCGCAACGAAATCACCCCGGGAAACTTTACTTTCCGCACCCGTGAGTTTGAGCAGATGGAACTTGAGTTCTTCTGCAAACCGGGCACCGACCTCGAATGGTTCGGCTACTGGAAAGATTACTGCCGCGACTTTTTGCTTTCGCTCGGCATGACGGAAAAGAATATGCGCCTACGCGACCATGAAAAGAAAGAGCTCGCATTCTACTCCAAGGGCACAACGGATATTGAATATCTGTTCCCGTTTGGCTGGGGAGAACTTTGGGGCATTGCAGACCGTACGGATTACGACCTGAAAAAACATCAGGATCATTCCGGCAAGAGCCTTGAATATTTCGACCCGGAAACAACCGAACATTACCTGCCGTACGTCATTGAGCCTTCACTTGGCGCGGACCGCGTGGCTCTCGCTTTCCTGGTAGACGCCTATGACGAAGAAGTCGTTAACGAAGAGAAAAAGGATACCCGCGTGGTTCTTCACCTGCACCCGGCGCTGGCGCCTTTCAAATGCGCTATGCTGCCGCTGAGCAAAAAGCTGAACGACAAAGCGCAGGAAATTCATACCCGCATCTGCAAGAAGTTCCGCGCAGATTACGACGATGCCGGCTCCATTGGCAAACGCTACCGCCGCCAGGATGAAATTGGCACGCCGTTCTGCATCACTTATGATTTCGACAGTGAACAGGATGGCTGCGTTACCGTGCGTGACCGCGACACAATGAAGCAGGAACGTATTTCTATAGACCAGCTGGACAAATACCTGGAAGAAAAAATTCGGTTCTGAAGATTGCACAAAAATAGGCTGGGCTGCTAAAAAGCAGCTGCTTTCTGCCGATATAGCTTATAGATGGTAAGAATCAGAAGGAGGCGTCTAAGATGCGAATTTCTGATTTTGCGGCAATGAGCTGCGGAATGTATGCCTACCCACAAAATGGCAGCAGCACCGTAACTCCAAACAGCCTTTTGAATTCCGGCAATGTGTGCGCTGCTGACGATTCCACAGGGGAGCCAGACAGCACCAGTAATCTAAAAAGCGATTTTCTGGATTTAAGCATGGATTTTGCGCATGATTTTTCACCGCAAGTCCCTGCTCCCTCAGAGTCTTCCGACGAAACGGTTTCCGACCGTTCGCAGCTACAGGATTTTTTTGCAGCCGACGCTGCTTCTGCCACGGATGAAACGGAAAGGGCTTCGGCAGCAGACGAGCCGCAGGACTCCAGTGAAGAGGGCTTGCAGGCGGAAGAATCGGGTGCCGTTACAGCCGATGAACGCAAACAGGTACTGAATTCCTACACCTCTTACCTGCAGAACGCCATTGCTTCTTCCAGCCTGGATTTGCTGGTCTAAAACAAGCACACAAAAGCAGGCGCCGAAAGTTTTTCTTTCGGTGCCTGCTTTCTCTTTGTCTTTCTCCGTTTTGGCTTTTATCTTTTTTCTTCGCTGTGCAAAGTCCGGTAAAGTACCGTTCCAGCCAGGGGAGGAATAACCAGCTCGTTCCGCACATTGGGTACAGCCCCGCCGAGCGGCGCCGATGCGTTCCTCCACTCTTCCCCAAGAACAACAGTCAGCGGAAGACTGCCGCGGTTAAAGGCACACAGCAGCGCGTCTTTCTTGCCGCTGCGAATATAGGCCATCCCATCGCCGTTTGCGCTGACCGGCTGGAACTCCCCTTCACGCAAACAGTCGCACTCCGCACGGAGCTTTCCCAGCTTCCGGTACCATTCCAAAAGTCCGGTGTCTTCGCTTCCCCAAGGGTAACATCCACGGTTAAACGGGTCACGGTACCCTTCCATTCCGACCTCATCGCCGTAATAAATACACGGCACACCCGGCAGAGTAAACTGCATGAGCGACGCCAGCCGCATGAGGGAAAGGCCCCGTGCGCGCTGTTCTTTTGTCAGGTGAGCGGTACTCTGCCAGTGCCGTCCATGGCCGCCCAAAGGCTCGCCCGCTAAGGCAGTCAAAGCACGTTCTGTGTCATGCGTGCCTATATTGTTCATCAGGCAGCGAATCACCTGCGGCGGGTAATTTTCAAGGATACAAAGAATCTCCTCCATCATATCAGAAGGATGCGCACCGGTCAGGTACCCCAGGATTGCACTGCGGAACGGATAGTTCATGACACTGTCAAGCTGATGCCCCTGAAAATAGCGGCGCCGTTTGCCATAGGCCGTTTTGTTGGAAGCGTCTTCCCACACTTCGCCAATCACGGCGGCATCCGGTTTCTCCGCTTTGGCCGCCGCGCGTAGGTCATCCAAAAAACCATCCGGCAGCTCGTCGGCAACATCCAGCCTCCAGCCGGAAGCGCCCGCCCGCAGCCAGCGGCGGATAATACCGTCTTTTCCATTAATATACTCGGAAAACTCCGGGTTATTTTTGTTTACGCAGGGCAGGGTGCTGAAATTCCACCAGGAAGCATACTCGTTCGGCCAGTTCCGGAAGCAATACCATGGGTAGTATTTCGAGCTCTGCGATTGGTAAGCCCCCGCCTCCGGATACCTTCCCTCACGGTTAAAATAAATGCTGTCGCTTCCCGTGTGATTGAACACACCGTCCAGTAAAATACGGATTCCGCGCTTTTCGGCTTCGCGGCACAGGCTGCTAAAGTCTTCCTGTGTGCCAAGCAGCGGGTCTATTTTTTCGTAATTCGCCGTGTTGTAGCGGTGATTGGAGTGCGCCTCAAAAATCGGATTCAGGTAAATGCAGGTCACACCCAGCGATTTCAGGTAGTCGAGCTTCCGCTGAATTCCGCGCAGATCGCCGCCAAAAAAGTCGCTGTTTGTAACCGTTCCTTCCGCATTTGGTTTCCAATCCGGCTGCTCGCCCCACACCGCATGAATTTTCCGGTCTGCCGGAACATTCTCTTTTGCGGTTCCGGAATTGCAGAAGCGGTCGGGGAATATTTGGTAGATAACACCGCCCTCAAGCCATTCTGGGGTTGTAAAGGCCGCGCTGAAAACGGTAAGCTGCCACTGTACTCCGTCGCTTCGCAGCTCGCCTTCGCCTCCCCACCCGCGCATGATGGGCAGCGTACCGCGCCAGGTGTCGAGGAAAAACTGGTAAAAGTACAGCCCGGGCTCGGATGGCGTGAAGTGGCATTCCCAAAACTCAAACTGGCCGCCATCCATGCCGCACCAGAACATTCCAAGAATCTGCCGGCCGCCCGTGGCGTCATTTGTTACAACAAGCCGCGCTGCCGAGCAGCGCAGGTCGCGGGGAAGCATAATTTTAAAGTGCACCGCCGTTCCGGCCGCCACTGCACCCACAGGGTAGCGGCAAGCCGGATTGCGTGAATTAAACATGGGAAGCCCTCCGGTTTACTTTTTTCTGCCTCTTCTGCCTTTACCGGCAGCAATTATTTTTGCGGCAGGTTTCTTTTCCACAGCAGCCGCTTCCGGAACCGGTTCTGCGTGCCAGATGTTTTCGGCATACTCCCGAATCGCGCGGTCTGCGGCAAAGCGGCCCGCCTGTGCGATGTTTACAAGGCACATCTTCTGCCATGAAATGGGGTCGGAATACAGCCTGCTGGATTTTTGACGCGCCTTGTCATACGAAGCAAAATCCGCAAGCACCATATACGGGTCTTTGTTCAGCAGGGAATCGGCAATATCGTGGAAATCCACTCCGCCAATCCCATTGTTGATGGCGCGCATGGCCTCGCTCATTTCCGGAATGCCATCCGCAAACGCACGCGGGCGGTAACCGGTGCTTTTCAGCTGCTCTACCTGCTCTGCCGTCATGCCGAACAGAATCATGTTGTCGTCGCCTACCGCCTCGTGAATCTCTACATTTGCACCGTCCAGTGTGCCAAGGGTAACGGCGCCGTTAATCATCAGTTTCATATTGCTGGTCCCGGAAGCCTCCGTTCCCGCAAGGGAAATCTGTTCGCTGATGTCGGCGGCCGGCATCAGGAGTTCCGCCAGCGTTACGCGGTAATCTTCCAGGTACACAACGCGCATTTTCCCGTTGACGCGCGGGTCATTGTTAATAACCTTACCAAGCTCCAGAATAAAGCGGATAATCTGCTTGGCAAAGTAGTAACCAGGCGCGGCCTTCGCGCCAAAAATATAGGTGCGCGGCGTGAAGTCCATATTTGGGTTGGCAAGCAGGCGCTGGTAATCGATGAGGATCTGCAGCGCATTCATGTGCTGACGCTTATATTCGTGCAGGCGTTTGACCTGAACGTCAAAAATCGAGTCCGGGTCAATTTCAATCCCGTTTGCCTTCTTGACATACTCGGCGAAACGGACTTTATTGCTGCGCTTAATCTTTGCAAGCTCCTGTAAAACTGAAGAATCATCCTGATACTTCATCAAGCCTTCCAGCTTTGGGGCATCCAGGATAAAATCATTGCCAATCAGTTTGCTAATGAAATCCGAAAGCCCCGGGTTTGCCTGGCAGAGCCAGCGCCGGTGGGCAATTCCGTTGGTAACATTGGTAAACTTCTGCGGCATCTCGGTATAAAAATCATTGAAGACGCGGTTTTTCAGGATGTCGCTGTGCAGCTGCGAAACGCCGTTTACACTATGGCTGCCAACCACAGCCAGGTTCGCCATCTTTACATAGCCGTCGTTCCATGGCGCCATGCGGCCGACTTTGTAGCCATCCACGCCTTTGTTGTGCATCTGTGCGCAGAAGCGGCGGTTGATTTCCACCACAATCTGGTAAATACGCGGCAGGCGGGACTGGAACAAATCCACGCCCCAGCACTCCAGTGCTTCCGCCATAACCGTGTGATTTGTGTAGGCAAAAACGCTCTGTACAATTTCCCATGCAGCATCCCAGCTGTAGCCGCATTCATCAAGCATAATGCGCATCATTTCCGGAATGGCAAGCACCGGGTGCGTATCGTTTAAATGGATGGCAACAAGGTCCGGCATACTGTCGAGTGAGCTGTGCGAAAAAAGGTGCCGGCGGATAATGTCCTGAATAGTAGCCGAAACGAGGAAGTACTGCTGCGAAAGGCGCAGGCTCTTTCCCTCCAGATGGTTGTCATCCGGGTAAAGCACCTTCGTAATGACTTCCGCCATCGCTTTCTGCTCCATGGCACGCATATAATTGCCGCCGTTAAAAAGATTCATGTCAAAATCTTCGCTTGTAGCAGACCAAAGGCGCAGGCGGTTTACGTGCTTTCCGCCATAACCCGTAACATACATATCATACGGCACGGCGATGACTTTGGTGAGTCTTTGTGGTTCACCATGTGGTACTGGTTGTTCCAGCTTTCTTCTACATGGCCGTTAAAGCGTACTTCCACGCTTTTTTCCGGCTCACCCCGCAGCCATATTTTTCCGCCCGGCAGCCAAAAATCCGGCAGCTCCGTCTGCCAGCCGTCGACCAGTTTCTGGCGGAAAATCCCGTACTCATACCGCAGCGAATACCCTGTTGCCGGGTAGCCGAGCGTTGCCAGCGCATCCATGTAGCAGGCAGCAAGGCGGCCAAGCCCCCCGTTGCCAAGGCCGGCGTCCGGTTCCTTTTCGTAAAGCGCATCCAGCTTCAGGCCCATACCGGCAAGCGCACTGCGGAAAGGAGCCTCCAATTTCAGGTTGTAAAGCGTATTTTTAAGGGAACGGCCCATCAGAAACTCCATGCACAGGTAGTAAACATGTTTTGTTTCTGTCTTGTCGGCTTTATCCTGAAATGTGTGAAAGTTTTTTTCCGTTATGTTGCGCACGGCAAGAGCTACGGCTTTATAGCACTGGTCATCCGTTGCGTTGTCAAGCGAAACACCAAAAACGTGCTTTAAATTGTCCCGGATTGTATCCTGAATTTTTTCAACCGTTTGCTTCTCGTTCATAGCGGCCCTCCAAAGTAAATTCATCCGCGCAGGCGGAACTGAAAATGCAGAAACTGCATTTTTACAATTTGTGTATATTATACACCAATTTGGGCGTCATTTCAATGGCAATAAAAATCACGCTTCATTTTAAAAATGCCTAATTTTTTCAGCATGGAAGCGGCTTTTCTGGCCCTTTCGCAGCAGCTCATTTTGCCGTTCATTGGAAAAGATATTTCACCTGTTTTTGTGCATTTTAAATAAATGCGGCAGTTTTCAAACCATTCCTGCTGTTTTTCTGACAGAACTGTTTTCAGCAGCAAAAAGTGACGCTTTTCTCTTTTATATTATAGCAAAATCGATTATAATATGCTATAGATTAAGACTGTTCGGCTCCCGGCGCGGCAGCAGTTGCCCGCCGCAGCTGTACAGAACCGGCTTGCCGCTGCTTTTGTACATATAAATAGCGGAAAGAACGGCGGGAAAGGACAGGGGTTACCATGGCAAAAAACAAAATACGGCTGGAAATCTGCGGATGTGAACTGACGCTCTGCTCAGATGACAGCGAAACTTACATTCGGTCAATCGGTGACGAAGTGCGCCAGGCTATGAGCGACACGTTGGAGCAAAACGCGCGCTTTTCCGTTACCATGGCCGCTGTAATCACCGCACTGAATTACTGCGACACTTCGCATAAGGCGGCGGAGTCTGCGGACAACCTCCGCACGCAGATTAAAAACTACCTGGAAGATTCTTCGCACGCACGCATGGATGCAGAAGAATCGCACCGGGAACTGGAACGCGTTCAGAAAGAGAACCAAACTTTGCGGGCACGCCTTGCCGCCGAGGGGTCTCCAGCCGAAGAGGCTGCACACGACGGAGCGGAAGAGGAAACATCCGAAGCAGAAACGACGGAGCAAAACCAGACAGGCGACTTTTCGCAGGCCGAGAGTGACAGCGTAACTCCCGACCAGGCAAGTTTCCTGAATTTTTTTGAAAAGAAAACCGATGAGCAGTAACGTGGAAGTGCTGGCTCCCGCCGGCTCACAAGAAAGCCTTACGGCGGCAGTGCGCTCCGGTGCCGACGCGGTTTACCTTGGCGCTTCGCAGTTCAGCGCACGGGCCGGGGCAAAAAATTTCGATTCTTCTGAGCTTCGGGATGCGGTAGACTACTGCCACGCGCGCGGCGTAAAAGTCTACCTTGCCGTCAACACGCTGATGCTTGACCATGAGCTTCCGGCGGCGCTTGCGCTCGTTCGGGAAGCCTGCGCCCTGCCTGTAGATGCGGTGCTGGTACAGGATCTGGGACTTGCCCGCCTGCTTTTCCGCTGTGCGCCAAAGCTGCGGCTCCACGCTTCCACGCAGACCGGAGTCCACACGGCAGCCGGGGCAAAAGCTCTTTGGAAAGCCGGTTTCCCGCGTGTCGTCCTGGCACGGGAACTTTCCCTGCGTGAAACGGAAGCCATCCATCGCGAATGTCCCATCGAATTGGAAACATTTGTACATGGCGCGCTGTGCATGTCCGTCAGCGGGCAATGCTACTTCAGCTCCGTTCTGGGCTCCCGCAGCGGGAACCGCGGCCTGTGCGCACAGCCGTGCCGCCTGCCGTTTTCTGCCCCGGGAGGAACCGGGCATGACCTGAGCCTGCACGACCTTTCCCTGATTCCCCGTATTGCGGAGCTGGAAAAGGCCGGTTCCGTCAGCCTCAAAATTGAAGGACGGCTGAAACGCCCAGAATACGTTGCCGCCGCCGTACGGGCTTGCCGGTTAGCCGCCGATGGGAAACCGGTTCCGCAGGAACTTACTGAAAGCCTGCGGGCAGTTTTTTCGCGCTCCGGCTTCACACAGGGCTATGCGGATGGCCAGCTTGGGCGCACAATGTTTGGCTTTCGCACAAAAGAAGATGTGGCAGGCGCTACGGAAGAGGTTCTGCGCCCCCTGCGAGCGCTTTACGCTTCCGAACCTCAGCGGATTCCGGTCGATTTTTCACTGGAAATTTCGCGCGGCAAGCCTGTTTTGCTTTGCGTTACCGACACCTGCGGAAATTCTGCAAAAGCAGCAGGGGAGCTTCCGCAGGAAGCCAAAAACCGCCCGGCCGACGCCTCGCGGTGCAGGGAACAGCTCTGTAAAACCGGCGGCACCCCCTATTTTGTTCGGGATGCAGAGTGCAAAGTGGAGCCGGGGCTTGCTGTTCCGGTTTCGCAGTTGAACCGCCTGCGCCGGGAAACGCTTTTCCTGCTGGAAAAGAAACGGGCTTTTCGCCCAGCCGTGCCTTTCCGCGAACCGCAGGAAAGCCTTCCGGAGCCTTACTCTTCCGCTCCGCTTCGCCTGCGGGCACGTTTTCGCACCACCGACCTGCCGGAAGAAGCGAAAGCCTGTGAGCTTGTTTACGTTCCGTTTACGGCAGAGCCGCAGCAGCTGGAACAGCTCACAAAAGACGGTTTCCCAGTTGCCATAGAATTGCCGCGCGGCCTGTTCGGCCTTGAGAGCGTGGTGCGGGAGCGCCTGGCATCCGCAAAAGCCGCCGGTGTAACCGATGTGTGGGCCGGGAACCTTGACTCGGCCCAGATTGCGCTGGATGCAGGTTTTACCGTACACGGCGGTTTTTCACTGAACATCACCAACACGGAAGCACTGCAGTGGTACCGGGAATTTGGGCTGAAAGACGCTGAACTTTCTTTTGAGCTGAAGCTGACGCAGGCCGCGCATATTGGCGGCAGCCTGCCACGCGGCCTTCTCCTGTACGGGCGGCTTCCGCTGATGCTCTGTCGGAACTGCCCGGCGGCTAATTCGCCCAAAGGATGCCTGCACTGTAAAACGGCGCCGGAATTAACCGACCGTCGGGGAATTCATTTCCCGGTGCAGTGCTACGGTGCCTGCAGCGAAGTGCTGAATTCTCTCCCGCTCGACATGGCCGACCGGCTGGGCGAAGTAAAGAACCAGGATTTTGGTCTGCTGCGTTTTTCTACCGAAAGCCCGGAGGAAATCCGGGTTGTGCTGCGCCGCTATCTCGGTGCGCTGCACGGCGAAAAACAGCCTTCACTCGGCATGTCCTGCACACGCGGCCTTTACTTCCGTGGAATGGAAAGCGGTCTTTCACAAAAATCAGAATCTGTATGATCGGAGCATTCGAATGAATGACACCATGAAAAAAGAAATTAAAGTCAGGCGTGTGCGCGAAAATGCAAAAATGCCGACGCGCGGCACGGCGGGAGCGGCGGGATACGACCTTTATGCCTGCCTTGACGCGCCGGAGACCATTGAGCCGCGCAGCCTGCACCGCATACCGACCGGAATTGCCATCGCTCTGCCGGACCAAAACACCGCAGGGCTGATTTTCGCGCGCAGTGGGCTTGGCGTAAAACATGGCATTGCACCCGCCAACGCCGTTGGTGTAATAGACAGTGACTACCGCGGCGAACTTGTTGTTGGGCTATGCAACACAGGCAGCGAACCTTATGTGCTGGAGCCGGGCGAACGCTTTGCTCAGCTTGTCGTGGTTCCTGTGTACGAAGCCGTCCTGACCGAAACCGATAACCTTGGTGAAACGGAACGAGGAACCGACGGTTTCGGCTCGACCGGAAAAACAAAAATCAGTCACAGCTGAGCAGAGGTGATTTTTTCGTGAAAAAGGGCATTATAAAAACACTTTCCTTTCTCATGCTGATTATTCTTGCCATCGTTCTCGGTAAAGCAATCGGCACAGCCGTTACAGGCATCAGCTTTCTTTCGTGGCTGGCCATTGCCGCAAAATTTGGCGTTTCCACCGTTACGGTCAATCTTTCCGTGCTGCAGCTCACGTTTGGCATGATGATTGACATTAACGTTGCACAGGCCATCCTGCTTCTCGCAGCAATTATTACATACACAAAAATTTTAGGAAAAGGGTAGGGAATTTTAACCATGCTGTACCTTGCATCTTCATCACCAAGAAGAAAAGAACTATTAGAAAGAGCAGGCTTTCAGTTTACCGTAGAACCTGCGGAAATCAGCGAAACCATTCTGCGCGGAACTCCTCCCATGCAAATTGTTGAACAGCTTTCTTCCCGCAAGGCAAGAGCCATTGCCAAACTGCATCCGGCCGACACCATCCTTGCCGCCGACACCATCGTTGTTCTGCAGGGGCGCATTATGGGCAAGCCAAAAGATGAAGAGCATGCCGCAGCCATGCTGAAGCTGCTTTCGGGCAATGTTCATCAGGTCTACACCGGCTACACAATTATCAGTGGCGAAAAGCTCTTAAGCGGGCATGAAGTCACCTCTGTTGAATTTTACCGCCTTTCACAGCAGGAAATAGATGACTATGTGGCTTCCGGCGAACCGCTCGACAAAGCGGGCGCTTACGGCATACAAGGGCGCGGCGCTCTGTTTGTAAAACGCGTAAACGGTGATTTTTATAATGTCGTAGGGCTGCCTATTGCAAAAATCAGCCGCCTGCTGCGCCGCCTTGAGGCCCAGAAAGCACAGGAATAAGAAATTCGTATGCTCAGGAAAATTTTTTCTTGAAAAGGAAAAGGAAATCTCTAATTTTTTATTGAGTATCTGTGCGGCAGGCGTTATAATAGGAGCAGTGCAATTATGTGGACGGTTATTTTGTTTTTTTAGATACAAAAGACCGGAAAGGGGAAAAAAAGACTAATGTTTTCAAAAGATATAGGCATTGACCTTGGCACGGCCAACACGCTGGTTTATATGAAAGGCAAGGGCATTGTGATGCGCGAACCTTCCGTTGTAGCGGTTGATGTACGCACCGATACGGTACTTGCTGTTGGCAAGCACGCCAAAGAGATGATTGGCCGTACACCGGGATCCATTGTAGCGGTGCGCCCCATGAAAGACGGCGTTATTGCTGACTTCGACATCACGGCCACCATGCTGAAGCATTTCATTAAGCAGGCGGTAAAATCCACTTCTTTTTCAAAACCGCATATTATTATCTGCATTCCTTCCGGCGTAACAGAAGTTGAGCGCCGTGCGGTGGAAGATGCTGCGCGCCAGGCAGGCGCCAGCAATGTAGAATTGGTTGAAGAGCCAATGGCAGCCGCGATTGGCGCCGGTCTGCCGGTAAATGAGCCAACTGGAAGCATGGTTGTGGATATCGGCGGCGGCACAGCGGAAGTAGCTGTAATTTCGCTTGGTGACATTGTCACATCGGTTTCCGTTCGCTGCGCAGGCGACAAATTTGATGAAGCCATTATCTCTTATGTAAAAAAGAAGTACAACCTGCTGATTGGTGAACGTACAGCAGAAGACATCAAAATTAAAATTGGCTCTGCTTACCCGACGGAAGAAAATGAGGATGCTTCTGTTGAAATCAAAGGCCGCAACCTCGTTGACGGCCTTCCGAAAGACGTCAGTATCTCTGCTCAGGAAGTCCGTGAGGCCCTCAGCGATTCGCTCAGCCTGATTATTGACGCAATTAAAAGTACGCTTGAAAAAACTCCGCCGGAACTTTCCGCCGATATTATCGACCACGGCATTATGCTGACAGGCGGCGGCGCGCTTCTTCGCGGCCTCGACAAATTGGTCGAGCAGGAAACCGGTATGCCGGTTCATGTAGCCGACAATCCGCTTGACTGCGTTGTAAACGGCACCGGCAAACAACTGGATGTCAATATGCCTGCTTCTTATTATAAAGCAAACCGGGATGCACAAAAATCCCACAAATAGAATATTTCCCCTTTCGATATTTTGTGCCGGCAGAATTTCTGCCGGCACTTTTTTATCTTTCACCATAAAAATATGTCCCGTGCTTTCGGGCACGGGACATACTCTAAATTCAATTTTAGGGAAATTAGTTCAGGATTGTCTTTTCGGTTTCCTTGTCAAACAGGTGCAGCTTCGAAAGCTCAAAAGCAATCTTAATACGGTCGCCTGTTTTTGCTGTAGAAGTCGGGTCAACGCGGGCAGTAATCTGAGAGCCTTCGCAGGTAAGGTACAGGTAAGTTTCTGCGCCCATCAGCTCAGTGACTTCAACATCTGCTTCAACAACACCGTCTGTTGCTTTCGCAAGGAATTCCGGTTCATCGTGAACATGCTCCGGACGAATTCCAAGCACAACGCCTTTGCCTACATAGTTGCTCAAAACGTTGTCCTTATTCTTTTCTTTCGGGATCTTAATTCCGTACTGGCCAAAGTGGAAAATAAAATCTTCGCCGTCTTTATTAATGGTACCTTCCAGGAAGTTCATCTGCGGCGAGCCCATAAACCCGGCAACAAATTCATTGACCGGCAGGTCGTACAGATTCTGCGGTGTGTCAACCTGCTGAATGAAGCCATCCTTCATAACAACAATGCGGTCGCCCATCGTCATAGCTTCGGTCTGGTCATGCGTAACATAAATAAACGTTGTGCCCAGACGCTGGTGCAGTTTGGAGATTTCCGTTCTCATCTGTGCACGCAGCTTTGCGTCCAAGTTGGAGAGCGGCTCGTCGAGGAGGAAGACCTTCGGGTTACGCACGATGGCGCGGCCCAGTGCAACACGCTGCCTCTGGCCGCCGGAAAGAGCCTTCGGCTTACGGTCGAGCAGGTGGGAAATGTCGAGGATTTTGGCGGCTTCTTCCACGCGGCGCTTAATTTCGTCTTTCGGC
>JBFLFY010000004.1:0-99656 GCA_041859875.1 Caproicibacter sp. | reverse complement strand
ATGACGACGACGCGGCGCCCGAGCTTCTCAGCCGCTGTGGCAATGCACTGCCCCAACCGGTAATGCATCAGCGGCGGCAGGCCGGAAAGGCCGATGCGCACAAGCCGGTACTGCCCTGCGCCGGATTCATTCAGAAAGCGGAGCGGTATCATGGTGGCGTGGTCGAGCTCCTTCCCACGCTCCCCGAATGTCCCCGCCGGGATCTTTCGCTCTCCGCAAAGCTGCGACAGCGCCTTGACGAACTCTGTGTCATACTCTGCGTGCACGCGAACCTGCGGGGCTCCGAACTGGCTGAAATCCCCCTGTGCTTCCCGGCCGGGCGAAACATGGAAATAATCCGCATACATCACGCTGTGCGGGCTGGTCAGGATAATCGTCTCAGGCCTAAGGAGCGCGGCCTGCCTCATAACGGTGCGGTAGGCCGCAATGGTTTTCCGGATTTTTCTCTCTTCCCCGTGCCCGATTTCCGGCAGAATAATGGGCGGATGCGGCACGGCAAAAGCTGCCAAAACAGACATCATATCGCCTCCGTTTGGTTATTTCGAATTGCTTCTTCTGCAGTTATTATACCATCTTTGGACGCGAGCGAAGCAAAAATCCGCAGTCTGCGTAGTAGAGTGCGGATTTGCTGCACGAAAAGCCCTCACGGGACACCACGGGTAAACTGGTGAAAGCAGGCAGGAAAAGACAATTTTTATGCACCCCTGCCCAAGCAAACTGGGCAGGGGTTGAATTTCCATATAATAATTGATTATAACCTGTAAGAAAACAGTGGTTGTTCTGTCTTCTTACAGGTTATTCCTTCAATTCAAGCTATGCGAAATTGTGTTCTGCTTCTGACCGGCAGTCTGTGTTGTCTCCGCCTGCGATATATCGTCAGGCTGTTGTTCCCGTTCGAAACGCCCTGATAAGCATATCCGTAAAACGGGACTCCCATAACCATCTTGTTTGCCGGAAACCCGTAGTTCAGCCAGCTGCGAACTGCGCTGTCTACACTCGTTTTATACTGGGGGGAAGTACCGGGTGGTATGTAAAGCGGAGCGTTGAAATCGGTGTAAGTGTCCCAGTTTCCGTGAATGTCATAAGTCATAATCATTCCGTAATCCACATACTGCGCGATATTTGCAATACCGATGCCTGCCGCGTAACTGCCGCTTGCCTCACCGGCAAAAGAAAGGATATAGTGTTTATTATCCGAAATCCCTTGCCTGTCCAGCTTCGCGCGGAGTGTTTTCAAAAGCAGACCAAAGTTCGTTTTATCCACAGAGCGGGAAACATTGGTGGAAAGACCGCCGCCCGTCGGATATTCCCAGTCGATATCCACTCCGTCAAAACCGTTCGTCTTGATAAAAGCGATGACGCTGTCCGCGAAAGCAGTTCGGGAGGCGTCCGTTAAGGCTGCGTCGGAAAAGCGTTGGGAGCCATCCCATCCGCCAACAGAAATCACGGTTCTAAGCGAAGGATAAGCGCTTTTCAGCGCCCTGAGTTTACTGAAATTTGAGTAGTCAATATTGCTGTCGTTCGCCGCAATCCTGAGGTCAGCCCCAATAGTAGCAAACGCATAATTGAGGACGGTCAGGCCGGAAGCGCTGATCTTGTCCGGCGTAAACCCGGAGTAGGCTGCCCAGCTGCCATAATAGCCGACCATGATGCGGGCGGGGTGCGAAAAAGGCAAAGGCACCGCGGCGGAAGCAGTGCTGGAAGAAACCGAAGCATAAGTAGACGACGCTGCCCCCGATACGCCGGAAGAGTACGCACATGAGGCAGTGGAGGAAGGAACCGAAGATGCCCTGGATGCCGCTGAAGAAGATGAAGCTGCAGAAGAGGAAGAAGCGGGCTTCGCTATTTTGCCGGGCGGCGTTTTTTTTACAGCAGCATTGGTATCACGCAGTTTTTCCACAGCCTTCGGTATTGACCAGACTGCCTTCGCGAGCAGTGTGTCAGATCCGCTTCGGGCAGTGATAGAAATTGCTATAGCTGTAAATATCAACGCGAGAATGATAAGCGGAAGTCTCTTCCTAGTAAAGCCAGTCTTCACAATAACTCTCCTTTTTCCAGTCCATTCCGATCCATAGCCTGTCAGGTATGATAATAGTAACATGGTAAAATCCATTTCTCAAACATCAGAAATTGGATAAATCGTGTGGAAAATCTGGTATCTGCTTATGCAAGAGATAGATGAAGGTAATGCGCCCGGAGGAATTGGATTCGCGCTTACCGTGAAGGATGCCAAACAAATGATGCCGCAAAATCTGAAAAGAAATTAATGCAGGAACTGCGACAGCTTGCGAAGGCTATGGCATTTTGAGCGGCTCAGATAGATAAGCAATTTAGTTACAGATATACCTACATCGGTTAATATAGCTTTCAGTTCAGGGTACGGCATACTGTAGCGCTGGCTCAGGTAACGGAGCGAAGCGCCGATTTCTCCATCTGGCCCGCCATACTGCGCAATTACAATCTGCGCGAGTTTTGGGTTTGGGTTCTTAATTTTTACAGGGTACTGAAGCCGCTTTTCATAAGTCCACATCTCAGAATCCTCCTCTCAAATATCCCAGGGCCACGGATCGGAAATCCAGGCCCAGCGGCTGGTATCTTTTTGGGATTCATTCAGTGGGCCGTAAGCGGCTTCATATTTTTTCGTGAGCTCTGCTGCCTGCTTGCGGTATTCTTCCATCTGTGCGGCGGCGTCGCAGTCGCCGGGGTGGGAATCCAGGTAAAGGTGAAGCTCCAGCATTGAAAAGTGCAAGGCGTTGAGCTGACGCAGCATCTTTTCTTTTTCTGTCATTTCAGTGCGCCTCCCCCTAAGAACGGTTTGTTCAGTTCGGGGAAGAGGGTGCCGGCATCAAGTGCCTCTTCAGGCGCATACAGCTTTCCAAACTGTTGAAATGGGATATAAGCCATCGCTGTGGGAGTGCTGGACGGAAAAGGGGTAAGGTTCGGTTTGCAGCCCTTTTCCGCGGCCCCCATTTGCGCTGCAGTTTTTGTTTCCACAGGTATTTCTCCTTTCGCATAAAGAGAGCGGTAAGTTTTGGTTCGTCCTTATAATATGCGAAAAGGATTCTCTAAGTGCGAAAAGAAAATGACTGAAACTGGTTTAGAGGAGCAGAAGAGTGCTGCTCTTTGCTTAAGCGTCGAATCCCGCCCGCATAGCGGGCGGCTTTTTGTTTCAAGCGGCAAGGCACTTAAAACTTGCTAAAGCAGAGTCAGAAGCATCGTGTTTTGGTACATAATGACTTATTACAACCGTATTCGAATCTATACCGGCAATCCAGGTGGGCTACCACCCTCTAGGTATCGTCAGGCCGCGATGGGTCTGGCCGCCTAATCAGAAAATTTGGGGTGTTCATACTCTGCATGATCCTTGACTTCTCCATTCACCTTGTTACTTCTAAATAAGAAATATAGAATTGTGTGGATCACAGGTCTTTCAAAAATAAGTACTTTAATTTATCAGGAGTTTCTTTTTTCGGATTGTAAATTGGCTTTCCGGAATAAACAGAATACCCACTCGGTTCACTTATAAAGAGTCCAAGTCCATTGGTATACGAAATGACCTGCGCTTGGTAATTTTCTGATGTTTGGCTAGGGATTTTACCTTTTAGAATAACTTGATCGTTTATTGAACGAAATTCCGTTATTGAGCCTCTCATAAGTTGTATATCGCTCATGGCTTTTCCACTATATTCCTTTGGAATCTGGAGTTCATAATTAGAAAATGGCTCAAGAAGTTCCGTGCCTGCTCTTCGAAGAGCTTTTTCAAATACATACGGGGTAAGATGGCGAAAATCAGAAGGGGTACTTACAGCGCTGTAATAAAACCCATAAACAAAGCTAACCTTTAAATCGGTTACTTTCCAACCAAACAGCCCATGCTTACAGGAACTTATGACACCATCTTTCACCGCATTTTGAAATGAATTATTTAGATATCCATAAGATACGCTGCTTTCAAATACAAGTCCTGAGCCAATGAGTAATGGTTCAATCGTTAATCCTACTGATGCATAATAAGGATTTGGAGGAACTCCCACATTAATAACAACATCAGCCGATTGCTTCGGCCGTTCCTTATAAATTGTCATTATATCGTTAAACTCAAATGATATATGGTAGCGCTCTTCAATCAACTCCTTGATAACTTCCATTTGAACTCTTCCAAACAAATTTACTGTAATCTCAGAGGTATCCTTACCTACGGCGCAATGCAAAAGCGGATCTTCTTCAGATAATTCCATTAACGCTTGTATTAATTTGTTTCTATCGCCTTGACTTGCGGGCATAATAGATGCTTGCAAATGAGGTGATGCAATTGAGACATTAGAGATATGTGCAGATCGATGTCCAATGACATCTCCTACATGCAGGTCGGAATTCAGTAAAATGGCGATGTCATTACTCAAAATTTTCTCTGCAGGACTCATACTACCTTTTTCAACAGCATAAATACTTTTTAGTTTTAACAAACTCTTATCTCTCTCAACAGGGACAAGGTCACGGACATTCATACATCCGCTATAAATTCGTAGGTAAGCCCTTTTGTGCATGCATTCATCCCGATCGATTTTATAAACATACGCACTTAGATTCCCGGAATCGGTGGCAGGTTTTGCTTTCAGACAGACGACTATCGCATCCAACAACTGTTCTGTTCCAATGTTTTTTAATGCTGAACCTAAATAGATCGGAAAAACCTTGCAGGAAGATACGCTTTCACAGAGTGAGCTGCAATAATCTTGTTCTGTAATCTGTTGACCCAATATATATTTTTCAGCCAGCTTATCATCACAGTCCAATAATGCACTCGTAATACGGGCAGAACTTAACTCGTACTTTCCAATAAAAATTTCATCCTTATCTTTGTAATCTACATCTTGCATTAAAATGTAATTAGGAGTCAGCTGCTCCTTTATTTGTTCATACACCTTTTCCAAACAGACTCCTGAGCGATCAATTTTGTTTATAAAAATGATGGTTGGAATCTTCATTTTTTGTAATGTTCTAAATATCAATCTTGTTTGAACTTGGACACCTTCCTTCGCTGAAATAACCAAGATAGCCGCGTCTAAAACGCTGAGAGAACGTTCCACCTCAGCAATAAAATCCATATGTCCAGGGGTATCAATAATATTAATTTTTGTATCGTTCCACTGAAAAGAAATAGTAGATGCGCGAACAGTAATTCCTCTTTGTCTCTCAATGGTCATCGAATCCGTTTTAGCAGTTCCATTGTCGACTCTTCCAAGAGACTTGATAATCCCACTCTTAAACAGCATACTCTCTGTAATGGTAGTTTTACCTGCGTCCACATGAGCCAATATTCCTAAGTTAATGATTTTCAATGTGTTTTATCTCCTTACAGAACATAAAAATCCCCTGTGATGAAAATACTCTCACCACAGGGGACTAAAATGGATTGCCATATAACCCGATTACATCAAAAGATTTAACTATACCCTTTGATGAATGGCAGTTTATATGCTTAGAGAGTACTCTTAAATAGAAAGGTACAACAAATAAGCCCATGGATAAAACCACAAGTTTAAGTTAAGCCCTTTCCTTATTCAATTGAATAATTATTTAAGAATACCTTGCCGCATAAGATAAAACTCCTTGAAAATCTGAATTGAATATATTATAACTATTTGAAATCTATTGTCAAGTTTGGTACCGCTAAGTGGCAAGCAATGGGGCTGTTGTAAAAGAGCCCGAAAAAAAGTCGGAGAAACCATACCAAAAGGCCTTGGCTACTCCGGCTTTTTGCTTTAAAATTAGTTATGAAAAATAAAAAGCTCTTAGAGCATAACAGATTTGAGCGGAGATATCAACAGTTAACGCTCCCGATGGATATGAAAATTGCAATACCGCAGGATGATCCGGTACGGCTAGCCAGCGCCCAGCTTGAGAAACTGGATTACAGGAAACTGTATCACGCCTATTCTCCGCAAGGAAGAAAATCGGCAGCCGAACCCCGGATTATTTTTGAAGGATTGGGATACGGTTACATGTGCGGCATCTACTCGACGCGGAAACTGGAAGAAGCCTGCCGGAAACGGGTGGACTTTATGTGGCTTCTGCAGGGAGAACCGGTGCCGGATTACAGTACCTTTGCCAGGTTCCGCACTGGGCGTACCAGAGAAGCAGTAGAAGACCTGCCCGTGCCGGCAAGCCTGCTGCAAAGCAAAAGACAACAAACCGAAAGGACTGAAAGTGAAAACGGATTTGCTTCGGCTCAGCGGACTTTCACAGCAAAAAATAGAAACCAAACACGGAGTTCAGCTTCGCATCAACCGTTCCATCTAAGTGGAGGGCGCTTTTGGCGTACTGAAAAACGACCGCAACTTCAATTGCTTTCTTACTCTTGGCCGGGCCAACATTTTCACAGGACTCTTTCTTCTGTGCCTTGGATACAATTTGAACAAACTATGGGCGAAATGCAACATCGGTAGAATGAAAACACATTTATTCTGCCTTAAAAAAGAATAGATTTCAGAAAAGCAAAAAATAATTAAGTTTTAAGCGATGCTTAAACGGCAGGGCTTAGCATTGCTGCGTCGATTCGTCCGTTTATTTTCCCCAACTTTCAACAAAAGCATCGAACCAGACGACTTTTCAACATAAAAAGAGGCCGCTGCAAAATCTTCGTTTTGCAACAGCCCCTTCATTCAGTTTCCTGAAAATTTTAGGTTTTCCGGATAAATTCCGTGTGGCATACAGGGCAGGTAATGGCAATTTTGCCTTTCCCCCTCGGTACACGCAGTTTATTCTTGCATTTTGGGCATTTGTAGTATTTATAAGTTCCACGGTCGCGGGCCTTCATCTGCGCGTATTCCTGTGAAGAGCGAAAATGCGAGGAAATCCCACGCATCCAGTGCCAGACAGGATTCCACCAACTGAGGAACCACTGGTTTTCTTTCCAACGCTGAGCATTGTTACGTGAAAGCATTCGGTAAATGCTGAAAACCAGTGCGAGAAGGGCAACGATGGGGAGGAATGGTATGTGAAAGATACCGCCGATAGCCAGCAAAATGCAGTACAGCACAAGCAGGGCAATCGAGAGCTGGTCGTTTCCGTGACGGCCGCTCATCGTGCGGCTGAGCCAGTAGGCAAATCTTGTAAACCAGTTGTTCATAGGGAACCCCTTTCGGAAGCATCGGCTAAAAGCAGTGCGCCGCATTTTTCGGCGGCTGCTATGCCTGAAAAATTTCAGTTACTGCGCGGGGCAGTGCGCGAAAATCAGAAACAAAAGCGGCTCCGGGTACTTTGCCAAACCCATATGCCGCATGGAGAAACGGAATGCCGGCAAGCTGAGCTGCCTCAAAATCCAACACAGTGTCGCCAACATAGACGGCCTTTTCCGGGCGGCTGCGGTTAAGCAGAATGCGGATATTTTCACCTTTGCACTTTCCGGTTTGCCCAAAGCACTCAGTATCGGTGAAAAAGTGGCCGAATTGGTAATGGTTCAGGAAAGACTCAATATAGCCTTTCTGGCAGTTGCTTACAATAGCAAGGCGGTAACTCCGGCTTAGGGTTTCCAGCGTTTCCGGTACGCCGGGGTACAGGTTTGCCCCGTGCTCCAGCAGATTTTCCTGCTCGGCACGGCAGCATTCTGCTCCAATTTCCGCACGGCGTTTTTCACTGAGCGATGGCATCAGTGCTTCAAACACGTCTGTCATAGTTTTCCCCATCAGGCGCCTCATATCTGTCGCTGTCACAGGGCGCTCAATATCCGGCTGGTGTGCCAGCACATTGCACCATACTTCAGCAACCTGTTCGGAAGAATCCCAGAGTGTTCCGTCCAAATCAAAGACGATTTCTTCGTTCTTCATTGTATGCTCCTTTGTTTAGTGAATCTGTACAACGGTGCCGCGCGGGATATGAGTATAAATCCATTTTGCATCGTTCAATGCAAGGCGGACACATCCGTGCGAAGCAGGAGTGCCGAGTTTTGCTGCTTCTTCCGGCTTCATATTATAGTTTTTATCAAATGGCACGCTGTGGAAAAGGTAGTCCCCTTCAATGCGCGTCCAGTAGTAACCGCCTTCGCTTACGCTTGGGCTGTAAAAAGATTCACCGCGGTCGGAAATCTTGAAAACACCAAGAGGCGTTTCATCTCCCTTTAAACCGGTCGAGCAGACGAACTGTTTCACGAGAAGGCCCTTTGCATCGGTTATGGTGACCCGCTGTTTGGCAACCGACACATCGATGGAAAGGGGAGCCTTTGCTTCATTCAGCGAAACCTGCGGCGCGGCTGTTGCAAGGCTGACCCGCGGCGAAACGGCGGAAGACGCTTGCGAAGACGATGGAGCAGCGGAGGAAACAGGCCGCGAAGAACTTGAACTTGGTTTGGAAGATGTTTGCGAAGCAGCAGGCTGCCCCGAAATGTTCTGCGGCGAAAAATTCATCCTAGTTCCAACAGTAACGGTGATGACGGCGGCTACCGCCAGTATGCCGGTGATCAGTAAGACGCGGTTTTTCGGGCGGCGGGTAACAGAGTTTATATCGTAAACACAAAACTTTTTCATTTCTATGCGAAACTCCTTTTCACATCCTGAAGTGGAGGCCATTGCTCCAAAAATATATTTACTATTATATTATAAAGCATAAAAAAAGGCCTGCCAACCCTTTTGAACCAGGATTTACGAATTGTTTTCAATTACGCCGGCTTTTTCTAAAAACCGCAGGCCGCTAGAAAAAATTGACGGAATCTTTCAAAAATACTTGCAGGTTTGGGGCCGTTTGGTATACAATAAAAGCACAGTACGGCATTGAGCCGGAAATTGAGCAATGAGGCTCGGCACGGAAGTGCCGGGCCTTTTTTAGCAAAGCGGGCGCTGCCGCCCGTGCAAGGGGGAGTCCTTTTGAGCAAAAACAGCAAGGACGATATTATCCGTCTGGTGGAAGAGAACGACGTCAACTTTATCCGGCTTCAGTTTACGGATGTTGGTGGGACGCTGAAGAATGTGGCGGTCACGAAAAGCCGCCTGAGGGAAGCGCTGAACAACGAATGTGTGTTTGACGGCTCTTCACTGGATGGCTTTGCCCGAGAAGCAGAAACGGATATGTGCCTTCACCCAGACCGCGATACTTTCACTATGCTTCCCTGGCGCCCGTCGCATTCTGGTGTAGCACGCCTGATTTGCGATGTTTACCTGCCGGACGGTACGCCGTTTGAGGGCGATCCGCGCCAGATTCTAAAAGAGCAGGCGGCAAAAGCGGCTGCGCTTGGCTATGAATTTGCCGTTGGTCCTGAATGTGAGTTCTTCCTTTTTCAAACGGATGACAATGGCCTGCCGACGACTGAGACGCACGACACCGCCGGGTATTTCGACCTTGGCACAGTGGACATCGGCGGCGATATTCGCCGTGAGATTTGCTTAACGCTTGAAAGTATGGGCTTTCAGGTAGAGGCTTCGCACCATGAAGCTGCTGTAGGCCAGCACGAGATTGACTTTCGGTACGACACGGCTTTGCGTACGGCAGATAATATTATGACATTTAAAATGGCTGTAAAATCTATTGCGAAGGCTTCCGGCGCTTATGCTACCTTTATGCCAAAGCCAACGCAGGGAAACAGCGGCTCCGGTATGCATCTGAACTTTGCTTTAATGAAAGATGGGAAAAACTGCTTTGCAGACCCGAATGATGTTTCTGGGCACGGCCTGAGCCACGCGGCCTACAGTTTTATGGCGGGCCTTCTAAAACATGCATCCGCACTGACTGCCATTTGTAACCCGACGGTGAATTCCTACAAGAGGATTCTTTCCGGCGATGAGGCACCCTCGTTTAGTACCTGGTCCTACAGCAGCCGCAGCCCGCTTGTGCGCATCCCGTCGCTGCTTGGGCGCGGCGCACGGCTGGAGCTGCGTTCCCCCGATTCCTCCGCAAACCCATACCTGGCGCTTGCCTGCTGCCTTGCTGCAGGGCTTGACGGCCTGGAAAATGAACTGACTCCGCCGCCCGCAGTGAATGTAAACTGTCGAAAGATGAGCCCCGAAGAGCGGGAAAAGCGCGGAATCCGTATGCTCCCGCTTTGCCTGAAAGATGCACTTGAAGAACTGAAAAGTGATGCGGTGGTTTCCGGTGCGCTTGGCCGCCATGCCTTAAACAGCTTCCTTACCGAAAAAGAAAGCGAATGGAAAGAGTACAGCGAGGCGGTCACAGGCTGGGAGATCCAAAATTATCTTGAAAAGTACTGATAGAATAGAAAGTGCCCGGCTTAGCCGGGCACTTTCTATTCGAATTTAGATAAAGTTTTGTATGGATTGTTCTGAAAGCCGATTACGGCAGCTCCCGTTTTCGCTTGATTTTCTTGAAAACGACGATGCCAATATAGACAAGCAGAAAACCGATGAGGACGGCAATCAGCGTGGCAGTTTGCCCGGGGCCGCCCATCTTGACCTGAGCCCAGAGCGCGTCGACCTGCAAACTGATGTCCTGCGGAAGGTCTACGTAAGTTTCTGATTTTTTCAGAATGTTTTCAGGTGGGTAGATGATGCTGCTGGTGCGCATATCTTTCGGCAGAAGTTTTCGGGCCTCGTTTTCCGGTGTGGAGTAGCCGACTTTTTCCATGTTGGCTGCGGCAATATCCGGTCTGCATAGAAAGTTAATGTACGCTTCCGCTTCCTTTTTATGCTTTGTTCCGGCGGGGATGCACATGGCGTCAACGAAGAAGTTCGTGCCTTCTTTTGTTGGAATGGAAAAGCCAATGTCTGGGTTATCTTTTACCAAAGAAAAAGCGTCGCCCGCGTAGTATGGTGCAAGCCACGCTTCCCCGCTCGACATTTTGTCGAAGATCTGGTCCATTACATATGCCTGGACAAGCGGTTTCTGTTTTTCCAGCAGCTTTGCCGCGTCGTTCCACTCATTCGTGTTGGTGGAGTTGTAAGAGAAGCCGAGAAGTTTCTGGGCTATGCCGAAAGCGTCGCGCGGATTGTCAAACATCAGAATTTTTCCGGCATATTTTTTATCCCAGAGAATTTTCCAGCTGTCCACTTTTTCCTTGACGTATTTTTTGTTGTAGAAGATTCCAATAACACCCCAAGTATACGGCACGGAGTATTCATCTTCTGGGTCGTAGACTTCACCGCGGTAGGCTTTGTCGATATATTTGTAGTTGGGCACTTCACTGCGGTCAATCTTTTCCAGGCGCTTTTCACGGACCATTTTGGAAACCATGTAGTCGGAAGGAAAAATGACGTCGTAGCTGGCACCGCCGCCTGCAATTTTGGAGTAGAGGGTTTCATTGTCTTCAAAAGTGGTGTAATTTACTTTGATGCCGGTTTCTTTTGTAAACTCGGCATTTACGTTCTTGGAGCCATCTTTGCCGTCAGAAAGGTATTCGCCCCAGTTGTAAACATTGATGGTTACAGCTTGCCGTGAAGCAGCAACGGAAGCCTTTTCGGCTGCTGAAACAGGAACGCTTCCCATTAGAAGCAAAGCGGCGAAAAATGCCGCAAAAACTTTTTTCAACGGCTTATGCCTCCTTTTCCTGCACTTTTCCGTGCCGAAGGTCCCGGCTTGTACGGATATTAATGATAACGAGCAAGAAAAGGATGATGCCGAACAGCAGTGTAGAAAGGGCGTTGATTTCGGGGCTGACGCGCTTGCGCGTCATAGAATAAATGAAAATTGGCAAAGTCTGTGTTGTGCCGCTTGTAAAGTAGCTGACAACAAAATCGTCAATCGAGAGCGTGAAAGCCATAATGAGGCCGGTCACAACGCCGGGCATAATCTCCGGCAGAACTACGCGGAAAAAGGCAGACCTTGGTGTGCATCCAAGGTCTTGTGCCGCCTCATAAAGGTTTGGGTCCATCTGCCGCAGCTTTGGCAGAATGGAAAGAATTACATAGGGCAGGCAGAAAGTAATGTGCGCCAGAATCAGCGACGCCATGCCGAGGGAAAGACCGCCCATCAGTTTAGAGGCGGCAACGAATAGAAGCATCAAGGAAACGCCGGTTACAATATCCGGGTTTACCATAGGAAAGTTCGTCACGTTCAGCACAACGCGGCGTACAAAGCGGTTCATCCCGTTGATGCCAATCGCGGCCGCTGTGCCAAGTACGGTGGAAACCGCTGCGGCAGCGACGGCAATAATCAGGGTGTTTTTCAGCGCATCCAGAAGCATTTGGTCCTGAAAAAGCTGAGTGTACCATTTTAATGAAAATCCGCCCCACACGGAACGGCTCATCACGCTGGAACCGTTAAAGGAGAAAACAATCAGAACAAGAATCGGCGCGTAAAGAAACAGAAAAATCAGCACAAGGTAAATACGGGAAGCTGTTTTCACACCATCAACCCCCCTTCGGTTGCACCGTTTTCGTCAAACTGGTTCATAATGCCCATGCAAATAAGAATCAGCACCATCAGTACAAGCGAAATGGCCGAGCCAAGGTTCGGGTTGTAGGCACTGCCGAGAAACTGCATATCAATCAGGTCGCCGATGAGCAGGTTGCTGCCGCCGCCCAGCATCTTTGAGATAATAAAGGTGCTTACGGCCGGCACAAAGACCATGGTTACGCCGGAAATAACACCCGGCATACTGAGGGGGAGCGTAACGCGCAGAAAAACCTTGCGGCTGTTTGCGCCGAGATCCTGCGCCGCTTCAATGACGCGGCGGTCAATTTTCGTCAGAACCGAGTAAAGCGGCAGAATCATGTAGGGAATATAATTATAAACCATGCCAAGCACCACGGCACCCGGCGTATTAATCATGTGAACGGAAGGCAGGCCCAAAAAGTGCAGGGCACGGTTGATAAGGCCGCTGTCTTCCAGCAGAGTCATCCAGGCATAGGTGCGCAGTAGAAAATTCATCCACATCGGGAGCATAACGAGCATAATCAGTACATTCTGCCGGTGCGTACGCGTCTTTGAAATAATATAAGCCAGCGGGTACCCCAGCACAAGTGAAATAACGGTAGCGAGAAAGCCCAGCCAGATAGAGCGCAGAAAAACGTTCGAGTACTGCCCAACGCCTTCCAAGTTCTTCAGGGTGAAGTTCCCGCTGCGGTCGGTAAAGGCAAAGAAGAACACAAGCGCCATAGGGACGATAATAAAAATTATCATCCACACAAGGTACGGCGAAGCCGCCGATTTGGATTTCATTCTCCTTTTTCCGCCTCCTCTGGTTTAAAAGCGGGGTTGCTGTCTTCATCCATTTCGTCACTGAAGGTGCTGTAGTCACCAAAAGTCCCCGAATACTCCGATTTATGCATAATATGGATTTCATCCGGCTGTATGGAAAGCCCTATCTTTGCGCCGGCCAATTCGCGGTCGGTCGTTTGAATCATCCATTTAAAGCCCTGTACATCCACAATAATTTCATAGAACACGCCTTTAAAGGTCACATTCTGCACAATGCCGGACAGATGATTTTCATCCGGGGGAACAATGTCAACATCTTCCGGGCGGATGACAACGTCCACCGGTTCATCTTTCCGGAAGCCCTTGTCGACACAGCGGAACTTTCGACCGGAAAACTCCGCCGCAAAATCTTCATGCATGATGCCGTCTAGAATATTGCTTTCCCCAATGAAGTCGGCTACAAAAGCGTTTTTCGGCTCATTGTAAATATCCAGCGGTGTGCCAATCTGCTGAATGTTGCCCTTGTCCATTACAACCACTTCATCAGACATGGAAAGAGCCTCTTCCTGGTCGTGCGTCACAAACAGAAACGTGATGCCTGTTTGCTTCTGTATCTTTTTCAGTTCAACCTGCATATCTTTGCGCAGTTTTAAATCCAGTGCGCCCAATGGCTCATCCAAAAGCAGAACTTTTGGCTCGTTTGCCAAAGCGCGTGCAATCGCAACACGCTGCTGCTGGCCGCCGGAAAGCAGATTTACATTGCGGTGCTCAAAGCCTTTCAGGTTGACCATGTTCAGCATTTCGCCGACTTTTGCTTTTATTTTACGTTCGCTTTTGCCGTGTACGCGCATACCAAAAGCAACGTTATCGTAGACGTTCAGGTGTGGAAAAAGCGCATATTTTTGAAAAATGGTGTTTACTTCGCGCTTATGCGGCGGAAGGTTTGTTATCTTTTTTCCACTGAAAAAAACATCGCCGGAATCCGGCTGAAGAAACCCGCCGATAATGCGGAGCGTTGTGGTCTTTCCGCAGCCGGAAGGGCCAAGCAGCGTGACAAACTCCCCATCGCCGATGCTGAGGTTGAAGTCTTTCAGTACGGGTTCCCCGTCAAATGAAATAGCGATATTTTGCAGTGAAATGATGGAATTCTGATCCATTTGGTGCATCCCCTTTGCGGTGAAAATTAAATAGATGTGCGCGCCTTTTCAGGCATACGCATACCCGGCCGCGCGTGTTTTGGCTGCCCCCCGCAAAGGATTTTTCGCAGTTTACTGAACTGCGGCAGCAGCGCCGCCGGTTTTCGAAGGCCACGGCCCTTTTAGGCGGAGCGGCTTCTACAGATGCAAACGCAACATATCACATAATAAAGAGAAAAGGCATGGATGTCAAGAATATATTGCATTTAATACGAAATAACTGTGGATTTTCTTTTAATTTCTTCGTATTGCTTTGCTTTTCATCAAAATCCGGTGAAAAATATTGAAATTTGCTTCCGGATATTACTATTGTAAGGCAGTGCGTTTTGGAAAAGATAATTGCCGGGAGGTGTTTTTGCAATGTATTATTATTCTTTTGGCGGTTCCCCAAACAGTGGTTCTCCTTATATGATACCCGCTCTTTTGCCGGAAGACTCAACAGAGCGGGAATTTCTAAAACTGCCGGAAGACGCGCAGCAGATGATTCTGCGGCAGGGTCCGGATACGGAGAAGGAATTCCGCAGGAAGATAGAAGAATTTCGTGAAAAGGAATAAAAGCTGATTCTGCGGGCATAGTAACAGTATATTCATTTTTTCTTTGCACTTTTTTAAAAGTAAGCTGATTCCTATTCACATTATGCTTTTAAAATAAGGCAAAGTCCTATTTAATTTGCTTACAACTTTTTATATTTCTCCTTCCAGACAAATATTTTGTCCTCCCAACGGAAAAGGCCGCCCATTGCGGGTGGCCTTTTTCTGTGCGCCCATTAGTTTCCATAAATATCTCGGTGTAAAAGGCTTGAAGGGTCACTGTCACTTATGATAAGGTAGGGAGGCATGGTATTAAAGGCTTGAAAAACCCAGCTGGAAAAGTTAAAATATGGTGTCGTATCATAATTCCATTCTTGACCGTATTCTTCCGGAGGCTCGAAAGGTTCAGGCATTTTATCACGCTCCTTTCTTACTTATTCTGCGGCGGAAGGGCAGCCTTTATGCGAAAAGTTATCCTGTACTGCGGGCAGCGGGAGAAAACATATTCTGTAGATTTTTTAATTAAGATACGGAAAAACTTAGGAAGGCCGGTGCTTACAAGTGGTGGAAGCAAGAAAATGGGGAGAAGAAGACTGGAAAGCAATTTGTCGGATTTACAGGCAGGGAATGGACACAAACCTTGCAACCTTTGAGGCGGTAATCCCGCCGTACGAAAAATGGGATGAAAGTCACCTGCAGTTTGGCCGCTTTGCTGCGGTACATGGCGGCCAGGTGGTCGGCTGGGTGGCACTTTCACCGACTTCGCGCCGCAAGTGCTTTTCCGGTGTAGCAGAGCTCAGTATCTATATTGCAAACGAGGCAAAGCACATGGGAGTGGGTACACTCTTGCTGAACCAGGAGATTGCGGACTCACAGCAGCATGGCATCTGGACGCTGCAGGCTGGTATTATGCGCAATAACGCGCCCAGCCTTGCCCTGCACCGCAAATGCGGTTTCCGCGAAGTCGGTGTGCGCGAAAAGATTGCCCGTGACCCATTTGGCAACTGGCGCGACATGGTTTTGATGGAGTGGCGCAATCCCAACATTCTCTGAAAGCTGCAAAGCAAAGCTCTGCTTTTTAGCAGGGCTTTTTTGTGCACGGATTTGGCAGAATCCCGGGATTCTTTTCTGTGGGAGCAGGTGAATTGTGAAATACAGAGAAATTCGTGGAATCTGTTTACTTTATCACGCTAATGTGATAGCATACTAGCATACGAAACAGTAACTGGGCTTATGAAAATTGGAGAGTGAAATAGATGAAAAAGCTGATTTGTGCAATCCTTGCGGCGGGACTTCTGCTTTCTGCTTCTGGCTGCGGCCTTGTGGCAAAAGCTACAGGCGGAGCGGCTTCGGGTTCTGCGGCGCCGTCTTCCGCTGCGGACTCCTCATGGGAGAAAGTAAAATCTGCGGGGCAGCTTGTGCTTGGCTTCGACAAGGCCTTTCCCCCGATGGGGTATGTAGACACCAAAACCGGCAATACCGTCGGCTTTGACATTGACATGGCGACGGAAGCCTGCAAGCGGCTGAACATTAAAGTAAAGTTTCAGCCCATTGACTGGGACAGCAAAACCGCCGAGCTGAACAACGGCAATGTGGATTGCCTATGGAACGGCTTCAGCAAAACCGAAGAGCGTGCCAAGCAGTTTAATCTAAGCCTGCCATACATGAAAAACAACCAGATTATACTTGTAAAGACCGGCTCTTCCTACAAAGGCCTTGCAAGCCTTGCCGGGAAAACCGTGGGCGTGCAGTCGGACTCTTCCGCGGAAACCGCCCTGAACGGCAGCGCAAACGCTGCGTTTAAAAAGTCCCTCAAAGAAATTGTAAAGATTGATGACTACAGCAAAGCTGTTTTGGAGATTCAGAACGGCACCATTGACGCAATTGCCATTGATGAGGTTGTGGCGCGCTACTATTTGACGAATAACCCCGGCGCATATACCGTGCTGCAGGGTGCAGACGGCAAAGATGTTTCCCTTGCTGTGGAGGATTATGTTGTGGGGTTCCGGAAAAACGACAGTGCCCTGAAACAGAAAATTGAAGGTGCTTTGCAGGGTATGGCAAAAGACGGAACGGCACAGAAAATATCACAGAAATGGTTTGGCAAAGATGTTATTACAATAGGGAAATAACATCGGCGCTACAGGGGAGGGCTGCTGATTGAGCTATTCCATTTTGATTTCACAAATGCTGCAGGCGACGCTGATGACGCTGCGCATTTTCTTCGTTACGCTGATTTTTTCCCTTCCGCTTGGGATGCTTGCTGCACTTGGGCGCATGACGAAAATTAAGGCCATAAACATACCGGTGCGGATTTACATCTTATTGATGCGCGGGACGCCGCTGATGCTTCAGCTGCTGTTTATCTTTTACGGTTTTAAGCCGATTTTCGGTGTGCAGCTTGACCGTGTGCCTGCGGCGGAAGTTGCGTTCGTGCTGAACTATGCCGCATATTTTGCGGAAATTTTCCGCGGCGGAATCGCCGGGATTCCGCGCGGACAGCGCGAGGCGGCAAAGGTACTCGGCTTTTCTCACAGGCAGACCTTTTTCCGCATTCTGCTGCCGCAGGTGGTAAAAGGCATTTTACCGCCGATGGGCAATGAAGTTATTACGCTGGTGAAAGATACTTCCCTCGCGCAGGTGATTGGCGTTGTGGAGCTGCTGAAAATTACGTCGGACTGGGTGTCTTCCGCCGTCAGCATGGTTCCGTTTGCCATAGCGGGTGTGTTTTACCTTGTGATGAATTCTGTTGTTACACGCGCTTTTTCGGCTGCGGAAAAGCATTACGCTTATTATCGTTAGGGGGGAGCAAAGTGCCGATTCTTGAAGTCCATGATTTGCACAAAAGCTTTGGCGGCGAGGAAATCCTGAAGGGAATCTCCTTCGAGCAGGAAAAGGGAGAGGTGCTGGCGGTGATCGGCCCTTCCGGTTCAGGGAAAAGCACACTGCTGCGCTGCATGACGCAGCTTGAAACGGCAGACAGCGGCGAAATCAAAATCTGCGGCGACACACTTGTTTCCAATGGGGACAGCAGAAAGGCGGTTTATGCTGAAAAAGGAATCTGCGGCCGCATCGCGCTGCACATGGGGCTTGTTTTTCAAAACTTCAACCTTTTTCCGCATTTCACCGTTCTGCGCAACATTACGGAAGCACCGATGCACGTCCTCGGGAAAACGCCGGCGGAAGCGGACAAAACGGCGCGCGGCCTTCTTGCCAAGATGGGACTTGAGGGCAAGGCGGAATCCTACCCCTGCCAGCTTTCCGGTGGGCAGCAGCAGCGCGTTTCCATTGCCCGCGCGCTGGCTATGAATCCCGAAATTCTGCTATTCGACGAACCGACCAGCGCCCTTGACCCGGAGCTTACCGGGGAGATTTTACAGGTTATCCGCGGGCTTGCAGACGAACACATGACGATGATTGTTGTGACACATGAAATGGCGTTTGCACGCGATGTGGCAGACCGTGTGATTTTTATGGCTGACGGTTCTGTTGTAGAGCAGGGCCCGCCGGAACAGATTTTCGGCGGCGCGCGGAACGAACGCACCAAAGCATTCCTGGCTCGTTTTAACGGAACAGCGGCGGCGGAATAAAGAACAGCAGCCATTTAAAAAGCTCCTGCACCGTTTCCGAAGGGATTCGGCGCAGGAGCTTTTGTACTGTCCAGCGTGAAGAGGCGTCAGCCTTTCAGCGGCTGTGTGTGGCGTTTCAGCCAGTCGCGTTCTTCGTCGGTTACCAGTGGCGCAAGAACGTCATAAACATGCTTATTGTAGCCGTTCAGCCAATCCAGCTCTTCTTTGGTGAGAAGTTCCGGCAGAACCGGAGTTGTGTCGATTGGGAAAAGCGTTGCAGTTTCGAATTTCAGCCATTTGCCGTATTCGTTTTCCGGCCCGTCGGCAACGAGCATCAGGTTTTCGGTGCGGATACCGAATTTATCGGTTTCGTAAACACCTGGTTCGTTTGTAATAGTCATGCCTTTGCGAAATACAACATCGTTTACCCAGCGCAGGTTCTGCGGCCCTTCGTGAACCGTGCCGAACATACCAACGCCGTGGCCGGTGCCGCAGCGGTACTCAATGCAGTGCTTCCAGAGCGGTTCACGGCACAGAACGTCGAGGTTTCCGCCGGTGCTGCCTTCCAGGAAAACAGCGGTTGCAAGGGCAATGTGGGACTTCAGCACCCAAGTATAGCACTCTTTTTCTTCCTGCGTGGTGGGGCCGAGCGCATAGGTGCGGGTAATGTCGGTTGTGCCTTCCGGGTACTGCCCGCCGGAATCAACGAGAAGGAATCCCTTCTTTTCCAGCTTGCTGCAGGCGTTTGGCTTCGGCGCATAGTGCATCATGGCTGCGTTTGCGCCACAGGCCGCAATGGTGCCAAAACTCAGGCCGCGGTTGCCGGGCTGGCAGGCGCGCGCATTTTTCAGCACTTCGCAGACAGTCCATTCGGTAACATCTTTACCGGCCTGAATCATCTTTTCCAGCTTTGTGTAGCCCTTTACCATCGCGCAGCCGTCGCGCACATGAGCTTCACGGATACACTTAATTTCAGTTTCATTTTTAATGGATTTTAAATTTGTTACAATATCCGGGCCGTCTTTTACCGTAATGTTCGGGTTCTTTTCCAGAATGCTGTAAAGGGCAAAACTTGTGCCTTCCGGGTCGGTCAGCATTGTGGTCTTTTTTGAAACAGAGCGGAAAAAATCTGCAATTTCACCATAGCCGCGGATGGTGACACCGTTTTGCTTCAGATTTTCGGAAACTTCCGCCGGAACGCGGGAAGCGTCAATGAAAAGATAAGCGGCATCCGGGAAAACTGCTGCATAGGAAAGGGCAAACGGGCTGTCTTCCACATCATCCGCACGGATGTTCATCAGCCAGGCAACGCAGTCCAGTCGGCCGTAAAGCTGAGCGTCTGCTTCCTGCCTTTTGAGTTCGGCACGCACATTTTGAATTTTTTGCGCGCAGGTAAGGCCGGCGCAGGCAGTATCATGAAGGAAGACCTGTGTGTGCGGAATTTCCGGGCGGTCTTTCCAGATGTTAGAAACCAGGTCGGCTTGTTTGAGAATGATGCCTTTGTGGGCAAAGAGCTTTTCCATGCCCTGTACTTCTTTTGCTGAGAACAGGCTTCCGTCAAAAGCGACGGTTTCGCCGGAAGCAAGTTCCTCATGTATAAATTCTGTGTAGGTCGGCACACCTTTTACACGCATACGATAAAGTTTAATGCCGCTGCCGTTCAGTTCATTTTCGGCCTGAATGAAATACCGGCCATCTGTCCAGAGGCCGCTTTTCTTTTGTGTTACGACAAGCGTCCCGGCAGAGCCTGTAAAGCCGGAAAAATATTTGCGCGACTGCCAGTGCAGAGGCGAATACTCGCTCAGGTGCGGGTCGGCCGACGGAATGATATACGCCTCTATGCCGGCGTTTTTCATATTTGCACGCAGTGCTGCAATTCGTTCTGGAATGTTCTGCATCTCTATCGACTCCTTTTTCTATACTGAATTCAGTATAGGCCGGGGCGCGGAGCCTGTCAACACGAGAATCGAATTCAACTACACGTTTCTGGGCTTCAGGACAGTACTTGTCAGCGGTTTCCATACCGCTAAGGAAAGACCATAGTCAATCATACTGTGAACAATGCCGCCCAAGCCGACCAGAAGCAGCACCGACATTGCATATCCGTTTGTGTAGAAGTCTTTTGCCATTTGCCCGCCAAAGAAGAAGAAAGTAACCACCAGTACCTCACTGGCGGCGTGAATAACAGAAAGGCCAAGCCCAAGTACAGTCGCACTAACCGGAGCGGAGAGCAGACCAGGCTTCTTTTTCAGCAGAAATGCGCCAATCACGGCAAATATAAGGTGGCTGAATGCCCGCAGAACAATCACGAGCGGAAACCCGGCAATAAAAAAACCGAGTGTTGTACCAAGCGCGACGATGATTGCCACAGGAGGGGAAATGAACATTGCAATGAAAATCGGTACATGGCTGGCCAATGTAAATGAGGCCGGTCCAATTACAATTTTCGGGGCGAACATCGGGATGATAATGCCGAGTGCACAGAGCAATGCGGCAAAAATCATAGAAAGCAGGCTGTTTTTCCGGTTCATGTTCAGCACTTCCTTTTGATTGAAGAAATATAGTATAGCAGATTATATGTCATAACATATGTCATGACATATGTTAGCGTAATTATACCCACGAATCCGTGTCTTGTCAAGACTTTTGATACTTTTCCCGAAAACAGCAACCTCAAAGATATGGCTCGAAGTACAGATGTCTGAAAGTCCGTGCAGAATGGCTGCTAAAAAGGCTTCCGCAAAGTTTTCTTTGCGGAAGCCTCTCTTGCAGTAATTACCGTTTGGTCAAAGAAACATATTCCCGGTGCGGCGAAATACTCCTGTAAGCTGGGCGAATAATCTTGCCTTCATTAATTCGTTCTTCCATCAGGTGGGCACTCCAGCCTGCAATGCGTGCCATAGCGAAAACAGGCGTAAAAAGCTCCATTGGCAGGCCCAGCATATGGTAAACAAAACCGCTGTAAAAGTCAATATTTGCGCTGACGCCCTTATAAGTTCTGCGTTCGCGCCCAATTACCTGAGGGGCCAGGCGCTCAACAGCAGCATAAAGATTGTATTCTTTTGTAAGGCCTTTTTCCTCAGAAAGGGACTTTACAAATTTCTTGAAAATCTCTGCGCGCGGGTCGGAAAGCGAGTAAACAGCGTGCCCCATACCGTAAATCAGTCCGGCATGGTCGAAAGCCTGTTTGTTCAGCAAGCGGTGCAGATAGTCGCAGATTTCATCTTCGTCTTTCCAGTCTTTCAGCTCGTGCTTCATGTCTTCAAACATCTGCACGACTTTGATGTTTGCGCCGCCGTGTTTGGGGCCTTTCAGCGAACCGAGGGCCGCGGCAATCACCGAGTAGGCGTCGGTGCCGGAAGAAGCCACAACGTGCGTTGTAAAGCTGGAGTTGTTGCCGCCGCCGTGTTCCGCATGAAGAACAAGCGCAAGGTCAAGCAGGCGGGCTTCCAGCGGTGTGTAGTGGTTGTCAATGCGCAGCATATGTAAGATGTTTTCCGCTGTGGAAAGCTCCGGGCGCGGTGCGTGAATAAAGAAACTGTTATAGGGGTCTTTGTTGTGCTGGTAGGCCTGGTAGCCGTAAACGGCAAGCTGTGGGAACAGCGCAATCATTTCAATGCACTGGCGCAGGACGTTTTCAAGCGACGCATCGCTTGCCTTGTCGTCATAGGCGTAAAGGGTAAGTACGCTGCGTGCCAGCGTGTTCATCATATCGAAACTTGGCGCTTTCATAATAATGTCACGCACAAAGTTCGTCGGCAGGGTGCGGTAGCGGAAAAGAAGGTCCTTAAAATCGGTAAGCTGTTCCTGCGTGGGGAGGCTGCCGAAAAGCAGCAGATAGACGGTTTCTTCAAAGCCAAAGCGGTTTTCCGCTATGAAGCCGCGAACAATGTCTTTAATATTAATGCCGCGGTAGTAAAGCTCACCTTCACACGGTACAGATTTTCCATCGATTTCTTTCGAGGAGATGATTTCGGAAATTTCCGTGAGTCCAGCCAGAACGCCTTTCCCATTGATGTCGCGCAGTCCGCGCTTCACATCGTATTTCGCGTAGAGATTCGTGTCAATCGTGCTGTGCTCACGGCAGAGATTGGTAAGGCTGCAGATTTGCGGTGTCACTTCAAACAGATCGTTTCTTGCATTTTTGATCATAACAGAATCCTCCCTTCCATCGTTCCGTTTGCACCGTGGGGGTGGTGCAAAATTCATATTTTACAAATAAGTATTCTATTATTGTACCGTGTTGCAAATTTTCTGTCAAGAAAATTTTTATCTGTTAACGTGGTAAAGCACACGAGTTTTATGTCAGGGCCGCACACGGCTCCAGAAAATAAAAAAACCTTCCGCCGCAGCGGAAAGGCTTTTTTGAAAAACACGGCTATGCTTCGGAAACTTTTTCGGCGGCTTCCCCTTTTTGTTTCTGCCATTCCAGCAGATGGGTGGAAATGGAGGCGAGCAGCTGCTGAAACAATGTGCCGATCATAACGGGGAACATTACTTCCGGCGGGAAATAGGCAGCGGCAATCACGGCACCGGCATTGATGTTCCGCATCCCGCAGCAAAGCGTCATGGAAGCGGAAATATCCGCAGGCTGATGCAGCAGGCGGGAACCAAGCCACCCAAGGATGTATCCGCTGATGGCCAGCATCAGAATCAGTGCGGCCACAGCAAAGAGGATTGGCGTCATGTGGCGCAGCAAAGGCGCAATGCGCGTAGTATTGATTGTAACAATCAGCAGCAGGGCAATTTTTCCGTAAGGGGCAAGCAGCGGTGCAAGTTTTTTGCCCGCTTTGCCATCTGTAAACTGGTTCAGCAGCATGGAAAGAAACGCCGGCAGAGCAACCATCCAAAGAAGATTCAGCATCATACCCGGAACGTCGATGGAGATGCTGGCTCCGAGCAGAATATGTAGGCTCAAGGGGAGTAGAAACGGTGCGAGAAGTGTGTCAAGCAGCACAATCGAAAGGCTTAGCACCGAGTTCCCGTTTGCAAGGCTGCTCCACATCAGGCTTGCTATGGCGCACGGAACAACGTATTCCAGTACGACCCCAGTCACAAAGTTCTGGTTTTGGGGAAAGAGGAAGCGCCCAAGGCCAAGCGCCAAAAGAGGAATTACAATGTGGGTAAAGAGCAGAGTAAGAATCAGCGGCATTGGCTTTTTCGCGATGTTCAGCAACTGATGGAAGCTGGCGTCTATGGTTCCGGCCAGTGTCATAAAGAAGAAGAGGAATGACACAAGAAAGGACAATTTGCCGATTTCCTCAGAGAAGAAAATTCCTGCGCACAGTCCTCCAATTACGAGAAACGGCATCCACCGGCCAGCAAACTTGTCAAAAGACTCCATAAAATGCATGAATAAACTCTCCCTCAAGAAATTTTTTCGCTCGATTTCATAAAAAAACGCCGTTTCGCGCATGCGAAACGGCGGCAATGCCGAAACAATTCATGAAACTTCAGATTTATCCGTCTAACACTATTTATTGTACTGCTTAAAAACAAGGCTTAATTTACTAATGGGAAAATTATGAAGATTCTTTCCCGGCATTGAGAAAGTCAATGCCGCTGCCATAGGGACGGAAAACAATGCCGGTCACACCTTTTGCCAAGGCATAGTAACTGTCTTCATAGTAAAGCGGGTAAAACGCCGCATTCTGGTTTAAATATTTTTCAGCCTGAGCGTAAACGGCGGCTGCCTCTTTACCGCCCTTTTCCTGTGCAGACGCAAGCATACCGTCATATGCTGAGTCTTTCAGAGAGCACGGGTTGGAAGCGGAGCCGGAAGAAAACAGCGAAAGCATAGCAAGTGGGCTGCTGTCGGAAGGTTTCACAGGGCAGACGGCAATTTCATAGTCACCAGTCTGCACATGGCTTTCCAAGCTGCTGAGACTCATGGTTTTCATGTTAAAGTAGTTGTTGAACTGCTTGTTCCATGCGGCAATCATTTCGTTCAGCATTAGCTTGATATTGTTGTTGTCGGGGCAGAGCACCGTAACGGAGTCCAGGCTGCTGCTGTCCAGATTCAACTCTCTTAGGCCAGCAAACAGCGTTTGTGCGGCAGAGACGCTTTCCTTAAGGTAAAAAGGTCCGCCGGCAAGGGTGCGGTAGTTCTGGCCGTCAATCGTCGTTTCCGGGAACAGGATGTTTTCTGCCTTTGAGGCGCCAGCAGGGAGGTGCGAAAGGACTTTTGCCCGGTTGAAAGCCTGCAGGAAGCCGCTGCGCGCTTTCAGGTTTTTAAAAACGGAAGACTGAGTGTTGAAGCAAAGCCCCCAGGTTGTGTCACGAAAAGATGTGAGTGTGCATCCGGCAGATTTTGCTGCGCTGATTTGCGAGGAGGAGATTGGGGCGGCATCCACGGTTTTGCCCGTAAGGGCGGCGACAGAATCCGGAAGCGTACCAATGGTGAAATCCACAGCAGCCGGAAGTGGTTTCGTTTTGCCGCTGTAGCTGCTGGAGCGCGCCAAGTTGAGGTATTTGCTGTGTTCCCAGCCATAGTCGCCGTCTATGCAGAAAGGCCCGTTGCCCAAAGTATATTTGCTTTCAAGTCCATAGCGGCCTTCCGAACTTTTGAAAAATGATTCATTGCACGGCATATAGACGGGCAAAGTCGTTAGTTTCGGAAAATCAGGGCAGGAATATGCAAGGCTTACCGTAAGTGTCTTATCGTCTTTTGCAGTGACCCCAAGTTGGCTTGCAGGAATGCTCCCCGCGTGAATCTGCTTTGCATTCTTAATGCAGAACATCGCAGTGCAGGTAGAAGAGGCAGTTGTTGGGTTCAGTGCGCGCTGAAAGGCATAAACAAAATCTTTTGCTTTGACGGCGCCGTATTTTTTAGGAGCCCAGGTGATTCCGGGGCGCAGATGAAAGGTAAACTCGGTGCTGTCAGCGTTGTGTTCCCAAGATTCGGCGGCACCGGGTTCAGCGTTCCCATTTTTATCAAGGCGGGCAAGGCCTTCAAAAATGGCCTGCACCGTTATGATGGAAGAGGAGTCGGCGGCAATCTGCGGGTCAAGCGTAACAGGCTCAGCCGAAAGATTGTATTTAATCGTTTTGTTAGCGTTTTTCGGCCCGCTTTTTTTGCAGGCAGAAAAGGAAAATATCATAGCGGCTGCCAGAAGTAGGGAAGCCGCACGTTTTATCAGCATGGAAATTCCTCCAGGTGAATTATTGAGCTCTGACGCTATTTTACCATCTTTGCGGCGTTCTTTCAACAGGGCTAACAGGATTGTCATTTTTGAAAGGAGAGTTTCTTTCTGCTTCGGAGCAGTGGAAAAAATACAATAAGACGATAAAAAGCACCTCATGCCAAAGCATGAGGTGCAAAAGAAGAAAAGATTACTCAATCAAGCTCTTGCCGGTCATTTCCGGTGGCTGAGGCAAACCGAGGATTTTCAGCATGGTTGGGGAGATGTCAGCAAGTTTGCCGCCCTCGCGCAGCTTGCACGGGTAACCTACGACACAGAATGGAACAAGGTTCGTCGTATGGGCGGTGAACGGGGTGCCGTCTTCTGCAATCATCTTTTCCGCGTTGCCGTGGTCTGCGGTGATAAGCGCAACGCCGTTATGCTTGCGGATTGCTTCCACAACTTTGCCGACACAGGAGTCGACTGCTTCCACAGCGGCCTTTGCAGCGTCAAATACACCGGTATGGCCGACCATGTCGCAGTTTGCAAAGTTCAGGATGATAACGTCATATTTGTCGCTGTCAATTCGCTTCAGCAGTTCATCGGTAACAAGGCTGGCACTCATTTCCGGCTGAAGGTCGTAAGTGGCGACTTTCGGGGAATGAATCAGTGCGCGGTCTTCACCTGGGTACTGAGTTTCTACGCCGCCGTTAAAGAAGAATGTGACGTGTGCGTACTTTTCGGTTTCTGCGATACGCAGCTGAGTAAGGCCCTTGCCGGAGATATATTCGCCAAAAGTGTTTTTCAGCTTTTCTGGGCGGAAAGCAATGTCAACATTCGGCATTGTTGCATCGTACTGCGTCATGCAAACGTAGTTAACTGGGAAGAAACCGTTTTTGCGCTCAAAGCCCTTGAAATCCGGGTCAACGAAGGTGCGGGTAATTTCACGCGCACGGTCTGGGCGGAAGTTAAAGAAGATGACGGAGTCGCCTTCCTGAATTGTGGCGCCCTCTTTGCAGACAGCCGGAACGACAAATTCGTCGGTTACTTTCTCTTTGTAGGAGTCTTCAACTGCCTGAACCGGGTCAGAAGTCTTTACGCCTTCACCGTAAACCATTGCGGCATAAGCTTTTTGAACACGGTCCCAGCGATTGTCGCGGTCCATGGCGTAGTAGCGGCCCATAACGGTGGCAATTTCGCCAATGCCTATTTCCTTCATATGCTTCATGCAGTCGGCAACGTAATCTTTGCCGGAAGACGGCGGAACATCACGGCCGTCAAGGAAAGCATGGACATAAACTTTTTTGCATCCGCGCTGTTTGGCAAGCTTCAGCAGGGCATACAGGTGGGAGTTGTGGCTGTGGACGCCGCCGTCGGAAAGCAGGCCCAGAATGTGCAGTGCTTTGCCGCCTGCTGCGGCTTTATCAATCGCATTGACAAAAGCGGGGTTTTTGAAAAAATCACCGTCTTCAATGGATTTTGTAATGCGGGTCAGTTCCTGGTAGACGATGCGGCCTGCACCAATGTTGGTGTGGCCGACTTCCGAGTTGCCCATCTGGCCGTCCGGCAGGCCAACGTCAAGGCCGGATGCGCCAATCTTTGTAATGGGATTTTCAGCAAATATACGGTCAAGGTTTGGTTTCTTGGCGGCTTTGATCGCGTTGCCATAGTCCGGGCCAATGCCGAAACCATCCATGATAATTAAAATCAAAGGCTGTTTTGCCATCTTTATTCTCATCCTTTCCCGGCCTTTTTGAAAAAAGGCCTAGCGAAAAACTTTACGGAATCACGAAGTAAAGGCTTTATTTACCCATGTATCTGGCCTTCCTTAGCAAACTTTTCTGCAGACTTCAGCTAGCTTTGAAAAAAGGCCTAGCGAAAAACTTTACGAAATCACGAAGTAAAGGCTTTATTTACCCATGTATCTGGCCTTTCTTAGCAAACTTTTCTGCAGACTGCAGCTAGCTTTGAAAAAAGGTCGGACGAAAAAATTTATGGAATCACGAAGTAAAGGTTTTCTTCATCCATGTATTTGGCCTTTCTTAGCAAACTTTTCTGCAGACTGCAGCTAGCTTTGAAAAAAGGTCGGACGAAAAACTTTATGGAATCACGAAGGGAAGAGCCTTCCGGCAAATTAGCCTTCTGTTGCGGTTTTTACGATTGTTGCAAAGTCAGCTGGTTTCAGGGAAGCACCGCCGATAAGGCCGCCGTCAACATCCGGCTGTGCAAGAAGCTCTGCGCAGTTCTTCGCGTTCATGGAGCCGCCGTACTGTACGGTGAACGCGTCGGCAGCGTCTTTGCCATAGAGGCCTGCAATGGTAGAACGGATTACGGCGCAGACTTCGTTTGCCTGCTGTGCTGTTGCAGTTTTTCCGGTGCCGATAGCCCAGATTGGTTCATAAGCGATGATAACTTTTTTCAGTTCTTCTTTGGCTACTCCGCCAAGGGCAATCTTTGTCTGCATAGCAACCAGCTCGTTGGTAACGCCCTGCTCGCGCTGAGCCAGAGATTCACCGACGCAGACGATGACGTTCAGGCCTGCGTTTAATGCGGCACGGACGCGCTTGTTAACGGTTTCGTTTGTTTCACCAAAGTAGGTGCGGCGTTCGCTGTGGCCGATGATGACGTACTGAACGCCCATGGAAGTGAGCATTGGAGCCGAAACTTCGCCGGTGTATGCGCCGGAAGTTTCCCAGTGGCAGTTTTCAGCACCTACGCCAATATTTGTGCCTTTTGCAGATTTCAAAACAGTTGTAAGGTCAACATAAGGAACACAGACGACAACGCTGCAGCCAGCATCTTTTACAAGCGGCTTAATGCCTTCTATCAGTTCCTTGGCTTCTGCCGGGTTTTTGTTCATTTTCCAGTTGCCTGCAATAACAGCTTTCCTAAGCTTTTTATTCATTTTAGTTACCCTTTCTTGTTTTTCACAATGTATTGTTTCAAAAACAAAAGGGGCGAATCAAAATCCGCCCCCTTACTGTACAGTTTAGTCCTTATCGTTCAGGCAGGCAATACCAGGAAGTTCTTTGCCTTCCAGAAATTCAAGGGAAGCGCCGCCGCCTGTGGAGATATGAGTCATCTTGTCGGCAAAACCAAGTTTTTCAATCGCTGCCGCAGAGTCGCCGCCGCCAATGATGGAAACAGCGCCGCTGTCCGCTACAGCCTGAGCAACAGCAGTTGTGCCTGCAGCAAAATGTCCCCACTCGCTTACGCCCATCGGGCCATTCCACACAACGGTTCCGGCACCGGTAAGAGTCTTGGAGAAGAGCTCCTGTGTCTTTTCGCCAATGTCAAGGCCCATCCAGCCGTCAGGAATGCTGTCGGAGTAGATACGCATATAAACGGTGTCTGCCTTGTATTCACGGCCAATGGTATTATCAACAGGGAGCAGAAGGGCAACGTGCTTTTCCTTTGCTTTTGCCATGATCTCTTTGGCAAGTTCAACCTTGTCGTCTTCACAGATGGAAGAGCCGATGGAGTTGCCCATTGCCTTCAAAAAGGTGTAAGCCATGCCGCCGCCGATAATCAGGGTGTCTACTTTGTCAAGCAGGTTGGTAATTACGCCGATTTTGTCGGAAACCTTTGCGCCGCCAAGAATTGCAACAAACGGGCGCTTCGGGTTTGCAAGGGCATTGCCCATTACGGTAATTTCTTTCTGAATCAGATAACCGCAGACAGCTGGCAGATAAGCTGCAACACCCGCTGTGGAAGCATGGGCGCGGTGAGCCGTGCCGAATGCGTCGTTTACATAGATTTCTGCGAGAGAAGCCAGCTCTTTCGCAAAAGCCGGGTCATTCTTTTCCTCGCCCTTTTCAAAGCGGACGTTTTCCAGCAGCTCAACTTCACCATTCTTGAGGGAAGCGGCGATACTCTTTGCACTGTCGCCTACAACGTCTTTTGCCAGTTTAACTTCCTTTCCAAGTGCTTTGGAAAGGTATGCGGCAACCGGAGCAAGGGAATACTTCATGTTGAATTCACCCTTCGGACGGCCGAGGTGTGAGCAGAGGATTACTTTTGCGTTATGGTCAACGAGGTAGCGAATGGTTTTCATTGCTTCATCAATGCGCTTTGGGTCGGTAATTTTTCCGGCATCGTCAAGCGGAACATTAAAGTCGCAGCGTACAAGGACTTTTTTCCCCGATACGTCAATGTCTTCCACGGTTTTTTTGTTCAGATAATTCATAAAGCCGCTCCTTTTTTATATGATTTTAATTTGTTTGCTTTATAACAATCTAAAAAAATTATACAACGCTTTCTGTGCTTTTTCAAGCATTTTGGCACCGAATTCGCCCCGAACGGAAAAGTTTGTGAAAGTTTTACCATTTGAATTCCCGCAGTTGCCCTTCACACAGCAGATTGGTAAATTTCCATTGCCGCAAAACTTCATAGGTGCCAATCGCGACGGAATTTGAAAGATTCAGGCTCCGGGCATCGGGGTTGTTCAGCATGGGGATGCGCAGGCAGGTTTCCGGGTTCTTACGAAGTAGGTTTTCCGGCAGGCCCGCCGATTCTTTGCCAAAAACGAGGTAACAGCCGTCAGGGTAAGAAACATCGGAATAAATGTTCCTTCCTTTTGTAGAAAAATAGTAAAAATTTCCGGTATTCCGCGCAAAAAAATCGGAAAGACTTTTGTATAGGGTGACATCCAGCAGATGCCAGTAGTCAAGGCCGGCACGTTTCAGCTGGCGGTCGTTAATACAGAAGCCCAGCGGCTCCACAAGATGCAGCCGGGCGCCGGTAAGGGCGCAGGTGCGGGCAATATTACCGGTATTCTGCGGGATTTCAGGTTCGACCAAAACAATATTCAGAACAGGCATCAGTATTCTCCTTTTTTGCAGAATTTATGAAGAACTTTCCACCAATATCTTTTCACGAAAGGGGCAGGATGATGAGTGTAGCGATTGGCTTGAAATTAATACACAGTATAAACTGTATGTGGAGGCTTTACAATATGCATCAGCAGACAATGGGTTTCATGAAAGGCCTTGGAGCCGGAATTCTTGCAGGAACAGCCCTTGCGGTTGTAGGCGGCAGCATGATGAAAAAAGACCGCAACTTCCGCCGCCGCGCAGACAAAACGATACACAATATCGGTGAACTGATTGACGATGTAGAGGGTATGTTCCACTGAAACGGAAAAAGGACGGGCTTTGTGCCCGTCCTTTTTCTAACACATCTTAGAAAAATATCAGCGCCTCTAAATTGTTGGGCACCGTGAAAACTAAATCCGTTTCACAGGAATCCAGACGTAACTTTTATAGTCAGGTGTCGACATATTGCCGGGCTCATAGACTTCAAGTTCCGGGCCTTCTGCGTGCTCATACCCGCTTGACGGAAACCATTCGGAAAAAATCCGCTTCCATGTGTCCTGTATCGCGCCGGGGATTGGACCGACCGCTTCAAAGACAGCCCACGTCAGCTTTGAAATTTTAAGCGTTTCCATCCCTTCCGGAATATTGCCACCCTGGTAAGTGACAGCACAATAGTAATCGAAATGCTCTTTGGCAAAGTTTGCGCAGATGCCCATGACTCCCATGCTGTCTGTACACATTTTTCCAAGTCGGTCATCAGTGCCGTCTGCGGAGCACTGCCGGCAGAATTCCGGGATAATTTTAAAATTTTCGCCGTTCACACAGGTCACGGCAGCTTTTTTGCCTACAACGGTAAATGCGTCTTTTTCTATAAACTTGTAATTCATAACTTTTTCCCCTTTCAATGTTACTTGAATGGAAAGTTTGCCAATGGATTTAAGCGGTGCCCCCGGTTCGCGCGCAGCCGACGGCGTGATTCCATGAAAATGCCGAAATGCTTTGGTGAATGATTCGGGTGTTTCATAACCATACTTGAATGCAATGTCAACAATTTTTGCTTTGGAGAGCGAAAGTTCTGCTCCGGCAAGCGTCAGCCTGCGGTTACGGATATACTCGCCCACAGTAAATCCCGTGAGGATGTTGAACATCCGCATGAAATGAAAAGTTGAGGCTCCTGCCTGCCGTGCGATTCCATCGTAATTAATCGGCTCAAGCAAATGCGTTTCCATGTAGCCAATCGAGTTTGACATACCCTGAATCCAATCCATTTGGTTCACTTCCAATATCTGAATCATAACACCGGAGGAATTTTATTTCCGGTCTTTCCCTGCTTTTATCCGTCAGGCTTTTTAGGCACAGTATACTTCTTTTTGCTAAAAACAAGGTGAGAAAAAAGAAAAGGACGGGTTTTCTGCCATCCTTTTCTGTATACCATTATATAGAATACTGCTTGTTTTGCGGCTTATTTTCCGTTTCCGCTGATAACGCTGTACATACCGAACATCGGCAGAACAATGGAAATGACAACGGTGCCTACAATGACGGCGATGATAATTGTTATAATAGGCTCCATCAAAGAAGTCAGGCGCTTTGTATAAACGTCGGTCTGCTGCTCGTAAAGGTCGGCAAGTTTGGAAAAGGAATCTCCCAGCATACCGGATTCCTCGCCTGCTTTCACCATGGAAATAAACAGCGGGTCAAAGGTGGAAAAGCGGGAGAGGGAAACGTTAATCGGCAGGCCGACTTTGACATCCTCAATAACCTGGTCCAGTTGGGTCTGTATCAGGCGGTTCGTTACAATGTCGCGCGAAATCCGCAGGGCGTGTACGACATTAACGCCTGCGTCAATCAGCGAGGCCATTACGCGGCAGAAACGCGCGGTGAGTGAAACACGCATCATTTCCCCTGCAAGAGGAAATTTCAGTTTAGCTGCATCAGATTGGCGGCGGAAATCCGGAGAAGAACGCCGTGCGCACTTGTAGGCTGCAATAAGGCCAGCAACGGTGCCTACAATAATGAACCAGTCGTGGATGATAAAGTTGGAAACAGCGATGACCCCTTTTGTCAATGCAGGCAAATCCGCGCCGAACTGTTGGAAAACCTCGGCAAAGCTCGGCAGAACAAAAATGTTCATGACAATAATCAGCACAATCACCAGGATGAAAAGCAGGCAGGGGTAAATGGTTGCGCCGCGCAGTTTGGAAGAAAGATCCATTTCCTTTTCCAGTATGGAAGCGCAGTGCTCAAAAGCCGTATCAAGACGGCCGTTCTCTTCGCCGGAACGAATCATGCTGACGACCAGTTCCGGAAAGGCACGGAATTTCGACATGGAAGCGGTAAACGTTTTGCCGCCCAGAAGGTCCTGCCGCATTTCCTGCAGAATTCTTTTAAACGTTTTGTCTGTTTGGCTTCCAATCATAACATCCATAGCCATTGTCAGGGAAACACCGGCGTGCAGCATCAAAGCCATCTGGTTCAGCATATTCAGCAAGAGCTTCTTTTTAATTTTGGCCTTATGTATATCGGATGAGCCAAGATCTTTTTCCCAAATGGATGCCACGCTGTTTGTTCCGCCCATTGGGCGGAGGTTCAGTACAGTCATACCGCTTGTCATCAGCTGGTCAATCGCTTCACGCGAATCGCCTGCTGTGATGGTGCCGTGCAGCTTTTTGTGGTGTACATCTACCGCATTGTATTGGTAACGCAGTGGAATCAGATCCTTTCCGGCTTTTCAGCCGCTTTTTTAGTTTACAAGGGAGGAACGGCCGTTCGACAGGTAGCCGGTGGCTGCCTCTTTGCGAATTATGCCGCTTTTTATCAGTGCCAGGAGGCTGTTTTCAAGCGAAAGCATTCCCTGGGAAGCGCCGGTCTGAATCATCTGGGTAATATTTGCTGTCTTTCCTTCACGAATCAGGTTGCTGACAGCATTGTTGACAAACATCATCTCAAATGCGGCAATGCGGCCGCGGCCGTCTGCCGTTGGAAGCAGATGCTGTGAAATAACAGCCCGCAGCGCCATGGAAAGCTGCGTGCGTATCTGCTGCTGCTGGTCCGCCGGAAAAACGTCAATCATACGGTCGATGGTGTTGGCGGCGCCGCTTGTATGCAGAGTGGAAAACACAAGGTGGCCGGTTTCTGCCGCGGTAACGGCGATGGAAATGGACTCCAGGTCACGCATTTCGCCGACGAGGATAATATCCGGGTCTTCACGGAGTGCGGCTTTCAGTGCCCGTGCGTAAGAAACACTGTCGGCGCCGACTTCACGCTGGTCTATTACACACCGTTTTGGGCTGTGCATATATTCAATCGGGTCTTCAATGGTGATAATGTGGTCACAGCGTGTTTTGTTAATTTCATTAATGATGGCGGCAAGTGTTGTGGATTTACCGCTTCCGGTAGGGCCTACGACAAGGACCAAACCGTCTTTGTAGGTCAGAATTTTCCGTATGGAATCCGGAAGGCGCAGCTGCGAAAGTTCCGGCGTATGGGCGTTGATAATACGCAGCACCATGGTATAGCCGTGCGCTTGCCGGAAAGCGTTCAGACGGAAACGCCCGCAGCCGCGGATTTCCGCCGAAGCGTCCACATCGCCGGTGCGCAGAAACTGTTCAAATTTTGTCGGGTTCAGGCATTTCTGTATCATGCCCTTCACGTCGTCGGCAGTCAGAACCGGCAAATCATAAAACAGCATTTTACCGTTTACCCGGCAGGCAGGTTTGTTGTTTGTGGAAAGGTGAATATCGGAAGCGCCGAGCGATACGCTTTTAAAGACAATGTCTTTGAACTGCATCGAAAAACCGCCTTCCTTTGTTTTGAATGAATATTAAGCCTTGTTACATTTTGAGCGAATGGATATTGATCATTTCTTCTATTGAGGTTCGGCCGTCCACAACGGCTTCCTTCAGGTTTTCGTCCATGGTAATCATGCCTTCCTGAACTGCGGTTTCGCGGATGGCGTCGACGGTGGCATTGCTGTTTATCAGCCGTTTAATCGTGTTTGTAACCGGCATAACTTCATGAATTGCCGTACGGCCTGTATAGCCCTTATTGTTGCAGAACTGGCACCCGCCTTCGTGGGCGCGGAAGATGCGCAGGCCGCTGTTTTCGGCTGGGTCAAGCCCAAGCAGTTTCAGCTCACTGGGGCTTGGCGTATATTCTTCCTTACAGTGGGGGCAGAGTGTGCGCACAAGGCGCTGGGCCACAACGCCCAGCAGGGCGGAGGAGACCATAAAAGGCTCGATGCCCATATCCACAAGGCGGATTACGGTGCTGGCAGCGTCGTAAGTGTGCAGGGTAGAGAGCACCAGATGCCCGGTAATTGCTACGCTGGTTGCAATTTCAGCCGTTTCGCGGTCACGGATTTCGCCGACCATAACGACATCCGGGTCTTGGCGCAGGATGGAACGCAGCACCGAAGCAAAAGTCAGCCCCGCTTTTTCGTTTACTTCAACCTGCGTGATGTTTGGGATAATCATTTCAACCGGGTTTTCTACGGTGACAATGTTGATGTCTTCCCGCATGACCGATTTCAAAGCGGCGTAAAGAGTTGTGGATTTTCCGCTTCCGGTTGGGCCTGTCAGAAGGATGATTCCGTGGTTGTTTGCCAGCATGGCGTCAAACTTTTTCAGATTCTCGGGCAAAAAGCCGATTTTGTTTTTATCCAGTGCAAGGCCGAGGGCTGTGGTGATACGGATGACGACTTTTTCACCGAAAACGCAGGGCAGTATGGAAATTCGCATATCAATTTCTTTGTCCCCGACCATATAGTTGATACGGCCGTCCTGCGGAGTACGCTTTTCGGCGATGTTCATGCCGCCGATGAACTTAATGCGGGAAACAACCGCAGGCGCAAGGTCCGGCGGGGTTGACATATAGAGGAAGAGGTGGCCGTCAACGCGGAAACGGATGCGCAGTTCCTTTTCCTGCGGCTCGATGTGAATATCGCTGGCCTTTTTTGCCACAGCCTGCTCAATCATTGTGTTGACGAAAAGGATGACCGGCTGTGACGCCCCTTCGTCGTTGTCCTCATGTGTCACAACAGGGACGACAGGCGGCTGAATGTCGGAAAGTTCCTTCGCAGCGTCTTTTGCTTTCTGCGCGCTGTAAAGTTCGCGGATTTTTGCTTCTATTTTTGCCCGCTCCGCAATCATGGGGTAGACGCGCAGCTTGGTGTAAGTGCCCACGTCGTTCATGGCGTTGTAGTCCAAGGGGTCTGCAATGGCTATGGTAAGCAGGCTGCCGGTTTTCTTAATGGGAATCAGCATATTGGCGCGCGCCATGCTTTCCGGAATGAGGGCCGAAAGCTCCTGCGGCAGCTGAAGTGAGGCAATGTCAACGTAAGGGACGCCAAGCTGGCGCTCCAGCGTGTGAATAATCTGCAGTTCCGAAATGTATTTTTGGTCAATGAGAATTTCGCCAAGCCGTTTTTTCGTTTTTTTCTGAATTCGGAGGGCTTCATTCAGCTTATCCTCGGTAAGGATGCCTTCCCGGATAAGCATTTGCCCAAGTTTTAAATTGGTTACTTTCATGCAGAACCTCCATTCATAAGCGACAGTTACTCAGTGCAGGCGGGAAATGTACCACTGAATGCCGGCGGCAATCTGGCTTTGAAACGCAAGTTCCAGCAGGCAGGCGGCGCAGAGGTACGGCCCCATAGGCATATACTGGTCGGGCTTAATTTTGTGCATCAGCATTAAAACGATGAAGTGAATCCCTGCAAGCAGAATGCCAATTAAAAATACAGCAAGTACGTTGGGAAACCCGCACAAAAATCCGATGACAGCGAAGATTTTTACATCGCCGAAGCCAATGCTTTCCCGGCGGTAAATCAGCTTGCCGATGAGGCCAATCAAAAGCCAGAGGCAGCCGCCTGTCAGAGCGCCGAGGAACGGCGAAAAAGCGGAGCTGTAAAAATCTGCGCGGCCGCAGAGCGTCAGTACATAAAGAACAGCCGCGGGAAGCAGAGCAGCCGGCAGGCACTGGTCTGGGATGATGTGATATTTCAAGTCTGAAACAGCGGCAAACGTAAGCGGCAGCAAAGCAGCGCAGAGAAGGAAAAAAGCTGCGTTCGGCGCATGGTACTGAAACCCCAGCAGAAGAAAGGCTGCACTGAAAACAAAGCCGAGCGCCACGCCGTGCGGTGCGGGGGAAAGGCGCTGCTCAAGCAGCTCAGGGGACGGCGTTTCTCCGTAGTCGCAGAGCCAGCGGGCGGGCACACGGTTAAAAACCGCAAGGGAAAAGAAGCCCGCGGCAAACCCCGCAGCCGGGTACAGCAGGAGCCATGGCGTCATGAGGTGGCCTTCACTTTGGCAGGAGCGTTGCTGGCGGCAAAGTAGTAGGCATCCATTTTCAGCGTAACCGTGTAAATCCCCGTGAAGGTGTTGCTTGCGTTCTGCTTTGGGGCAGCGCTGATTCCCGTTATGTAATAGACGGCGCTGGTGCCTTTTTCAAGGTAATGCAGCATCGTGACCAACTGGCTTTCTTTGCAGTCGGCGGTGACGGTGGGGGATACGGTCTTCAGCAGGCGGCCGGAAGAAGTCTTTTTCTGTGTGCTGACTTCGTCTTCGGAAGTGACGGTCTTTGTAGTGATTCCCGAAGCGTGGAAGGCGCTGATAAGGTCGTCGTTTAGCTCTGCCGGCGGAACACCCGTTTTTTTGCCGGAGGCTTTCAACTGATCTTTCAGGCTGGAAATGTTTTTCTTTACATCGGCTTCTTTAAAAATCTGGTCACGGTAATAGGAAAGCTGTTCGGTGTTTTCCTCGTGCTTCTGGTTCATAAAATTGGTCTGTGTGGAAAGGTTCCCATAGAAAAGCCCATAGTAAAAGGCAAGAATGACGGCAACAGCCAAGGCACAGATCAGCACGCCGGATATTTTAGCATTTTTCATTTTCCGCCTCCGTTTGCAGCACTGGTCATAAACGGCTTGTAGTTGCGGACATACAGCGCCGCAGAGCACTGCCATTTATTTGTTTTATCGTCTACACTGGCGCTGAAAGGAATGAGGACGTCAAAGTAATTGGCAGCGGCCACGGCCTTCCGCGCATCATTGAACTGCTCGAAGCTGGTAGTCGTGAATGTAAGGGTAATGGTACCCTTAGTGCCGTCAATCTGGCAGTTTGTAATGGACGCAATCTGCGGGATTAATTCCGCGTGCAGTTTGGTGACGGCTTCTTCCATCTTGGACTTCTGGTATGGCAGCAGGTTTTCGTCGGCTTTCAGCGCTTTCAGCTGCGTCTGGAGGCTGTCCTGCTGGGCGAGAACCCCTTTAATTTCGGTAATTTCCGGCGCATTCAAAGCGTTTTCGTCCGAATGCACCTGCTGTGCGGCAACAAGGTACATGATGGGCTGTATTGCCATAACCAGCGCGGCAACCACAATCATGCCGACGCACAGCACAACATTCAGCTGGTGGCTGCCAAAGCTTGTCTTGACGTTCAGCATGTAGTCGACTGGCGTGTGCGGAAGAAGCAGGCCTTCCAGTGTGAAAAAGTCAATCGGGTGGCACCCGGCGGCGCTGGCTGTCGGCTCAATGGCCACGCTTGTTTTGTAGCGCTGCGAAGTGATTTCCACGTTTTCAAACGGCACGCCGAGGCCGAGGTTTTCGGCATATTTCAAAAAATCCGGGTGCGCGGCAACGGCGCCGCTTACGATGACTTTTTCCGGCTCCAAACGTTCGGAGGAAAGAACCACGCGCGTGTTGCGCACCGCTTCAGCGGCGGCAGACTCCAGCAGGATGCCGATTTGCGCGGCGGCGCTGTCGGAAACAATGCCTTTCCCGGCGTTCAGCAGAAAACCGGGCTGTGCCATCTGGTGCAGGGCTTCTTCATAGGTGCAGCTTTCTTCCCGGCGCAGCATTTCCAAGATTTCAAGCCACACGGAGCTGAACTCTTTCTGGAAAATCGGGTAACCGTTGGTGAAGACCATAACGCTTACATGCTCGTACCCAACGTCAATAACGGCAACCGTGCGGTTTTTATACATATAGCTTTTTGCCGAAAGCCCAATGGCGTTCTGGCAGGTGCTCATCATGCCGCTCAGCAGCGGGCAGATTTTTGTCACGCGGACTCCCACACGGTGGAACTCCTGCGAAATAGAGTCAATAATGGGCTGCGGCACGGCGTAAAAGACGGCTTTCAGCTGGCCGCTTGCGGCTTCTTTGTAGCCGTACTCGCGTGTTGCAATAAAGTAACTGCTTGGGCCATCCTGCAGAAAAGTCTGGGCTTCCAGCTTGGCAAATTTTTGCAGGTCGGCGGTTTTTGCCGGCAGATGCTTAAACTCCTTGATAACGACGGTGTTGCTGTCCAAGCAGAAAATTACGTTGTTGCCGGTTAAGTTGGAGCTTCGTATGCAGTGTGCGGCAAAGACCGCAAGTTCGTGCACCTGCGCAAGGGCTTTGCCCTCACCGCAGAGGGTTTCCGGCAGAGGAAAAACGAGCGGTGTGTCAAAAATATTCTGCCTGCCGTTTTTGCGGGAAGGCGTCAGCAGCAGAAGGTTTTCAGTCAGCTGTAAAAAGATGTTTTTCAAGTCCTCACCTCGCGAAAGATTTTGGTTCCATGATATTTACACTTCTGTGTTTTGCTTCTTTAGAAATTTCTGCTGAATACAGCAAAAGAGCAAAAGCCCGCCGAAGCGGGCTTTTGCAAAAATCCCTGTGAATCTGGCCGCCCAGAAATTATCATTAGCCGACTGATAATTCGTCACCGGTTATTGTATATTTACCGTCGGCTTTAATAATAGGATTTTTATCCTCTGTGCCGTCGATGAGAGTTTTGTCGTCCTTGCAGGCTATTACTTTCCCAGTAGATTTAATATAGTGAAATACGGCACCCGTTGTTTTTGGACTGGACATAATAGTTGGGTCGACGCCATAGGTTTGCAGCAAAAATGTAATAGTCGGCGTTTTGCTTTTGATAAGTGCATCTGCACGGTCAGATTTAGTTGTTCCGTTCGCGGCTACTTCGGACTCAGCCGTTTTAATCGTGTTTTCAATAGTCTGCGCATTGGTTATGTCGGTCGACTTGTTTGCATTGGTAATAACGTTTACTACGGTCGGAATGGCGATGGCGGCAATAATTGCCAGGACCGCGATGACAATGACCAGTTCAACGAGAGTAAAGCCTTTTTTACTGTTCTTTTTCTGCAGAACGGCTGATTTTGCAGAAAGGTTCGCCTTGATAGACATAAAGATTATCCCCTTCCAAAAATAAGTTGTTTGTTAAGCTTCCATCGTCTGTACACCAAAATCTTTTACGCCGCCCGTTCTTACCGTTCGGCCCCAAGGAGATGCGCGGTGCAGAGGTGTGCGGTGCGGAATATTCGTCTTAAATATTCTTCTGGAAAACTTACAACCATATATTGCCACACAAGAGAACCATTGTCAATAGCATATTAACACAAATTAGCGCATAGGAATAATTTAAATTGTACAAAATGAAAAAAGTTCGACCAAATGCACCGCTTGGATGTTACAGCAGTATGAGGAAACCAGCCTAAAAAATCCGCCAGCCGCCCGGCTGTATTTACCAGGCGTGAGGCGGATAATTTGTCATACGGCATTCCCCTTTCATAGAATGAAATGCGGTGAAATGGGAGTGCGCTGAACTTTACGGAGCAAAATTCCGAAAAAAATTTTAATTGCTCAGCCTGTTGAAATTTCGAAATGTGCAGTATATAATAACACTGAATGAAAGAATGTAAAATAGTGCCATAAAATACAGCAAATTTGTGGATGCTTTGGAATATCCAGCGGGGAGATGTGTTTTTCTGTGAAAAAAAGTAAAAAGGGCCTTTCGCTCGTCGTTGTTATCGTTTCTGTGGTGGCGCTGATTATTTTTTCGTCTATTATTTTTACGGCTTCCGTCAGCAGCCTGAGCATGACCGGGATAAGCACCGACAGCCGGCAGACTTACCTAAAGGCAAAGTCCGCCATACAGTACGCGCATATGCTCGTTTGTGAGAAGGCGAAGGCAAACGGGTCGCTTACGGAGTTTTCCGTGGGGCCGGATGGCGACTCTTTCAAAGAACTTTCCACCAGCTGCAGCCCAGACGGCACAAATTGCTATGCCCAGTGCAAAAATGTGAGCGGCAGCCAGTGGAAAATTTCTGCGCTGGTAAAAGGCAAAAATTCCGGGAAAATGCAGAAGCTGAACTATACTTTTACGCTGACTTTCAACGGCGCCTTGAGCCCGAACACCTTTCTTCTTGCCGGTGCCCGCTATGATGGCCGCGCCCAGGTTATCAACTCCGGCAAAACGCCGAATTCTTTTAATGTTTCAACAGATGCGCAGTCCCCGTACCCCATGATTTTTAGCAAGTCGGATGTGGAATGCAACAGCACGGTGAAGACTAGGGTGCCCGAAGCTTACTTTATCAATGACGGCGGTCTTCAGTTTGGTGCGGATGCAGGTAGCGCGCAGTGGACTCTCAGTTCAAATTTTGTTTATTTTAAGACGAAACTGACGGCGGATGCCACAAAAAGCCAGCATCTTATTTTGAAAAACGAACTTTGGGCGAGTATTGATTCAGACAACACAGACTACCAGATTCTCCAACCTGACGCCAACGACAGCAGTTATGTCGGCATCGTTTGCTTCGGCACTGACAACGCGGTTCAGATTGCAGGAGCGAGTTTACCAAGTATTGCAGCCGGTTATTATTACTTCAAAGATCAAACGGATCTTTTAGATTCTGACAGTTACACCAATGGGAAGCTGAAACGGATTACCAACATGGCGGAGATTGAGGATGGCACTCCAAATATTACGGTACAAATGGGCAATTCACAAAGTTCCGGCGGCAAATTTCCCACTAAGACCTATGTGAACAATGTAACTTATCTGAACAGTTCCACTTTGTCAAAGGGCTACCCGCTGGTTTCCAGTGAGCGCGACGGCGGCATAGGGTGGACGGATGGCGGCAAACTGCAGTCTGGCACAATCGACGGTGCCCCGCAAGCAGGGAAGGATGTCTATTTAAATCTGTGCCCGACCGGCCTGGGCGAACTGAATAATTTCACTTCGACAAGCCTCTTAAAGTTTACAGCACACAGCATTACTTTTGAAATTGAAAACCTTAGCTCAAACGTGTTTACCGTACCGAAGCAGCCTTTTACTTTTCAGGTGGATCCGCTTGACACGAGCGATACAACAAGTGTCCCGGGGCGGCTCTGGCTCAATGTGCAAAACTACAACGGCAGCCCTTGGCTTAAACCTTCCGAAGAAACGGTGCTGAAACCCACTTTCAGCAACTCTGCCCTTTATGCCGGTTACCCGGCAGACAACTCAAAAAGTGTTATTTTGGTGCTTCCGCATGGCCTGAAGGTCGAAGACCTAAGCGGCAACACTTTTGAGTTATTACGGCAGTTCACGGACCCTTCGAAAGATGATTATGTAGACCCGCATGATCCTTCGACCTACACCTACAGTGTGCCGTGTGGAACCAACCTGCTGGATGTGGATGCAATGAAGGCAGGTATGAAAAAGTATGTTTCGACTGGAGCGCCAATTCCGGGCGGCAGTAGCTACTCCATTACAGACGGCAAATATACATTTTCTTAATGGAAAGGAGGAACGGGCATGGCCAGAGGTCAAACGAGAAATTCCAAGCACGGTGTTTCCCTTGTGGAAGAAATCTGCGCGGTATGTATTCTGGTAATCGGCGTAATAGCGTCACTTTCGCTGGTTAGCGCGGGGCGAACATCCATCCTTTCGGACGATACTCAGGAGGGGGCCGCCGCCGCCACGCAGAAACTGACTGATACGCTGATTGCCTATTTGTCTAAGAAAAGCACAATGCCAACCAGCGCCCAGCTGGCGGCAGACATCAGCGGCGCTGCCTACTGTGGGAGTTCCCAAGCCAATTTTTCCCCAACGGGCGCAAAAAGGCAGTATATTCTGACCGACCAGTGGGATGGCAGTGAACTGGTGGGTTACCGCATTACATCCCGTGCCTACTATAACGGCGGCAAAAACTGCGTTCAGATGAACGGCTTCGCTTCCGCTATGGCAGACTGCTATCTTGGTGGTGCCATTCCGACGACACCGCCTCCGGTAGTGCCGGAGTACCCGCCTTCCGGCCCGGAGAGCGGTGTGCCGTTTCTCCTTTACGGCACCAAATACAGAAACAACCAGGTTGCAGATAAAGTGGATACGCCAGTCTTTAAGGAAGGCGACTACACTTCTGCCTACCCCGTGGTGTTTGGCCCCATTATGCATAATGAGTCTGGCAAACAGAGCCGTAACCTTTCTGCTCCGAGCCTTTTCTTCCTTGGCGGCAACGGCGGCAGCAGTAAGCGTCTGCAGGATGTCAGCTCCATTTACGCCGACAGCGCATCACAGGTGGCTAACCTGAAAACAAATTTCGTCTACATCGCCTCCGAAGCGCTTACGTACAAGAGAAATAACGATGACAAAGGCGACGACCCTCAGATAAACCTTAGCCCTTTGGACTCTTCCAATGCTTACATTTATTTCGCCCAGGACTGCCAAATTATTCAGACCGACAGCCTCGACAAGGACTACAATAGCATTAGCCCCGATATGGTAGTTAAAAAGTATTCCGCTGGCCTTTATACCTTTACACGCTCGCAGAACCTTTGGAGCAAAGGCTGTGTGCTCACGCCGGTTACCGATGGCGTGAAGTCTGTTTTGCAAACATACAGTGCGGATTATATTGTCAGCACATGGCAGAAAAAAAATCTTGTTTCCGGCGAATACGCGGCTAATGCGCCGTCAACGCCGCAGAAGCAGTACCCGTACACCTACAACGGCGCGGCAAACTGGACGCAGAATGGCGTGCTGCAGAGCGGCGACCAGCTGCGGATGCAGCAGCGCGGTGACCCTAACCCTTCCAACCAGACCGGCAAAGACGTTTATATGTATGTGAACAATTATTCTTCGTGGGGCTCCGACGCGCAGACTTATAAAGCGAACCGGATTGCCATGCAGATTATCAATTCAAAAACGACGCTGCAGCTTCCGGAAAATAAAACAGTGACCATGCAGGCGGGAACGGTAACGCTGAACATTCAGAGTGGCGACGGCGACCCGGCAAAATTTTCTACGGCTATGGTGCTGAAGCAATCGGCGGGCAGCAAGTTCGTTGTAACCGCGAGTTCGCTGGTTCTTTACCATGACCTTACAGTCGAAAGCAGCGACGGTACCGTGCTGTACCGGGCAAGCGCTGGCATGCATAATATAAAGGGTGGAAGCGTCGACCTTCTTAGTGCAGATTCCGCCAAAAATGCGTTTTTAGGCTCTTAACTTCGAAAAGCCGTTCGGTACACGGGAAGGGGAAATTGTATGCGCAGGCGTATGAATAAAAAAGGAATGTCACTGGTCGAGCTGATTGCGGTTTGCGTCATTTCGGTCATCGTAATCGGCGCGGCAAGCGTGGCTTTTTTCAGCGGTTCTCAGGATGCTATGGGCGGTGCGACGGATTATGTCAACCACGGTGATGCGCAGCTGCTGGAAACGTGGCTTCGAAAAAATCTTCCTACAGCGAACAGCATTGAAGTGAAAAGTGCGCAGGGCACCGGTGTGGTTGATAATCTTTTCTTTCAGTCCGGTACGTTTCATGTACAGGAAAACGGCAAGGAAGTCATGCAGATAAGCGGCGTTCAGCAGGTGAACCTGTATACCGAGAATATCAATGAAAACCAGCAGCTGGAGTATGAAATCATTACCTCCAGCAACCACCGCACCTTCCGGTTTTCGGGCGGAATTGTGCTGAACAATGTTCCCGAAAATACCGTGCCCATGATTTCGAAAAAAAGCGCCCTTCTCCCGCTGAAGGTGACCGACCCCGCGCCAAAGTATATTGTGGTAACGCCCGGCAGTTAAACCGCGGCAAGCATCAGGCAGAAAGTATAGCAGAAGTCCCCAATGTGTGATATGATATTTTTATTGCACAAAAGGAGCTTCTGCTTTTTTTGGAAGAAAAATCCGTGGTTTTTTTTTCAAAACTCAGCAGGAGGCAGTTTTCGCCATCTTTTTTTTGCAGATGCAGGTAAAATGGAAAAAGCACAAAGGAACAGCTTTGCGTGCCATACTGCAAAAAGAACGAAGAAAACCGAAAATCTGGGAAGCAGCCGCTCCTTTTTACCGCCTTTCCTGCGGGGAAGGGAAAGAAGTGGGAGGAAACATCTATGCCGGAACAAACGAACAAAATTGAATATTATAAGGTAAGCAGCAGCAAGTACGATATTCCCGGCGGGTTTGAGCCAGGCGACGCGCGCCGCCGGTATTTCACAAAGGGCCGCACAGCGCACGGAAATGTGCGTGCCGTAGAAAACGGACAGGCCGTGCGGGTGAAGTACCGTGTGGGAAAGGGCTGCCTCTTCTGGAAAAAGACGAGCGGAAAAGCCACGCTGCAGGAGGCCTTCCGCCTTCCGGGGGGAGCTTTCCGCATTGTAGTACATAATTTTTCGGGCCGCCTGCATTCGGCGCTGACTTATGACGCCGGGCTGCATTGGGTTCAGACTTCCTATTATAATGGAAACCCGGCAAGCCCCGTTCTGGTGCTGAAGCGGCAGGAAAACGGCATTTTGAAAACGGAGCCGGGGGAAGCGGGCGCTAAAACCGAAACGCTGCTTGTGCCGTGCCCATACAGCCCCGGAACTGCTGCGCAGAGCTATATAAACGCGGAAGCGGGCGAGCCGGAGATTTCAGCCGAAACCGATGCCGGTACGTTTTGCTTTTGCACGGAAGAGGAGCTTACCCGGCGCCAGAGCCTTGCCCAGCGCCTGCAGGACGACCCTTCGCAGCTGACGCCGGAGTGGGCGGCTGCGCCGGAAGAAGACCTTACCTTTCAGGTGATTGAAAACGATGGGAGCAGCGAGCGGCGCGCCATGGCTGAAAATCCGGTGCAAAGCCCTGCGGAAAGCGCGGCGGAAAAAAAGCCGCAGCATCCAGTGCCACGGATTCCGTCAGGAAGAAACGTTGGCCACCCGGCAAAGTATGCCGTTGCGGCTAGGGGGCTGCGCGGCGGTGTGCGCGGCGGTGTGCGCGGGGGCGTGCCTGCGCGCAGGGAAGCGGAAAAAACGCCGGAAAACGCTGCGGCAGAAGAAAGAAAAGAGCCCGCGAAACCTCCGCCTGTGCGGGAAATCCCGCCGGAAGAGGGCGTCGTGCCCGCAGAGCGCATTGTGGTGAGCGGCATGGAAAGCTACCTCTACTTTGGCAGGCTGCAGGACGGCTTGCGCGAGGGCTTTGGGCGCACGCAGGGCCCCGGCGGGCGAACGGCATACGAAGGCGGCTACCACGGCGGCTTGCGCGAGGGTTTCGGCGTTTACTACTACAAATCCGGCAGGCTCTGCTATGTGGGCGGCTGGAAGCAGAACCTGCGCAACGGCCTGGGTGTGGCCTTCGGCGCGGGTGACGGCTCTATCTTCGTTGGCCGGTGGGAAAACGGCACCGCCACCGGCTGCGGAACCGAGTTTTCCCCCAGCGGCACCCTGCTTTACACCGGCGGCTGGAAAAACGGCCGCCGGAACGGTTTTGGCACCGAGTTTGGCGCGGGGCGTGTAAAGCGCTCAGGTATCTGGAAAAACGGCGCTCTTCGCATGGATCTTTCCGGCCCCGGGCAGCTGCCTTCACGGTAGCCCGCCCACGGATTTCAGGTATTCTTCGTACCTGCGGCGGCAGCCGGGGAACGGGGAATGCCATATTTTACCTCAGGAAAGAAAAAATTGACTGCAAACACGGTAGTTACAGGGTTTTAAAGAAGAAATAGAACAAATAAATATCCAGAATTTACTTGACAAGATACCGGTTTGTGCTCATTCGTGCCGGAGGAGGGGCGTGGCGGCGGTTGGTGTTCTGCACTGGCCGCCGCTTAGTGCTAGAAAAACAGAAGCGCACCCTGCATTTTGCGGGGTGCGCTTCTGCCATTAAATGGGGCCGGTTCCTGCTTTGGAACCGGCCTCTGCTGCTTCTATTTCGTGAGGGTGGTGTTTGGGTAGTACCAGGAAAGGATCTGTTTGTAGCCTGCGCCATCGCGCGCCATAGCTTCCGCGCCAACTTGGCTCATGCCAACGCCGTGCCCGTAGCCTTTTACGTCAAAGGTGAAGCTGCCGTTTGTGAACGTTACGGTGAAATCTGCCGAGCGCAGGCCAAAGGCTGTGCGCACCTGGCTTCCGGTAAGAACCTGCCCGCCAATCTTGATATTCTTTACCGTTCCGGCTGGGGAACGGTCGGAAGCGCCGACCCAGCTTTGGACTGCGCCGCTCAGGTCTGCTTTTGGCGCAGTTTTCAGAATCTTAGCCTTAAAGTCATCCGCCGAAAAAGAAGCGGAAGTCTGGTAACCGCCCGCAAAGGCATCCCATGGGCTTGCGACGGAAACGAGGTACGAGCATTTGGAGCCCCACACGTCGGCTGCGTCTTCTGTGCTTCCGCCGGAAATGGCAAAGTAGGTTGCGTCTATCAGTTTTCCGCCGCTGCGGAGAACCTGTCCGGAAACAGCGTCACAGGCGCTGCAGATGCTTTTATAGTACTGGTCGAAGTTCCCTCCCCAATGCTTCTTCATATCGTCTACCGTCATGTAAATGTTGCGGTTCGCTGTGTCCACGGTAAAGTCTGCGCTGTTTGCGCTTCCCGGGCTGCTGCGGTGATTTTCCCGCAGCCTGCCGTAGTAAGTGCGTGCGGCAACTGCCTGCGCTTTCAGGGCCTCTTGGGGGGCTTCCGGTGACATCTCAGTTGCTACCGTGCCGCGTACGAAAGTTTCGTCGTCCACCGTTAGCATTTTGCCTGTGGAGGAGTCTTGTAAGCGGAAGAAACTTCCCGGCGGAAGTTTCAGCGGCGGCGAGCTTCCCGGTTTTCCAGGACTTTTTCCGCCTCCAAGTGCCATAAGCGGCAGCAGAAGCATGGCAAGGTAGAACAGCAGGCAGAGCAGGACGGTCCCTTTTTTTGAAGTCATTCGCTTTCCCTCCCACGCCGATAATACATAATCGGCTGCAAAGATATTCATAAAATCAAGCAATATGGGGGCTGATTCCGAAATAATGCCCTTAATTATGAAAAAACGATGAGCAAAAAATTCAAAATTGGCCTTTGCTGACTTGACTTTACCAATTTAGTGATATAAAATAAAAACATTCAAAAGATAAGAAAAACGGCAGGCCCGGTTTAAATAGTAAGGGGAATCCTGCCTGAATGGGGGATGCTTTGTTCATGGAAACACAAAATGATACGCTGACCGTCAGCACCGACAGTGCAGAGCTAAAGAACCTTTGCGAGGAGTACCGGAAAAACAATAAAATTTCTCCCGAAAACTATGATTTATATAATGTGAAGCGTGGCCTGCGAAACCCGGACGGAACCGGCGTTATGGCTGGCTTGACGCTTATCTGCAATGTGCATGGGTACTTAATTGCCGACGGCGAGCGTATTCCGGATGAAGGCCGCCTTACATACCGTGGAATTGATATTAATGACATTGTGAACGGCTGCGTGGCAGAGAACCGCTTCGGCTATGAGGAAGTTGCCTGGCTGCTGCTTTTTGGCAGCCTGCCGACCCGTACACAGTTGGAGCACTTTACGAAAGTTTTGAGCCATTCCCGTGAATTGCCGGAATATTTCGCAGAAGACATGATAATTAAGGCTCCTTCCAAAAATGTGATGAATAAGCTTGCACGATCGGTTCTGGCGTTGTATTCTTATGATAAGAACCCGGATGAGTTCACATTGGAAAATAATATGCGCCAGTCCATTCAGCTTATCGCGTGCCTGCCAACCATTATGACTTATGCTTACCAGGTAAAACGCAGGCATTTTGACAAAAAAAGTATGTACTTCCACCCGATTGACCCAACCCAGACCGCTGCTCAGTCCATACTGAACGCTATTCGCCCGGATCGTGTGTTCACCGATGAGGAAGCGAAGCTTCTCGACATCTGCATGATGATTCACGCGGAGCACGGCGGCGGCAACAACTCCACTTTTTCAACGCGTGTGCTTACTTCCACGGGAACAGACATTTATTCGGCCATTGCCGCCGGCATCGGTTCGCTGAAAGGCCCGCGCCATGGCGGAGCAAACCACCGCGTCATGATGATGATGAACGAGCTGATGGAAAATGTGCACGACTGGGAGGACGACGATGAGGTTTCGGCATACCTTGCGAAGATTCTTCGCGGGGAAGCTGCTGACCACTCCGGTTTGATTTACGGCATCGGCCACGCAGTTTACACGCTTTCGGACCCACGCGCTGTAATTTTAAAGTCGCACGCGCGCAAACTTGCGGAAGAAAAGGGCATGCTAAAAAAGTTCCGTCTGTTTGAGCGTGTAGAGCGCCTTGCGCCGCAGGCCTTTGCTAAAGTTACAGGCAAGAAAAAAGTCATGTGCGCTAATGTGGACTTCTACTCCGGCCTTGTCTATGAGATGCTTGGGATACCGAGCGATCTTTTTACGCCTCTTTTTGCCGTTTCCCGGATTACAGGCTGGTGCGCACACCGCATGGAGGAAATGGAAACCTGTGGGCGTATTATGCGGCCTGCTTACCGCTCTCTGTCAAAAGGCAGGCCCTATGTTCCCATTGAAAAAAGATAAGGGCAGAGAGTTGGAGGAATTTCTATGAAGCGCACATGGTGCATTTGGGCTGCGGTGCTGCTTGTGGTGCTGCCGCTTCGGATTTATTCTGTGTTTTTTCTGGTAGACCCACAGACCGGTTTTTATACCGACGGTGGGAAAATGGCAGGTATTGCGGCAACAGCCGCGGCGGTTGGCATCTTGGCGCTTCTTGTGCTTGGAAGGAAAGAGACGGTAAAACATCCTTACGCTGCGCATCGCAGCCCTGCTGCGGCGGCGTTTGCCGTGCTTGCAGGCCTTTTTGCCGCGGGAGCTCCGTTTATGACTTTTGCGCAGAATCTTCTTTCAAACGGAAAGCCGGACACGATGGATGCCGTCTTGGCACTTACCGGCGTGCTTGCGGCGGTTGCTTTCTTTGCCGCGGCATATGATTTCGGCACGGGCGCAGGTTTTTTGCGCAAACATCCTCTTGTAGCACTTTTTCCGACAATATGGGGTTGTCTTTTCTTCATTTCGCTGTTTATCACCTACGCGTCAACAGTGAATCGGTTTGATAATATCTACCATACATTTACGGTGATATTTCTGCTTTTATTCCTGTTTTCACAGGCAAAGCTTCTTTCCGGCATGGACGAAAACGCAGTGCGCCTAGCGGTGCCGTTTGGATTTTCCGCTTCCGTTATGGCGTTGACCGACGCAGTGCCGAACCTTGCGCTCTTCTTTTCCGGAAGGAAAATGCTTGGCAGTTTCGAAGTGGGTGTGCAGGGCACCAACCTTGTAATCGCGGCCTATATTCTTACCTGCCTTGCTGTGATGTGCCGCCGCAGGGAAGCCTCTGTGGTGAGTGCTGCTCCTGTTGCGGGGGATGAAGACGGCGCCTCTGCGGAAGGCGGGGAAACAGAGCAGCCGAAACCGCAGAAAAGCAGTTCCACTGCAGCGGCAGCGGCAACGGAAAAAGCTGCGGTGCAGCCGGAAATCAGTGCATCGGTGGAGAAACCACTCGAACGGCCTGCTGAAAACCCGGATGCGGAGTATCTTTCCTTTTTGCAGGATGTTTACCAAGGGCAGGAAGAGTTCCGGGAAAAGGAGCAAAATTTTCCTGATAAAATGGAACCTGCAAAAAGTTAGTTAAAAAAATATCAAAACATCTTGTAAAAACGCTTGAAATGCTATAAAATATCATTAGTACTTAAAACAAAACAGGAGGTAGCAATTTATGTCTATTAAAGTTGGCATTAACGGTTTCGGCCGCATTGGCCGTCTGGTTTTCCGTGCAGCTGTAAAGCAGCCGGAAACCTTTGAAATCGTCGGGATTAACGATCCGTTCATTGACCCTGACTACATGGTTTACATGGTGAAATACGATTCCATGCACGGCCATTTTGATGGTGAAATCAAGGCAGAAGACGGTAAGCTGGTCGTTAATGGCCACAAGATCAATGTTTTTGCCGAGAAAGATCCAGTCAACATTCCTTGGGGCAAAGTTGGCGCTGAGTATGTTGTTGAATCCACAGGCGTTTTCGCAACGACCGAAAAGGCTTCTGCACACATCAAGGCCGGCGCAAAGAAAGTTATTATTTCCGCTCCTGCAAAGGATAAGGAAACCCCGACTTTTGTATGCGGCGTAAACCTCGACACTTACACAAAGGACATGAAGGTTGTTTCCAATGCTTCCTGCACAACGAACTGCCTTGCTCCTCTGACAAAGGTTATCAACGACAAGTTTGGTATTGTTGAAGGCCTTATGACTACCGTTCACTCCACAACAGCTACACAGAAGACTGTTGATGGACCTTCCAAGAAGGATTGGAGAGGCGGCCGTAGTGCTTCCGGCAACATTATCCCGTCTTCCACAGGCGCTGCAAAGGCTTGCGCACTTGTTATTCCGTCCGTTAAAGGCAAGCTGACCGGTATGTCTATGCGTGTTCCGACTCTCGATGGCTCTGTTGTTGACTTGACTGTACGCCTCGAGAAGTCCACCACTTATGATGACATCTGCAAGGCAGTAAAAGAAGCTTCTGAAGGCTCCATGAAGGGCATTCTGGCATACACAGAAGACGCTATTGTTTCTTCTGATATTCTTGGTGACCCGCACACCTCCATCTTTGACGCAACAGCTGGCATCATGCTGAACGATCATTTCGTAAAGCTGATTTCCTGGTACGACAATGAGTGGGGCTACAGCAACAAGGTTCTGGACCTGATTAAGCACATGAACAAGGTAGACCACGAATAATTAGCGACATTTCAAGAAACCCTGCGGTTTTCGCCGCAGGGCTTTTTCTATGCTTTTATTATCACAACTGTATTATTTTTGTTGCGATGTTTTTGCAGAAAGCACGGTCATGTTCCACAAATAAAACCGTGGGCTTGTAGGTAAGCAACAGCTTTTCAATTTGCGTACGCGAAATAATATCAACATAATTCAGCGGTTCATCCCACACAAGCAGATGGACTTTTTCACAGAGGCTTTTTGCAATCAGCACTTTTTTCTTTTGCCCAGCGCTGAAATCATGCATATCCTTTTCAAACTGAACCCGCGCGAAATCCAGTTTGCGAAGGATTGCTTTCATTAGGGTTTCATCAATGCTGCTGTCTCTGGCATAGTCGGTGAGGTTTCCGCTGAGAAAAGATGTGTCCTGCGGCACATAGGAAATTAACAGGCCGCTCGCTTTTTGAAAATCACCGGTATAAGTTAAGGCTTGCCCGCAGATCAGCTTCAGTATGCTCGATTTTCCCGCGGCCGTTTCGGCCGATAAATCCGAGTTTCCAGTTGGTGTCGATCTGTAAATTTACACCTTCGAAAATATTATCATAACTGCCCTCATAGGCAAAAGTTAGGTTGCAAATATCAATTAATGACATAAAGCTGCCTCCCGTATATGAAAATCAGGCCGCAGGAAGATACTGTTCCTGCAGCCTGATTTTTATATATCTTTGGCAGAAAACCTGCAAAAGACATAAAAACAGAGCTGGCGGAAGCATTGCTTTTCCTGCGATAGCACAGCAAACCAGACGGTACACAACGTCAGAGATTGCCATACTCAACTTCATCAGCAGGAAAATTTATGCATCCTTCCAGCTCCAATCTTTTTAATATTTGGACGTCATTATAACACAGGTTCACCGATTTGACAAGGAAAAGTTTTTTTAGAGCTTTGCGCAGGGCAGGCGGGCTTCAATCAGCAAACCGCCGGAAGGCTGGTTCTTGGCGCAAATGGTTCCCCCGTGAGTGCGGATGATGTTTTCGCAGATACTCAGGCCAAGCCCCGAAACCTTGCGGCCTCGGTCGGTTGTAAAGAACGGCTCAAAAATCTGTTTGAGCATTTTTTCAGGAACGCCCTGCCCATTGTCTGAAAAAGCCAGAACAATTCGGTCGTCTTCCCAGTGGCAGCTCAACTTCAGTTTCAGCGGCTCCACATTTGCGTGTTTAATGCTGTTGCCCACAAGATTCCCGAGAAAACGCATCAGGTGGCCGTAGTTGCAGCGAATCTGTTCGTTCGGACAGGTGCATTCCACGGTAAACTCTACACCGGCGTCGGAAAGCTCGTCCTGATATTCCTTGCACACAGCCTGGCAAAAATCATTCATAGCCATCAGGCACATCGGTGTGTCACTGCGGATATTTGCATCCAGATAGTCGTCAAACTCGTCTACAATGCCTTTAATAGCAAGTGATTTGTCGTAGATGTTATGCAGATAAATATTGCGCTTTTCCGGCGAAAATTCACCGGAAAGAAGGCGTTCAGAAAAGCCCATCACAGAAGTAAGCGGCGTCTTAATGTCGTGTGAAACAGAAGCAATCAGCCGGCGCTCCGCCTGCTCCTTGTTTTCCAGAACATCCACCATGTCGACGAATGTATCCTGCAGCTTCCCGATTTCATCCTGGCGGTTGCTGCGTTCGGGAAGAGCACCCTGCTCATAATACGATTTAAACGTCTGCCGCAGGCTGATAATAGGTGCAAGCACCAACAGGTACAGTGTGATGGCAACAACAATAAAGATGCACACAACAAGGACAATCAGCCCTGCAACGGTGCGCTGGCGCAGCGAACTGCTGATTTGATTTTCTTTAATCGGCATGCTCCAAGTACGCACCGTAAGAACGGCACCGCTGTTCAAAGTCGTTTTCGCACTGCTTGAAACAAGAAAGTTATTTTCTTCTTTCAGCGGCCGGTATTCAAAGAGGAGGACGCCGTTGCTGTCGCGCACCTCGCAGGAAATTTTATGCTCTGTAGCATAGCTTTTCAGAGGCTCAAAATTACCGCCGCATTCATGGAGAAAGGTCGCGGCGCTCTGTGCACCGGACTGCGATTCTGAAATCAGCTTGTTGTAAGTGCTGTCGGCGTAGCTCCCCAGGTAGGAAATAAAGCAATGGAACAGAACAAGGCCGCTTGCGCAGGCCAGAAGGACAAGAGCAACCAGCGCTTTATGCGAAAGGTGGTTGCTGAGCCAGCCGGCTACAAAGATCTTTCTTTTTTCATTCTTGCGTTTCATTGCTGCCGCCTTCCATGGCTTTTTCGTCGGCAAAGCCGCTTTGCGTTACAAAGAGGTAGCCGGAGCCCCACACGGTTTTTATATACTGCCAGTCCGGGTCAAGTTTGGAACGCAGGTTCTTAATATTAATAGCTACGGTGCCAACGTCGCCGTAATCAGTTTTCCACACGTCGTGAAAAATTTTTTTGCGGGCAAGCGTTTGCCCGGCGTTCTGCATTAGGTAGTCGAGAAGTTCGAATTCTTTTGTGGAAACGGCAACTGGGGTGCCGCTTTTTGTGACGGTCATGCTTTCCCGGTCAAGCCTGATTTCACCAATCTGTATTGCAGAGGAGGCCCTAACCGGTTCGGCAGCGCGGCGTTCGCGGCGAAGGTGCGCATTAATACGCGCCACCAGTTCTTCCAGCACAAACGGCTTTGTAAGGTAGTCATCCGCGCCGAGGGCAAGGCCGTTTACTACATCGGCTGAAGTGTCTTTTGCACTCAGAAACAAAATGGGGCAGCTGACAGAATCGCGGATTCGGCGGCAGACGTCAAGTCCACTGATACCTTTCATCATAATGTCAAGGATAATCATGTCGAAAATCTGTTTTTGAATCAGCCGGATACATTCTTCCCCGGAAGAAGAAGTTGTCACTTCATAGCCGCTGTCCTGCAAGACATCGGAAAGCAGCATTAAAATTGATGCATCGTCATCGACAATTAGAATTTTCTTTTTTGGCTCTTCTGCCATAAACATACCACTCCTCCGAATGTACGGCCTTTTTTCCATTATACACTGTTTCCCGGGAAGATACACTAGTTTATCCCGTGCACTTCTTGAGTTCCCCGCCTTTTAAATTATAAGGGATTTCGGCAGCAAAAAGCTATTAAAAATTATGAAAATAGGTTCCGATTTGTTGACAGGACCGGCCTTTTGCCAATATAGTAAAGGCAGAGATACCATTGCAAAACAACTTCAGAAGGTGAAAAAATGCTGCAAAAAATTGCTCGAACCCTAACGCGTAAGCCGAAACTCGTTGTCCTGATAGCAGTTCTGCTGATTATTCCCTGCATCTTCGGCGCAGTTGCTACAAAGGTTAATTATGACATTTTGACTTACTTACCCCCGGAAGCAGATTCCGCAAAAGGAGAAAAACTTTTGGAAGAACCGTTTCATAATGCGGCAACCTCAATGCTGATTGTGAAGGATATGCCATCCGCATATACAAACTCTCTTCAAAAGTCCATTGAAAAGGTGCCGGGTGTTACACATGCCCTGTGGCCTTCCAGTCTTGCAGGAATCCAGATTCCGACCTCAATGATTCCGAATGATGTGCGGAAATCATTTTACGCCGGCGACTCGACATTGATGATTATTCAGTTCGACAAACCGGGCGCTTCGCAGGAAACCATGAAAGCGATAGAAGATATACGAAAGCTATGTAACAAACAATGTTTTCTCGCTGGTTTCTCCATCGTTGTAAAAGACACGAAAAACCTGGTAGACCAGGAGCTTCCACAGTATATCCTGCTGGCCGTCATCCTCTCCTTTGCGGCGATGTCGCTGACGATGGACTCCTGGCTGCTCCCAGTTACTTTCCTGCTGGACATTGGGCTCGCAGTCATTTACAATTTCGGAACAAATATTTTTATGGGTCAAATTTCTTACATAACCATGGCGATTGCCGGTATTCTTCAGCTTGGCGTCACCATGGACTATTCCATTTTCCTTTACAACCGATACCGGGAGGAGCAGCAGAAGTGTGATGACAACCGCGATGCCATGGCCAATGCGATTGTTGCGGCGTTTACGTCGCTTTCCGGCAGTTCGCTGACTACAATAGCAGGTTTCTTAGCTTTGTGCTTTATGCGCCTGCTCTTAGGGCGCGACATCGGCATTGTTATGGCAAAAGGTGTTGTGCTTGGTGTGGCTACGGTCGTTTTGGTGCTTCCGGCACTGCTCTTAGTACTCGACAAACCGATTCAAAAATATAAGCACCCGGTTTTCAACCCCGACTGTTCCCGCATGAACCAATTTATTATTAAGCACCGCAAGGCATTTGTTGTTTTGTTTCTCCTGCTCATTCTGCCGAGCTTTTACGCGCAGAACAATGCGCCAGTTTACTACAAGCTTGACCGTTCCCTTCCGCAGGATATGCCTTCTATTATTGCGACAAACAAACTGAAAAAAGACTATGATATGTCAACGACTCATTTCGTTGTTGTAAACGACAGCGTCGGAAACCAGAAGCTCAAGCAGATGGTTAACAAAATGGAAAAGACCGATGGTGTTGAAACGGTCGTTGCTTACAACAAATTTGTCAGCCCGGAAATCCCGGATTCCTTTGTTCCACAGGAAGTCAAGGATTTGTGCAAAAAAGACGGGATGCAGATTATTATGGTGAATTCCCGTTACACCGCGGCTTCAAACGAAGTGAGCAGCCAGCTTACGGAGCTGAACAAGATTGCAAAGTCCTATGACCCCAAAGCCTATATTACCGGAGAAGCTGCCCTGACAGATGACTTAATTAAGACTTCCTCGGTCGATTTCAGCGTAACAAATTACATTTCCATAGCAGCTATTTTCCTGATTGTCATGATTCTGTTTAAATCTATTACGGTCCCGATTGTTCTTGTTGCATCCATTGAGCTTGCAATTTTTATCAACCAGGGAATACCGTACTTTACCAATGTTGCAATTCCGTTTATTGCGCCAACCGTGATTGGATGTGTGCAGCTTGGCGCAACCGTGGACTATGCTATCTTAATGACCACGAGGTTCCGCGAAGAGCTGCAGAATGGCAAGAGCAGAAAAGAAGCAATTATTATTGCGGCGGATACTTCCGACGTTTCTGTTATTACCAGCTCGCTCGTGCTTTTCTGCGCGACACTTGGTGTTGGCATTATTTCGAAGATTGGGATTATCAGCAGCATCTGCATGATGCTGGCACGCGGTGCACTGATTTCCGCTGTTGTCACCATCTTTATCCTGCCATCCCTCCTCTCAGTATGCGAACCGATTTTTGCTCATACGAGCTTGAATTGGAGTAACCCAAAGCCTATTCACATACTGCATAGGAAAAAAACAGTGTAAACAATGTCATTCCGATTCTTATCAAAAAGCAAAGGAGTAATGATACCGTGCTGTATTCCAAACATCCGCTGAACAAAAAATGTGTCGGCGGAGCCGCAAAACGTTTGCTTTCCGTGGCGCTCTGCGCCGCAGTCCTTGGCGGAGCTGTGGGCAGCGGAGTCTCTGTTTCTGCTGCATCCGTTAACCCAAGTTATGATGAAACTTACTATGCAACGCTTGACTGTTATGGCAAGTTGAAAGAGGGCAGCGTTGTAAAAAGCTATAATCTGAACGGAGCTTCTTCTATTACCGATTACGGTACATACACAAAAATCAACAATCTGACGGATGATAAGACCCCTACGGTTTCCGGGGACAAAATTTCGTTCAATACGAGCGGAGCTGCTTCCGGCCGCTTTTACTTTGAAGGCAAGACCGCGCAGCCATACACGGATTTTCCGTGGACGATGAAGGTTTCTTACCGCCTGAACGGTGTAGAAACGAAAGCCGAGGATATTGCCGGGAAGACCGGCCTGGTTGAAATCAATGTGGATGCCACGCCGAACAAGAGCGCCGGGGAATATTATCGCAACAACCTTGTGCTGATTGGCATGACGGCTTTCAATGCGGATGATATTCTTTCACTGGAAGCACAGGGCGCGCAGGTGCAGCTGCTTGGCAACCTGCGCACGGTGCTCTTTGCAGCAATGCCCGGTGAAACACAGCATATCTGCATTAAGGTAGGCAGCAACAGCTTTACAAGTTCCGGCCTTACCTTTCTTGCTGTTCCGGCAACGCTTTCACAGCTGAATCAAATTGCCGACCTGCGCAAAGCGAAAAGCAAGACAGAAAATTCCTACGACTCCATCAGCAAGAGTTTCGACACCATCCTGGATTCTCTTGACGGCATCGGCGGAAATCTGAATGACGCCGCGGATGGCTTGGACCAGCTGAATGAAGCACGCGCTTCTGTTTCCGAGGCGCGGGGAGATATTGAGAACTCCATTGACATTGCCCTTTATAATTTTGACAGTCTTTCCGATGCTCTTCAGCCGCTTTCCAGCCATCTGGATGCAGCCTCCAAAGAGCTGGGCGACATCAATTCACACCTGAATGCACTGACAAACACGCTGGTTTCACTGAAAACACAGCTTGCGGAATGCCGCTCTGATATTACTTCAGCGCAGAAAGACGGCGCGAAGCTGAACGATGACCTTACAAGCCTTAGAAAAAGCCTGGACTCTTTGAATACGACTTTGACTTACTTAAAAAGCCACAATGCGCTTTCTCCCATGAGTAAAATTGCCGTAGATGGTGTGGTCGTTCCTTCCGACCAGGCTGGGCTGAGGCAGCTGATGTCCTCTGTTGACGGGTATTATACCAAGGCCGATACCGCAGTGAAAAATGCTCCCGGCGGCACGGCACCGAAAGATGCTATTTATGCCGGTGAAGCAGCTGACGCGGCTTCTCTGAACCAGCTTTGGGCGAATGAAAAGGCTGCCGGCGGTGAAACAGCATTCCTTACATTGCTTCAAAATGCCAACTCCCTGCACACTGCCTATGAATCTTACCTGCGGCAGCACAGCCAGAGTGACCCGACCGATGCCGGATTCCAAACGTTTATAACGGGCTATCTGGTGCAAAGCGGTGAAACCATGCAGGCAGCGCAGCAAAAAGCTCAGGCACTTTCCAATCTGTACAGCGCGGAAAAGGCTGCTGGCGGTGAAACAGCGTTTAAGGCGGCTCTTGCGCAGGCTAACACGCTTCATAAGTCCTATGAAGCATACCTTAGCGCAAACAAAACAAGTGACCCGACTGACGCGGGTTTTAAGACCTATATCCAGAGTGCACTTACGGAGCAGCTTTATGAAATGTGGTTAACCGGCCAGAGCCTAGGCGGAGCAGCCGGTATGAACCAGATGTTGGTGCAGGCATCTTCTGCTAATGCGGCAATCGACCAAGTGAATTCCCAGATTGCCAGCGTCAATAACCTAATGAGCAGCATCGCCGCACCGACAGCCAGTGTAGTTTCCAGCCTGAACACCCTGTGCGGAACACTTGGAGCGAATGGCCTGCTTGGCGATGTGAACAAGGCGGGCGGCACTCTAACCGCCATGACGCACAATGCCGACACTGCGATTGACCAGATAGCGGCATTGAATCAGACGCTGAACAACGATCTTCCGGAAACACAAAGGGCGCTTGCAGACAGCAAAAAAGCTGCGCAGAATGTTTCTTCGGGTGTAAAGAATACCGACAATGCGCTCCGCAGTTTAAAATCCGTTGTTTCAAACAGCGGCTCGAAAGTGGATGCAAGTACAAAGAAGTCGCTCGAAAGCCTTTCCAAAGCGCTTCGGGAATCCACTAAGGGCTTTTCGGGAACCGGGGACATTCGCAATTCAAAGAAAACAATTAACGATCTTGTTAAGGATGAGTGGGATTCCCACACCGGCGGCAGCAACAATGTCCTGCTGATGGATCCTTCTGCAAAGCCGGTTTCCATGACGTCTTCTCAGAATACGTCACCGCACAGCGTACAGATGATTTTCCGTACGCAGGAGATTAAGGTTGGCTCTGCTGCGACCGCCAACAAGACGCAGAACACGCAGGACAACACAAATTTCTGGCAGCGTGTGGGCAATGTGTTTGTTGGTCTATGGAATTCGTTCACCGGCCTTTTTAAGCATTAAGCAATTCCTTTTAACACACATATAGACAGTTTTTCAAAAAGCGGGGCACTCGGTTTTGCAGAACCGAGTGCCTCGCTGCTTTCATTTTGTTGGTATTTTCTGTATGCTCAGGTTCCTAAAAAATTGAAAAAACGACAGCCGGGTGTGGTATGATAAGAAAGTATAGCAGCTACAGATGATTACACGAGAAGTTTTGTAACAAAGTACACAAAATAATATAGACTGTAATAGCAAATTTGCAAGAAAATAGCCAAAAACCCTTGAAATTTTTGCACGTTGTGGTATGATTATTTTATAAAATATCCACAAAAGCACAGCGGCAATCCGAAAGGAAGTTGTTCTTCGTGCCGAAACAAAAAAAATCAGAAAGTGATAACCTGCCTCTCTACTTGTTTCACCAGGGAACAAATTACAAGGCATATGAATTTCTTGGTGTACATAAGGCCATAAGGAACGGAAAGCCTTGCATGTCATGCCGTGTATGGGCTCCGAATGCTTCTGCTGTTTCTCTTACGGCGGATTTTAACCAGTGGGACCCCGAAACAACTCCGCTTGAAAAAATCAGCAGCGGCGTGTGGGAATGCTGGCTGCCGCAAATGCTCAATCAGTTTGATTCTTACAAGTTCTGTGTGACTTCACAGGATGGTACGCAGGTCCTTAAGAGCGATCCGTATGCCTTCCATTTTGAAACCGCGCCGGGCAACGCTTCCAAGTACTGCGACATTTCCGGTTTTCAGTGGCATGATGAAGCCTGGTTCCGCCACAAGAAGGAAAAGCCTCATTACAGCCAGCCGGTTAATATTTATGAAGTGCACGCAGGTTCTTGGCGGCGCTACAAAGATGGAAACGTCTTTTCTTATGACAAACTGGCCGATGAGCTGATTCCCTATGTAAAAGACATGGGCTACACCCACATTGAGCTGATGCCGGTAACGGAGTATCCGTATGATGGCTCCTGGGGCTACCAGGTGAGCGGGTATTTTGCGCCGACTTCCCGTTATGGGCAGCCAAAGCAGTTCATGCAGTTTGTGGAAAAGTGCCATGAGGCCGGCATCGGTGTCATTATGGACTGGGTTCCGGCGCATTTCCCGAAAGACGAGTTCGGCCTTGCGAAGTTTGACGGCACGCCTTGCTACGAGTATGCTGACCCACGCAAGGGCGAGCATAAAGAGTGGGGAACGCTGGTCTTTGATTACGGAAAGAACGAGGTCCTCAGCTTCCTGATTTCCAGTGCGGTTTTCTGGCTGGAAAATTACCATATTGACGGCCTGCGCGTTGACGCCGTTGCCTCTATGCTGTACTTGGACTACAGCCGCAAAGAGGGCGAATGGATTCCCAACAAAAACGGCGGTAAAGAGAACCTGGAAGCTGTAACTTTTCTGCAGAAGTTAAATGAAACTGTATTTGCCCAGTTCCCGGATGTGATGATGATTGCGGAAGAATCGACTTCGTGGCCGATGGTTTCCCACCCGACTTACTGTGGAGGCCTTGGATTTAACTACAAGTGGAATATGGGCTGGATGAACGATATGCTGCACTACACTTCCCTCGACCCCGTGTACCGCAAGTTTAACCATGACAATATTACTTTTTCATTTTTCTATGCTTTTTCCGAAAACTTTGTCCTTCCGGTTTCCCACGATGAAGTGGTGCATGGCAAATCTTCACTCATTAATAAAATGCCGGGAACTTACGAAGAAAAGTTTGCGGGCGTGCGGCTTTTCATGGCTTACATGATGGCGCACCCGGGCAAAAAGCTGATTTTCATGGGAACGGAGTTCAGTCAGTTTATTGAGTGGAACTATGAAAAGGAATTGGACTGGCTGCTGCTGGACTATGAGCAGCACCGGAAGCAAAAACAATTTTTCCATGACCTGAACCATTTTTATCTGGAAAATGCGCCGCTTTGGGAAGTCGATTTTTCGTGGGAAGGCTTTTCCTGGATTTCAAATGATGACTACACGCAGAGCGTGATTGCCTTCCGCAGATTTGATAAATCCGGCGGCGAGCTGATTATCGTTTGTAACTTTCTTCCGATTCGGCGCGATGATTACCGCATCGGCGCACCGTATGAAGGCATTTACGAAGAGGTGTTTTCTTCCGATGACAAAAAGTACGGCGGCAGCGGCATAACAAACGGAAACAGCATCCGCAGTTCAGAACCGGGTATGCACGGCTTTGCACAATCCATAAGCCTCACACTGCCGCCGCTTTCGGCAATTTTCCTGCGCTGCAGGGAGAAAAAGGAAAAACCGCAGTTTCCCGCAACAATGGAACAGGCGGAAGCAGAGCCGCCTGGGGGAAAGGCGAGCGGGAAAAAGCCTAGGAAGGCGAAACCGGCTGGAAAGAAACCGGAAAAGAAACAGCCCGCCAAAAAAGAAAACCCAACCAGAAAAAAACGAAATTCGCATAAAAGTATTCCAGAACATTGAATGACTGAAAGAAGGAATCTCCATGCTGCCAAAACAGGAAGTAGTCGCGATGCTGCTGGCCGGAGGGCAGGGCAGCCGACTCGGCGTCCTGACGAAAAATCTAGCAAAACCGGCTGTGCCATACGGCGGAAAATACCGCATTATTGATTTTCCGCTTTCAAACTGTGTTAATTCCGGCATTGAATGCGTCGGTGTTCTTACACAGTACCAGCCGCTGGAACTGAACGAATATATCGGCAGCGGCCAGCCGTGGGACCTTGACAGTACCAACGCCGGGGTGCGGGTCCTTCCGCCATTCCAGCGCAGCCGCAAGTCCGACTGGTACAAGGGAACGGCAAACGCGATTTACCAGAACATCCCCTACATAGAGCGCTATAATCCGGAATATGTGATTGTCCTTTCCGGCGACCACATTTACAAAATGGATTACTCCAAGATGATTGCGTTCCACAAAAAGAAGAATGCCGACTGCACAGTTGCCGTTATTGAGGTCCCAATGGCAGAAGCCAGCCGTTTCGGCATTATGAATACGAAGGAAGACGGCTCCATCTACGAGTTTGACGAAAAGCCGAAAGTCCCCAAAAGCGACCAGGCATCCATGGGAATCTACGTCTTTACCTGGAGCAAACTCCGCAAATACCTAGAAGCGGACGAAGCTGACCCGAAGTCTTCCAACGACTTTGGCAAAAATGTTCTTCCAGCCATGCTAAAAGCCGGCGAGCGGATGTTTGCCTACCGTTTTGAAGGCTACTGGAAAGACGTTGGGACGATTGACAGCCTGTGGGAATCCAATATGGATTTGCTGAACCCCAATGTTCCGCTTGACCTGAACGAGGAAAATTGGAAAATTTACTGCCGCAACCCGGTTATGCCGCCGCATTACATTGCAAAGAGCGCGAAAGTGCAGAACTCACTTGTTGCGGAAGGCAGCAACGTTTATGGCACAATCGATTTTGCCGTGCTGTTTTCCGGCGTCTATATTGCACCGGGCGCGGTTGTGCGTGACTCCATCATCATGCCGAACACGCGCATTGAGGAGAATGCAGTTGTGCAGTATGCCATCGTCGCAGAAAACTGCGTAATCGGAAAAGGCTCAGTCGTTGGGAAACGGCCGGAAGATATACAGAACAAGGACGAGTGGGGCGTTACTGTTGTGGGCGACGGTTGCAGCATTCCGCCCGGAACGGTGATTCCGCCAAAAGCAATGATTGACCGTGAAACAATGCAAGGGGGGGCCGGAAAAGATGCGCGGAAATAATGTGCTTGGGCTAATCTTTTCCAATATGTACGAAGAAAGTATGCGGGAACTGACGGAAAACCGTACCATGGGCTCCGTTCCTTTTGGCGGCCGTTACTGCCTGATTGATTTTCCGCTTTCCAACATGGTGAATTCCGGCATCAGCAAAGTCGGAGTGATTACAAAGCGCAACTACCAGTCCCTGATGGATCACCTTGGCTCCGGCAAAGCTTGGAATCTTTCGCGCAAGCGCGAAGGGCTGTTTATCCTGCCGCCGTTTGAAGCAGAGTCTTTCAGCAGCAACAGCCGCATTGAGTCGCTGTATTCGGCACAGTCGTTCCTGCAGAATTCCAAGGAAGAATACGTTCTGATGACCGACAGCAACACCGTATGCAACATCGATTTTACTGACGTTCTGGCACAGCACATCAATACACAGGCAGACATTACCCTTGTGTGCCGTTATGGCAGCCTGCCGGAGAAAATGAAAGACCCTTCGGTCTTTACCGTTGACCCGGACGGCCGCGTGCGGGATATGCTGATTTCTCCGCGTACGGATGGCGACTGCTGCTACGGCCTCAACATGATGCTTGTGCGCCGGGAACTGCTGACGCGTTTGGTCACGGACTGCGTGAGCCGTAACCTGTACCATTTTAAGCGTGACTTGCTGCAGAGGAATATTTCTAACTACCGGGTGTTTTCTTATGATTTTACCGGCGTCGCAAAAACAATTTGCTCGGAAGCTTCGTATTTTGAAGCCAACATGGCCTTAATGCTGCCGAACGTGCGCACGCAGCTGTTTGACCCGAACCGCCCGATTTATACGAAAGTGCGCGACGATATGCCGGCGCGGTATGGGCTTGGTTCCCAGATTTCCAATTCGCTTGTTGCCGACGGATGCGTGATTGACGGCGAAGTGCACAACAGCGTCCTTTCCCGCGGAGTGCATATTGGAAAAGGTTCGCTGGTTGAGAACTGCGTTATTCTGCAGGACAGTGTCATAAGCCAGGGCAGCCGCCTGAACTATGTGATTGCCGACAAAAATGTCTTGATAAAAGACGAGCGTTCGATTCTCGGGTTTGAGTCTTACCCAGTTTACATCGCAAAAGGCAGTGTAGTTTAAATTTGCTTCATTTTTGAAATATATAGCAGGGGGTAGTAATATGAAAGTTCTGTATTGTACCAGCGAAGCCGCGCCGTTTGCGGCAACGGGCGGGCTTGCCGAGGTTGCGGGCTCCCTTCCTCAGGCACTTCGCCTGAGGCTGATTGGCTGCCGCTTGGTGATGCCGCTGTATGAGGATATTCCGCAGGAACTGCGCGACAACATGAAGTTTATTACCAGCCTTTCTGTGCCGGTCGCCTGGCGCAGGCAGTACTGCGGTATTTTTGAAACGCACATCGGCGGCGTCATCTGTTACCTGATTGACAACCAGTATTATTTTAAGCGGCACGGCCTTTACGGCCATTATGATGATGCTGAACGCTTTGCATTCTTTTCCCGCGCAGTGATTGAGATGCTTCCGCTGCTTGATTTTCGGCCGGATATTATCCACTGCAACGACTGGCAGACAGCGCTTGTGCCGATTTATTACAGTATTTTTTACGCTCAGAAAGAGTGGTACAAAGGAATCAAAACGATTTTTACCATTCACAACATTCAGTACCAGGGCAAGTACGGCAAAGAACTGCTGGAGGATGTCCTTGGCATTCCGAAGGGCAGCACCTCTATTTTGGAATACGGTGACTGCATCAACCTGATGAAAGGCGCGATTGAGTGTGCCAACCGCGTCACAACCGTAAGCCCGAGCTATGCGCAGGAAATTCTGGACCCGTGGTTTGCCTATGGCATGGAAGGAATCCTGCAGGAACGCAAATGGAAACTGAGCGGCATTCTGAACGGTATTGATGTCGAAACCTATGACCCGGAAAAGGACAATTCCATTTATGCCAATTACACGGCGGAAGACCTTTCCGGAAAAGCCGAAAACAAGCTGGAACTTCAGAAGAGGCTGAACCTAAATCAAGATGCAGATGCCCCGCTTGTTGGTATGGTAACGCGCATGGTGGGGCAGAAAGGCCTTGACCTTGTGCGTGAGGCACTGGATGGCTTTATGCAGAACACGGATATGCAGTTTGTAGTTCTTGGTTCCGGCGACTGGGATTACGAAAATTACTTTAAGGATATGCAGAAGCGTTACCCAGGCCGCCTGTGCGCCTGCTTTGGATTTATCCCGGAGCTTTCGCACAAGATTTACGCAGCGGCTGACATTTTCCTGATGCCGTCGAAATCGGAGCCATGCGGTCTGGCACAGATGATTGCGCTGCGGTATGGGACAATCCCGGTCGTGCGGGAAACCGGAGGCCTGAAAGACTCGATACAGGACAGCGGCGATGGAAAAGGCAACGGCTTTACGTTCCGCTCCTATGACAGCGGCGATATGTACGATGCTGTTATGCGCGCACTGAAGGGCTACAAGAACCGCCCGGGCTGGAAGATTCTTGTAAAGCGCGCCATGGCCTGCGACTTTAGCTGGGGGCGTTCAGCAAACGAGTATATCCACTTGTACCGCGACCTCATTAAAAATGGCTGAATACCGAGCTTTCGGTTTTATTTTAGACGCCAAATGCCGGGCATATTCTTTTTAGAATATGCCCGGCATTTGCTGTAAAGAAGAAGTGTTTTGCTGGTGGTGAATGCCGTTTATGCCGTTTGGCAGTTTTCAGCCAGTTTTTTAGCAAAGGTCAAAAACAGCATGACACCGGTGAGTATCATGAGCCCAATCACCCGTACTGTAGATTAGGCAGTAAAGTAAGCGCCGGCAAAAATCAATTTGGGGACGTTGACTGCAAGGTAACAGACAATGAGGTAGAGAATTTCGAAGGGGCGGTTTGTTTTCGTCCATTCCCCTAAAAACAGGGCGAAGGAAGGTACGGCAGCCGTGAAAACCAAAGCGGAAATGAAATTAGCAATCTGGTTGGAAAAGAGCAGCCGCAGCAGCGTGGGGAACCCAACAGCCAAAGAGATAACCAGTCCTGTACTCCAACAGTCGAATGCCAGAAGCAGCGGTGCTTTTGAGATTGTGCGCAAAACGGAGTTCACGCCGGTCTGGTACTCCAGGCATCCCATTTTGGAGAAGACCGGAAGCATCCAGGCGAAAGTAATCGGGAAAAGTGCGCTGCAGACTGTGTTCATCGGCGAGAAGATGGTTGCAATCCAAAGGCAGATGGCTGTAATCCACCAAAGTCTGGTTCTGTCTTTTATGAGAATCAGTGCTTCGGAATGGATGATGCCAAAATGAAGCGGTGGAATCCATGCAGGGGCATTTTTCGGTTTGGGTACTGCTTGCTTTTGCGCAGAGGCTGCGGCCTTTTCAAATTTTGGCAGCATGAAAGAGGCAAGCAAGGCCAAAAGCAGGCTGAATGCCACCAGAATCAGTTTATCAATGAAAAACTGATAGGATGGAGTTAGACCGTGAAAAGCAACTGCTTTCAGCTGCGCATTTGTTCTGTGGGCACTTGTAAAAAGATTGATTTGGGTGACAGGATGCCCTGTAACGGCGAGAACGGTATTTGAAATGCTGTCACGCATCCAGAGAAACCCACTGAAATCAAAGATGGAAAGGATGCGGAAATGAATGCGCCAGAGGGATTCAAAGGTTAAAATCATGACGGAGAAACAGAGAAAAACAGCAATGGAAAGTCTGCTGCTTTTCCGGAATACAGGCACGCAGTCGGTCAAGACGGCAAACGCAGCAACAAAGAACAGTCCGGGTACCAGGCACAGGAACGGCGAAAAAAAGTCATAGAGTGGTATGAACTGGCCCGGAAAGTGAAGAACCATCATAAAGAAAGAAGCTGCCATAAGAAAGCCCAAAAGCAGCAGAAGGAGAAATACGTTAGAAACAAATTTCCCAAGTACATAAGTACTTCTCTTTAAGGGTGAAGTTTGAATCCAATAAAAAATACCGGCATGGCAGTCCTGCTGTACGGTGTCCTTAATAAAAGCAAATCCCAGAATGCACAGAAGCATTCCGCCGCACATGGCGGAAGACATTGGAATCCAGGAAGGGTCGGAAGCTTGAAGCAGCCTGGCCGGCTCGATAACCATAGAGGTAACGCCCGACGGTTTGGGAACAAACCAGAAGACCGCAAAGACCAAAATGGCGGCGAAGGCAAAAAAAGAAAACTTGCGCGTGCGTTCCAAAAAATCAGCTTTTGCCGTTCCCAGAATTCTTTGAAACCCGCTCATGCACTTTCACCCCGCAGTGCGTACAGGCAAGCATCTTCGAGAGTCGGAACAGAAAGTTTCGAATCGCCGAAGGGAGGCTGTGCCCCGACAATCTTTACACTGATACCGGATTTTTGCTGAACGGCCGAACTGACGGCAAGATCCTGCGAAAGCAGGGAAATGCTTGGAACCGAGCATTGCCACACATGACCTTCCGCGTGTCCAGTGAGTTCTTCCGGAGAACCGTAAAATAGAATTTTTCCGCTTTTCAGCAGTACCAGTTTGGAGGCGGCGGCTTCCACATCTGAAACAATGTGTGTGGAAAGAAGGACGATTTTGTCGCAGGCCAGTTTGGTCAGCAGGTTACGGACGGCAATGCGTTCCTGAGGGTCAAGGCCGGTCGTCGGTTCGTCAAAGACGATGATTTTAGGGTCGCCCAGCAATGCTCCTGCTATGCCGACCCTCTGCCGCATTCCTCCGGAAAACTGCGAAAGATGCTTTTTGCCGACCTCAGAAAGATGCAGAGTCTTCATCAGGGACTTAATCTGCCTGCGTGCTTTTTCTTCTTCAAGCCCTTTTACCGAGGCGAGGAACGTAAGATATTCCCATGCGTTCAAATTGGGGTAGACCGGCACCTCCTGGGGCAGGTAGCCAAGCACACGCCTCATGGCATCCGGCTTTTTGCAGATATTGACGCCGTTCAGCAGAATTTGACCTGACGTTGGCCGCAGAAGTGTAGAAATTGTTTTGAGCAGCGTCGATTTTCCGGCTCCGTTTGTTCCAACGAGACCGGTTAAGCCGCCGCTGTGCAAGGTAAGTGATACATCGGACAAAGCTGTAAATTTTCCATATCGAACCGTTAAATGACAAATTTCCAAATCCATAATTCTAAACTCCTTCCTAACAAAACCTCGTTTTGGCTGCTTTAAGGCTGAAAGTCTGCGGCAATACTGCCGTCTTTCGCTGTAATGTCCAGTGAATTGTCGGCATTAACCGGCATAAAAACGTCTTTGCCGTATTGCTTGCCGTTCACAGTGACGCTGCCGCACTCCGTGGAACAATTACAGCGGTATTTACTTTGCGGAAGGGAAGTTTTGACCGAGACGCTGCCGTAATCAGAATGAAGCACCGTTTTGCCTTTCAGCAGCCCGTCGAGAGAGACGGAACCGTCTTTGCAGCGGATTTCCGCACCGGCGGCAAGGTTAAGCCCCGCCATTTTCACGCTGCCATAGGAATTTTCCACCTGTGCGTTGCCGACGGTACAGTTCGAGGAGTGCAGTTCTCCGTTCTTAAGCTGTGCCTTTAACTGATCTGTTTTCAGAGATGTAAGGGACACATTTCCGTAATCGTCGGAAAGCATAAGATCCGGAACGGTACAGGTTTGTATCCGAATGCTTCCGTTGGAAGAACCGATGGATGTACCGGAGCCGGAAATCTGCGTGGTATCAAAGTCGCTGTTGCCATCTTTATTTTGGTATTTCAGTGTATCTGCTCGAACCGATGTAAAGGTGCTGTCCCCATTTTCCATTTGTATGGTACATTTTCCGCAGGAAGCGTCCTTCAACGTCACATTTCCAGAGGTACAGCCAATATCCGTGTTTGCTGCGCTGAAACCGGAAGCGTCAATGCTTCCGCTGTCTTCTTGCAGGCTGAATTTTTCAAGGTGAATTCCAGTTGGGTAATAAACGGTGATGGAATGAGAGCTGTGGCCATTTCCGGCACTCAAGTCAATGGAACACCAGTGGCTCCCTGTTTCAGACTGCTGCATAATCTTTAGAGTTCCATTACTTACAACTGCTTTCGGCTTATCTGCTTCGTCAGAATAGGTAAAATCCATACCAAAATGGTCGGATGGGACGAAACGAATGTCAGAGTCACTTATTTGTCCGTCGACAGACGTAAATCCATTTAACTTTATACCCTTTTGTGATTTTAAATCCTTGCCGTTGCCGCCGACAATGGTAATCCCGTGGCTGCCCAGCACAACGGTGCGGCTTGCACCGGTAAAATATCCTACTGCAGCAAGCAGCAGGCCTGCCGCCATGAAAATGCAGGCTGTGATGAGAATCTTTCGACGCTTATTCATGAGCTTTCCTCCTTGGCAGTACTTTGCTGAAAAGTTTTGCAACCCAGCGGATTCCTGCTTTGCTAAGCCAGATGACAAACATCATCAGCACGGCTCCGGCTCCAACACTGAACAACCCAAGGCCAACAAAAAAGACCATGGACGAAATGCTTTGAAAGATAACGCCAAAGCCCATGATGATGCTCGCGGCACCCCCAGCAAGAAGGCCGACAGCGCATCCTCCGAGCCCCAAAATGACTGCGGCAACCACAATAACTAGTACAGCCATCAGGCAGATGATAACCGCGGCAACCGGCACGGCAATAGGCGATGCACAAATTGCCAGAATTACGACCCATGCAGTGGAAAGACTCTTCTTCGCGGATGGTTCCGCATTGACTTGCTTCACGGCATAGTCAGCCAGAATCTGCCCGGCAAGCTGGTCGGGAGACCCCCATGCGGCAATGGTTGCCTCTTCGTTTTCAGGCCCTGCGTCGTCAAGATATTCTTCGTAGTATTCCAGGGCGCTGCTCACATCTTCTGCTGGAAGCCCCTTTAATTTATTTTTCAGTTTCTCCAGAAACTGTTCCCGGTTCATCTAATACGCCTCCCAATAAAAACTGATCAATTTTTGACCGATATTCTTTCCATTCTTCACAGTATTCCAAGAGCTTTTGCTTCCCCTCGGGCGTTATGGAATAGTAACGCCGGTTCCGTCCGTGAAACGTCTGGTCATAGGTGGTAAGGTAACTGCTCTTTTGCAGCCTTCGGAGCACGGGGTAAAGGGAAGACTCCGAGATACCGAATACTTCTTTAACATTCTGCGTTAAAACATATCCGTAGGTGTCGCCTTTGCATAGAACGGAAAGCACGCAGGCATCCAGCAAAGCCGGACCCGATTGAAAAGTCAAGTGATTGTTCGCCTCCCTGTGGATTTATTACGAGCAATATTATACAGCGTATAATATACAAATGTCAACAGCATAAGCAAATGTTTTTCAAAACAGCCATTTGCGAAAGGATTACAACAAAAAGCCTGCCGAAGTGCGAAAGCACTCCGGCAGGCTTTTTTCCACAGTTTCTGTGGGTCTTTATGATGAAACGAAAACGGCTGTATTTTCAAAAAGCCGCAACTATGCTATAATTATTTTAGCCGCCTTTTCCCGGTTATCCGATTTTCGGAATTCTGTATCAGGTTCAGAAGCGAAGGGGCAAACAGCGGATATTCCGCAGAAAGCTTTTCCGGTGTAACAATGGGAACATTTCCTTTTGCCACAGGTTCCATATTTTCGACTTTTTCACCGGAAACAAGCGAAGCGGCATTGCTTAGGGCAATTTCCTGTGCCGCCATGGCACGGTTGCTGCACAGGCGGAAGGGTACGGCAAAAAGCCCCTGTGGATTTTTGGGGTTCGCAGAGTACAAAACGCGGAAAGCCCGGTAAACGGCAATCGTAAGAAAAGTCGAAATCTCGGCTGTAATGGCTTTGTTGTTGAAGTGCTGCAGAAAGCTGAAAATAATGTTCAGGGAATTTTCTATCAGCTTTTTGTTCAAAAGCGGCAGCATACTTCCACCGTGGCCGTGCATAATGTTCTCATGCCCGGCTGCGTCCGGTTCCGGAATATCTTCTACAGCGATTGTTGCGCCGTTGCGCTGCGGTGTGCGGCCCAGCAGATAATCGCACGAAACATTATAATAATCGGCAACTTTTACCACAAAGTCAAGCCCGCATTCACGGATTCCCTTTTCGTAATGCGAAAGCAGTGCCTGAGAAATAGCGAGGTCGCCTGCTACTTTTTTCTGGCTGTACCCACGTTCTTTGCGCAGTAAGGTTATGATTCTGGAAAAATTGCTGTTCATAGTTCCTATCACCTGTCGAAAAATGTTTTATTAACGTCCTGTAAATGATACTATAAATATAACGCTATGTAAAGATACTAAATGTTGTGCTTGCGTGTGAAAAATCCGCTCTATTTAGGCGCCGATGGAAGCACTTTATTTACTGGAGGAGGTTTCTCGATTGAAATCCTATATTATTCATTTCATCCGTCACGGCATGACGGCCGGAAACGAAGAAGGCCGCTATATTGGCAGCACAGATCTTCCGCTTTCCCCGTTGGGCGAGAAAAGAATTCATGCTCTGGCGGAAAAGTATCCGTACCCGCAGGCGGAAGCGTATTTCTGCAGCCCACTGAAGCGCTGCACACAGACTATGAAAATTTTGTACCCGGAAGCCAAACCAATTTTAATCCGCGATTTCCGCGAATGTGATTTTGGCGAGTGGGAAGGCAAAAATGCCAAAGAGATTGCCGCAAAAGATCCGGCGTTTGCACAGTGGGTCGCCGGAAAAGGAAAGCAGATTACCCCGCCGGGGGGAGAAAGCAGCGGCGCTTTTATGCAGCGCACCTGTGCCGCGTTTGAGAAAATTGTAAAGGGACTCATGACCGCCGGTATGACTTCTGCTGTGATTGTGGCTCACGGCGGCACACTGATGACGCTTCTTTCCGCTTACGGCCTGCCGCGCGCCCGGTTTTACGACTGGATGACCGACAGCGGCTGCGGCTATTCCATGCGCATTACGCCCGGTCTGTGGATGCGTTCCATGGTCGGCGAGGTGTATGCGAAAATTCCGGCTGAAGAGAAAAAAGAAGACAATGGCGTTATGATGATTGACCTTGCCCGCGAGGCGGCGGAAAAAGCTTTTGAAAAGGACAAGCCGGAAGGCGAAAAATAAATATGGATTTTGGCAAACAGCAGCCGCGCTGCCCGTTTTCATACGGAACAGCGCGGCTGCTGTTTCTGTTTTAAACTGGGATATTCGGAGTGCTAAAACGGCTCAGTACCCGAATTTCCCAACCAAAGATTCATCAGTCGTTACATAGTCGTTTACATTGGTTACGGAGTACTCCGTCTTGCTGATGCGCGCGATAACACGCAGAATGCCCGCGTTAATAATCATCCTTTTGCACATGGAACAAGGCACGGTGTTTGTCACATAATCGCCGGTTTTCACTTCCCGGCCCACAAGGTACAGCGTTGCGCCAAGCATTTCATTGCGTGGAGCGCTGATAATTGCATTTGCCTCGGCATGGACGGAGCGGCAAAGTTCGTAGCGTTCTCCGCGCGGGATGCCCAGCTTTTCCCGGATGCAGACGCCCATGTCAATGCAGTTCTTCCGGCCGCGCGGTGCGCCAACATAGCCGGAGGAGATAATCTCGTCGTGGTTTACAATGATAGCGCCGAAGTTCCGCCGCAGGCAGGTGCCCCGCTCCAGCACGGTTTCGGCTATGTCAAGGTAATAATTGGTTTTATCCGTTCTCTGCATAAAATCACCCTTTCCAAAAAGTGTTCCGCAATGGCAATTTTGCCGCGGCTATGATATAATGAAGCATAAAAAGCGGAGGTTCGCCAATATGGATTTATCGGATATTAACATGGTTCACGCAGTGCTTTCCCGGCACGGCTTTCATTTTTCGCATTCCCTTGGGCAGAATTTTATTGTTAACCCGGATGTTTGCCCCCAAATGGCTGAGCTTTGCGGCGCGGGGAAAGAAGACGGCGTCTTGGAGATTGGCCCCGGAATCGGTGTGCTGACGAAAGAACTTTCCGCCAGGGCGGCTAAAGTAGTCGCTGTGGAGCTGGACCGCAGTTTGGAGCCAGTGCTGAAAGAAACGCTTGCCGGCTGCGGCAACGTGAAAATTGTGTGGGGCGACGTGATGAAGCTGGACCTGAACGAACTTCTTCACCGTGAGTTTGGCAGCAGAAAAGTTTTTGTCTGTGCCAATTTGCCATATTATATCACATCGCCGGTTGTCATGCGGTTCCTTGAGGAAAAAATACCCGTTTCCGCACTCACGGTAATGGTGCAGAAAGAGGCAGCCGAACGCCTCTGCGCACAGCCCGGAACGCGGGCGTGTGGCGCAGTCAGCATATCCGTACAGTACTATTCAGAGCCTAAAATACTTTTTGGAGTAAAACGCTCCGGCTTTTTTCCGCAGCCAAAAGTGGATTCCGCCGTCATTCAGCTCCGGGTGCGCAAAGAACCGCCGGTTACTGTCACAAGCGAAAAACAATTTTTTGCTTTGATAAAGGCCGCATTCGGGCAGCGCCGCAAAACGGCGGCAAACTCCATTTCTGCCGGGCTGTCACTGCCGAAAAACGGCGTAGCCGAAGCACTGCAGGCAGTTGGCGTTTCCGCTTCCGTAAGGGCCGAACGGCTTACCATGGAGCAGCTGGCACAGCTCGCGAATACTCTGAATTTTCAATAAAGTTTTATGCGGCCTGCAAATATCCAATCGGTTAAAAAGGAGATAATAATACAATGAGTGATGAAAAACTTGCACTAGTTCTTTTTGATATTGGATTTGTCCTGCTGCTGGTTTCCATGGTACTGGGCCCGTTTGGATTCACAAACTGGGCCATCACGGCGGCAACTATTGCCTGCTGCATGGCGCTTGGCGCAATGAGCATTGCTTTTCAGGGCTGGGATGTTCCGCCGGAAGAAAATACTCCGGAAACAGTGGAAACAAAGGAGCCTGCTAATAAAGAATAGCTCCGTACTTTGCCGCAAGGGGCTCCAGAATCTCTGCTTCGATTGGCAAACTGGAGTCGATAATCAGCCGGCCCTGAAAGTAGCGCAGGGCAGCTTCCAGTACGGCAGAACTGTCTGCGCGAACAGCAATGGGCAGTTTTGTCATCAGGCTGTTTTGGCTGAGGAGGACGGCGTCATTCACACTTTCCAGAAGGACGAGTGCTGCCGAAACCCGTTCGTCATCCAGGCGAATCAGTTTATCGCTAAGGGAAGAGGAACAGGGAAGCGGATGGCTGAATTCAATATCGTCGCCCAGAAAGAAAACTTCCCGCTCCGTGGCGGCAGCATAGCAGTCAGGCTCTTTGGAACATTCCAGAGGGCCATATTTTTTCAGCATTTTTTGCAGTTCCTGCTGGTGTTCCGGCGAAGAATTGCGTCCGCAGCCTAAAACCCGAACGCCCGCTTCTACAAAAGGCCGCAGGCTTTCCGCAAAAGCGGCGGGGGATTGCCCCGGTGCAGCGTCTGCCAGCAGGGCAAACGGAATGGCGGCATGCGGAAGCATTTCTTTTACGGCACTGAGCATTTCGCTGCTTGGTGTGCCGCAAAGGCCATAAGCGGCGGCGCCCATGGCCTGCAGGGTAATCAGTGCGGCAAGGAAGCGTTCCGGGCTGTCTTTTTCGGTAAATTCCGGGCAGACGGTGACCGGAAGCCCGGTTCCGCGCGCGGCAAGCAGGGAAGCCCGCATTTCCGCAAGCGATGTCTGCCTTGCCAGAAGCACAAATGCTGCTTTACCCTTTTTCAGGGCGTGAATCTGTTCCCGCCGCCGGGAGCAGAGTGCGTCAAACCAGTCGGTTTCATCTTCTCCTGCTGTAACGCCAGCGCACGGGGTAAATACGCCGCCCGTGGTCTTTTTTTGGCCGGCGGAATCCAGCAGAGCCGCGGAACTGCCGTGGCTTTCCTGAAAATCCAATATCAGAGGAATCTCAAAGGTAGCATCCATAGCTTTTTTAACAGGTTTCCTTTCTGCTACATGCTTTCCGGCGCTGTAATTTTAAACATGGAAAGGATGTTGTTCAGCACCGTTTTGGCAGCCATACAGAGGTCAAGCCGTGCGGCAGTCAGGCTTTTGCCTTCGCCTTTCACGCGGCAGGCTGTGTAGAATTTGTGGAAAAGCGTTGCCAGCGTAATCAGGTAGCGCATCATGCGGGCCGGGTCGTAGTCACGCGCAGAAGCAATAATCTCGCTGGTGCAAATGGAAAGATGACGGATAAGGTCTTTTTCTTCCGGCGCCGTCAGCAGGGCAAGCTCTTCGTCAGTGCATTTTCGCGGCTGAATTCCATCCGCCGCCAGGTTTTTCAGAAGGCTGCAAATGCGTGCGTGCGCGTACTGCACATAGTAGACCGGGTTCTGAGAGTCTTGCTTTACGGCAAGGTCAAGGTCAAAATCCATCTGTGAGGTTGCTTCGCGCAGATTAAAATAGAACCGCGCCGCATCCACCGGCACTTCGTCAAGCAGGTCCGCGAGGCCGATTGCTTTGCCCGTGCGCTTGCTCATGCGCACAACTTCACCGCCGCGCACCAGGCGCACAAGCTGAATCAGAATCACGTCAAGCTTGCTGCCGTCAAGGCCTATGGCATCCATTGCACCTTTCATGCGGGCCACATGGCCGTGGTGGTCCGCGCCCCACACGTCAATTACGCGCTGAAAGCCGCGCTTCAAAAACTTATTGCGGTGGTAGGCAATGTCAGCGGCAAAATAAGTTGGTGTTCCGTTTCCACGGACAAGAACCTCGTCTTTTTCCGCACCGTTTGCTGTGGCACGGTACCACAGCGCGCCGTCTTTTTCGTAGGTCATGCCGCGGTCTTTTAAAATCTGAATGGCTTCGTCCAGTTCGCCGTCGTTGTGCAGCGTACTTTCCAGGAACCAGCTGTCGTAAACAATGCGGTACTTTTCAAGGTCAGCCTTCATTTTGGTAATATTTCTTGGCAGGGCATAGTCCACAAGTGCCTTTTCACGCTCTTCCGCAGAAACGTCCACATATTTGTCGCCGTTGACTTTTGCAAATTCGGCGGCGCGGTCTTTAATGTCATCGCCATGGTAGCCGTCTTCCGGAAACTCCACCGCGTCTTCGCCCTTGTAAATCTGCAGGTAGCGTGCGCCGAGGGAATGCCCAAATTTCAAAATCTGGTTGCCGGCGTCGTTTACATAGAATTCACGGGTAACGTCAAAGCCTGCGGCATCCAGAACAGAGGCCAGGCAGTCGCCCAGGGCGCCGCCGCGCGCATTGCCCATATGCATGGGGCCGGTTGGGTTGGCGGAAACGTATTCCACCATGACCTTTTCTTTTTTACCCCAGTTGCTTCGGCCATACAGCGGGCCAGCCGCGAGGACTTCCTTCACCACGTCAACATAAAACCGCGGGCCGAAGAAAAAGTTCATGAAACCGGGCCCGGCAATCTCACAGCGGTCAAAGTAGGTGCCGCCCAGGTCAAGCTCCTGCTTGATGGTTTCCGCAATTTTGCGCGGGGCCATGTGAAAGGCTTTTGCACTGATCATTGCCGCATTGGCGGCACGGTCGCCGTGGGAAAGATCAGCCGGGACTTCAACAATAAAATCTGGAATTTCGGCTTTTGGCAGAAGTCCCTTTTCCATACCGCTGCGCATGGCGGCGGTAATGGCGCTTTTCAGATTTTCGGTTGCCTGCAGTTCAATTTTTGACATCGTTGTTTTTTGCCTCCTTGACGGTGATGAAAAGTTCGTTCAGGCTGGAAAGCGCCGAGTTGATGTCCAGCGTATAGCTGACGTTCAGGCTTCCGCCCGCGTCGTTCAGCTCAGACTCAAACCGGTTGGTAAAAATACCAATCATCAGGCTTCCGTAGCCGGTGTCGTACTGGCAGAGGTGGCGCTTTCCACTTTCCAGTATCAGGCGGGTGGCGTCGCCGCCGCGGCGCATCAGGGTCAGGCGGGAGCCGCCGTCTATTTTTAAAATGGAAGTGCGCGGTGTGGTATCCCCTTCGGATGCATATTCCTTATATAAAATGTAGCGGCTTTTGCCGCGCTTTACATAGGAACCAAGTGTTGTCAGTTCGACTTCGCCGACTTCACCATCTACATTCTGGCGTCCTTTGATTGAAATTAGATAATTTTCGTCCATGGTTTTCTCCTTTGCGGGGAACAGGTTTTCCGGACTGTCCTGCGGCGTACAGTTACGCTGCGGTCCGGGCTTTCCGCTTTTCGGTGCAGAATAGAATACGGCCGCTGTTTGGGCGGCCGTACTGCTGCGCCGTTCCTTCTTATCTTTTAAAGTCTTTTGCATCGTCTTCAAACGCAAGCTGAACCAGCCGGTCGAGAAGTTCGCTGTAGGAAAGGCCGGAAGCCTCCCAGAGCTTCGGGTACATACTGATTGAAGTAAAGCCCGGTATGGTGTTCAGCTCATTCAGCAAAACCTCATGCCCATTCCGCACAAAGAAGTCGACGCGCGCAAAACCGCGGCAGTCAAGAGTGCGGAAAGCGCGCACGGCAGCTGTACGGATTTCTTCCGCTACGCTGCTTTCCAAATGTGCGGGGATGTTTAGCTTGGATTTTCCGGATTTGTATTTGTCGTCGTAGTCATAGAAAGAAGCCGAGGCCACAATTTCGCCCACAACGCTGGAAGCCTTCGGGTTTAAATTGCCCAAAACTGCGCATTCTACTTCTTGGCCGGAAACAGCTTCCTCTACAAGAATTTTGTCGCTCTCTGCGGCGGCTGCTGCTACGGCAGCGGAAAGCTCCGCTGCGCTTTTTACTTTTGTAACACCCACGGAAGAACCGGAGTTTGCCGGCTTCACAAATACGGGGTAACCAAGCCTTGCCTCAACCTTCGTTTCAATTTTCTTTTTGCCTTCGCCTGCATAGTTTTTGCTGAAAAACCAGAGATATTTGGCACAGTTAATCCCGGCGTTGGAAAGCAGCGAGTGTGTAATAGCCTTATCCATGCATACAGCGGAGGAAAGCGTACCACAGCCGACAAACGGCAGGCCGCTCAGTTCCAGCAGGCCCTGCATGGTCCCGTCTTCACCGTTTCGGCCGTGCAGCACAGGGAAAACACAGTCCACTTTCACGGTTTTAAGGCCGTCCGGTGTGCTGACGGCCAGCCCGCCAATGCGGCGGTCCGGGCAAAGAAATGCGGGAGTCTTTTCTTCACTTTGCTCCCATTCGCCGGTCGGAATTTTTTCTTCTGGGCCGGTATAAAGGAACCAGCGCCCGTCTTTCGTAATTCCGACGCGTACAATATCATATTTTGCCGCGGGCAGATTGCGAATCACAGAATCTGCCGAAAGGCGTGAAACTTCATGCTCCGCAGAGCAACCGCCAAAAAGGACGGCGACTTTTATTTTGCTCATAAATAATTCCTCCAAATCAGGGTGCGGCTTTGCGCAGGCGTGCTGCGGCATTTTGAACCGAATCCTACAAATACTTATCATAGCACAACGCTATAAGAGGTGCAAACATATTTTATGTATATGAAACTGCCGGCAAATGTATGGTGACAAAAACAGGTTTCTGTAGTATAATAAATGAAATATTCTGTAGGCATATGCACATAGCGGCGGTGCGGGATTCCGCAGACGCTACTTTTAATACAGGAGGATTCAGAATTGGAGCAGAAAGCATTTGACCTTATAACGGAGAAAGTCGCTTCTACCCTTACGGAACTAGGATTCGAGTTTGAAAAAAAAGACTTGGAAGAGGAAGACGGCCAGGCGGTGGAATTTCAGTGTGAAGACATCGTCTACAGCATTTTGTTCCGTGAAAGCCGCAAGCGTTTTGAGCTGCGCAAATGCAGCGCCGATGACGCGGAGCGCAAGTGGAAGTCGGTTTCCATGTGGCTGTTTGACCCGGAAAACGACACAACAGACGAAGCCCAGGGCATTGCGGATGATTTTGCCGAGTCGATACGCGGCCCGCAGAAGTCGGCTGCGCTGCTTACGAAGAAAAAGCGCAGGAAAGATGACGACAACAACGTCGACCCAGTCTTTTTCTTTAATCGCTTTGTCGGAACGTTCCCGGAACTGAAGGATGAAATGGCGGAAGAGCGTACAACTTATGGCGGAATCCGCGCCGTTTCCTTTGCCCGTAAACATCTTCTGCCGAAGGTGGAAGCACTTTGTGCTGCAGGGGCTGAAAAAGACGCTATTGCCAAGTGTGCCACGCTGCTGAATGAAATGTATGTCAGCGGCGATGTGGACGTGCGCGCCATCATTACGATTGTAGTGCTTAACGGCCTGAGCGACGGTGCAGTTGCAAATATCCGTCCGCTTTTTACGCCCGAAATGGAAAAGGGCTACCGTGCCGGCCATAAGATGAAAGGCAAAAAAGTAAAGCCGGAAAAGAAAAAGAAGCCAAGCCGTATGATGACGACTCTGAATGATATGAACCGCTAATTTTTTGCCGAAAGGTTCGCTGTTAGTGTGCCTTTCGGCAAATGCTGTTTTTTTTGCAATATTTTCTTGACATAGCTTGTATGATATGCTATTATTGATTTACCTCGTTTAAGGGGCTATTTTTTTGTACCTTTGTACCTGTTTATTCGAGGGAGGCCGCAGCCCAATTACAGGGCTAAAATTTTTTCCGTACAGCGGGAGGTGCCGTTATGAGAGTAAAAGTTACTTTGGCCTGCACAGAGTGCAAACAGCGCAACTATGACACGATGAAGAATAAAAAGAACGATCCGGACAGGCTCGAGATGAAGAAGTACTGCAGATTCTGCAAAAAACATACGCTTCATCGCGAGACGAAGTAATCCGGACGGAGGGAAAAGTTTATGGCAGAAAAAACCGAGAAAGCACAAAAAGCGAATTTTTTTGTCAGAACCGGTAAAAACATCTCAAAATTTTTCCATGACACAAAGGCCGAAATCAAAAAAATTGTTTGGCCTACTCCAAAGTCCGTATTTAAAAATACCGGTGTTGTTCTCGTGACTATCATCGTCATTGGTCTTTTCGTTTTCGGCCTTGACACACTTCTTGTGAATCTGCTTGGGCTGATTATGAGCATTGCAAAATAATTTGATTGAATCGGAGGGGTTTTCGTTGCCTGAAGAAGCAAAATGGTATGTTGCGCATACCTATTCCGGGTATGAAAACAAGGTTGCCTCCAATCTTGAGAAGACGGTGGAAAATCGGCAGCTCCACGACTTGATTCAGCAGGTGCTTGTTCCGACCGAAACCGTAACGGAAATCAAAGACAACAAGCAGCGCGAGGTGGAAAGAAAAATCTTCCCGGGCTATGTGCTCGTAAAGATGATTCTTACCAATGAATCGTGGTATATTGTCCGCAATATCCGCGGCTGCACGGGCTTTGTAGGGCCGTCTTCCAAGCCGATTCCGCTGACCGATGAAGAGGTCGCACGGCTCGGTGTCGAGAAGAAAGAGATAGAGGTTTCCTACGGAGTTGGAGATTCCGTAAAAATTATTGACGGGCCGCTGGAAGGCTTCGTCGGAATTGTAGAAGCTGTGGACAAGGAAAAGAACAGCGTGCGCGTTACCGTTTCCATGTTTGGACGCGAAACGCCGGTTGAGCTGGAACTTTGCCAGGCTGAAGCAATCGAGTAAGTTCTGGTAATCAGCGGGTTTCCCCGCTTGTTATGAGGGGCGTTGCCCCTGTGGGAGGAATGAAAATCATCTTCATTCCGCCATCAACCACAAAATTTGGAGGTGCAGTAAAAATGGCACAGAAGGTTACAGGCTTTATTAAGCTCCAGATACCTGCTGGAAAAGCAACCCCGGCGCCGCCGGTTGGGCCAGCGCTTGGTCAGCATGGCGTTAACATCATGGCATTTACAAAAGAATTCAATGAACGCACAAAGTCGCAGGCCGGCATGATTATCCCAGTTATCATCACGGTTTATGCAGACCGTTCGTTCACATTTATCACAAAGACTCCGCCGGCTGCCGTTCTTATTAAGAAGGCCTGCGGTATCGAAAAGGCTTCCGGTGAACCGAACAAAACAAAAGTTGCAAAGATCACCAAAGAGCAGATTAAGAAGATCGCTGAAACAAAGATGCCCGACTTGAATGCGGCTACAATCGAAACAGCCATGAGCATGGTTGTCGGTACAGCACGCAGCATGGGCATTGAAGTTGCCGACTGATAACAACGGAAACGCAAGCGGCGTCTGCGTCGAAAGACGTGCGTCGGTTTCCACAGTCCCCCGGTGGGAGGAACTTCAAATCCGATTTTACCACTTGACAGGGAGGAAAACCTATGAAACACGGTAAAAAATACATCGACGGAGCAAAGCTCGTCGATCATACAAAACTTTATGATCCGGATGAAGCGCTTGATGTTTGCGTAAAAACCGGAACAAAGAAATTTGACGAAAGCGTCGAAGTCCATGTGAAACTGGGCGTCGACAGTCGTCACGCGGACCAGCAGGTTCGCGGCGCGCTTGTTCTGCCGAATGGCACGGGCAAAAAGATTCGCATTCTTGCTATCTGCAAGGGCGATGCTGCAAAAGATGCCGAAGCAGCTGGTGCTGATTACGTCGGTGCAGAAGAAATGGTCAAAAAGATTCAGAGTGAAAACTGGATGGATTTTGACGTTCTGATTACAACACCTGATATGATGGGCCTTGTAGGCCGTCTTGGTAAAATCCTTGGCCCCCGCGGCTTGATGCCAAACCCGAAGGCTGGCACTGTTACCCGCGACATGACCAAAGCAATTCAGGAAGCCAAAGCCGGTAAAATTGAATATCGCCTTGACAAATCCAACATCATTCACTGCGTTATCGGCAAAGTTTCTTTTGGTAAAGAGAAACTGACAGAGAACTTTAACGCCCTGCTTGGCGCTATTGCAAAAGCAAAGCCGGCAACGTCAAAAGGCCAGTATATCCGTTCCTGCGTCGTTGCTTCCACTATGGGCCCTGGCGTACGCATTAATCCAAACAAATTTGGTGCGTGATTTGACATCGTACCATTTTTGTGGTATACTTTAACTAAAGTTGAACTGTTCTTTATTCAAAGACAGCAGGTGCTTCGCATAATGGTTTTTCCAGCCTGCCGAGAATAAGGCCTTTTCATACATTTGCATTTGCGTGTTTGAAAGCCTTTTCTGCGGCAAGCGGAAAAGGCTTTTTTGTTGTGCTTATTCTGTTATATGGAGGTGAATACATTTGCCAAGCAAAAAGATATTGGAAGAAAAAAAGCAAGTTGTAACAGCGATTGCAGAACAGCTGAAAGCTGCGCATACCGGTGTCATTGTAGACTACAAGGGCATTACGGTTGCGGATGACACAAAGCTTCGTAAGGATCTTCGTGAATCCGGCAGCACCTATAAAGTTGTTAAGAACACGCTGCTCCGCCTTGCGCTGAAAGAAGCTGGCCTTGAGGGATTCGACAATATTCTGGAAGGAACAACTGCTGTTGCAGTAAACTCCGAAGATTACATCGCCCCTGCAAAGATTTTGAGCGGTTACGCTGAAAAGAGCGACACGTTCAAGGTTAAAGCCGGTTTTGTTGACGGTAAGGCTGTGTCTGTCGATGAAATCAAGACTCTGGCCAAACTTCCGCCGAAGGAAGTCCTTGTTGCTCAGGTGCTCCGCGGCATGAACGGCCCAATTACTGGGTTCGTTACTGTGCTGAACGGTACGCTGAAGGGCTTGGTTGTCGCGCTGAACGCGATTGCCGAAAAAGAGCAGAAATCCGCATAAAGTTTGATCACAATTTAAAATTTATTGGAGGTTTATTACTATGTCTGAAAAGGTTGAAAAGCTGATTGAAGATGTTAAATCCCTGACGGTCCTTGAGCTCTCTGAGCTCGTTAAGGCTCTTGAAGATGAATTCGGTGTATCCGCTTCTGCTCCAGTAGCAGTTGCTGCTGCTCCGGCTGCTGCTGCTCCGGCTGCAGAAGAGAAAACTTCTTTTGACGTCGTGCTGAAGGCTATCGGCGACCAGAAGATTCAGGTTATCAAGGCTGTTCGTGAAATCACAGGCTTGGGCCTGAAGGACGCGAAGGATCTTGTTGACGCTGCTCCTAAGACCATCAAGGAAGGCGTTGCAAAGGCTGACGCTGATACTATGAAGGAAAAGCTTACAAAGGCCGGCGCAGAAGTCGAACTGAAGTAAGTTCCCTGTTTTTCAGGAATAGAAAAGCCCGCCGGGTTTCCGGCGGGCTTTTCTGCGCATATTTTCCTTAAAGAAAGCTGTAAGCAGCCCCCAAAAAGGGGACATTGAAAAGGGAAGATTACATTTTACGGAACTTTTTAACTTTGCGCAGGTTCTTTCTTCTGCGATTGTAGACGACGGCAAGAACAATGTAAACGGCAAGAAGCAATACAACAATAGCCGCAATCACAATAAACCAAGGGGAAGAGAGAATGACTTTGATTGCGTCGGTCGTGTGCAGCAGCTCGCTGCGTTCTACCGATTCTGCTGCGACGAGGTCAATCGTTGCCAGCTTTTCGTTTGCATAGCTCAGCGTTGCCGTGCCGACCACCTGGCCCTTCTTAATGGGAGCGCTAACAGATTTTGGCAGGTTCTTTGTGATAATAACGCTGCTGGTAGCGACGCCTTTCGGCAGCATGGCGGAGTAGCCTTTAGATGCCTTTACCGACAGCTTGTCTTTGTTCCAGGCGTATTTTAAGTCGACTTCACCCAATGTGTCATTCGGGCCGACAATGCTTTTCAGCTCCAGTGAAGTTAAGGCCCACTTGTAAAGCTTTTTGGAGTCGACCATTTCTCCATGCGTATTAATCTCATTGCCGTTTTTATCAACGGAAGGTGAGCCAAGAGCGACGCACAGATAGCTGTAACCATCGGCGGAAGCCGAGGAAACCAGGCAGTAGCCGGATTCATCCGTATGGCCCGTTTTTATGCCTTTGGCATAGCGGTAGTAGTAGTCTTCATCACTAGAAATCAGCATACGGTTTGTTGTGGAAAGCGTTGTTGTCTGGCTGGCATTTGGCCCGCCAACGGGTTTGTAGTCATAGTACAGCTGCGAGCAGATGTCCATAAAGTATGGAAGCGACATGGCATAGCGTGAGATCTTGACCAGGTCGGCTGCCGTAGTGTAATGGTTTGGGTCATGCAAACCATGAGGGTTGGTAAAATGTGTTCCAGTGCAGCCGAGCTCTTTTGCTTTTTGATTCATCATATCGACAAATTTGCTGACGTTTCCGCCGCCGACATAGTCGGCTAAAGTAAGGGCCGCATCATTGCCGGAAGGCACCATCATGCAGTTCAGCAGCTGGTAAACGGTGGCAACGTCACCAACCTGGATTCCGGCCATGGAACTGCCGGTGCCAGAAAGCTCATCCAGTATTTTTTTTGTTACGGTTACTTTTGTTCCCTGCAGGTCTTTTACATTTTCCACAGTGATAATGTAGGTCATGATTTTTGTCAGGGAAGCTGGTTCGCGCTTTTCATTCGGATTCTTTTCATAGACCGTGGCGCCGGAGTCAAGGTTTACGAGCTCAACGGCTTCACTGTTGATGGGAAAATCAATATTAAAAACCGCTGCCTGAGTTTTTACGGGTGTGAGAACAGTGCAGAGAATCAGCAGCACGGAAAACAAAGCGGCTATCTTTTTTTTCATTTAAATTTGGCCTCCGATGTGATATGATAAATGAAACGGTTTTCTGTCATACTTATTCAGTATAGCAGTAATCTTCTCAAATATAAAGCAACGAATTATTAATATTTGATTACTTATGCATCTGCCGAAGTATGGTGCGGGTACGATATGGGGGAAAATAGTATGATTTATGTAACCGGAGATACTCACGGTGAAATACAGCGCTTTCACGACCCGGCACTTCGGAAACTGAAAAAAGGAGATACGCTGATTATCTGCGGTGATTTTGGGTTCCTTTGGGATGGCAGCCCGGAAGAAGAAAAAAATATTAAAAAACTTGGTAAGAAAAAGTACAATATTCTGTTCCTCGACGGGACTCACGAAAACTTCGATCTTTTGGGAAAATATCCGCTGGAAGAGTGGAACGGCGGAAAGGTTCAGCATCTTGACGGCGGCCTGTACCATTTGATGCGCGGGCAGGTTTATACGCTGGAAGGCCATAAAATTTTTACATTCGGCGGCGGCGAAAGTCAGGAAAAGGCTATGCGCATCGCGGCAAAAAAATGGTGGGCCTGCGAGCTTCCTTCCCTGCTTGAAATGCAGGAGGGAAGGAACAACCTGCAGGCGGCTGGCTTGGAAGTTGACTATATCTTTACACATGAACCACCGCCGAAAGCAGATTTTACACCGGCTGGCACGAGGTCAGAAAACCATAACCAGCTTGAAGCGTTCCTAGAGCAGATTATGAAGCACGTGAAATACAAAAAGTGGTTTTTTGGCGCGCAGCATATTGACCGGAAGATTACATACAAAAACTACGCGGTATTCAGCCATGTTATCCCGGTAGAATCTTTAGCTGCCGGCAAGCATCTCTTCAGAAAATAATAGCAGGGGGCAGTCCTTGATAGAACTGTCTCCTGCTTTTTGCATTGTACAGGCTGTTACTCAATCTTTCTTTTTCAGTGCAGCGCTGATACTTGCAAAGATCAGTGCTGCCACCGGCCAGACTACCCACGAAGTGGACCAGCTGCGTGTAGGAAAACTCCAGGCGAGGTAAATGGCGGTAACAAGCGGCCAGTAGATGCCGCTGAACCATGAGACTTTTTTTTCGGATTCCGTGTGTTCTTTCTTAAAATCGGCTTCGTACAAAAGCAGGTCAAAACCGGTCTTCTGCGTATTGGCAGAAACGAAAAGGAAGCATGCGGCCGACACAATCACGAGCAGCAGAGCAGTAAAAGCTGAGTCTTCGGCGTCCGACGCATTCGCAAATTGGGCCATGATAAGCGGTACTGGGGAAAGGATACACAAAATCACTCCGGCAATCTGCTGCCAGAGGTAAGCGCTTTGAAAAGCGTGTCGCTTTTCCCGTACAACACCCTCCACGCCGTATTCCAGTTCCATATTTGGATCTTTTATAAATTCAAAGCGTTTCATTCGCTCTTCGCTAAAAATAAAGAGCGCAACGGCAAATGCTATGAGTAAAAGGAGAAGAGCTGTACCAACTTCATCTGAAAGGGGCCTTGTGAGCATTATGTGCCACGGGTTCGGCTGGGAAAAAGCATCCACTAAAATCAATGGAGCGGCGCAAAGAACACACAGCAAAACACCGAGACCAGTGCGAAGACCCTGCGCTTTCTTTTCTTTCAGAAAGTCCGTTGCCTCCTGCAAGGTGACCAGTCGGTGGCTTGCGGCTTCATCTTCCATGGTGTCGGTGTATTCGGTTTCCTGCATATTGTCTTTCAGCAGGTAATCTGTCGTAACGCCGAAAAGTGCGGCAAGTTCCAGTATTTTATTTATATCCGGTATGCTGGCGGCGCTTTCCCACTTAGAAACAGACTGCCTGGAAACGTTTAATTTTTCTGCAAGTTCTTCCTGTGACCAACCGTTCTTCTTTCGCAGATTTAAGATTTTATCAGCTAAAATCATTTTCTCATGCCTCCATCAAAAGTTATTCTTTTTGATTCCTGCAATATTGCAAATCAAATTATAGCGGGAAGAGCGGTTGCAGACTACCAATCCGCCTTGAAAATACCGCAACTGGCAGTTGCAAACCGCGTAATGGCGGCAAAAAGTGCGGCAGGGCCCAAAAGCGCTGTCCCGCGGAAATCATCCATGAATTACCCCAATGGCTACCCTGCTGCCGTTGACATAAAATCCGCTTACGCCGCCTGTGCGGCCGACCGCTTTAACTTTGATGAAATAGCTGTTCCCTGTTTTGGAAGAAGAAACGAGGCTGAAGCTTGACGAGCCGCAGGCGAAAGAAGGCTTTTTTTCGGAAGTTATTTTAAACTGATATGTTTTCCCGTTCCGGACGGACAACGTTCCATGCGTATCACTTGTAAAAGGAAAAGTCGGGGAAACGGTTGCGTGGACGACTGGCGCTGCACTTCCGTTAATGTAAAATCCGCAGGTGGTGCCAACATTGCCAACGGCTTTTACTTTAACAAAATAAGCGTTCCCGTTTTTTATGGTTGAAATCACCTGGAAATTTGGTGACCCGCATACAAATTGCACCAGACGGGGAGTTGTAACTTTAAACTGGTAAATGCTGCCGGATCTTACTGCAAAATCTTTTGTTGTGTCGCAGGTGAAGGCTGGCTGGGAAACCGTTACCGGGAAAGAATTTTCCACGCCGCAGGCCGAAACGGCCGTGATGGTAGCGTTCCCGGGTTTAAGAGCCGTAATCTGAATCATCCATCCGCTGCTGGTAGCCCTTGGCTTTGCAACGCTGACGACGGAAGGGTCGGAAGAATGGGCCTTGACCGATTCACCAATATTGGATTTTGCAAGGAAGCTGTAGGTTACACCTGGGTAGGTGGAATAAGCAGAGGTGTCGAGCGTTACGGTCGTAGGTATGGGCGCTTGAACAGCGCATAAGTCACTGTGTGACAGTGTGCCCCATATGTTTTGGCACTGGTCAAAACGGGTATCGGAAGCTTTGGGGCTGGAAATGCCGGTATGCTCACAGTACCATGGACTGCCGTGGCTTTTCGCCGTTTTAGAGTCGCTCATCATAAAATAGGAATAGGTTGGGGTGGAACTGTCGGAACCGTCTGGCTGGATTGGGTCATCCCAAGTGACATCAATATGATACCAGTTTCCGCCGAGATAGACGATATCCCAGGCGTGGGTGCTGTTGCACACAGCGATGGTTGGGATACCAAGCCGGTTCATCAGCAGCCGGTAGGCATCGGCATATCCGTCGCACACGCCCGTGTGGTTTACCAGGATGCCGTATGCCGTGAAATCATCAGCGGAAAGGGTATTGCTCAAGTAATGGGAGTAATCGTAGTGGGCATCCTTTATTAGCTCATTGTGAACGGCGAGCACCTTTTCAATGGCAGGCATCGTTGGATTCACACAGGAAAGGGTGTCGTCTATCCCTTTTTCCAAAAGGTCGTCTCTGCTTGCCGCCGCAGCGGGGACACGGCAGAATGCAAAAAGGGCTACAGTTAATCCTAAAACGAGGGAGAGAAGCTTTCCGGCTTTTTTCATTGTTCATCCTTCTTCCTTTTCAGAAACGGCTCTTACAGAATTCTGGTTATTATAGCTTCATTATAGCATCCAACGCATGAATAAAAAACGCTGAAATCTGAAAAAGCAGGGGAATGGCAGCCGACCATTCAGGAAAACTCAGTTTGTGCAAAAAGTTTCCGAACTTCAGCACGCAGGCCGCGATGTTCCGGCTTTTCCAGTGCCGGGTCGTCTGCGAGAATCTCATGTGCGGCTTCCTGCGCACGGTTCAGGCAATCCATGTCCGCGGCCATGTCGGCAATTTTCAGTGCGGGAAGGCCGTGCTGACGGCTTCCGAAGAAATCACCCGGGCCGCGGAGCTTCAGGTCAGCGTCGGCGATTTGAAAACCATCGTTTGTAGCGCACATGGTCTTGAGGCGTGAAACGGATTCTTCGTTCTGGGCATCGGAAAGCAGAATACAGTAGGACTGGTATTTTCCGCGGCCGACACGGCCGCGAAGTTGATGCAGCTGCGAAAGGCCATACCGCTCGGCGTTTTCAATCAGCATTACGGTAGCGTTTGGCACGTCGACGCCAACTTCCACCACGGTGGTGGAAACAAGAATGCTGACTTTTCCTTCCGCAAATTCCTGCATGACGGCCGCTTTCTCTTTTGGCTTCATGCGTCCATGCAGCGCGGCGGCAGAACAGCCAGGCATCCATTCGGTACGCAGCTTTTCGGTATACCGTTTTACGCTGGCCATGCCGCCTGTGTCACCTTCAATCGTTGGGCAGACGATGTAGCACTGACGTCCGGCGCGGATGTTTTTTTGCAGGAAGGCAAAAACCCGCTGCCGCTTATCGGAAGTGACCGCGTATGTTTCAATTTTCTGCCGCCCGGGGGGAAGCTCGTCGAGGACAGAAAGGTCAAGGTCGCCGTAAATCATCAGGGCTAGTGTGCGGGGAATCGGCGTCGCGCTCATCACAAGCAAATGCGGGTGGTCCCCTTTGGCGGAAAGAGCCATGCGCTGGGCTACGCCGAAGCGATGCTGTTCGTCGGTTATGACAAGGCCAAGCCGCCGAAAGGTGACGCCTTCAGAAAGGAGTGCATGGGTTCCAATAGCAAGCCCAATGGAACCGTCTGCAAGCCCAGAATTAATTTCTTTTTTCCGTGCTGCTGGAACAGAACCGGCAAGAAGGGCTGTAGAAATCCCTGCAGGCTCAAAAATGCGGCTCAGAGTGTAATAATGCTGCCGGGCTAAAATCTCCGTAGGAACCATTAGAGCCGCTTGCAGGCCATTCTTTACGGCAGAGTAGCACAGCGCCGCCGCCACGGCGGTTTTGCCGGAACCGACGTCGCCCTGAATCAACCGATTCATAACGTGCCCGCTCATCATGTCAGCCATAGCTTCATGCACCGAACGTTTCTGTGCGTTTGTTGGCGCGTAGGGAAGCAGAGAGAAAAATTCCGGCGAAAAGTTTTTTTTCAGCTGAAAGCGGCTTTGCTGGCTTGCTTGCTCTTTCCGCTGGCCAAGGCCGAGCTGCAGCACGAGCAGCTCTTCAAAAATCAGCCTGCGGCGTGCGGCTTCAGCCGCTTCCATGCTGGCTGGAAAGTGGATATTTTCCATGGCTTGACGCAGGCCGCAAAGATGATAGCGCCGCCGCAGTTCGGAAGGTATGGGGTCGTTTACGGTTTCCGGAAGAAGCCGCAGCGCTTCTCTTACCGTGTTTTCAATGATGCGGCTGCTGAGGCCCTGCGTCTGTGGGTAGATGGGGCGAATAGGCAGGCAGGAATCCGCCGGGAAAAATTCCGGCACTGTCATCTCAAACTTTTGAAAATTGGCCTCCACTTTTCCGTAAAAAAGGTAAGTTTGTCCTTCTTTCAGAAGGTGCGAAACATAGGGATTGTTAAAAAAAGTCAGGGTGAACTCACTTTCGCCATCGTCCGCTTTTCCCTTAAAAAGCGTTATACCGCCGTGAATGCGCGTCCCATTTGGCGATTCCGTTACTTTTGCGCGCACAGCGCACGGAACGCCGGCCGGCGCACTGCGTACGGAGCAGGGGGTGCTGAGGTCTTCGTAAGCCCGTGGGTAAAAGCAAAGCAAAGCGCCGACGGAAGACACGCCAAGCTTTTGAAAAAGCTGAGCGCGCTGTTCGCCGACGCCGTTTAAAGAACGAATATTTTTCCGGTAAAGACTGGCCATATTTTCACCTGAAAACTCTGCTATTCTACAGAAACAAGATAGTAGTAAACCGGCTGGCCTCCGTTTACCAGAGTGACTTCAACGTCACCGTCAATTTTGGACTTAATCTGATTATATACGTCATTAGCCTCATTTTCTGAAACTTCCTGACCATAAATCAACGTAATAAAGGTTGTGCTTCGTTCCATCATGGAGCGTACCAGCTTAACGCACACATGACCCACATCATGAATATGGTCTACAATTTCCAGCTTGCCGTTCACAAGGCCCATAACGTCATTTTTGTGAATTTTACGGCCGCCAAACTCAGAGTCACGCGCCGCATAGGTTACTGTGCCGGTTTTCACAGCTGTGGCGGATTCCATCATGCTGACGGTGTTCTCTTCCACAGAAATGTCCGGATTATAGGCAAGAAGCGCGGAAAGCCCTTGTGGGACAGTGCGTGTAGGCAGAACAACAACGTTCCGGTCTTTCACAAGCGGAACAACCTGTTCCGCTGCCAGAATAATATTTTTATTATTTGGAAGAATCATAACGTTCTTGGCCGGAGTAGCACGTACTGCTTCCGCAAGCATCTCTGTGCTTGGATTCATGGTCTGGCCGCCGCTGACAACTTGGCAGCAGCCAAGATCGGTGAAAAGGGTTTTCAGGCCGCTGCCGCTTGCAACGGCGGTAAAGCCGATTTCGTCTACCGGGTCAGCCGGGGTAAGCGGCTCGCACGGTGCTGCTTCCGTTTCTTTCTTTTCAGCTTCCGCAGCTTTGCGGTGCTGCTCCTTCATGTTGTCAACCTTAACGCTCAGCAGCTGGCCGTAGTCGAGGGCGGCTTCCAGCGCCTTGCCCGGATGTTCGGTGTGAACATGGACTTTTATAATTTCATCGTCACTGACGACGAGAACGCAGTCACCCATTGTTTCAAGAAAAGCACGCAGTTCCGAAGGATCTTTTGCATTGGCGGAATCGCGCCCAATAATAAATTCTGTGCAGTAAGTAAAGTGAATTTCTTCATCGAACTCTGCGGCAGCGTTACGGAAAAAATCGTCGCCGTTTACATTTGCGGTGTTCTGTGTTTCGGCTTCAATCATTTTGCCGTCGCTGAAAACGCTCTGCATTCCTTCAAAAATAAAACAGAGCCCTTTGCCGCCTGCATCTACAACGCCCGCGCGCTTCAATACCGGAAGCTGCTCTGGGGTTTGTTCCAGGGCCTCTTCGGAACCGCTGCACACAGCCTGCCAAACGGCAGCAGGGTCGCTGCTTTGCTGAAGCGCTTTGCGGCCTGCTTCACAGCCCATGCGCGAAACAGTCAGAATCGTACCTTCTGTTGGTTTCATCACAGCTTTGTAAGCCGCTTCTACACCGATGCCAAGTGCGTTAACAAGATCTTCCGCACTTGTGCTTTCCTTTTCCTTCAGCCCGTCAGAAAAGCCGCGGAAAAGAATAGAAAGAATAACGCCGGAATTCCCGCGAGCGCCGCGCAGCATGGCGCTTGCTGCCGTGTTAGCAGCTTCGGCCGCCGTGGGATTTTCCAGCTTTTCCAGCTCGCTTACAGCCGCGCCGATTGTCATTGACATATTGGAGCCGGTATCTCCATCCGGCACGGGAAAGATATTCAGTTCATTGATGGATGAACGGTATTTCAAAACATTATTGGCGCCGGAGATTATGGCGTTTTTCAAGTCATTTCCGCTAATCACTTTGCAAGCACTCCCTCAAATCACAGAAGCGGTATTTTACCCAAGCCGCATTAATACAAACTTATTCTGTTATTATACCATACCGTTTCGTTTGATTCAATCTTTAAAATATACGGCAGCTGTACGCCGTATTTTCGAAACAGCAAAACGCCCCCGGCAGAAACCGGGAGCGTTTTGGGAAGAGTGAGAATCAGCGCGGTTCTACAATCAGCCGCATTGCGGTTCGCTCTTCGCCATCGATTGTAATGCTAGCAAAGGCCGGTGTGCATATAATGTCGATACCGGATGGCGCAAGATAGCCCCGTGCAATGGCAATAGCCTTCACGGACTGATTGGTTGCGCCGGCGCCTACTGCCTGCAGCTCAACGGATCCGGATTCTCTTATTACTCCTGCAACTGCGCCGGCCACGGAATTCGGCGCTGACTTTGACGAAACCTTCAATACTTCCATCGTTTTATCCCCCATTAGAATCATGACGTTTTACTAGTCCATAATAAATCTAATAAAGGAAATTTGCAAGAGGTTTTTAAAAAAATATGCCATTGTTGCCAAAATTTTATAAAATATTAAGTCTTTCTATGGAAATTGTTTTACCAGTATGTTCGTCTATTTGAAATATTGCGCCGTTAATGCAGCAGTCGCCGTCGGCAAGGTCAAACCGCACGGGCATTTTCGTCTTCATCTTGCGAATCACGAGTTCCGGCTTTACGCCGAGAACGGAATTTACTGGGCCAGTCATGCCGAGATCGGAAAGATAACCGGTGCCATTTGGCAGAATGCACTCATCGGCCGTCTGCACATGAGTGTGCGTTCCATAGACGGCGGAAACGCGTCCGTCAAGGTAGTAGGCGAGGGAACGCTTTTCGCCTGTTGCTTCCGCGTGAAAATCCACAAGTGTAATTTTGGGCAGCTTCTCTGCAAGGATGCGGTCTGCACAGTCGAAGGGGGATTCCATGCTTTCCAGATACACAACACCCATTAGGTTAATAACGCCGACCTGTATGCGCCCCATATCTACAATGCAGTACCCGCGGCCGGGTGCGGAAGCCGGAAAATTCGCGGGCCGCAGCAGGGTTTCACAAGAGTCATAAAGGTCGTAGCTTTCGCGCCGCCGGAAGCTGTGGTTGCCGGAAGTGACCACGTCGGCGCCGCTGTCGAACAAATGACGCACGGAAACGGGAGTCAGGCCGTTTCCGTCGGCGGAATTTTCACCGTTGACAATCACAAGGTCAATGGCTTTCATCTTTTTAATTGCGGGCAGATGGCTGCGCAGAAAGCGGCAGCCAATGCTGCCGACAACGTCGCCGATTGCCAGAATATTCATAGTATCTACAGCCCTTTCCTAATAAAAACAAAAGGGGAACAGCCATCTGTTCCCCTGCTTGATTATTTTGCGTATTCAATAGCCCGGCTTTCCCGGATGATATTGACTTTGATTTGCCCTGGGTATTCGAGATCGCTTTCGATTTTTTTGCAGATCTTCTGTGCAAGAAGAACCATATCGTCATCGCTGATGACTTCTGGTTTTACCATAATGCGGATTTCACGCCCAGCTTGGATTGCATAGCTGCGTTCCACGCCGTCAAAGGAGGAGGCGACCTCTTCCAGCTTTTCAAGCCGCTTAATGTAGTTTTCTACATTTTCACGCCGTGCACCCGGCCGTGCTGCACTGATAGCATCAGCAGCCTGCACAAGACATGCGGCGATTGTTTTAGGCTCTACGTCGTTATGGTGCGCCTGTATTGCGTGGATAACGGCGTCGCTTTCCTTATACTTGCGTGCAACTTCCACACCGATGTCGACATGTGAGCCTTCAATTTCGTGGTCAAGTGCTTTGCCAATATCATGCAGCAAACCTGCTCTGCGTGCAACTGCTGGGTCAATGCCAAGTTCAGAAGCCATCATGCCGGCAAGGTACGAAACCTCCAACGAATGGTTCAGCACGTTCTGGCCATAACTTGTGCGGTAACGCAGGCGTCCCAAAAGCTTTACAAGCTCTGGGTGAATCCCGTTGATACCGGCTTCCAGTACGGCACGTTCCCCTTCCTGCTTAATGGTGTTATCCACTTCACGGCGAGCCTTTTCAATCGTTTCCTCAATGCGCGCCGGATGGATGCGCCCGTCGGCAATCAGGTGTTCCAAAGCAATACGGGCAACTTCACGGCGTACTGGTTCAAAGCAGCTGAGTGTAATTGCTTCCGGTGTGTCGTCAATAATCAGGTCTACGCCCGTCATGGTTTCAATCGCGCGGATATTGCGCCCTTCACGACCGATAATACGGCCTTTCATTTCGTCATTTGGCAGCGGCACTACGGAGATGGTCGCTTCTGCCACATGGTCTGCCGCACAGCGCTGAATGGCGGTGGAAATAATTTCCCGTGCTGTTTTGTCTGCTTCTTCACGCGTCTGCTGCTCAAACTCCATCAGCTTGACGGCTTTTTCGTGGGTCAGCTCATTGTCAAGATCGTTCAGCAGGTATTCTTTTGCCTGATCTTTGGTGAAGCCGGAGATACGCTCCAATGTTTCACGCTGGTTTTTCTTTATTTCTTCAGCCTGAACCAGACGTTCATCCGCCTGCTTGTTTTTGTTGCTGAGCGCCTCGTCTTTTGCTTCGAGGCTTTCCATCTTTTTGTCTAGGGTTTCTTCTTTTTGCTGAATGCGGCGCTCCTGGCGCTGGACTTCTTTCCGGCGGTCGTTTAATTCCCGCTCCTGTTCCGTACGCTGGCGGTGAATTTCATCTTTGCCTTCAAGAATCGCTTCTTTCTTTTTCGTTTCCGCCGTTTTAATGGCGTCGCTCACAATTCGCTTTGCTTCCTGTTCTGCAGAGCCTATGGTATATTCAGCGGTCTTTTTACGGTGTTCAGAGCCCAGAAAAAAGCACACAAATCCCGCAGCAACCGCACATACAACCGCAACCAGTATGCAGAGGACTAAATCAATTTGCAAATGTTGGCACCTCCCTGTAACTTAATGATGAAAATCCGAGAAATCTCTATTTGAAGATTATTACAATTTGCTGAATGCGTATTAGCGCACCATAAAAAATATTGTATATCTTTCAGTACCCTTCTGTCAAGAAATTTACAAACGTTCCACAAAAACGTTGTATGCAGAAATGAGCGAAATAATATGGCAAAAAGAGGATTCCTTCGCGAAAAATCGCTGCCTGCCCGCAAAAGTGTGCAAATATTTTTTAAACAAGAAAAGCCGCCCCGAAAAACGGGACGGCTGAAAAGCTTTTGAATTAAGAATTAGACTGCTTTGTCAACAGACGGAGTCATTTTTGCTTTCACGTTGCTATTCCAGTTCGGCAGAACCCCTTTAACAATGTAAAGGAGGAGGCAGACAAGGGCAAATGCAATGCCGACCGGGTAAGCAATGGAAGTGGAAAGATGCAGGCATTCCTTTGCCATAAAGAAGTAGGTGCAGGTAACGGCCGACATGAACGTTGCAGGAAGTGCGGCCATCAGCGAAACAAGGGAATGCTTTTTCCATTTGCACAGATATGCGGCGCCGGCCCACAGGACAATCATGGCCAGAGCTTGGTTGGAGTAGGAGAAATAACGCCAGATTATGCTGAAGTCCAGCTGCGTCAGCGTAGCGCCGACGGCGAAGAGAGGAATCGAGATAGCAAGGCGTGGGCCGACTTTTTTCTGGTCAATGTGGAACCAGTCGGAAATGGTAAGTCTTGCACTGCGGAATGCGGTATCGGCGGAAGTAACCGGGCAGATACCGACACCAATAACGGTGAGCACTGCGCCGATTGGGCCAAGAAGGCCTTTGCCGATGTTGTAGACCATTGCGGACTGGTTGTTGTGAATCGCGTTGCCAGCATTGTAAAGGCCCTGGGTGCCGCCGTAAAAAGTCATACCAACAGCTGCCCAAATCAGAGCAATAATCCCTTCGGCAACCATAGCGCCGTAGAAAATTTTACGGTTTTTACGTTCATCGTCAACACAGCGGGCAATCAGCGGAGCCTGAGTTGAATGGAACCCGGAGCAGGCACCGCAGGCTACTGTAATAAACATCATGGACCAGATTGGTGTGTGTGCCGGGTGTTCGTTTGCAAGCACCATTTCCGGCATATGGTAACTGCCGTTAAAGAGAACACCGCCAGCTACGCCGACGCACATGATAATGAGGAGAACGCCAAAAATGGGGTACAGTTTGCCGATGATTTTATCAATCGGGAAAAGCGTTGCCAAAAAGTAATAAATCAATAGAATTACGAGCCAAAAATTCTTATCGAGTGATTTTGGCGTAAGCTCTGCAAAAAGCCCGGCAGGGCCGGTCGTGAAAGTCGCGCCAATCAGAACCAACAAAACAACGGAAAACACGCGCATAATCTGCAGCATAGCATTTCCAAGGTTTTTGCCGACGACTTCCGAAATGGAAGCGCCGTCCTGGCGCATGGAAAGCGTGCCGCTGATGTAGTCATGCACGCCGCCTGCGAAAATGGTGCCAAAAACAATCCAGAGGTAAACAACAGGTCCCCAGAGTGCACCAGCCAGCGCGCCGAATATTGGCCCAAGCCCGGCAATATTCAGCAGCTCAACAAGAAACGCGCGCGGTGTGCTCATGGGCACGAAGTCTACGCCGTCAGGGTGAGCAACGCACGGTGTAGGCGACTGCCGCGGTTGAAAGACTTTATCTACAACTTTGCTGTATGTAAAGTATCCTAATATTAACAGGCCTAATGCGACAAAAAATGTAACCAATGTTTCATCCTCCTTGTTTTAATATAAAATTCCCCCAAAAACACGCAATGAAAATTTAGCTGCTCCATTCTCTTTCAAGCAAAGGCAATCGCCTCTTTTCTGTTTTTAATTCGTTTTGAACCGGATTCATATATGAACATTATATGAACTTACTATTAATAATAATACCATAATTGATTTCACAATCAAGGAAAAAATTATACAAAATAAATATATAATTTTTTACAGTTAGACAAATAATAAATTATTATTACAACCTTTTACAAAATTTCAATTCTGCTCTGTAAAGGGAAAAAATTATTCCAGACCGTGCCCTCTGGCCTCTAAAAAAGCTTTTGCACAAACCTTGACAAGGCCTTTTCCGGGTGCTATGATAAGGCCACAGGCAAAACAGAATATTTTGGAAAACATTGACGAGGAAGTCCCTTGGAGGCTGCACCAGAGAGCGAATGCTGAAAGCTGGAAACGTTCGCGGCGGAAGAAAAGACAGACTACCGCCTCCGAGTTGTACACCGAGGCCTTAAGGCAAAAGGCGTACCGGCCGGCACCGTTACAGCCGTATCAATGAGGGCGGGTTTCTGTAATCCGCTGAATTGGGTGGAACCGTAAGTTAAAGTCTTACCCCATTATAGGGGCAGGGCTTTTTTTATTTTACCTGTTCAAATTTATAAAGGAGTGGAACCAAATGATTAAAGTCAGCCTGAAAGGCGATGTAAAAGAGTTTGAAAGCGGCATAACAGTCGCTGAAATTGCGAAATCCATCGGCGCAGGGCTTTACAAAGCTGCCTGCGCGGGTAAGCTGGATGGCAAAGTGGTGGACCTTCGCACCCCGGTTACAAAAGACTGTGAGCTGCAGATTTTGACTTTTGACGACGCTGAGGGCAAGAAAGCCTACTGGCACACAACCTCTCACATTATGGCGCAGGCCGTGAAAAAGCTTTTCCCAACCGCTGGCTTTGCGATTGGCCCGGCTATTGAAAACGGATTCTATTACGACTTCGATCTTCCGCGCACCCTTACGCCGGACGATATGGCTAAGATTGAAGCTGAGATGAAGGAAATCATTAAAAAAGATATTCCGCTGGAGCGCTTCGAGCTTGACCCGAAAGACGCTATTGACCTGATGGAAAAAGAACACCAGAAATATAAGGTGGAACTGATTCAGGAACACGCAGGCAAGGGCGAAAAAATCAGCTTTTACAAACAGGATGACTATATTGACCTTTGCGCCGGCCCGCATTTGATGAGCACCGGCCATGTGAAAGCCGTTAAACTGACGAACTGTACTGGCGCCTACTGGCGCGCAGACGCGAAGAACAAAATGCTGCAGCGTGTTTACGGCATTTCGTTCCCGAAGGCTTCTCAGCTGGAAGAATACCTGCATATGATTGAAGAAGCCAAAAAGCGCGACCACCGCAAAATTGGCCGTGACCTTGACCTGTTCGATATTTACGAAGAGGGCCCGGGGTTCCCGTTCTTTCTGCCGCACGGCATGATTCTCCGCAATCAGCTGGAACAGTTCTGGCGTGAAGAGCATACAAAACACGGCTATGAAGAAATCCGCACACCGATGATTCTGAGTGAGGAACTTTGGCATCGGTCCGGCCACTGGGATCATTACAAAGACAATATGTATACTACAAAGATTGACGGCCAGGATTACGCCATTAAGCCGATGAACTGCCCGGGCGGTATGCTCGTCTACAAGCGCAAGCCGCATTCGTACCGCGACCTGCCGGAACGTCTGGCGGAGCTTGGCCTTGTTCACCGCCACGAACTTTCCGGCACTTTGCACGGCCTGATGCGTGTTCGCTGCTTTACGCAGGACGATGCCCATATTTTCATGACTCCGGATCAGGTCGAAAGCGAAATTCTTGGGGTTATGAATTTAATTGACAGCTTTTATAAGGTGTTCGGCTTTGAGTACAGCCTTGAGCTTTCCACCCGCCCGAAAAACTCCATGGGAACCGATGAGCAGTGGAAAATGGCAACCGATGCTTTGATTCATGCCCTGAAAACGAACGGCAAGCCGTATGAAATCAACGAAGGCGACGGTGCGTTTTACGGCCCGAAGATTGACTTCCACCTGCGCGATTCGCTGGGCAGAACCTGGCAGTGCGGCACGATTCAGCTCGATTTCCAGATGCCGGAGCGCTTTGAGCTGACCTACACCGGCGAAGACGGTGAAAAGCACCGCCCGGTGATGCTGCACCGTGTTATCTTTGGCAGCATCGAACGCTTTATCGCAATTTTGACGGAGCATTATGCGGGCGCGTTCCCAATTTGGCTTGCTCCGGTTCAGGCGAAAATCCTTCCAATTTCCGACGCGATGCTTGAGTATGCAAAGAAGGTTCAGGCAAAGCTGCTGGAAGGCGGCCTCCGTGTTGAGATTGACACACGCAATGAAAAGATTGGCTACAAGATCCGTGAAGCACAGCTGCAGAAGATTCCGTATATGCTGATTGTCGGCGAAAAGGAAATGCAGAATGGCACGGTTTCCGTCCGTGGCCGCAAAGCGGGCGACCTTGGTGTGATGGCTCCGGATGCTTTTCTCACAAAAGCAATGGATGAAGTCAAGGCAAAATCAAACGACCAGTAAGTTCAGCTGAACAACAAATGCCCTCCGGAATTTCCGGAGGGCATTTTTAGCCTGTTTTGCAGAGATAAAGGAAAACGGTAAAAAGCAGCGGAGGCGAAATCTTTTTTAGATTCCGCCTCCGCTTTTTGAAAAGGTGCTGTTATGCTTTGAAGAAGCAGGAAATTCCCTTATAAGTCATGTAAATGTCGAGCTTGGAAACGACTTCAAACGGGGAGTGCATGGAAAGCACCGGAACGCCGATGTCAATGACATCCACATTCAGGCTGGCAATATAGAGGGCAACGGTTCCGCCGCCGCCAAGGTCTACTTTGCCCATTTCGCCAATCTGCCACAGAACCTTGTTCTTGTCGAACAGGCTGCGGATTTCAGCGACAAACTCGGCTGCCGCTTCGCTGGTGCCGCTCTTGCCGCGGGCGCCGGTGTACTTGGCAACGCCTACGCCGCAGTTGAGGTAGTTGGCGTTGTTCTGCTCGTAAGCATCCGCATAGGTGGGGTCGAAAGCGGCCGTCACATCGGCGGAAAGGCACTTCGATTTGCTGAGTACATGGCGCGGTTCAAGGCCTTCGGCCTGTGCAAGATCAGCAATAAAGTAACGCAGAAATTCGGAGTTGAGGCCTGTGTTGCCGTAGCTTCCGATTTCTTCGCGGTCCGCCAGGACAGTAACAATGGTATTCTGTGGGTCTTTTGCAGCCAGAATAGCCGTAAGGGCAGGGTAGGCGCACACGCGGTCGTCGTTGCCGTAAGCACCGATCATGCTGCGGTCGAAACCAATATCGACTGCCTTGGCTGCCGGAACAAACTCAATGTCAGCGGAAAGGAAATCTTCTTCCGTCATGCCGAACTTTTCGTTCAGAATTTTCATCACATTGAGCTTTAC
>JBFLFY010000003.1:0-109199 GCA_041859875.1 Caproicibacter sp. | reverse complement strand
TTTTTGTCTATAATCGAATATCACACTCGGCTAATTTCGTTGCGGAGCATCCGCTTGATTTTGTCGCTCATGGTTTCCCGGCTGGTAGTGCTGAAGTGGATCTTCACTCTGTAGGTGGTTTTGCCGATCTTTTTCACAAGCATGGGGCATTCGTCTTCCTGCTCTGGCATAGAAACCTTGCTGTTTGCGGCACTGATGTTAACTCCATTTTCTCCGTTCATATAACTCCTTTCGTCTCAAAGCCCTCAATCCATAGGACAAAAGGTTTATAGTGTATCATGAGCTTTCCTTTTGCTCGTTTGGACAGATAACGCGGACAGTTCATCACGACGGCTCGGAAACTCTGCTTACAGCCGTGGATACATTTACGGCAAAGCGGGTTGTATGTTATCCGATTTCGTTGGTTTAAGAAAAACTGCCATTCCAGTTTGCACTTCTTGCTCATTTTCGGCATAAAAACCGTTCCTTTCGCCGTTACGTCGGATAGATGGATTTTCTGTAGCTTCCCGGTGCTGTTTTCTGGAAAAATTGGCCCTGTAAGCCCCATCTGTGAAACGTGGTGCTATTGGGATATGGGTAGAATAGGCAGATATAAAATGTTGTGTTCCGGTATCATTTCAGGACGATTTTTATTGCTCATCATCGTGTCCCCAATCTCGTGGCTTATCCGATTTAGGCAAGTTCGGCAGCGGCCCTTAGAATTTTCTTTAGTATGTGTCAAATATTACGTTGAATTTTACGAATAATAAGAGTATATTATTATTTAGGAGGTGTTTTGAATGCCAAATATCAAGCCTGTGTCCGATCTGCGGAACTACAACGAAGTTTTGCGTGGTATTGCATTTGGTGAGCCGGTCTACCTGACAAAAAATGGCCGGGGACGTTATGCAATTGTGGACATTGATGAATACGAAAAGCTGAAAGCCTCGCTGAAACTCCTATCCCAGCTTGCAAAAGGCGAACAGTCCGGTAAGGAAAAGGGCTGGTTGAACATGGAGCAGGTGGAGGAACTTTTGGAGCAGGAAAATGGCTGAACTGCGCGTTTCCCCGGAGGCAGCAAATGACCTGCGGGAAATCCGGCAGTATGTTGCTGCTCATTTAGACGCGCCGGCCGCCGCCCAGAAGTTGGTTTCCCACATTCTGAAATCCATGCGTGGGCTGGCAGACTTTCCTGGAAGCGGCCCGAATCTGTCCTCCGTACTGAATATTGAAACTGACTATCGCTTTCAGGTTTGCGGGAATTATCTCATCTTTTACAGAGTGGAGAAGCAAACCGTGTTTATCATCCGCATTCAATACGGTAAACGCAATTACCTGAAACTGTTGTTTGGGGAACAGCCGCCGATGACATCCAATAATTGAATCCACGAAGCTGCAAGCAATGGGGCTGCTGCAAAACGAAGATTTTGCAACAGCCCCTTTTTGTGTTGAAAAGTCGTCTGGTTCGATGTTTTGTTGAAAGCTCCGGGAGATAAACGGACGAATCGCCGCAGCAGTGCTAAGCCCTGCCGTTTAAGCATCGCTTAAAACTCAATTATTTTTTGTTTTTCTGAAATCTATTCTTTTTGAAGGCAGAAAGCCGAGGCAGCCAATACCTTTTGGTATGGTTGCTCCGGTTTTCTTCGGGGCAGATCAACCGTAAAAAGCAGCCCTCTGCGTAAGCAGGGGCTGCTTTTTTATATAGACGTTAGGTAAAGTTCATGCTTTTTTGAATGTTGCTTCTTCCAATTTTTTAATTCTCACGGAATGGTCTGCTACGATATGTTTCAATGTGGTAATCTCATTTGTGGTTTCTCGCTGGTTTTCAACTGGGGGAAGGCGGCGAAGGATTTCTTGAACGTCTTCCATAATAAGCTGAATTTGTTTATCTTCTCTGTTTTCAAGAATGGCTTGTATACGCTGAACAAATTTGTTTGCTGTTGCTTCAGCAATGTTCTGCATATCTTCGCGAAGAATATCGATTGTCTCTTTCTGGGTAGTCACAATTTTTTTGTCAGTTGCTGTCTGTGCTTTGTCTATCGTAGCCTGCATTAATGTAAGTTTCTGGTCTGTTGCGGCCTGTGCTTTGTCTATTGAAGCCTGCATTGCCGTAAACTTCTGGTCTGTTGCTGTCTGCATAGATGTAAGCTTATGATCTGTTGCAGCCTGTGCTTCGTTAACTGCTTTGGCAACTATGGTTTGCATTGCTGTAAGAATTTCTTCGCTTGTCATACTCATCATCAATTCTCCCCTTATGCTTTATTATATTCGGTTTGATTTTTCAATGCAATGCTCATGTGTAAAAAAATAGCCCCACGAATCTGTGAGCTAAGAAACTTAAGGTTCACTTTTTTTGCTTTGCTAATGGGGAAATCGTACATTCGGTTAAAAAATCACTATATTAAAAATAGCAGCAATTTTTTTACTACGGATTTTAATATAGGAGATGAATATCGTTATGGAAAAAGCACGTCAAAAAATACCGACAACTCTCGTCGACAAGTTAAAGCAATTAGACCGTCTGGTGGAACAGTACCCTACCTCGATTCCACTGCAAGCCTGCGCAGAAATTCTTAAAGTTACAACGCCCGTACTGCGGTGCGCCATTTTAGAAAAGCAAATTCCTGGAGCCATTGCTTGGCGTCAATCAGGGAAAAACAATTATGGTTACCGGATTATGACCCTCCCGTTTTACCGCTGGATGACAGGTCAGGGTCCGGTAAACACGGCAGCAAAAAAGGAGGCTGGCTGAAAATGAGCAAGACTAAAAAAGCCGCCCCTAAAAAATCCGGATACTATGAGTACAAAGGCGTCATAGGGAAAGACGAATACGGGTTTGAAATCCGTAAATCTTTTTACAGCAAAAAGGGTCCCCGCGATGCAAAGGAAAAAGCCCGAAAGTACATTGAACAGCACGCCGTAGAAGAAGCGATTGGCCCCACCGGCACAGAACCGGACATCCTATTTTGCACCGTCGCCCGAAAATGGCTTGCCATCTACAAAAAAGGAAATGTAAAAGGAAATACCTATTATGGGACATACGAAATCCCAGTAGAGAAACATCTGATCCCCTACTTTGACAAAGTGGGAATCCGAAAAATCTGTCACACAGATATTCAGCGATTCATCAACAAAAAATCAAAAAGTTATGCCAAGGGAAGTGTAAAAAAAATGATGGCCTGCCTCAAGAGCATCTTCGATATGGCCGTCGCCGACAATATTGTTTCCAAAGATCCAACACATGGACAATTCAGCAAACCGAAATACCGATCGAGCCCCGCAAAACGATTCTATACTAAACCTCAGCGCGACCGGGTGATTGCTTTTGCAAAAACTTATTCCGGGCCTGGAGCGTTGGAAGTCATCACGTTACTAAAAACAGGGATTTCCCGCAGTGAGCTGCTCGGTTTAAAGCCCGAAAACGTCCTCCCAAATCAATGCCTTGACATTGTGCAAGGGACAGTGGCCGTAAAAGATGAAAAGAGTGGAAAAAGGGTGATTCTCAGCGACGGTCTGAAGAACAAATTTCGAAAGCGCACAATACCGATTGACTCCGAGCTTTTCGAGCTTCTTCAGCAGAAACCCCGAACCGTTACGTTCACCAAAGGTTCGCGAAAAGGAAAAACTGTCACACCCAAATTCTTATTTTTCTCTCCATGCGGAAAGGTCTGGGATCCGGACAACTGGCGCTGCCGTGCTTATGAACCTTTTATGCAGGCCATGCACAAGGCAAACCCGGACATTCCGATTCTTCATGCGCATGAATTAAGGCACACATTTGCAACTCTTTTAAAAGAAGACGGTGCGGATGATTTCTATATCATGCGGATGTGCGGTTGGAGCAGCAGCGAAATGTTCCGAACCCGCTACGGGCACTTTGACCCGGAAGTCGCACGGGAAAAACTGGGCTTAACGTAACCACACGAAAGAAGGCAATTAAAATTGGTAAGTTACAAGATTTTTCAAAAACACTTCATCTGCTTATAATAAGATTTCAAAATGAGGAGTGATAGTATGACATATCTAAAAAAATCAGCTGATTTTTCCAAAGAAATCGACCATAGTTATGAAACCAGAAAAATTAAGCGCGGAGAAATCTATTATGTGGATTTGGAGGACATTGACTACACATCAACACATGTAATCGGCAACACCAGGCTGGGACTCATTATTCAAAACGATGTCGGAAATATGCACGGCAACACAACTATCATTGCGCTTATAACAAGTCAGTATAAAAGATATTATCCTTTCCAGTACAAATTCATGTTAGGCGGGAAAACCTCCGTCATTATGTTCAATCAGATTATGACCGTGAATCAATTCAGGTTAAAAGACAAAATTGGCGAATTAACTCCAGCGCAGATGAAAGAAGCGGAAAAGGCCCTTAGGTTCTCTTTGCAGCTCAATAAATTATCTTTGAAAAACATCGTCAATTTTGATATTATCAGCAAGATTGTTCGCAAAAATCGAATATGAGAACGACCAAATTCAAATCGTTCCTATTTTATTGGACAAGCTGCAGCAATACGATTCGAAAGTTACCAAAGACACAGAATTTACACAAATACGCAATCAGCTAAATACCTGTGCGGGTCTGCACTGGCTTGCGGCCAACAATGAAATCTAAACATATTTTACGGGTACACCAATTGTGTGGTGTGCCCGCTTTTTATTCTTTTCCAGGCTCTATTCATTCTACCCCAACATTTATTATAGAGCCGTTTTTGTTTGCGGGCCTTTTCATACATTTGTTCAATTCCGTGCCAAATTATTTCTGCTTTGATGAAGCCCAACACCTTTTGACAATAATCCAGTTTCTTAAGTCACCGTCGGATAACCGTACTTTATATTGATTGCTTTTGGGATCATCCGTTGGCCTTCCTATTCTTGGCATTTTTAATCTCCTGGATTTTGGGTGTACATATATTGCAATTTATGGGTGCACAGAAGTCAATACTTTGAAATTATTTTAAAAAGTGATATTATGATAAATAATAGAATTTATGGGGGAAATATGTTGTGATTTCATTTATAGATGTATCAGGAGACTTTACCGACCCACCCAAAACTACTTCTTATATCGTTGCTGCTATGGCCTGCATCAAAAAAAATGCTATTTCAGATATTACGCAACGATTTTATAGGCTGAAAGAAGAGTACTTACAGAATGTTAATAAGGAAATAAAGTCTTCGGAATATGTCAACAAAAGCACTTTGACAAATCCTCAAATTGGAAAATTTCAATTTATAGATAGATTTTTTTCTGATTGCATTGGTGATCTCAATTGTAAGTATGCAGCTATTGTGATGCATAATCCGTCAAGGCAAATCAAATCGTCTCCCGAAATCTTACCCCCCTATTACAAAGATTTGCTATGGCGTGCAGAATCTATAGCACGTTATTGGCGGGTTAATGATACCTTAGTTGTGATTGATAATAATAGACGTAAGCAAGATAAAAATATTGCTTTTGCATTCAATAATTATTTATATCGCTCTGTAAGCGGACAACATGAAATCCACAATATTTTACCTGCTCCAATTTTTGGTGACTCCGAAACAACGATGGGCTTACAAATGGCTGATATTGTAGCTGGTACAATAAGAAAATGTTGTAACGAAGGAATAAGATTAGATGAAAATGTGGAAAATGAAAGCCCATATAAGCAAAAGTTAAGACAGTTTTTGCAAATTATACAGAATAGGGCATCGAAGAATGCGCCTATCAATGGGCGATCCGTTTGGCCAATCTATTACGCTCCTAAAACTTATTTGGATTAATTCAATTTGTAATTAATTTTAATTGACTTTTTTAAAAAAAGTACATATACTATAGACGGTCGGATGAATCTGCGGATTCTAACGGCGCCTTCTCAGCGTCTCCGATCCTCGTTTTAAAGAAGAGCAGCAGAAGTGATTCTGTTGCTTTTGTTTTTGGCATAAAGTGAACGATAGCCACTGCTATAAAGTTACAAGAAAACCCGAATGTTCAAAAGCCTGCATCGCTGTTTCGCACATACTTTCGGCTACTGGGGATTTACATGAATTGTCGTAATTCTGTCGTAATTTTGTCGTACAACCGAAAAAGAGTAAAAAACGACCCGCACCGGATGCCGGAAAAATCCAGCAACCATGCGGGTTTGCGCTTGGTGGACGTAGGGGGACTCGATTCGCGGCGCGCAGCGCGCCTTGGTCGGTCGCGGAAAATTTCCCCACTGTGTGGGGGAAATGTCACGAAGCGACAAAGAGGGACGGAGCAGTTCGCTCTGACGTGCCACTGGCACGTCATTCATTTCCGCCCCCCTTCGAGTCCCATAAACCATAAAAAAAGGAGCACAGCCTACAGACTGCGTTCCCTTTTTTCATTTCTGGTGGACGTAGGGGGACTCGAACCCTCGACCTCTCGCGTGTGAGGCGAACGCTCTAACCAGCTGAGCTATGCGTCCGAAAAAAATTTGCGCGAAGAATTCGCGCAAAATACCTTTTATTGGTGACCCGGGCGAGAATCGGACTCGCGTTACCGCCGTGAAAGGGCGGTGTCTTAACCGCTTGACCACCGGGCCGTAAATGGTAGCGGCAATTGGATTCGAACCAACGACGCTTCGGGTATGAACCGAATGCTCTAGCCAACTGAGCTATGCCGCCACATACACACTGTTACAATAACGGTGCGTTTATTATTATACGCTATTCAGCCTATGCTTGTCAACCAATATTCCGAAATATTTTTCAGAATATGGGTCATTCTACAGAAACGGAGTAGTTCGGCGCTTCTTTGGTGATTTGAATGTCGTGCGGGTGGCTTTCCCTCAGGCCTGCGTTGGTAATGCGGCAGAACTTTGCCTTCGTGTGCAGGTCATCTATGGTTGCGCATCCGGTGTAGCCCATGCCGGCCATGCCGGAGCGCAGGCCCCCTACCAGCTGATACACGGTATCGGAAAGCGGCCCCTTGTAAGGCACACGGCCCTCGACGCCTTCCGGAACAAGCTTCTTTGCATCCTGCTGGAAGTAGCGGTCTTTGCTGCCGTGCCCCATTGCCGCAAGGCTGCCCATGCCGCGGTAAACCTTAAAGCGGCGGCCCTGGTACAGCTCGGTTTCGCCTGGGGACTCTTCGCAGCCCGCAACAAGCGAACCAATCATAACAACGTTGGCGCCCGCCGCAAGTGCTTTCACAATATCGCCGGAGAATTTGATGCCGCCGTCTGCGATAATCGGAACGCCGCACTTCTGCGCCGCGCAGGCAGCGTCATAAACGGCTGTAATCTGCGGCACGCCAATGCCGGCGACAATCCGCGTTGTGCAGATGGAGCCTGGTCCTATGCCGACTTTTACGCAGTCTGCACCTGCGTCAATCAGCGCAAGTGTGCCTTCTGCCGTCGCTACATTGCCCGCAATCACCTGCAGGTGCGGGTATGCCTTCTTGACTTTCTTTACAGCGTTCAGCACGCCACTGTTGTGGCCATGGGCGGAGTCCAGCACTACAACGTCAACCTGTGCTTCTACAAGGGCTGCTACGCGGTCAAGAACGTCATCCGTAGCGCCGATGGCTGCGCCGCAAAGCAGGCGGCCGTCGTCATCTCGTGCGGAATGCGGGTACTGAACAGCCTTTTCAATATCCTTAATGGTAATGAGGCCTCTGAGTTTGCCTTCATTGTCAACAAGCGGCAGTTTCTCAATCCGGTGGCAGCGCAGAATTTCTTTTGCTTCCGTAAGAGTTGTGCCAACCGGTGCTGTTACGAGGTTTTCCTTCGTCATAACACTCGAAATCAGCTTATTGAAGTCCTCCCCCTGCATAAAGCGGAGGTCACGGTTTGTAATGATGCCAATCAGGCGGCCGGTTTTGTCGCAGATTGGCACGCCGGAAATGCGGTACCGCTCCATAATCATTTCTGCGTCATGCACGGTATGTTCCGGTGAAAGGAAGAACGGATTGACGATTACGCCATTTTCGGAGCGCTTTACGCGGTCCACCATATCCGCCTGGGTTTCAATGGGCATATTCTTGTGGATAATTCCAATGCCGCCTTCCCGCGCCATTGCAATCGCCATCTGGGTTTCCGTTACGGTGTCCATAGCTGAAGTCATCAGCGGGATATTGAGGTGAATTTTCTTCGTAAGCTGTGTGCCAAGCTTGGCCTCTTTCGGCAGGACGTGTGATTCCGCCGGAATCAGCAGCACATCGTCGAAAGTGAGCGCTTCTTTTACAAACTTCTCCGCGTAGTTCGTATTTAACATTCCGTTCCTCCATCTTCCATTTCCATTATGAATTATCAAGCGGGCGGGCCTGTGGGCTCCGTCCGCTTACTGCCTGAATGCTGCGCACTGAAAATTGATATTAAGAGTTATTGTACCATTTTAGGAATTCTGTTTCAATACTTCAAAAGAATTATAGATATTGTGGCCATCCTTATTCTGCTGATGCGGTGAAACTCAGCCCCTGCGCGTTTTCTCCGCGAAGGAAAAACCGGCTGCCCTGTTTTTCGCCGAACACCTTCAGCATGTCACCCTCCGGTGTTTCTCCCAGGTAATTAATCTGCACCTGAGCGGCGTGATTCCGCACCTCAGTCGGCAAAAAATCAGAAACAATGTCGCCGTAAACGGCGTTGTTCATATGCCCGTTGGCGTCGAGGTCGGAATGGTACACCCTGCGCTCGCCAAGCAGCGGAAGCCCCTCCGGAACGGTGAAGCGTTCCATCCGGTCCTCCGGCGCAATCACGTTTTCCGGGTAAATGCCGTACGGCTTCAGCGCTTGCGGCCGCTGCACTTTCCGTGTTTCGGCATCTGCCAGCACAGTCGTCTGCATCACACTGAAAAGCAGTCTGCCTCTTTCGTCGTAAAACAAAAAGTCACGGTAGAACTGCGCGCCGCCACGCCCGTACGGGTGCGTTTTTATGGTAATATTTTCCTTATGCTTTGGCATACGGAGTATCTTTGCGCGCGTTGAGATAATGAAGAAGACAAGGCCTGTTTTTTGCCGCAGTTCTTCATAGCTGACGTGAACGGCGCCGAGGTGCTGCTCGCTTGTTTCCTGCACAAGGCGCAGGGCAGAGCCGAATTTCAGCGTATTCTGCGGCCCCACGTCATAGACCGGGATACGCAGGGAGCGGCTGTACCCTGCCCAAAGCTCTGCCGTGGTCATGGGCGAATAACATCTGTGCCAACGTATTTGCGCAGGACTTCCGGAACCGTTACGCTGCCGTCGGCATTCTGGTACTGCTCCACAATAGCAGGCATCACGCGGCTTGTGGCAAGGCCGGAGGCGTTTAATGTATGCGCAAAGTACAGCTTGCCATCTTTTCCACGGTACTTAATGTTGCCGCGGCGTGCCTGGTAATCGCGTGCGTTGGAAGCAGAGCTGACTTCCTTGTAGATGCCCATGCTTGGAATCCAGACTTCAATATCGTAAGTGCGTGCCATAGAGAACGAGCAGTCGCCCGCAGCAAGCTTGCTCAGGCGGTAATGAAGGCCAAGCTCCTGCACCAGTCGTTCCGCTTTGCCCACCAGTTCTTCAAATGCGGCGTCGGAACCTTCCTGTGTCGTGTACTGCACCATTTCTACCTTATCGAACTGATGGCCGCGGATCATGCCACGCTCTTCCGAACGGTAGCTTCCCGCTTCACGGCGGTAGCATGGTGTGTAGGCAATATACTTTTTCGGAAGCTCGTCTTCGGAAAGGATTTCATCGCGGTGCAGGTTCACAAGAGCGGTTTCTGCCGTCGGCAGCAGAAACTTCTTGTCTGTCGTGGTCGGGTTGGCAATCCAGTAGACTTCATCGTTAAACTTCGGGAACTGGCCTGCCGTAAGGCCGCATTCATACTTCAGCATATGCGGCACAAGCATCAGTTCATAGCCGTCGTTGAGATGTTCCTGAATAAAGAAATTCAGCAGCGCCCATTCCAGGCGTGCGCCCATTCCACAATAGATCCAGGTTCCGGCGCCCGCAAGTTTTGCCGCGCGCTGATAGTCAATCATGTGCAGGCTTTCACAAAGCTCCACATGGTTTTTTGGGGTAAATCCTTCAAAAGTCGGCTTCTCTTTAAAATAGTGAAGCGGCTTATTGTTTTCTTTGCCGCCTGGAACAACGTCTTCGTCTGGCATATTCGGAAGACTGAGAAGCAGTGTCTTCTGCTCTTCTTCGGTTTTTTCCAGCTCTGTATTTTCTTCTTTAATCTGTGCCGAAAGCGCCTTCATCTGCGCCATGACTTCCGAAACATCGCCGCCCTGCTTCTTAATCTGCGGAATCTGCTTGCTGACCGCATTCTGTTGGGCACGCTTTGCTTCCACGCTCGCGGTAATCTCGCGGCGCTTTGTGTCAATAGCCAGAATGTCATCTACCATTTTATCTGCGTCGTAATTCCGCTTTTTTGCGCCTGCCTTGATTTTCTCCGGATTGCTTCGAATCAGTTTAATGTCTATCATGTTTTTTCTCTCCTCTTGCCGCTTAGTGAATTTTTATCGTTACCCATTCAAATGGTTTTTTCTGATGCAGCCGCTCTTAAAAAAGCGCTGCTTCTAAAATACCATCAAAACTGGATGTACTGCAAATTAAATCTGTGAATCAAAGAATTGCCTGTGTTTCACATGAAACATACGTCTTGCCGCCGCATTCAGCCTGCTTTTTTACACTAGGCTTCCCTCGTGGGCGCCGTAGGCGGCGAATGGCACTTTGTGCCCGCCCAGCCTTTTTCAAAAGGCTGGTCAAAAGGCTTGGAAATGCTTCATCAAGTCGGCCAAATCGTCTTCGCCGTAAAACTCAATCTGAAGCACTCCGCGTTTTTTATTTCCGGTTACATGAACTTTCCGCCCAAGGTTTTCTTTCAGGGCAAGTTCCGTTTCCTCGTAATATTGAATTTTCCGTGGCTGTTTTTTTGCTTTCGGCTCCGTGCCAGCTTTCTGTGCCATTTTTTCGAGGTCGCGTACAGAAGCGCCTTCTTCTGCTGCCTTTGCTGCTTCCTCCATGGCCTTTTCACTCGAAAAGCTCAATAATGTGCGCGCGTGCCCAGCAGAAATACTACCGCTTTCCACCATCTTCTGAAATTTTTCCGGCAAATTCAGCAAACGAAGCGCGTTCGCGACAGCCGGACGAGATTTTCCGACGATTCCGGCTACATCGTCCTGCGTCATACCATACGCATCCATTAAAGAGCGGTAGCCCTGTGCTTCCTCCAGCGGATTCAAATCTTCACGCTGCAGGTTTTCAATCAGCGCAAGCTCCATCACTTGCTCGTCTGTAAGGTCTTTCACTACAGCCGGGACTTCATCCAGCCCCGCCATGCGCGCGGCGCGCCACCTGCGTTCACCGGCAACAATCTGATACCCTCCGCTCATCAGCGGACGTACCAAAAGCGGCTGCAGCACACCATGCTTGGAAATGGAGTCAGCCAGTTCACTCAGTGCCTGCTCATTAAAGGCGCGGCGCGGCTGTGCGCGGTTTGGCTCCAGCTCCGAAGTTTTCAGCAAAACGGCAGTGCGCTCGCCTTCCGTATCGTTTTCAGCAAAGATAGCGTCTAACCCCTTGCCAAGTCCGCCTTTTTTCGCCATGCCTATCCCTTCCTTCCGTTCCGTCTCAGCAGTTCCAGCGCAAGCTGCTCATAAGCCTGTGCGCCATGCGACGATTTGTCATAGTATTGAATTGGTTTTCCAAAGCTCGGTGCTTCCGAAAGCCGCACCGTGCGCGGTATGGTCGTACCAAATACTTTGCGCGGAAAGCACCGTTTTACTTCCTCCACGACTTGCTGAGTCAGGTTCAGCCTGCCGTCAAACATGGTAAGGAGCACGCCCTCCATGGTAAGCCGCTCATTGTACTGTCGCTTCACTCTGCGTACGGAATTCATCAGCTGAGAAAGGCCTTCCAGCGCGTAATATTCACACTGAATCGGAACTAGAAGCGTGTCCGCAGCTGTAAGTGCATTTGTCGTGATGAGCCCAAGCGATGGCGGGCAGTCAATAAAGATAAACCCGTAGTTTGCTGAAATTGGGGCAAGGGCCGTGCGAAGCCGTGACTCGCGCTGCGGCATATCGACAAGTTCAATTTCCGCTCCGGCGAGATCCATACTGGATGGCAGAAGGTCAAGATTTTTGAATTCTGTGTGCAGAATCACATCATTAGCACTTGCTTTGCCAATCAGCACTTCATATGCCGTATTTTTTAGTTTTCGGCGGTCAATGCCGACACCGCTTGAAGAGTTTCCCTGCGGGTCGATATCAACGAGGAGCGTTTTGTAGCCGCGCATTCCAATCGCAGCAGAAAGGTTTACGGCCGTTGTAGTCTTCCCAACGCCGCCTTTTTGGTTAGTAATTGCGATGATTTTTCCCAATATAACATCCCCTTTCTGCCCTACGGCTTTCTTCTTATTAATCCTCATTATAGCACATCATTTCTTCAAGATAAAGGGAATTTGCCATGTTTCATGTGAAACAATCTCTGTTTTTGTCAATTCACTGTTTCATGTGAAACATTGTGGCGAAAGTTGAGATTACTCCTAGAGCTGCCTCATTTTTGCACTATCTATTTCAATATTTGCTTCAGTTTTCTTGCACCCTTGCCAGCCGAAATCAAGGAGCAAATAAATTATAGTTTAATTCTCTGAGGAAGAGGAGTGCAACACGTTTCAAAATCTATTATTGAGACAGCTCTTCTTCCATTCATGAAATAAATTAATATTAAGTCTTCTTTGCCCTTCACTGTGCAGCATATTTGAATTTCTACACAGCCGCAATCTTTCCACTGCAACAAAGCAGGCCGGACTTTACGTCCGGCCTGCTTTGCGGGAAATGATATAGGGAAATAGGAGTAAAACTTGTAATCATAATTCAGGCGGGTTTTTGGCCACCCGCAGCAGCCTGTACTTTTGGAATGCGCACCACACACTCATAGTACTCATCGGTTTCGCTTTTCAAAGCTTGTGCCTTGATTCCACTCTGCTGCATTGTTTTCACCGCGTGTGAAATGGTGTTCAAAAAAATTCGCACATCTTTCAAAATAAACTGCTTGTGCTGCTTCATCCCGTTTTGACCGGAAAGCAGCTGCATCACATATTCGTCCGTTTGGCGAACATTGTAATGCCTTTCTACTACAATCGAAAGGGCCTGTTTCCGTAAGCCTTTTTCTTCAATGCGAAGCAGTGCACGTGCATGGCGTTCCGTTAAGCCCGCTTTTACAATTAAACAGCGCTCTTCTTCACTCAGCCGCAGCAGGCGAAGCTTGTTCGCGACGGAAGATTGACTTCTGCCAAGGCGGTAAGCGGCCTCTTCCTGCGTAACATGCCAGCTTTCAATCAGCTTACGGATTCCCTCTGCCTCTTCAAAAATTCCGAGGTCTTGTCGCTGAAGGTTTTCCGTCATAGCTAATATGGCGCTGGTGTCTGCCGAGCAGTCGTTTACAATGCAGGGAACCGATGTCATTCCTGCGATGCGGCAGGCACGAAGGCGGCGCTCTCCGGCTATCAGCTCATAACCTGCGGCTGTGTGCCGCACAATTAAAGGCTGTATCAGCCCGCTGGCAGAAATACTCTGGGCAAGATTTTTCAACTCCTGCTCGTCGAAGGACTGCCTTGGCTGTGCTGGATTCGGTACAATCTGGTCAATGCCAATTTCCACCACGCGGTTTTTCTCACCAAAATGCACGATTCATCGCCTCCTGAGCTTGTCCTTACGCGTTTCAGCATACCACGGAAGTGGAGCAAATTTTGTTGCATTATAGGCCCTGGAAAATAATTTTCAATTTAGTTTTCAACCGAAAAGTCGAAAAATGTTGAAACTTTGGCGGTCAAAAGTGGAAAAGTCAGAGTACCGCTTCATATTGAAGAAAATCTCCTGCGCTGGCTATCGTCATAGAAAAATCGCCAAATTTTTGCAATTTAAAGTGTAAAAGGTCTTGGCAGACTAAAATTTTTATGGGAAAAGCAAGGGCTGCTTTGAGATTTTGGAACCATGGCGCGGGTACGCTGCGGGCAGGGCTGCATTTCTGCGGATGAAGAAAAGTGTTCGGCCGTCGCCAGCGGGGAGCGCATACTTTTTTGTGTCAATCCATTCACAGCCAAGAAGCGACACAGCTTTTTTTGCACTTTCCATTTCCTTTTCCGCATCGGGGCCTTTCATCGCTGCAAAGACGCCGCCGTTTTTCAAAAATGGTAGGCAATACTCACACAAAACCGGCATGGAAGCCACCGCCCGCGCAAAAGCAAAGCCAAACTGCGTGCGGTATTCCTTTTGCCGCGCCGCTTCCTCCGCGCGCGCATGGACAAGCTCCGCCTTCAGGTCAAGGGCTTTCAGCAGCTCTTTCAAAAAGATAAGGCGCTTATTCAGGCCATCCAGAAGCGTCAAATCCAAATCCGGGCGCATAATTTTGAGCGGAATGCCGGGAAATCCCGCGCCCGTGCCAATGTCAATTACTTTTTCGCCCTGAGGAATTTTGGCAGCCTTCAAAATCAAGATACTGTCCAGAAAGTGCTTTGCGGCAATCCCCTCCGGGTCAGTTACAGCCGTCAGGTTCACTTTTTGGTTCCATTCCACAAGCATTTTTTCATAGAGTCGGAACTGTTCTTCCTGCTGCGGCGTAATTTTCATTTCATACTGGGCAGCATAGGAAACAAGCAGCGAGGCGGCGTCATTCATGTTTTTTTCTCCCTTTCTCCAGCCAAATCAGCAGAACGGAAATATCCGCCGGGCTGACGCCGTAAATACGCGAAGCCTGCCCCACGCTGGCCGGGTGAATTTTGTTCAGCCGCTCCTGTGCCTCTGTGCGCAGGCCGGTCATCTTCGTGTAGTCAATCTCCTGCGGCAAACGGTGATTTTCCAGGCGGCGGGTCTCTTCAATCTGCGCTTTCTGGCGCTTAATATACCCCTCGTACTTCAGCTCAATTTCCACATTTTCAAAAATGGCAGGCGGAAAATCGGGGCGGCCCTTGTCAACCGGCGCAAGAATCTCATAATTCAGCTGCGGGCGGCGAATCAGTTCCGCAAGGCGTATACCGGAAGTGACAGCCGATGTTCCATGTGAAACAAGAATGTTGTTTAATTCGTCAGAAGGCGGCAAAGTTGTCTTCTTTGCGCGCTCCAATTCCTGCTTTTTCTGCTCTTCTTTCTTTTGAAAACGCTGCCAGCGGTCATCGGAAATCAGGCCGATTTTTCGTCCGATAGGCGTCAGGCGCTCATCGGCGTTGTCCTGCCGAAGCACAAGACGGTATTCGCTGCGCGACGTCATCATGCGGTAAGGCTCATCTGCACCTTTTGTAATCAGGTCATCTACAAGCGTACCAATGTAGCTTCCTGCACGGTCAAGAATCATCGGTTCACGGCCCTGAATTTTCAGCGCGGCGTTAATCCCCGCTACAATTCCCTGAGCGGCGGCCTCTTCATACCCGGAACTTCCGTTAAACTGCCCCGCACCGTAAAGGCCGGGAAATTCTTTAAATTCCAGCGCGGCATTCAGCTGCAGCGGGTCAATGCAGTCGTACTCTATGGCATAAGATGTGCGCATCATTTCAACGTGTTCCAGCCCGGGAATGGTGTGGTAAAACTGAAGCTGCACTTCTTCAGGCAAAGAAGTACTCATGCCCTGCAGGTACATTTCCTCCGTATCGAGCCCGCACGGCTCGATGAAAAGCTGGTGGCGTTTTTTGTCTGCAAAGCGAATAATTTTTGTTTCGATGCTGGGGCAGTAGCGTGGGCCGATTCCCGTGATTCCGCCGGTGTAAAGCTGGGAACGGTGCAGATTTTCCAGTATAATTTTCTTGGTGCGCTCGTTCGTCCAGGAAATGTAGCAGTCCACGCGGTTTTTCCCCGGCGTGAGTGTATCATACGAGAATGGAATCACCGGGTCATCGCCGTGCTGAACTTCCAAACCGCTGAAATCAATGCTGGAGCGCAAAACACGCGCAGGCGTTCCGGTTTTAAAGCGGCGCATCTGGATTCCCAGCTTTTCCAGCGAAGCGGAAAGAAAAGCTGCCGGGAACATCCCGTCCGGCCCGCTCTCATAGGAAACCTCACCCACGAAGACTTTTCCCGCAAGGTAAGTGCCTGTGGCGAAAATAACGGCCTTTGTTTCATACTGTGCGCCAAGGCGTGTTGTAAGGAGCCAGAAGCCATCTTTTCCGCGCTCCACGCCAACAACTTCCGCCTGTCTGACCAGCAGCCCAGGCTGAAGTTCCAGTTTATGTTTCATAATTTTGCTGTATTCCCGGCGGTCAATCTGTGCGCGCAGCGAATGTACGGCAGGGCCTTTGCCTCGGTTCAGCATACGGCTCTGCAAAAAACATTCGTCAGTCGTGCGGCCCATTTCGCCTCCTAAAGCATCAATCTCGCGCACAAGGTGGCCTTTCGCCGTTCCTCCGATGGATGGATTGCACGGGCAGTTGCCGATGGCATCGAGATTGATGGTGAAGACAACCGTTTTACATCCAAGTCGCGCAGCGGCAAGCCCCGCTTCAATCCCGGCGTGGCCCACTCCAATTACCGCTACATCTATTTTTCCAGCATCGTATGTCATTTTTTCTCCCTTTTTCTCGGCCTCCGGCCTCTTGAGAGAGGCCTGGCGAGAACTTTACTGAAGCCCGAAAATAAAAATTTTTCTTAGTCTTGATTTTCGATAGGATAAGGCTGGGACTGTGCGAAGCCGGAGCGGTTTGGGGGCAACGCAGGCCACGCCGGGCACAAAGTGCCATTCGCTGCCTACGGCACCCGCGAGGAACGCCCGGCATAAAAGAAAAGCTTTTTTCTAAATATGAATTCATCTAAGGTTTTGTTTGCACTCAGGCCGTGCAGGCCTATCCTTTCGGTTCCGTCCGAAAGAATGTAAAGTACGTCTTTCCTTTCCCCGGTGTCCCTCGGCATCCGCACACAGCCTTACAGCGAGCCGAACGGCTGAGATTCTCTTATTGACGGGAGTACAGGGGTTCGGCCTTGCGGGCAGCTACTTCTGAAAGTAAACAAGGCCAGAGTAATTTTCTTTCTCTTTTTCGAGATTCATTGGTCCTTTTCGCCCAGCCTTTGCTTAGAAGCAAAGGCTGGTTACTTACCGACGCAAAAGTGATGGAACACGGAGTCCACAACGGTTTCGGTTGCACGTTCGCCGGTCAGTTCCAAAAGCGCAGTAATTGCCTCGTCCACCGAAATGGTGATGGCGTCAAACGTCATGCCGCTTTGCAGCGCGGAGAGCGCCTCATTTACACAGTCCCGCGCACGGCTCGCCGCTTCGCGCTGACGCTCCGTATACAGAATTCCCTGTGACGGATCAATTTTTTCCATGCCCAGCACGTCCATTACAGACTTCTGCAGTTTCTCCAGCCCCGTCCCTTCTGAGGCTGAAAGGATAACTTTATGTCTAAATTTAGTGCTAATATACTCTTTGTCTATTTTTTGCGGCAAATCGCTCTTATTTAAGACGGCTATGCACGGCATTCCCTGCAATTTTTCCGCAAGTTCGCGGTCGGCGTCATTCAGGTCTTCGGAACCGTCAAACACTGCAAGTACAAGCTGCGCCGTATCAATGCGCCGGTACGCACGGTCAACGCCGATGCTTTCCACCGGGTCGGCGGTATGCCGGATTCCAGCCGTGTCCGCCAGACGCAGCGGAATTCCGCCGAGCATGACGGTGTCTTCCACCACGTCGCGTGTCGTGCCTGCATACTCCGTAACAATGGAGCGCTCACACCCTGCCAGCAGGATTCATCAGGGTTGATTTTCCGGCATTTGGCCTGCCGGCAATGACTGTTTCTACCCCTTCGCGCAGGGTTCGCCCTGTTTCAAAGCTGCGCAGCAGCCGATTTAATTCGTCCTGCGCCGCAGCCAAAGATGATTGCAGCTCTTCCGGCGTAACCTGCGGAATATCGTCTTCCGGGTAATCCGCCCATGCGGAAAGATGAGCCGCCGTGTCGGTCAGCCTGTTCCGCACCGTGCGGATTCGTTTTTCCAGCGCGCCGTCGTGCCCTGCCAAAGCTGCTTTCGCCGCTTCGTCGCCATTCGCGCCGATAATCTGCATGACGGATTCTGCTTCCGTAAGACCCATTTTCCCATTTAAAAACGCCCGGCGCGTAAATTCACCCGGCCCAGCCGGAACCGCCCCCTCGCTTAAAACGGCGCGCAGAAGCCGCCGCGTAACGGAAAGACCGCCGTGGCAGGAAAGCTCCACTGTATTTTCGCCCGTAAAACTTGCAGGTTCCCGGTAATTCAGCGCCACCGCTTCGTCAATGTCGCCTTCCGAGTCATGAACACGGCCGTACAGCGCCGTATAACCGCGGATTTGCTTCAGCGTTTTCCCATGCGCAGAAGTAAAAACGCGGTCTGCAACCTCTTGTGCCTGCGGGCCGGAAACGCGCACGATTCCAATGGCGCCGGGCGCCTGAGCCGTGGAAATTGCGGCGATGGTGTCGCCCGAAGCGTGGTAAACGATTTTCATTTTATCCCCCAAAAAATAACCCCGGTTTCACAAACAGGGAAAGGCTTACGGCCTTTCCCTGCATTTTTTGCTTATCAAAAATGTATTATTTCTTTGCGTCGATTCTGCCGTAAAGCGAACCTTTGTCGTCTTCCTTTGGCTTTGCTGGCTGCACCGGTGCAGCAGGCACAGCTGCGGCAGTTTTCGCATACTGCGGACGGTTTCCGTATCCGCCGCCAGCAGGGCGCTGCTGCCTGCCGCGGTAAGGCGGCCTGTACTGCCCATCATTCCGGCGGGTATTATTGTAATTCCCTCGGTTTCCGCCCGGCCGGTGCTGAATCCGTTCCCCGGCAATCGGCCCTACCAAAACATGGCGTTCCAGCCCTTCGCCTTCCGACCAGGATTTCGCCCCTTCTACCGTTTGCACCGAAGTATGAATAATGCGCCGCTCGTACGGATTCATCGGTTCCAGCGAAACATTGCGTCCAAGGCGCAGGCTCTTTTCCGCCGTTTTGCGGCCGAGGGATTCCAAAGTCTGGCAGCGCTTTTCGCGGTAATTTCCAATATCAAGCGCGATGCGGTAATATTCGTTCCCCGCATGGTTTGCCACAAGACCCGCAAGGTACTGCAGGGCATCCAGAGTTTCGCCGCGGTGCCCGATAATAAAGCCGATGTCATCGCCCGTAAGCGAAAGCAGGGCTCCTTTTTCTTCCCGCTGAATGTCAATTTGGACTTCCGGAATATCCATACAGGAAAAAATCTTCTTTAGGTAATCCACAGCCAGCTGTGCGGCGTCGTCCTCCAAAAAAACACGAACCTTTGCCGGGCTTCCGCCAAAGAGGCCGAAGGTCTTTTTTGTTGGCATTTGAAGAATTTCAAAGTCTGCTTCATAACTTTCTACACCAAGCTCTTTGCAGGCTGCTTCCTTTGCAAGTTCAACTGTTTCTCCGGTTCCAATAGCTTCTCTCATGTTTTAACTACCTCCCGAAAAGACTTTTCCGCGCAAAGCGTTGTTACTTCCGCTTTTTCTCCTGTTTGCCGCTTTTTTTGTCCAGTGCCGGCCGAGCGCTCATCGGCAGCGGCTTTACGGCTGCTTCCTGCTGTTCCAGCAGGGCAATATGGCGGGCTTCCGCCTGGCCATTCAGGTCATCAACACTGAACCATTTGTTCATAATAAGCGTCTGGGCAAAGCCGGTCAGGGACGAAATAATCCAGTAAAAACCGACAGCTGCCGGCACTGTGCAGGCAAACCATGCGGAAACGAATGCCATAATGTAGAACATCCATTTCATGCAGCCCTGCTGCTGCTGCATTCCCGGTGTAAGCTTCATCGTGAAGTACTGCGTCAGCAAGTAGGTGATAAGGCACAAAATTGGAATAACCCACAGGTTGGAACGGAACAGCGTCCCAAAAATGTTGGAAGCGTCGCAGGGCGTGTCAAGCAAATTCAGCCCGCAGAACATAAAGCCGTGGCTGAAAGACTCCAGGCGCGCCGTTTCACTGGCGCTGAACATCGTCAGATACTGATTCAAATGGCTGAAATTCTTAACGATTCCAATCTGTGCGTACTGCGGGTTTGTAGCAACTCCGATTCCCGGAATCTGACCCAAAAGGGATACCGCCTTGTTAATCGCGTCGCCGGAAAGGTGAAGCGCGTTGGAAAGCGGGTTTTGTACGGTATAGTACAGGCCGAACATCACAATAAACGGAAGAATCATCGTGGCGCAGCCGCCTGTAGGACTTACGCCTTCTTTTTCAAGCAGTTTCTGCTGTTCCAACTGCAGTTTCTGTTTGTCGTTTGCGTAGCGCTTCTGCAGTTCTTTTTGCTTCAGCGCAAGCTTTCCGGTTGCCGCCATAGAACGCTGCTGCCGAATGGAAAATGGAAACAGAAGTGCTTTTACAATAACGGTAAACAGCAAAATTGCTACGCCGTAGTTTCTTACTAAAACATAAAGCCACCACAGCAGGTAACCGAGGATGTTGCCGAAAAAGTTGAATATCTCGTTCATGCGGAAATTTCTCCTCTATCGATTGGTTCTGTGCTTCTCCTTTTTCTCCGGTACGGGGTCATAACCGCCCCGGCTGAACGGGTTGCAGCGCAGGAAACGGAACAGTGCAAGAAAAAAGCCCTTAAAAGCACCGAACCGCTCAATCGCCTCAATCGCATAATTGGAACAGGTTGGGTAATAGATGCAGCACGGTTTTTTCAGGGGCGAAAGTGCCTTCTGGTAAAAATGAATAAGTGCAATAAAAATTTTTTTCATAACCAATGTTACTGCAGGATTCCGGCCCTTTTCAGGTGCTGTTCCATCGCACGGCACACTTCGCGGCATTTTACAAAAGGTGTTTTTGCTCTTGCAACAAAAATAATATCGTACCCCGGTTTCACGCGCGGGGCTAATGTGCGGAAAGACTCTCTTATAATTCTGCGCGAACGGTTCCGCTTTACGGCGTTGCCAATTTTCTTGCTGGTCGTAATTCCGGCGCGCAACGCTCTTTTCCGGTTCTTTATTACATAGGAAACGAGCACAGGGCTTACATAATATTTTCCATGGGCATAAGCCCTTTGAAAATCGTGGTTTTCCTTAATTGGAACGAAATCTGTCATTCTGCCTGCCCAAAATCATGCCGGGAAATGCAGGGAAACTCCAGTAAAAAGTTTCCCTTTTCCGGCAAATTCTTCTTCAAGTGCCGGTGCCAAGACCGGCGGAAAAAGCACGCCTAAACAAACCAAAAATTAGTAGGAAAGGCGTGCTCTGCCCTTTGCTCTGCGGCGAGAAAGCACCTTGCGGCCGTCAGCAGTAGCCATACGCTTGCGGAAGCCATGCACCTTCTGGCGATGCAGTTTCTTCGGCTGATAAGTTCTAATCATGAAAAATACCCTCCTTTCGGGTAAATCTGCGCCTGTTTTTGAATTATAGCGTATCTTTCGGCGGTATGTCAACCAAAAAGCCGCCTGTAAACGCCCAGAACGGGCGAAAAACGCAGATTTTAAGCGGGCGCCTGTCCATTTTAAAAGGCAGACAGCTTGCCCTATAAAGTTTACTATACCACAAGATTGCCCAATTGAAAAGAAAAAATTGCAAAAACGGCTCCGCAGGGGAAAAAAAGGATATTTTTTATTACTATAAATGTATAGCAGTCTGTGTGTGAAAAAAGAAATTCGCGCCATGTTACCCTTTTAAGGGCAATACCAGCCATTTTAAGCGGGTTTTCTGAAAGGGGCGTTGGAAGGTTCTCAACTTTAGAAAGTGCCCTGAGCGCTTTATTTCATTGAAAAGCCGGGGAGTTTGTGCTATGATAGTAAGCGGGTATTTTTGCTTTGATGGGAATTCAAGGCAATGGGGAGTATGGCCGGGAAAACGCCCGGAACACGACAGAACAATTTTCCGTAAAAATGAGGTATGAAATCGGAATGGAATCTTTTTCGGAAGTATGGAACCTGGTCTGCGGGTACTGCAAAAGCAGAATCACTGAAATTGCATTTTCCACGTGGATCAGCAGGATTGAGCCTGTAACGCTCGACTTTTCAGGCGGAGTTGCCGTGCTGAAAGTGCCGAACGAACTGCACCGTCAGACTATCATCCATTATTATAAGGATCTGCTGGAAGAAGCGTTCCGTGAAATTTTCAGCCAGGAGATTCAGGTGCGCATTGTAACGCCCGATGAAACAGAGCATGAAAAGAAAAAAGAAGAGGAAATCCCCGCCAGCGAAAACTATGAATTTACATTCGACACATTCATTGTGGGGCCTTCCAACAAATTTGCGCACGCCGCCTCCATGGCGGTTGCCAGCAAACCGGCATCCCTTTATAACCCGCTTTTTATCTATGGGAACTCCGGCCTTGGCAAAACGCATCTTCTTTATGCTATCCGAAATGAAATCAGCCATACACATCCAGACATGAATATCGTCTACATTAAAGGGGACGAGTTTACAAACGAGCTGATTGAAGCAATCCGCCGAGGCACGACCGGCGAATTTCACCAGCGGTACCGGCGGGCAGATGTTCTTCTGGTCGACGATATTCAGTTCATTGCAGGCAAGGATTCCACACAGGAAGAATTTTTCCATACCTTTAATACATTATACGAAGCAAAGAAGCAGATTGTCCTCACATCCGACCGGCCGCCGAAAGACATTGCCACACTGGAAGAGCGTTTGCTCACCCGGTTTGAGTGGGGCCTTACGGCAGACATACAGCCGCCGGATTTTGAAACCCGCATCGCCATTATCAAGCGCAAGGCGGAGCTTCTTCAGATTGAACTGCCAGACAACGTGATTGAATACATCGCCAACCGGCTGAAAAACAACATCCGCCAGCTGGAAGGCGCCGTGAAAAAGATGAAGGCTTTTCATCTGCTGAACGGCGACCCCTACAGCATACAGACCGCACAGGCCGCCATCAGCGATATTATAAACAACGACCAGCCTACGCCGCTCACCGTCGAGAAAATTGTGGACGAGGTGGCGCGGACTTTCGGCACGACGGGCGACGACATTCGCTCTTCCAAACGCTCGGCAAACATCTCAAGCGCACGCCAGGTTTCCATGTATGTTGTGCGCGAAATTACGCAGATGTCCATGCAGGCCATTGGCCGAGAATTTGGCGGGCGCGATCATTCGACCGTGGTTTATGCCATCCAGCAGGTCGAAAAAAATGCTGCCCACGACCCTAAAATCAAAGCAACTGTCGACGACATTATTAAGAATATCCGCGACCGGTAACAGCCTTTTTTTCTAAAAAAAGGCTGTGCGCAAAAAACCGGTGAAGCACAAAAATAAGATTTGTATTAGATTTGGTTTTCTAGCGCCGCGCAGCATTTGGCTGCCGCAGCACCTGGCTGCCCTAAAAAGTTGAATTGATTTTCAACATTTCACATTCCGGTGGAAAAGCCGGAAAAATGGCCTTTCGTTTTTTCACTAAGTTTTCAACATTTCCCACCAGGTTTTCAACATACAGTTAATTATTCATTTTTACTGTGGATTATTCACATCCGTTCCACAAAGCGAAAAGTAAAACCAGCAAGCCGCAAAACGGCATCAGCACTGGGTTTTCCTAAGTTTTCCACTTTTGCGCGCACACTACTCCTAATGCTGAAAAAACTCTTTCTATCTTGATTATAACGGGAAGCAGGCGATTGAATCATGCAGTTTTCATGTGACAGGCAAAAACTAAACGAAGCCGTGTTGAATGTTCAGCGTGCAGTTTCATCAAAATCATCCATACCGGCACTCGAAGGAATCCTCCTCACAGCAAAGGATCATTCCGTGCGCCTATGCGGGTATGACCTCGAAATTGGAATGACGACGGAAATTGAAGCGGATGTGAAAGAAAGCGGCAACATCGTAATGGGGGCAAAACTGTTCGGTGACATTGTGCGCCGCCTTCCTGCCAGCCAAGTGAGCTTTTCGACGGATGACAAACAGGTTACGCAGATTGAAAGCGGGGAAGCAAAATTCTCCGTTGTTGGCATTCCGGCGGAAGAATACCCCGAACTGCCAAGCATTAACGGCGAAAAAGATGTGAAAATCCCGGCGAACACGCTGAAAAGCATGATACGCCAAACCCTTTTTGCTGTCGCACAAACCGATGCCAAGCCGGTTCACACCGGCACCCTGTTTGAGATTGAAAACAATAAAATCCGTCTTATTTCCGTCGACGGCTACCGGTTAGCCATTCGCGAAGAGCCTATCCAGTCGGATGAAAAGTGCGACTTTGTTGTACCGGGCAAAACCCTCAGCGAAGTCATAAAGCTTTTAGGCGACAATGACGACGAGACCGAGCTTCAGGTCGGGATGCGCCATATTCTGTTCCGAGTCGGAAATTACACGGTGATTTCCCGCCTGCTGGAAGGCGATTTTCTTGACTGGCGCGCCGCGCTGCCAAAAGAGTCCAAAACGGAAATACGCGTTTCCGTTTCTGATTTTGTCGGAAGCCTTGAGCGCGTATCCCTGCTGATAACCGAACGGCTGCGCAGCCCAATTCGCTGCCTGTTTGGCAATGGAAGCATTAAACTTTCCTGTTCTACAGCGATTGGGCGCGCAAACGATAAGCTGGATGCCGAAATTACAGGCGACGAAGTGGAAATGGGCTTTAACAGCCATTACCTGCTGGATGCCCTGCACAACACGGAATGCGACGAAGTCCGCATTAAGCTGAACGGACCGCTCAGCCCGCTGACTGTTTTCCCGTGCGAGGGCGAGTCATTTCTGTTTCTTGTGCTGCCGGTGCGGCTAAAGAGCGGAGGAGAATAACATGGAACCAATCAAAATGAAGATTGACACAGAGTTTATCCGGCTCGACAGTTTCTTAAAGCTCTGCGGCGCGTTTGAAACGGGAGGCCAGGCAAAAATGGCCATCCAAAGCGGCAAAGTGAAAGTAAACGGCGAAAACTGCTATATGCGCGGAAAAAAACTCCGGCCGGGCGACCGTGCGGAATACGACAAAAAATTTTATGAGGTAGCGTAGTGAAAATCCGGCGTTTCGGCTGGCGCAATTTTCGCAATTTAACGGAAGGCGAAATTTATCCCAGCGACAACGTGAACGTCATCTGCGGAAAAAATGCGCAGGGAAAAACAAATCTGCTGGAAGGAATGTGGCTGTTTACCGGCGAACGTTCCTTCCGAGGCGCAAAAGATGCCGCCCTTGTGCGGAGCGGATGCACTTCGGCGGAAATCTGCCTTGATTTTTACGGCGCAGACCGTGACCAGACCGCAAAAATTGCCGTGGCAGACGGTCGGCGCTCTGCAGAGCTGAACGGCGTGAAAAAACGCTCCTGCACCGCCCTTTTTGGGGAATTCCGCGCGGCGGTCTTTTCACCGGAGCATCTGACCCTGCTGCAGGGGGGGCCTGCCGGGCGCCGAAATTTTATCGACGCGGCCATGTGCCAGATAAAACCCGCGTATGCGGCAATTTTTGCCGAGTACAGCCGTTCGCTCGCCCAGCGTAATGCACTGCTGAAAGATATTCCCCGCTGCGCCGACCTGCTTGACACCCTGGCAGTTTGGGATGACCGCCTGGTGCAGTTCGGCACGAAGATGATGCGAGGGCGCGCTTCGTACCTTCAAAAACTCGCGCCGCGCGCCGCCCGCTTTTATGCGGGAATGTGCGCGGGCCGGGAAGAGCTGGCCCTAAGCTACGAGCCGAGCGCCCCAAACCTTGCCGAGGCTTTGAAAAAATCCCGGCAGGATGATATTCGCACGGGCCATACCGGGGCAGGCCCTCACCGCGACGACATCGCCGTTTCCATTTCCGGCATGGATGCGCGGCTGTACGGTTCGCAGGGGCAGAAACGCTCCGCCGTCATTGCGCTGAAGCTGGCGGAAGCCGAAATGCTGCAGCAGGCGACGGGTGAAACGCCGGTGATTTTCCTCGACGACGTTTTAAGCGAACTCGACACCGAGCGGCAGAATTATCTGCTGAACCGGCTGGAAGGCTTTCAGGTCTTTCTTACCTGCTGCGGGCCGGACGCGGCGCGCGCTCCAAAATGCGGCGCGGTCTTCCGTGTGGCAGACGGCGTACCGCAGAAATTGATGCCGGAATGGCAACCTGACGAAAGCGGAGGGTAAAATGTTTCTTCATCTCGGAAAAAATATTGTGATCCGCACCAAAGATGTGGTCGGCATTTTTGACCTTGAAACGTCCACCATTTCCAACACGACGCGCAATTACCTTGCCGCCGCGCAGAAATCCGGCCGCGTCATCAGTATTTCCAGCGAGATGCCGAAGTCGTTTATCCTCTGCTGTGACGGCGCCGGGAACGAAACGGTCTATACTTCGCAGATTTCTACCGCAACCCTGCTGAAACGCTCGGCCTATGCGGGAGAAATTGCAAACCTGTGAGGGAAAAAAGATGAAACAGTACCATTTGCCGCAGTGTCCTCACTGCGGGAACAAACTGAATTATGCGCAGGCATGGGTTTTAAAGCGGCGCGGCGAATATATCTGCCCAAAGTGCGGCGGCATTTCCAACATTGTGCTTGGTTCGCCGCTTTACGCTTTTGGATTTTTTGCGATTGTTGCCGGCACCATCCTCTGCATTCTGGGGCTGATTTTAGACGGAAGCCTTGCCCCGTTTACTTTGGGCGGAGTGTTTCTCCTTTTCCTTTTGTTTTTTCTGATTGCGCCGTTTCAGGTGCGGCTGCGCAAACCGCTTCCCCGCCGCCCCATTCCCCCGCGCGCGCCGCAGGCCCACAGGCAGGAGCCTCCCCGCGGCGGCACGGCGTACCGGTAAAGGAGCAAAAGCATGAAGCTTCCCCTTTGCCCACACTGCGGCGCGCGTTTCCTTTACTCCGACGTGCGGCAGCGCATGATGCAGAAAAGCGGCGTATGCCCGCACTGCAAAAAGAAATACCGCATTTCGCGGCGCGGCTTTGCCATCTTTCTTCCGGCGGCACTGCTTGCCCTGTTCCTTTTGAATTTTCTGCTTTTGCAGATACCCGACATGAATTTAATTTTTCTTTTGGCTGTTACTGCAGCGGGTGTTGTGTGCGTTTCCCTGCTGGCCCCGTTTGCTCTTGCTTACCGCAAGCTGTAAATTAGCCAAAACTGCAATGAATTGACGAAACGGCAATATCCATGGCGGATATTTGCTTTCATGATAAACATATAGTATAATATAAAAAACAGTACAAAATGAAAACATCCCAGGCGGATGATTGGCCATTGAATGAGAACGAGCGGAGAACCCCAAAACGGAAATTTTCTTCGCACAGGAGGGTTTGAGTTGGATTTCAGCAAAGTAACTCAGGCAAACGATGCTTACGACGAAAGTGAAATACAGGTACTGGAAGGGCTGGAGGCTGTTCGCAAAAGACCTGGCATGTACATTGGCTCTACCGGGCCGCGCGGGCTGCACCACCTTGTTTACGAGATTGTAGACAACTCCATTGACGAAGCCCTCGCTGGGTACTGCGACAAAATTGACGTTCGGCTTCTGCCGGGTGACATTGTCAGCGTACAGGATGACGGCCGCGGCATTCCAACCGGGATACACCACCAGGCTGGCATTCCGACCGTTACGGTTGTGTTTACCATTCTGCACGCGGGCGGCAAATTCGGCGGCGGCGGATATAAAGTTTCCGGCGGACTGCACGGCGTGGGCGCTTCCGTTGTGAATGCGCTTTCCGAATGGCTGGAAGTGGAAGTCTACAAAGACGGCGTCACTTATTTTCAGCGGTTTGAGCGCGGCAAAGCAGTAACCGACCTGGAAGAGCGCGGAAAAACAGACCCGCAGAAGAGCGGCACGCTGGTTCGCTTTAAGCCGGATGCCGAGATTTTCCGCGAAACAACCCATTTTGACTATGAAACGCTGCAGACGCGGCTGCGCGAACAGGCATTTCTAAATGCTGGAGTCCGCATCGTCATGACCGATGAGCGCGACCCGGAAAATCGCCGGGAAGACGATTTCCAATATTCGGGCGGCATCAGCAGCTTTGTGGAATATATTCACAAAAAAAAGGGCGTTGAAGTCATTCACCCCGATATTATCCATTTCGCGGCCGTTGCGCCGGACGATTCCGCTACGGCGGAAGTTGCCATGCAGTACAACGACAGCTACAACGAAATGATTCTTTCTTTTGCCAATAATATCCGCACGGTGGACGGCGGCACGCATGAAGATGGTTTTAAGCGTGCCCTTACCCGCGTGATGAACGACTACGGGTGCAAGTTTGGCATTCTGAAAGACAGCGACAAAAACCTGAGCGGCGAAGATTTCCGCGAAGGGCTGACCGCAATTATCAGCGTCAAGGTCAAAGAAGCACAGTTCGAAGGCCAGACGAAGACCCGCCTCGGCAACACCGAAATCGGGACGCTGGTGAACGACGTTGTCGGCAAAAAGCTTTCTACCTACCTCGAAGAGAACCCCGCTACGGCACGCGCTATTTTTGACAAATCCATGGCGGCTTCCCACGCACGCGAGGCGGCGCGCAAGGCGCGCGAAATGGTGCGCCGCAAATCTGCGCTGGAAGGCGCTTCCCTTCCGGGCAAGCTGGCAGACTGCCAGAGCCGCGACCCGGAAGAAACCGAAATCTACATCGTGGAAGGCGATTCCGCAGGAGGCTCCGCAAAAGGCGGCCGTGACCGCCGTTACCAGGCAATCCTCCCACTTTGGGGCAAAATGCTGAATGTAGAAAAAGCAAGGCTCGACAAAGTTTACGGCAACGAAAAACTGCAGCCGATTGTAACCGCGCTTGGGTGCGGCCTTGGCGACGATTTCAACATGGAAAAGCTTCGCTACGGCAAAATTATCATCATGGCCGATGCCGATGTCGACGGCTCCCATATCCGTACGCTCCTGCTGACATTTTTCTTCCGCTTCATGAAACCGCTTGTGGAGCAGGGCCATATTTATCTGGCACAGCCGCCGCTTTTCCGCCTGACGAAAAACAAGAAGCATTATTATGCTTATTCCGATAAAGAACGCGACAACCTGATGGCCGAAATGAAGACCGGCTATGAGATTCAGCGCTATAAAGGCCTTGGTGAAATGGACCCGGACCAGCTTTGGGAAACCACGATGGACCCGGCGCGCCGCCTGATGCTGCGCGTTGAGGTAGAAGATGCCGAAGCCGCTGATGAGGCGTTCACCATCCTCATGGGCGACAAGGTAGAGCCGCGGAGAGAGTTCATCGAGCAGAACGCCAAGTTTGTAGAGAACCTGGATGTCTGAGTGAGCCTGCGATTTTTGCACGCGGCGAGTCCCCTGCCAGGGGAATGCCGCAGAGCGGCAAAGGGTGAGGCCGCCCACAGCGGGAGCCGCGGAGAGAGTTCATCGAGCAGAACGCCAAATTCGTAGAAAACCTCGATGTTTGAGTGAGCCTGCGATTTTAAAAATAAAACTCTGAAATAGAATTTCAAGCTTCAAATAGTGAATGTTTTCGCCCAGCCTTTTGAAAAAGGCTGGAAAGGAGGAAAAAATATGATTTCGTTTTTTACTGTGGCGGAAAGCGGAGACAATCCGCAGAAACAGGAGCCTGAGCCTGCCGGCGATGGTGACCCAGGCCGAAGTAGCACCGCACCCGCAAAGGGTGCGGAGTACGTAGCGGACGATACGGAAGAGTTTGAAGAACCGCAGACGGGTGTTTCCATCAGCTGTGACCCCAACGAGCAGGAAATTTACAGCTGCCTGAAAAAAGTGAACCTGTCGGGTGCTTCTCATACGCTGAATATTGTCCTTGCGGCCTGCCTGTTTCTGGCAGGAGTTATATGCGTCTGCATCGTCCGGAATCTGTGGGGCGCCGTGACGGCTGCCTGCATGATTTTTGTAGGAGCCCATATTCTTGCAAAACCGACACAGATTCTGCACCTGGAAGCACAGAAACTTGCGAAGGCGAGCGGCGGCCAGATGCGGCTTGCCGTTTACCCGGACCATATCGGTGCGCCGGGCAGAAGCGGCGAAAAAGAGATTCCGCTGGACGGCACTTCAAAACTGCTGAAGACCGAGAATGCTTTTGCCCTTGATGTTCCGCCGCAGAGCGGGGACGACAGCCCCCAGCACCGGCTGCTGATTTTCCCTTTCCGTTGCATCAGTACGGACGCTCTGCCTTATGTGGAAGCAACTCTCCTCGCCGGAACCCGGCCCTTTACCGGGAAGAAAGACGAAACCTAAAAGAAAAAAACCGTAGGCAGCGAAAGGCACATTGTGCCAGCAAAGTTTTGCAGAGACCAAATGTAACCACGGCAATTTTCAGAAAAGAAGTTTTCAGGGGCTGCTGCAGTTAGAAGTTGCAGGAAGCAGCCCAAGTGAAAGAACGGAAAAGTTTTCGCAAAGCCTTTTGCAAAAGGCTTTTTGAGAGGAAGAATATGATTCGAAAGGAAAAGCCGGTTATCCTGCATCAGACCTTGACGGAGCTGGATTACATTGCAGCGGAGGCTGCGCTGAGTTATTACTCCAGTCCTATGAAACGGCGATCCACCCGTGCGGCCCTGTGCCTGACGGGCGCTGCCGTTGCCGCTTCGCTGATTCCGGCTGGATTGCACGCTTTCCCGCGTTTCGTGTGGATTCCGATTTTAGTTGCCGCAGCCTGCGCTGTGGCGGCGCTTCTTGTTGGGCTGCTGCAGCCTGTTTTCAGGGCGCGGCAGGTGCGAAAATGGTTCCGTTCCTGCCCCCTGGCGGCACTTCCTGCCGATTTGGCCGTTTTTCATGACCATGTGGAAGTAAAAAGCAGCTGCGAACAGATGACAGAGTACTGGACGGATTTTTTCCTCTGCGTTGAGACCGATGATTTCATTGCCGCAGCGGGCGGCCGGGAGCGTTTCCTGTTTGTGGTCAGGAAAAAAGGCTTGCCGGAAGAAACTGCAAAACAAATATCCGCACTGTTCCAAAGCGCATTTGACGGCAGATGGTACCACGCCAGAAGAGGAGGAACCTGAATGGAGCCGGTCACTGTAAGTTTTGCCTTGACCCGCGATGATTTTGCCGACGCAGCGCTGGCACAGATGAAAATGCAGAGCGGCGGCGTTTACCGTGTGGGTTCCCGCATTGCCGGGCTGGTGATGATAGCCGCCGCGTGTGTGCTTTTTGCCGTGAACCCGGGAACACAGCCGCTGATTTCCGTGTTGATGGTGTGCGGGGTGTTTTTCCTTTTCCTCTGCGTTCCCACCTTGGAAGTCGCTGCAAAAAGGCGCGCTTTTGCCGCATTTGACACCGGCCGCCGCAGCGTAACAGCACAGACGGCCGTGTTCGGGGAAAAATCGGTTGAAGTCCAGTCGGAACGGTATACGGCAAAAATCCCGTACCAAATGCTGTACGCAGCGTATGCCGACGAGAAAATGATTCTGTACTGCACCGGGATTGGGGAGTGCCGGTGCGTGCCCAAACGCATTATGAAAAAAGACGAGCAAAAGCGGGTCGAAGACCTGCTTGCCAAAGCGATAAAACAAAAATTCAAGCAGGAAGGTGCCCGTGAATGGATGAAATAGAAGCAAAGTCAAAAATCGTTGACGTCGACCTTGAAAAAGAGGTAAAACAGGCATTTCTGGATTATTCCATGTCTGTTATCGTACAGCGTGCGCTGCCGGATGTGCGCGACGGCTTAAAGCCTGTTCACCGCCGCATCCTCTACACCATGTACGAAAACGGCCTTTCGCCGGACAAGCCTTACCGCAAATGCGCCGACACCGTCGGTTCCGTGCTGGGCCGTTACCACCCGCACGGCGACGCCTCGGTTTATGACGCACTGGTGCGCCTTGCACAGGATTTTTCCATGCGCTACCTTCTGGTGGACGGCCACGGCAACTTTGGTTCCGTGGATGGCGACCCGCCGGCTGCCTACCGTTATACCGAAGCCCGCATGAGCAAAGTCGCCGTGGAAATGCTGCAGGACATCGACAAAAACACCGTCGACTTCCAGCCAAACTATGACGACCGCCTGAAAGAACCTGTTGTTCTGCCAAGCCATTACCCGAACCTGCTGGTAAACGGTTCCACGGGCATTGCCGTCGGCATGGCGACGAATATTCCGCCGCATAATATGCGGGAAGTTATCGACGGCGTCTGCACCCTCATCGACAACCCGGACGCAACGCTTGACGAGCTGATGCAGAGCATCAAAGGCCCGGATTTTCCAACGGGCGGCATCATCATGGGCCGCAGCGGAATCCGCGCCGCGTACGCCACAGGCCGCGGCCGCATTCTTGTGCGCGCCCGTGCCGAAATTGAAGAGGAAAAGAACGGCCGCTTCCAGATTGTTGTAACAGAGCTGCCTTACCAGGTGAACAAAGCCCGCCTGATTGAAAGCATCGCCAACCTTGTCAAGGAAAAGCGCATTGAAGGCATCACCAACATTGAAGACCATTCCGACCGCGAAGGAATGCGCATTGTAATTTCCGTGCGCCGCGACGCTTCCCCTCAGATAGTGCTGAACCGCCTGTATACTTACACACAGATGCAGACGACCTTCGGCGTTATTATGCTTGCCATTGTGAACGGCGAGCCGAAACTGCTCACCTTAAAGCAGATTCTCGAAGAATACGTCAAATTCCAGGTTGAGGTTGTGCGCCGCCGCACTGCTTTTGAGCTGAAAAAAGCACAGGACCGCGCCCATATCCTCGAAGGATTGAAAATAGCCGTCGATAATATCGACGAGGTTGTAAGAATTATCCGCGCTTCCAAATCCGTGGCGGAAGCACGCCAGAACCTGAGCGTGCGTTTTGGCCTTGACGATGTGCAGACGAAGGCAATCGTCGAAATGCCTCTTGGCCGCCTGACCGGCCTCGAGCGCGAAAAACTGGAGCAGGAGCTTTCCGGCCTGCTGGAAAAAATTGCAGACTACCAGGACATCCTCGCGCATGAAGAGCGCGTGCTTGCCATCGTCAAGCAGGAAGCCATCGCAGTAAGGGATAAATTCGGCGACGACCGCCGCACGGAAATCGAAACCATCAGCGGCGAAATGGATATTGAAGACCTGATTCCGGATGAAGCGTGTATGCTGACCCTGACGGAATTCGGCTATATCAAGCGGCAGGACCCGGATGTTTACCGCACCCAGCACCGCGGCGGACGCGGCGTAAGCGGCATGACGCGCCGTGAGGAAGACATCGCCTCCGAAATGTTCCTCACCCGCACGCATAACTATGTGATGTTCTTCACCAACCGCGGCCGTGCGTACCGCCTGAAAAGCTACGAAATTCCGGAAGGCTCCCGCACCGGCAAGGGCGTGAACATTGCCAACCTGCTGCCGATTGCGCAGGACGAAAAAGTCACTTCCATGATTCGTGTGCCGGAGTTCGACGCCGAAAGTTACCTTGTGATGATTACCAAGAACGGCATTATTAAGCGCACACACCTTTCCGAGTTCAACACCGCGCGCAAAGGCGGCGTTATCGCCGTAAACCTTGACGACGGCGACGAACTTGCCTGGGTCCGCCTGACCGGCGGAAAAGACCAGCTCCTTGTTGCCACACGCTTCGGCATGGCCATCCGCTTTGATGAAAACGACGTCCGCGCCATGGGACGCACGGCGCGCGGCGTGAAAGCCATGACACTGAAAAAAGACGACACCATCGTTGGCATGAGCGTTGTGCGCGAAGGCGCGCTTCTGCTTACGGTTTCCGAAACCGGGAACGGCCGTCTTTCCCCTCTTACGGACTACACCCTCCAGCGGCGTGCCGGCATGGGTAAAATCAATTACCGTGTGGCTAAATACGGCAATGTTGCGTCCATCCAGCTGGTTGACCCGCTTGCCGACGACCTGATTTTAATTTCTTCCGACGGCATTATTATCCGCATTCATGCAGATTCCATCCGCGTATGCGCACGGCCTTCCAAAGGCGTGCTGTTGATGCGCCTTGCGGAAGGCAGCCGCGTTGTAACGCTGGCGCGCGCTCCCCGCAGCGGCGACGAAGAAACCGCGCAGCCGGAAGATGACGGCAGTGCGGAGGAAGGCGGCGAAACCGCCGAAGAACAGGCCAAGGAAAAAGCGGAAGAGGATTCTTCCGAAGCAGAGCAGCCAAATGGCGTGGAGCCGGAAAAATAACGAGGTGCGTTTTTGATGAAAAAAACGGGATTGCTTCTTGCAGTTCTCTGCACGGCGGGGGTGCTTTGCTCCGGCTGTAACAAAACACCGGAGGTTTCCTCTGCCGCATCGTCTTCCGCGGTTTCGCGGCAGATGGTTTCCGAGCAGAGTTCGTCCGTCGTTTCCGGGCAGGAATCTTCTTCTGCGGCTTCCTCGGACGGAGCCGCTTCCCAGGGCGGTATGGTGAAAACAGAGAGTACAGACAGCGATGCATTTAACGCTAAGTTTAAGCAAAACCCCATTGATGTGAAGTATATTGCTGAGATGAAAAAAGCCGTCTCCAATACCGACATGGTAAAGGTTTCGGGGAAATATGCGGTCCTCTGGGAAAAGGAAATCAACCACGCGTTTTCCGAGTTGGAAGACCGGCTGGCGTCGGATTCCGATAAAAAAGCAAAAATTGAGGCAGAGCAGAAAGACTGGGAAAACGGGCGGAACGACGCGCTGAAAAAAATCAGCGACGACGCGCAGGCCCTTGGCGGTTCCATGGCGCGGGTGGAGGCGGCCTCAAAAGGCATGGATTTTTACCGCAGCCGCGCAGCCGCGCTTTACCGCGAACTTTACGATTACGAACCGAATTTTACTTACGCGTTCTCTTAAGCGGGAAAATGCCGCAAAATTTGGGTAATTTCAGTACAATCAGTACTAACATGTAGAAAAAATACAGCATTAAAGAGAAAGCTGCAGACTTTCCACCATTGGTGAAAATTAAGTGGAAAACTTTCAGGGAACGGGAGCCGCGTATGAGTGAGCAGAAAATCAATAAAACGGTCATCGGGTGCGCCGCCCTGCTGATTTTTTTCCGGTTTTTTTATCATTTTCCGGCGGAAATGATAAGGCTGGTTGTGCTGAGTGCCCTTGCGGTGCTGATGACGGTTTTTGATGGGATTCCGGTGCTTGCCACCTGCGCGAAGCGGAAAATCTTCGGCGCCAGGCAGGCGGGATTCGCCGCACTGTACATTCTGCAGATTACGGCGCTCGTCTGTGCTTTCTGGACGGGATTTGGGGTTCCGTCAACCGTGCTGCTGCTTGTGTCTGCGGCAGTGCTTGGCGTGTGGCAGCACCGGATTCTCACAAAAAAGGCGGAGGGATGATTTTATGAAACTGACGGAAACGACTCTGGAACGGAACGACGTTTACCACGGTAAAATCCTCGATTTCCACGTTGACCGCGCGGAGCTTGAAAATGGCCGCAAAGTCATGCGCGAGTGTGTAGACCACCACGGCGGCGTAAGCGTTGCCGCACTCACCGAGAAAAACGAGCTTTACTTTGTGCGCCAGTACCGTTACCCGTACCATGAAATCGTGCTGGAGCTCCCAGCCGGAAAGCTTGAAAAGGGCGAAGACCCATTTGAAGCCGGAAAGCGCGAGCTGCGCGAAGAAACCGGCGTGGCGGGGAAAAATTATGCCGACCTTGGCAAGCTGTACCCTTCCCCCGGCTACACAAACGAAATTATTTCCCTTTATGCCTGCCGCGCGGAAAGCCGCGGTGCGGACGACCTGGACGAAGGGGAATTCCTCGAAGTGGAGAAAATCCCGCTGGAAAAAGCCGTTCAGATGGTGATGTCCGGCGAAATCAAAGACGCAAAAACACAAGTGCTTGTGCTGAAGACCGCGAGGCTTGTGGAACAGGGGAAACTGTAACCGATGAAAAAAGAAGGTAAATTATCCCTGATTGCTGCTTTAGCAATGACGGCGGTTACGATTCTTGCGTATTCTTTCATCCTTGGCGGTTGGAAAATGGGCCTTTTTTACCTGCTTTTTACCGCCGCTTTCTTTGGCGTGAACTTTCTGCTGTACCTTGGTGTCAAGCAGATTGGAAAACGGCGTGCCGCAAAAATCACCGCCTGCGTTCTGATTTGTGTTTTAAATTTAGCTGTGGCCCTCGGTGTTTCCGTCTACTATTTGCAGGGAAAGCTTCTTTTTTCCCCAAGCAACAGTGTGGAGTGCTTCAACACCTTGAAGGCGAAACCGGAGTTTGAACAGGTTTCCATTACCGCGCGCGATGGGACGCAGCTGCGCGGCTGGCTGAAGAAAAACGCAAAAACGCAGCCTGCCCCGCTTGTGCTTTATTTTGGCGGAAACGGCCAGAATTCTTCCCAGACTTTCCGGAATTATCTGAAGGGCCAGATGTTTGAAAAATACGCCGGCTGCAATGTGATGATGATGGACTACCGCAGCTATGGATACAGCGCCGGGACTCCAAGCGACGCCGATATGTTTTCCGATGCTGTCGATATTTACGACTTTGCCGTAAAACAGCCCTATGTCGATAAAACGCGCGTTGTTTCCGTTGGCTACAGCCTCGGCACCGGCGCCGCGACCTGCCTTGCTTCGCAGAGAAAAGTTGCCGGCCTTGTCCTTGTCGCACCGTATTATGACGGCCAGCACCTTTACAACAGTATGCTGGATATTTTTCATGGGCCGATGACGGCTCTGATGCGCTATCAGTTCGACACGAAGCGCTATGCGCCGAATGTGCAGGTATCGCCGCTTATTTTTACGTCAAAAACGGACGAGATGATTAATTATCAGCAGAGTGAAGCCCTTGCAAAAAAATTCAAGTCGGTTTACAAATTTGTTTATGTAAAAGGCACCGGCCACAATGACTATTTTGGCAAAACTCAGATGCAGAACGAACTTTCCGGTTATATCCACCGGGTAACAGGAGGCGCGGCACAATGAACAACAGAGAAACAGCGAAAAACGCTGGAATCGTAACGATCGTCACGGTCTTCATTTCCATGCTGCTGCTGGCGAGCCTCTTCTTTTCGCAGAACAGTATGATTTTTTGCTGCTGCCTGCCGGTCGTCTTTTTCGTGCTGAATTTTGTTGAGCTGAAAATGACGCGGAATACTGTGCGGAAAAAAAGGCTTTTTCTTCTGGGCGGTTCCAACGGAATTGTCGCCGTTGCCGCCGTTTTGCTTCTGAATTTTGTGTTTTAGCGTTTTTAAGAAAAGTACAAACAGTACTAATTCGACACGATAATACAAACAATGTCTTTTTGCTGCAGAAAAAGAAATCCTTACTGTATAAAACAGCGCAGAATAAACAGAGCGGCCGCTTTTCAGCAGCCGCTCTGTTCTTTGATTCCGTAAAGTTTCTTTTTCTCCCACTTTCTGTTTGCTCAAAAAAGCAGAAGACAAAAAAATAGCAGGCAGCTCGAAAAACATCAAACCGCCTGCTGTCAGCAGAATTCTTGAATTGGAATTCCGTAAAGTTTCTTTTTCTCCCACTTTTTCTTTTCAAAGAAAAAGTGGGTTCATCACGAGGCCGGTAATGAGCTTCGGGTAAAAGTAAGTTGATTTCTGCGGCATTTTCTCACCGGCGGCGGCAACGTCGCGGATTTCCGTCACACGGGTCGGGTTCAGCAGAAACGCGCATTGGCTTTCGCCGTTCCGCACAGAGTCCAGCGCCTCCTGAAGGGAGCGCGTGTAGGTCAGGTTTTTCTGCAGTGCCATATTTTCTTTGTCGATGCCAAGGTACTTTTCCAAAATCAGGTTGTGCAGAATGGAAACGTCCAGCCCGCGGTAAGCTTCGCTTTTCTCCGGGAGAATCTCCGCCATTGCGTCTGCATCTTTCAGCACCAAAAGGTTCCAGCTTTCGCCGCCCGCGTAGAACCCGAAGGCTTTCTTTCCCTGCTGGTACCGTTCGTTCAGCACCGGAGAAATCTGTGAAACATCGCTTTCCGGCACAATGCTGAACTTTTCTTCGCAGGCCGCAAGCAGCTTTTCCGCCTGAAAATTCTCAAGCCCGCGCACAAGGCGGTGCGTCGGAAAGACGACAAGCCCTTCATGCTCCATGTTGACCAGCATCATCATCATGTAGTCTTCACTGCCGTCGGCTTTGCCCTGTTCGCGCCGCCAGTTCCGGTAGTTCAGCGCCGTTTCATAGCGGTGGTGGCCGTCTGCTATGTAAAGCTTGCGGTTTTCAAAATCACCGCAGATGGCACGGATCACTTCTTTGTCGTTCACCAGCCACAGGCGGTGGGTCACTTCGCCGTCGGAAAATTCGTACCGAGGCTTTCCGGAAGAAAGCGCATTCAGACGCGCGTCCGTCGTGTGGGCTTCATCCATGTAAAGCGAGTAGACCTGGCTGAAGTTGCAGCTCGTTGCTTTCATCAGGTTCAGGCGGTCTTCCTTTGCTTTTGAGAGGGTTTCCTCATGCGGAAGGATAATCCCTTTTGAGAATTTCTCCAGCTTGACAAGGCAGATAACTCCTTTGACTTTCCGGCGAGCGCCGAAGGCCTCGAATTCTTCTTCATAAATGTAGAGGCCGGGGTCGGTGTCGCGGCGCAGAATGCCGTCTTTCAGCCATGACTGCAGCGTTTCACCGGCTGCTGCGTACGGGTCTTCCCCTTTTGGCAGCTCCAGGCGAATTACGTTGTTTGGGTTTTCGGCAAGGTAGGCGCGGCGCTGTTCTTCACTGATAATGTCATAGGGCGGGCAGGTCAGCTTCGAAATATCCCCCGCCTTGTCCGTGTAGCGCAGGGCGCGGAACGGCTTGATTTCAGCCATACTGTTTCACCGTTTCTCCGCGCTGTTTTTTTAAGCGGAGCCGCCCCGCGCGGCGGGCGTTGGCTTCGTTCCGGCGGGCCGCGTTTCAGCGGTACACCGTGCTAAAAATTATTATAGCGGCGGGGCGGGGCGGTTGTCAAATGTTAGAGAAAATTCCGTGTCCTGCACTGTATTTCTGCTGCAGAAACTTTTACGGAAAAAGGCGCTTTCCTGCCCGAAAGGCTATAATTACCAAAAATCACCGGCTTTTTGCTGCGCTAATCGTTTTAAAATAACGAACTATTCAAGGAATGTTTACATTTGAAGCAAAAAATATTGCTAAAATAAAAGATAGCACTATGTAAGTTACACAGGAGGGATGCATCCATGATTGAGGTGAAAAACCTCTCAAAACGCTACGGGGAGAATACGGCGCTGAGCCACGTAAGCTTTTCCGTGGGCGAAAATACCGTGGTTGGGTTTCTCGGGCCGAACGGCGCGGGAAAATCCACCACAATGAACATTGTAACGGGCTATATCTCCGCAAGTGATGGTTCTGTGGAGATTGGCGGCCACAATACCCTCGACGAGCCAAACGAAGCGAAAAAGCTGATTGGCTACCTGCCGGAAATTCCGCCGCTTTACCCCGAAATGACGGTAAAAGAGTACCTGAATTTTGTTTACAACCTGAAAAAGGTTACGCTTCCGCGGGAAAAACATCTTCGGGAAATCTGTACCCTTACGCGTGTGGCGGACGTTTCCGGCCGGCTGATTGCCAATCTTTCCAAAGGCTACCGGCAGCGGGTCGGCCTTGCCCAGGCGCTTGTTGGCAACCCTCCTGTGCTGATTCTGGACGAGCCGACCGTCGGCCTTGACCCAAAGCAGATTATCGAGGTGCGCAACCTGATCAAGAACCTCGGCAAAAACCACACCGTTATTTTAAGCTCGCATATTCTGCCGGAGGTTCAGGCCATTGCCGACCGCATTATCATTATCAATAAAGGCCGCATTGTGGCGGACGGCACACCAAGCGAGCTGGAACACAGCAGCGAGGGCGGCCGGCAGAAGCTTACGGTGCGCATGGAAGGAAACGCCGAAGAGATTGTGCGTTCCTTAAAGCAGATTCCGGGCGTGCTGGATGTATGCGACGACGGCCGCAAAGAGCCGGAGGTGCATCAGTACGAGGTGACCGGCCGCGCGGGTACGGAAATCCGCCGTCCGCTTTTCAACCTCGCAGCAAAACAGAATTGGCCGATTCTTGAGATGGAAAGCAGCCAGCTTTCGCTGGAAGATGTTTTCCTGCGGCTGACCGGCGCCACTTACCTGAGTGACAATGCCGCCAAAGCTTTTGGAAAGGACGGCGAAAAACATTGACCGCTATTGCTAAAAAAGAGCTGAAAAGCTATTTTCATTCACCTGTAGGATATGTGTTTCTGGGCATTATGCTCCTGCTGTTCGGTTTGTACTACACGCAGGTGCTGTTCCTGCAGTCTTCCGACTATATCCCGGTTATTTACAGCGCGCTGCTCGTCTGGATTATGGTGATTCTTCTTCCCATTATCACCATGCGCACGTTCAGCGAAGAAATTAAGAACAAAAGCGACCAGGGGCTGCTCACTGCGCCTGTCGGCGTATTCTCCATTGTGATGGGCAAGTTCCTCGCAGCGTTCCTCATGTTTGCCATTGCGCTTGCCGCAACGCTGGTTCCGGCCGTTATCATCACGTTTTTCTCTTCGCCGGACTGGGCAAAGATTTTCTGTACGTTCGTTGGTATGCTGCTGTGCGGCGGTTCGCTGATTGCCATCGGTATCTTTGTTTCGTCGCTGACGCAGAGCCAGATTGTCGCGGCTATCGGCACATTTGGCATCTCCATGCTGCTGCTGCTTGTGGGCGGCCTTACCGGCAATGCTTCAAACGAAGCACTCAAGAACGCGCTGAACTGGATTTCGTTCGACAGCCGTTTCCAGCCGTTTTCGAATGGCATTTTCAACATTTCAAGCCTTGTGTACTTTTTAAGCATCGCCGCGGTTTTCCTGTTTTTAACCGCGCGCAAGCTTGAAAGCAGAAGATGGAGCTAAAGGGGGAAACGAAAATGAATCAGGAAAAAGAACCGCAGAAGCAGAGCCCGGAAGAAACCGTTTCACCCGAAAAGGAAACCGAAAGCCCTGCGGAAACTGCCGCAGAAGAGGCAAAGGCGGAAGCACAGCCTTCCGAAGAAGCCAAACCGCAGCAAAAGCAGAAAAAAAAGAAGGACGGGCCTTCTTTCTTTCAGAGTGAAAGATTTAAACACGGCGGCACCGCAACGGCTTTCACCGCCGGGTTTATTGCCGTTGTTGTCTTAGTCAATGTGCTTGTAGGCATCTTAAGTGACAAGTACCCGTCCATCAATGTAGATGTGACCAAGAGCGGGACGAACACACTTTCCACACAAGCCGTGCAAATTGTTGATAAAGTTAAGATTTCGACCACGATTACCGTCTGCGCCACAAAAGCTGCCTGCGAAAGCAACCAGGTTGTAAACGGCGCGGATTACTCGCAGGTCAGCCGCCTGCTTTCAAAGACGGCCGAGCGGAACTCCAACATTACCCTCAATTATATTGACCTTGACAAAGACCCCGCTTTTGCCGCCAAATACCAGGGCGACAATCTCACGGCAGGCGATGTCGTTGTCGTGACTGACAAACGCTACCGCGTGCTTACCGTAAGTGACCTTTTCACTTCACAGGCCAGCAGCGACGGTACCAGCGCTACCTATTACTCCAATGTAGACGCCTCTATTGCGTCGGCGCTGAACCAGGTCACTTCCGAAAGTGTGCCGGTTGCCGCGTTTGACACCAGCCATTCCGAGAAGATGGATTCTTCCGCTTACCAGAAGCTGCTGAAGAGCAACAGCTTTGAAACGAAGGACTTCAACCTGCTGACGGAAAAAATTCCGGAGAAAACGCAGTTGCTCGTCATTGGCTGCCCTACAACCGACCTGACCGATGCCGAAACGGCGAAGATTGAGGCTTTCCTGCATGACAAGTCTTCTTCTTCCGACCGCTCTGTGCTGATTACCTACAGCGCGGGCCAGGGAATGCTGCCGAAGCTGAACTCCTACCTTGCGCAGTGGGGTCTTTCCGCACAGTCGGATTCCTATATTGAGGAAACGGACGCGCAGAAGTGTGACGGTAGCAGCCTCAATTTCCTTTCCAATATTCAAACAGAACTGAAGCTCGGCGGCACCAAGACGGATTACGGCTACTTTCTTACGCCGTATTCCTGCCCGATTAACATTACCGCCAAGACGGTCGGCACAAAGAACACCTATTCGCTGATTAAGTCAAATGACACCACCGTTGTTTACAAAGGCGAAAGCAAGACTCCTTCGGCGCAGAGTGCGCAGAACATTGGCGCGCTTTCGCAGGATACCATGGAAGTAAACGGCAAAACCGTTCACGCAAACGTCATTGCCCTTGGCTCCACATACCTTTTCGCGAGTGACTTTCTGAATGCCACCGCGTTCGGCAACGCCGCTTATGCTGCCGATCTTTCGCACTATGCGGCAGGCACAGGCAGTGATGCCACCAAGGTTACAACAACAAACCATGAACTTTACGCCAAGGATATTTCCCTGAACACCGGCGCCATGAATGCCCTTGGGTACGGCGTGTTTTTGGTGCTGTTCCCGCTGGCCGTTGTTGTAGCCGGTATTATCGTATACCGCAGGAGGAGGGCACTGTAACATGAAAAGCGGAACTAGAAATATTATAATCGTCGCAGTAACCGCCGCCGTGCTGGGCGGGGCGGTCTTTGCCCTGACCAGGGTGGGCGGCTCCGGCTCCTCTTCTTCGGACGGCGCCTCGTCGAGTGCAAACATCAAGCTGGTTTCGCAGTCCAGCCAAAATGTGGTTTCCATGAAAGTAACGAACCGGAAGGGAAGCTATACGCTTGTCCCGGCTGGGCAAAGCAGCCTGACTTCTTCCGCCGCCTCTTCTGCTTCCGTAACCTACACAGTGAAAGAGCTTGCGGGCTGCCCGGTAGACACGGACGAAACCTCTTCCGTCCTGCAGAACGGCTTCAGCCTTACGGCAACTAAAAACCTCGGCACGGTAAGCAGCCTTTCCGATTACGGGCTTTCCGACCCGCAGGCTTCCGTTGAGGTTTTGTTCAAAGACGGCTCCACGTTCCGCTATAAAATCGGCAACGCGACTGCCACGGATCCTTCGGCACGCTATCTGTGCAGTGAAAATTCCAGCACTGTTTATGTGGTAAGCGTTAACGCTGGCTTGTTGGAAGGCGCGCCGTATTTTGTGAAAAAACAGTTGGTTTCACTTGGCGGGGACGCTTCCACACAGCCTTCGTTTACGAGGATTGCGCTGAGCGGCTCAAAATACCCGCAGCCGGTTGTGCTGCAGGCAGGCTCCGGCGGTACGCTTTCCATTGTTTCGCCTATGGCTTATGACGCGGACGGAACAAACCTCAGCGCGCTGCAAACGTGCCTTTCCAGCCTGACGGCGGATTCCGCCGTGGCTTTGAACCCGGACGCAGCCACTCTCAAAAAATACGGGTTTGCTTCGCCGACTGCGGTTGCCGAATATACGGTGAACAAGAAAAACTACAAAATCACCATTGGCGCTCAGAACGGAAAAAGCTACTATGCCATGGTCGATGGCGTAAACGTTGTTTACTCTGTTTCGGCGGACAGCGTTTCGGCTTTTGCTGCGCAAAGCCTGTTCGGTCTTCGCAGCAAGCTGGCTTTTACACCGCAGATTGAAACCGTGAAAAAGATTTCCATTGTTGCTGGGGGTAAAGCTTCTACGGCGTCGGTAACACGCACCGAAAAGACCTCTTCCTCGACGGAAGACAAAAAAGCGTATGCTTACAAAGTTTCGGGAACCAGCGGCAAAGCGCTGGATTACGACAACGGCTATAAAGGCGCGTACGAAAAGCTCATCGGCATTCTGCTGTATGCGGATTCTTCCGTAAAGCCTTCCGGTACGCCGGCTGTTACCATAAAATACAGCTACTTTGACAAAACGGGTACAGACACTGTTGAATTTTACTTGGCCGACGGCCATTATACGGCGGTGCAGAACGGCAAAGTCCTTGGCCTCTGTACGAAGAACGACGTTGATACCGCCTTGCAGGCCTTTACGTCTTTCGCCGCAAAATAAAATACTGGTGTAAAAAATAAATTGCCGATGCCCCCGAAAAGGAGCACCGACAATTTTTCTGCATCGCTTATTTCAAAAGGCCGCGGCTGTGCGCGCCTGCGCTGAAAGCAGCCAAATGCTGCGCGGCGCATTTTAAAAAATCGACTTTCGAGAATATGGAAGCCCAAGCAAAAACTTTGCGATGCAAAAAGCTTCTTTTCCTGGTTTGCTTTCCTCGTGGGCGCCGTAGGCAGCGAAAGGCACTTTGTGCCCCGTAATCCCCGTCAATAAGAGAATATCCGCCGTTCGGTTCGCTGTAAGGCCGTGTGCGGATGCCGGGGGTACCGGGGGGATGAAATGGAGCCAATACGAGGCCAGCCTGTTCATCCCCCCGGGACGTACTTTGCATCCTTTCGGACGGAACCGAAAGGATGGGCCCGCACGGCCTGAGTGCAAGCAAAAACCTAGATGAGTTTGAATTTAGGAAAAGAATCCCCGGGTTAAAATCGCCTTTTATAAGGCCGAAAGAAGGTGGGGCAGCAAGGCCACGGTTTGTGTGCGCCTGCGCTGGAATCAGGGCCCCATGATGCCACACTCGCTTCGCGGGCAGCCAAACGCTGCGCGGCGCTTACCCTTAAATTAGCTCCTGTAAATATAAAAGCTCAAATAGAAACCCTGCGATAAGAAAGCTGCTTTTTTACACTAGGCTTTCCTCGTGGGCGCCGTAGGCATTGAAAGGCACTTTGTGCCCTGCACGGCGTTTTCCCTTTTTCGAGATTCATTGGTTCTTTAAGCCCGGCCTTTTCTTAGAAGAAAAGGCTAATCAGGTTTCGAGAAACTTTTTCATCGGTTTGTAAATCAGCAGGGCGACGGCGAGGCAGATGCCGAAATCCGGCAGCAGGAAAGCGCCGTTGTAAGTCAGTGAATACCCCAGCAGGTTGCTTCCCCACTCTTTTGGCATCCAGCTTGCATATGCCGTAACGCCCGCGATGACATGGCACACAAAGCGAAGAACGACGGCGGTCGTCATGCCCAGAATGTACTGCTTCAGGCCCTTGCCGTAAATCCCGGCAAGCCCAAGGAAAGCGAACGCGACGAGATAGTCAAAAACAAACGAGATAACAAGCGCCGTGGGGGTTAAGCCCCACGCCAATGCTTCGCCAAGGTCGAGCAGCAGCTTGACAAGGCCAAAGGCGAAACCGGTGCCGAAGCCCCATTTTGGCCCGTACTTGTAGCCAATCAGCAGAATCGGCAGCATGCTGCACAGTGTGACGGAGCCGCCGAGCGGCATTTTGAAAAGCTTTACCATGCTGAGCGCTGTGGCAAGGCCAATCATAATGGCGCTTTCCACAAGGCGCAGAACAGCGGGGCTTACGCCGCCTTTTGCTTTGCCCGCGTTTTGCGCAGGCTGGTTTGTGTTTGTGTTCATTTTACATACCCTCCATAGGTTCAAATTTGACCAGGGCTGTCCGGCGGCGACAAAAAACGCTCCGCGGAAATGCCGCGGAGCGTTAAAATCGTTTTGTTTCCTACGCTGGCATTGTCCAGATCAGGTTAAGGGTTTAGAACGTCAGTCCGTTCAGTCTCAGCCGGGAATACCCAGCACCCCATATTCGGTTGTCAACAGCTATCATAGCGCGAAAAGCCTGTTTTGTCAACCACTTACGAAAGCAGCAGGCTGGAAATCTCTTCTGCCGTATGAGCAAAAACGGAAGCACCTTCGCGGCGCATTTCCTCTTCTGTGCCAAAGCCGTACAGGACGCCAAGAAATGCCGTCCCCGCATTTTCCGCACCGGCAGTGTCAAACTTTGTGTCGCCAATCATGACCGCCTGGGCCGGAGCCAGGCTCGCTTTTTTCAGCACCGGAAGGATCAGCTCTTCCTTGCCCGCGCATTTGTCGCTTTCGTCGGCGGCCGAAACAAAGTCAAAATACTTCAGCAGGCCAAAATGCTCCAGCACCACTTTCGTCATCGACCCCGGCTTAGAAGTTGCCACAGCCAGCCTTGCACCAGATTTGCGCAGGGATTCCAGCGTTTCCGGTATGCCGGGGTAAACGGAGTTGTTGTAAACGCCGCTCTCGCTGTACGCTTCCCGAAAATAGCCGATAGCTGTTTCCGCCTGCTTCGGCGTCATGCCGCACAGCTGTGTAAAACTGGTGAAAAGCGGCGGGCCGACAAAACGGCGCAGCACAGACCGCGGCGGAACCGGCAGATTCATTTTCCCCAGTGCAAAGTGAACCGAGGCCATAATGCCGGGGCCGGAGTCTGTGAGGGTGCCGTCAAGGTCGAAAAGCACCATGCCGTATTTTGACTTCATGCCTGTGCCTTCCTGCCCTGTGCTTTCTGCACGAAGCGCTCGGCTTTTACGCTGACGCGCTCATGCTCGCCGGAAGCAATGACGCCGGTTTCATCGCTTGCCGTAAGGCGGAAGCGGAAAACACGGTCGGTTTGTTCGGTCAGTTCAGCCTCCACAGTGATTTTTGCACCGCACGGTGTAGGCGCGGTGTGGCGTACGGTAATTTCCGTGCCGACGGTTGTAATTCCTTCGGGCAGGGTGCGCTGCGCAAGCTCTGCGGCTGCGCCCTCAAACAGAGCGGAAACAACCGGCGTTGCCAGCACCGGCAGCGAGCCGCTTCCCACATGGTCGGCAAGCATTTCTTTTGTAACGAGGCATTCTTTTTTTAGTACGGTATCGGCCATTTTCGTTCCTCCATACTTTGTTAAAATTATATCTGCTACTATTATAACATGCCAAGCAATTTTCCGCGAAAATTTCTGACTTCGATTTTGCGAATAATTGTCGTGCTTTGTTGACTTTTCCATAGGGTGGAACTATCATAAAAAGGGAATAATGCCCAGAAAAACGGAGGGATTTCAGATGAACGTCGACAGAAAAGCGGTTATTATTGCTAACAAGACATCGGGCAGCTGGAGTGTTATTGATATTGTAGTTTCTGACGGCGCGAGCGGGCGGCTTTTGGCACGGCCGACGAAAAATTTAATTGATGACATCAACCGTACGCCGCTGCTTGACCGGAAAAAAATCAAAGAAATTGTTGCGAAGCAGTATGGCGTTTCAGAAAAAAATGTCACATTTTCTAAGTGAGCGTCTGCGGAAAGCGGACGCTTTTTTCTATCTTTCGGCGCCGTTCCATGGTATAATAACTTTATCTGTTTTCCCGGAGGTGTTTTGGGTTGCCTGAAACTTCAGCGGCTAAGACCGGCCGCATTTATTTAATGGACGAGCTTCGCGGCCTGGCCGTTTTCTGCATGATTTTCTACCACGGCTTTTTTACCGTTGGGTATCTTTTCGGCAATGAAGTCGGCGTTTATTACTTTAACTTTTTTATGCCCGCCGAGCCGTTTTTTGCGGGGCTCTTTATGTTCATTTCCGGCATTGCCTGCAACCTTTCGCACTCGAACTTGGGGCGCGGGCTGAAGCTCTTTGCGCTTGCTATGGGCGTAACGCTCGTTACGGGCGTTTTTCTGCCACAGGACATCATCACGTTTGGCATCCTGCATTTTCTGGCGGTCTGCATGGTGCTTGCCGGGCTGCTGAAGCCGGTCATTGACCGGCACCGCTTTTCCTGGGTTCCGATTGCGGTATGTGTTATTCTGTATTTATTAACGATGAATATACAGGAAGGATACCTCGGCCCATGCCCGCAGTTTTCGCTTGTACTGCCGAAGGCACTTTCTGCAACAAACTGGCTTGCGCCGCTCGGCCTGCACAACAGCACGTTCCAGAGTGCGGACTATTTTCCTCTTCTGCCGTGGATCTTCGTGTATGCGGCGGGGATTTTCGTCGGCAAGCTGGCAAAGGCCGGGAAGTTTCCGGAGATTATGTACCGGTCACAGGTACCGCAGCTTTCATGGATGGGCCGCCACGCGCTCATTCTCTACCTTGTGCATCAGCCCATTATTTACGGTGTGTGCTGGCTGTTTGCGGCCTTATAAAAGGCGATTTCAAACCGGAACTTCTTTTCCTTAATAGAAATTCATCTGGATTTTTGCTTGCACTCAGGCCGTGCGGGCCTATCCTTTCGGTTCCGTCCGAAAGGATACAAAGTACGTCCCGGGGGGATGAACAGGCTGGGCTCGTATTGGCTCCATGTCCTCCCCCCGGTGCCCCTCGGCATCCGCACACGGCCTTACAGCGAGCCGAACGGCGGGTATTCTCTTATGGACGGGGGTACGGTCAGCCTCTTGAAAGAGGCTTAGCTAGAACTTTACGGAATCCCAAAAATAAAATTGTTCTAAATTTTAAAAATCCGCGCAGCATTTGGAGGAGATAAAATGGATTTTGCAGCAGCTCTTGCAGAGCAGTTCCATCTGCAAAAATGGCAGACCGAAAAGGTCATTGAATTAATTGACGAAGGGAATACCATCCCGTTTATTGCGCGTTACCGCAAAGAGGCGCACGGTTCGCTGGATGACCAGACCCTGCGTGAAATTTCCGAGCGGCTCGAGTATCTGCGGAACATGGAAAAGCGGCGCGAAGAAGTCGGCGCCGCCATACGCGAAGCCGATGCCATGACGGATAAAATTTCCGCTGCCCTCGCCGCCGCTGAAACTCTGGCGGAAATTGAGGATATTTACCGCCCGTTCCGCCCGAAGCGCCGCACCCGCGCATCCATGGCAAAAGAAAAGGGGCTGCAGCCCCTTGCAGATAAAATCTTTCAGCAGGAAAACGGCGGCCCGTACCCGATTGACATGGCCGAAAAATTTGTCGACCCGGAAAAGCAGGTCGAAACGCCGGAAGACGCCCTTGCCGGTGCGCTCGATATTATCGCCGAGCAGGTTTCGGACAATGCCGTCATCCGTAAGCGCCTGCGCGTCGTGGCCGGCGCACAGGGTGTGCTTGTTTCCAAAGCCTCCAAGCCGGACGAGGACTCTGTTTATACGCAGTATTACGATTTTCAGGAGGCCGTTTCCAAAATTGCCGGGCACCGTGTGCTTGCCGTTGACCGGGGTGAAAAGGAAGGCTTTTTAAAGGTTTCGCTGGAGCTTGACCGTGCAAAAGGGATGCGCATTGTCCTTTCCGAAACCGTTACAAATAATGCTTCCCCTTGTGCCGACGCGGTGCGGCAGGCCTGCGGCGATGCGTACGACCGTCTGATTTTCCCTGCCATCGAGCGGGAAATCCGCGCGTCGCTCACTGCCGCGGCGGACGACTCCGCCATTAAAGTCTTTTCCGTCAACCTGCATTCCCTGCTCATGCAGCCGCCGGTCAAGGGTCATGTCACCATGGGGCTTGACCCCGGTTACCGCACCGGGTGCAAGGTTGCCGTGGTAGACGCCACCGGCCGCGTGCTCGGCACGGGCGTTATTTTCATCACGCACGGCGAAGCCCGGGCGCGCGAGGCGAAAGAAACCGTGAAGCGCATGATACAGCAGCATGGAGTTACGGTCATTGCCATCGGCAACGGCACCGCGTCGCGTGAAACGGAACAGTTTGCCGCCGAAGTTATCCGTGAACTTGGCACCGGTGTTTCGTATGTGATTGTCAGCGAAGCGGGCGCGTCGGTCTACTCTGCCAGCAAACTTGCCGCGCAGGAATTCCCGCAGTATGACCTGACTCTGCGCAGCGCGGTTTCCATTGCGCGCCGTCTGCAGGACCCGCTTGCCGAGCTGGTGAAAATTGATCCGCAGGCCATCGGCGTGGGGCAATACCAGCACGATATGCCGAAAAAGCAGATGGACGAAGCCCTTGGCGGCGTCGTCGAAGACTGTGTCAACACCGTCGGTGTGGATTTAAACACGGCCTCCCCTTCCCTGCTGGAAAAAGTCGCGGGCGTAACTCCCACGGTTTCTAAAAATATTGTAAAATACCGCGAAGAAAACGGCGCGTTCCACAGCCGGAAAGAGCTGCGCAAAGTGCCGAAGCTCGGGCCAAAGGCGTTCGAGCAGTGCGCGGGGTTCCTGCGTGTGCCGGAAAGCGTGGAGATGCTGGACCGCACGGCGGTTCACCCGGAATCGTATGACGCGGCGCGCTCCTTGCTAAAGCTGTGCGGCTACAGTGCGGCGGAGATTGCCGCCGGGGGCCTTTCCGCGCTGAAAAACAAAGTGGGGGCGCTTGGCGGAACGGAGCAGGCAGCCGAAAAAGTCGGCGTCGGTGTGCCGACGCTCACCGATATTGTTTCGGAGCTGATGCGTCCGGGGCGTGACCCCCGCGACGAGCTTCCGAAGCCGATTCTTCGCACGGATGTGATGAAGATGGAAGACCTGAAGCCCGGCATGGAACTGACCGGCACGGTGCGGAACGTTGTCGATTTCGGCGCGTTTGTCGACATCGGCGTCCATCAGGACGGCCTTGTTCATGTTTCGCAGATTTCCGACCATTTTGTGAAGAACCCTTCTGAAGTGCTGAAAGTCGGCGATATTGTGAAAGTCCGCGTCCTTTCCGTTGATGTGAAAAAGGAACGCATTTCTTTAACGATGAAGTCTTCGGCCTCTTGAAGCGGCCCTTTGAAAAGGGCCTTTCGGAAACTTTCACGTTTTACAGCTTTGGATTTGTTCTATTAATTGGGAGCCTTTTGAAAAAGGCCTAGCGAGAACTTTACTGAATCACGAAAATAAAACTCGTTTTGGCTTTGGCTTTTGAGAGGATAAGGCTGAGGTTGTGCGAAGCCGAAGCGGTTTGGGGGCAACGCAGGCCACGCCGCGAAGCGAGTGTGGCGTCATGGGGCCCTGCTTCCAGCGCAGGCGCGCACAGCCTCAGCCTTATAAAAGGCGATTTCAAACCTGGGATTCTTTTTCAGAAATATAAATTCATCTGAGATTTTGCTTTGCACTCAGGCCGTGCAGGCCCATCCTTTCGGTTCCGTCCGAAAGGATACAAAGTACGTCTTTCCTTTCCCCGGTGCCCCTCGGCATCCGCACACGGCCTTACAGCGAGCCGAACGGCTGGTATTCTCTTATTGACGGGGTACGACCGGGAGGTACCCACGAGGAAACCTTAGCAAGGAAAAGAAGCGCTTTTTATCGCAGCATCTGGCTGCATGGTTGCGGAAAAGGCTGAAATTGTATATAATAATGCTATCTGTTTAACACAATCTGAAATCAAACATAAAGAAGGATTTGCAAATGAAACTGGGGATTGTAGGGCTCCCGAACGTTGGCAAAAGCACGCTGTTCAACGCCATCACGAACGCCGGGGCGCAGGCGGCGAACTATCCGTTCTGCACCATAGAGCCGAACATCGGCACCGTAACGGTACCGGACAAGCGCCTTGACTGGCTTTCCGACTTGTACCACCCGCAGAAGTATACGCCCGCGACCATCGAGTTCGTCGATATTGCCGGTCTGGTGCGCGGCGCTTCCAAAGGCGAGGGCCTTGGCAACAAATTTCTTGCCAATATCCGTGAGTGCGATGCCGTTGTTCATGTGGTGCGCTGCTTTGTAAACGACGACATTGTCCATGTTGACGGAAGCATCGACCCGAAGCGCGACATCGAAACCATCAACCTTGAACTGATTCTTTCTGACCTTGAAGTGCTTGAGCGCCATATGTCAAAAACGCAGAAGATGATTAAGGCAGACAAGAAATATCAGGCTGAGTTCGATTTCTTCAAGCGCGTAAAAGCTGTGCTGGAGTCCGGCAAAGCGGCCCGTACCATTGAATGCACCGAAGACGAGGCCGAGCTGCTTTCCTCCGTTTCCCTGCTGAGCAACAAGCCGATTATCTATGCCGCGAACATGAGCGATACCGACTTTAAAGGCGGCGTGGAAAACAACGAGTATTTTAAGACGGTGAAGCAGATCGCTGTCGAAGAGGGCGCGGGCGTACTGCCAATCTGCGCCGAAACCGAAGCCGAAATTGCTGACATGAGCTATGATGAAAAGAAGCTGTTCCTTGCCGACATGGGCCTTGAGGAATCCGGCCTCGACCGCTTAATCCGCGCGTGCTACAGCCTGCTGGGGCTTATCAGCTTCCTTACCGCAGGCGAGCCGGAAGTCCGTGCCTGGACGATAAAGAAGGGCACAAAAGCGCCGCAGGCCGCGGGAAAAATCCACACCGATTTTGAGCGCGGCTTTATCCGTGCCGAGGTTGTCGCGTACGACGACCTTGTGAAGTGCGGCAATATGACGGCTGCAAAGGAAAAGGGTCTTCTCCGCTCCGAGGGCAAAGACTATGTCATGAACGACGGCGACGTCGTCCTCTTCCGCTTCAACGTCTGACCAGCCTTTTCTTAGAAGAAAAGGCTTTGCTAAAAGAACCAGCGCTTTCCCAAATTGATAATTCTGCGATAAGAAAGCTGCTTTTTTACACTAGGCTTTCCTCGTGGGTGCCGTAGGCAGCGAATGGCACTTTGTGCCCGGCGTGGCCTGCGTTGCCCCCGAACCGCTCCAGCTTTGCACAGCCTCAGCCTTGTCCCCTCAAAAACAGCCAAACCCTGCGCGTAGTCCCCGTCAATAAGAGAATCCCAGCCGTTCGGCTCGCTGATTTGCCGTGTGCGGATGCCGAGGGGTACCGGGGGGATGAAATGGAGCCAATACGAGGCCAGCCTGTTCATCCCCCCGGGACGTACTTTGCATCCTTTCGGACGGAACCGAAAGGATGGGCCCGCACGGCCTGAGTGCAAAACAAAACCGCAGATGAATTTTTACTAAAAAAAGAAGCTTTTCTTTTATGCCGGGCGTTTTTCATGAACGCCGTAGGCGGCGAATGGCACTTTGTGCCCCTCATGGCCTGAGCGTAAAAAACAAAGAACCGCTGAATCTCATTACGAGATACGGCGGTTCTCTTATATTCAGCCTCTTTTCAGAAGCCTGCTCAATAATTTTCGGCTTTGCGTTCAAAAAACGACTGCGGGTGTTTGCAGACCGGGCAGACCTTGGGCGCTTCCCTGCCAACATAGACGTAGCCGCAGTTCCGGCAGACCCAAACCGTCTGGTTTTCGCACTGGAAAACGAGGTGGTCTTCCAGATTGTTCAGCAGTTTCGCATAGCGCTCTTCGTGGTGCTTTTCAATCTCTCCCACGCCGCGCAGCGTCCTGGCAATGTCGGCAAAACCTTCCGCTTCCGCCGTTTTCGCCATGTTCTCGTACATATCGGTCCACTCATAGTGTTCGCCGCCTGCCGCGTCTTTCAGGTTTTCCGGCGTGCTGCCGATGTCGCCGCCCGAAAGCAGCTTAAACCACAGTTTTGCGTGCTCTTTTTCGTTGTTTGCAGTTTCCTCAAAAATGGCGGCTATCTGTTCATAGCCTTCTTTTCTTGCTTTCGAAGCGTAGAACGTGTATTTATTGCGCGCCTGCGACTCCCCTGCAAATGCCGCTTTCAGGTTTTCTTCCGTCTTGCTGCCTTTGAATTCCATTCTGATGGCCCCCTGTTCAAAATTTCTATTTTAGTATTTCCTGTTTTCTGCGATTATTATAACACAGGGAAAAAGAGAAGTAAATACTAATAACAATAATTATTATTGATTTTATTTTATATTTTTCTGTTTTGTTACGGACGGAGATTTCTATATCTTACACAGCCTGGAAACAGGAATCTAAGGAAAATAATGTTTTTGCTGTTTACAAATAAAGCAGGGATGATATAATAAAAACAGTTTCGTAAAAAGCATATTACTGATTTTGAAGGGCTGATAGCAATGGCTTTTTTGGCCGGGAAACATCTTTCCACGCACCGCCGGTACGAAAGGACACAAGAGGAAAAATATGCCCTTTTTCAAAGCGTTTTGTGTTCGGTGGCTTTCGGCATCACTTTTATTGGTGATGTTCTCTGGGTTCGGTTTGAAAAAGGCTCCTACGACAGGGGCGCAGACTCCAGCATCTTCGATCACTATGCGGTGTTTGCGCCGTTTTTGGCTTATTTTGCGTACTGTGCCATTGTCAGGTTTTTTGCTCTTGTGACGAACAGCAGCTTTCTGCCCCGAATCCTGTCGACGGTGCTTGCCACCACAGGTGGGCTGCTTCTTACGTTTTGGGGCCTTGCTTATTTCATCTTTACAGACTATGCGTCAGTGCCGGTTTTCATCGCGGTGGAAATCTGTATCCTGATTTATACGGTCCTCGGTTACAGGGTTGCGTGCAGTGAGGATTTCAGCGCGTTTTTTCTTGGCTTGACAATTAAGCGTGAGGTTTTCGGCGAGAACTGGAAAATAACTGCTGCCTGTACATTGCCAGGATATATTTTCAACCGGGTTATCATCATTGCCGTTGTAGGAATCGTTGCAGTACAGCTCATACGTGAGGACGCCATCGCCGGCCTTATTACAGTCGGAATCATAGTTGCTTTGTTCATTGGTGTAAATTTAGCCGACGACTGGCTCCGGCGGCGGACGGGGCAGCTATAGGGCGCGGCTTGGCGGCTGCGCCTGTGCCGGCTTTTCCATCAGCTGTGGAATGTTCACGATAATTTCATGGTATTCCAGGTGATGCTTCTGTCCGTGCAGAAAAAGTGCGGCGCGGATTTGGTTTTTGCGGTACTTTTTGCAGAGGGTATTTTCCCGTATAAATTCCTGCAGGTAAGCCTGTATGTAGAAGATACCGCTTTTTTGGCTCAAGTCGGTCTGCAGGGGGTAGTCCAGCAGCACAGGTGTTTCCTGCGCGGCGAACTGCGGGTCGTAAAGCTGGAAAAATCCGGGGATTCCGCCGTCGAGCGTGTCATTGTAGACGCGCAGGTCGGTGTCAATGCGCGTGGCGCGTGCGCGGCAGTAAAGACGCTTTGCCCGCCGGATTTCCCCTTTGATGCAGGCAAGGCTTTTGCGGTACAGTTCCCCGCCCGGTGTTTCGCGGATGGCCTGTGCCGGGTCCGATACCGTGCGCAGGTAGCCCGAAACGCAGTACATCATGGACTGGAAAATGCTTTCCGCAATTTCTGTGCGGATGGAAGTGCCGGAGTTTCCGTTATATTTCATAATCAGCCGCCGCAGTTCCCACAGCAGGTCGGTGCGGAACTGTTCCTGCTCTTTTTCCGTCAGTGCGGAAAATGCAAGCCCGTCATTCATCCGGCTCCTCCTTTTCGTCGTCCCCATCGTCTTTTTCGTCCTCTTCCGGCTGAAGCCCGTAGCGGATTTTGCGCAGCAGGCCGTCCAGCCCGCAGCTTTGCAGGTAGGCGTCCATGTCGCCTTCATATTCTTCGAAGCCGTCTGCAAGGTTCTCAATCAGTTCGTCGTCGGTCATCTTGTCTTCCGATTCATTTTTCAGCTCGTAAAAAGCATACACGGCTTCATTCAGCACATCGGCATAGCGCGTCTGCGGAAGAAACTGCGAACGGCTGAGCGCGTGTATGATTTTTCGCACGGTCTCGTGCCCAATCTCAACGCGGTTCGTTTTTACCAGCGCCGTGCGGTGTGTTTTCGCCAGTTCCGCCGCTTCCGCCTGGCTTAGCTGCAGGCCGTACTGCGCTGTTTCACCGTTCATTTCCAGCAAATCTTTCCGCTCCGCTTCCACGGGGTAACCGCTGCGCAGGAAGGCCGAAAGTGTATTTTCCAAAGTGAGTTCCTTCTTTCTGAAAAGGACTTGACATTTGCCACAATATATGATAATCTATATAAGGAGATTTTTCGCTATTGCGTAAAATCTCCTTTTTTTAGTATACTGCTTTCCTCATGGCTTGTCAAGGCAGCAGCCAGAGATGCTTCGCGGGCAGCCAAATGCTGTGCGGTACCCCCGTCAATACGGGAATCTCCGCCGTTCGGCTCACTGATTTGTTGTGTGCGGATGCCGAGGGGCACCGGGGGGAGGAAATGGAGCCAATACGAGCCCAGTCTGTTCATCCCCCCGGGACGTACTTTGCATCCTTTCGGACGGAACCGAAAGGATGGGCCTGCACGGCCTGAGTGCAAACAAAACCTTAGATGAGTTTGAATTAAGAAAAAAAGCACAGGTTTGAAAGTACCTCTTTCAAAGGGCCGCGGAAACAGATTATTCATAAAATTGATAAGGATTCTTCAAGAACGTTTCACTGCTTCTTCACAAACGGGCGTTATACTGAAGTCGTTCCAAAAAACACAGAACACAATCTAAATTTACTGCAGAAGGTTCGCGGTGAGGCCGGAATACCGGACCACGAACCGGCAGACTAACAACAAGCTTCCTCGTGTGAGGATATGATATACTTTTTTTTATTACCTCCCTTTTCTTTCTCCCCATTCCTCTTAACCGCCCTTCCGCAAGGGGCGGTTTTTTTTTCTGTAATTTTTCAAAATCATAATTCCGTGCTGTAACTCAGTATACTATAAACTAGGAATTTATAACAGCACAGCATGGCGCTTCCAAACGCGTGCCTGTGCGATGAGGGGAAATGATATTCATGTGGGACAGAACAATCCTAAAGAGCAACGCAAAAGCCGCGCTCTCCGGCAAATATGGAACGGCATACCTTGTGTGCCTGATCAGTGCGCTGATAAGCGGCTGTATTCCCATGATTCAAAACTGGGTCGTACCGCCGTTTGACTGGGCGGATTTCTGGATTGAACCGGACAGTTACCGCTTTGCAGAACTGGGGAGGCTGATGCAGCAGGCAACCATCTCTTCCAGCTTCAGCCTCGTAAACCTGCTCGTTTTCATTTTTGTAGTGCTTCCCATCATGGTTGGCGTGGCTCGTTTCTTTGTGCATAACCGTTTCGGCGAAACGAAGCTGGAAACCATGTTCAGCGGCTTCCGGGAGAATTACGGCAACACGGTGGGCGCCATGTTTGTAACTTACCTGTTTGAATTTCTGTGGGCGCTTCTGTTCATCATTCCGGGTATTATCAAGGCACTGGAGTATTCCATGGTGGAATTTTTGCTTTCTGACAATCCCTCCATGCCCGGTGACCGCGCACGGCAGATCAGCAGTCGGATGACGGCAGGTGAAAAGGGCGCTATTTTCGTTTTCTACCTTTCCTTCCTCGGCTGGTTCATCCTGGCGTGGATTGCCAGCGGCTTTTTTGACCATTTTTACGGATTCCTTTCCATCCCGGCTTCCGCTCTTTTGATGTCGCTTGTTGTGGCTTACCAGAAAGCGGCTATGGCGGAGCTGTATATCTTCATGCGCGACCGCGCCATCCGCGGCGGAGTGGTGCAGCCGGCAGAGCTTGGCCTTGTAGGCCCGGCCTGCTGAAAAGCAGAATAATATCCCCCTTGCATTTGCCATACAGATAGGAAAATTTTTTAAAACTGTTAAGAAAATACTGTTTTCGTACGATAATAGTATTGAAAGAGTATCAGTTTTTGATTTTTCGGACGGATTCAGAAATTGACGAAGTTTTTCATAAACTAAAGGATGCGGGGGTTAGCAGAAATGGAAATTGACAAGGTTGCGGCGGCAGCGGTGTCCGGGCAGAACGTTCCTGGCACAGCACAGTCTTCCGGCGCACAGAATTCACAGATTGATGAACTGGAGCGGCTAGCGGATTCCATACGTAAAATGGAAAGCGACTGCCGCACGGAGGCGCGCGTACAGCGAATTTCCGGTTCTGGCCTGCAGATGAAGCTTCGCCAGTACGATGACCTTCTTGCAAAAGTCAACGAGCAGATTCGGGAACTGAAGCGGCACCGGCAGGAGAATGCCCGCAGTGCATCCATCGGCGTTCCCATGCTGAAGTACAATACGGATGTTTCGCGGATTAGAATGCGCGGTGCAGGCAAAAGTCTGGCCACGGCCTCTGCTGGTTCACAGCAAGCTGTGAATCAGCAGGAAACGCAGGCTACGGAGAAAGAAAGAGCCATTGAAGCGCTGACCCAGGCAAAAATGCAGAAAAGTGAAGTTGGGGCGGAAGACCCGTCACTGAATCAGCTGGTTTAGTTTTAAAATGATTTTGGCCCCCGGCATTGTGCCGGGGGCCTTTTTCTGCTGTTCCAAACTTACCTGCTGCCCATTAGCTTAACCAGTACGGCTTTCTGTGCGTGCAGGCGGTTTTCGGCTTCGTCAAAGATTTCTTTTGCGTGTGCCTCAAATACGTCGGCGGTAATTTCTTCACCGCGGTGTGCAGGCAGGCAGTGCTGCACCATTGCATCCGGCTTTGCGGCTGCCAGAAGCTCTTTGCTGACCTGGTAGCCCTGAAAATCCTTGCGGCGCTTCTCCGCTTCGGCTTCTTCGCCCATGGAAGCCCACACGTCGGTAATGACCACATCGGCGCCCTTTGCCGCTTCCAGCGGGTCGTGCGTCAGGCTGAAAGCCGGGTGCATAGAAGCAAAGTCGCGCACTTCCGGTGCAGGAAGGTAACCTTTCGGGCACGCTGCGGAAACTTCCATCTTCATTTTCAGCCCGCCCACGATGAGGGAATTCATCATGTTATTGCCGTCGCCGATGAAGCATAGTTTCAGCCCTTCCAGTGCGCCTTTGTACTCCCTTATGGTCATGAGGTCGGCAAGCACCTGGCATGGGTGGGACAGATCCGTCAGCCCGTTGATGACCGGAACGGAGCCGTCCTTTGCCAGCGCCTCCACCTCAGACTGCTTAAAGGTGCGAATCATAATTCCGTCCAAGTACCGCGAAAGCACACGGGCGGTGTCCTGCACCGGCTCGCCGCGGCCGATCTGCAGGTCGTTTGCCGAAAGAAAAATCGGCAGGCCGCCCAGCTGGTACATCCCCGCTTCAAACGAAACGCGTGTGCGGGTCGAGGCCTTCTCAAAAATCATGCCAAGGGTTTTGCCCGCAAGCAGCTTGTGTTCGATTCCGTGTTTCTGCTCGTACTTGAGCTGGTCGGCAAGGTCCAGTATCCCGGTGATGTCCCCGGCTGTGAGGTCCATCATTTTCAGAAGATGTTTCATGGCTTATTCCTCCCGTTGTCTTTCGGTCTGTTTTTCTTATGATAGGCTGATTTTCTCCGTCTTGCAATGCTTTTTCAGCGGTTATGCCTTTGCGGGGCCTGCCAGCACTTTGCCAAGGATGGCGAGGCCGCGGTCGGTTTCCTGCTTGGTAATGGTCAGCGGCGGCAGAAAGCGCAGCACGTCTTTTGCCGTCAGCACCAGCAGTCCGCTTTCCGCACACCGGGCGGCAAGTTCCCCAGGTGTCCCCGCCGTGGGTTTCGCGCCGAGCATCAGGCCCATGCCGCGGACTTCCGCGATGCCGGGCATATCCCGCAGCCTTTTTGCAAAATATGCGCCTTTTTCGCGCACTTCTTTTAGAAAAGCGGGGCTCGTTACCCGCTCCAGCACCGCAAGCGCTCCTGCGCAGGCTACCGGGTTGCCGCCGAATGTGGAGCCGTGCATTCCGGGGCCAAGCACTTTTTCAAGCCCTTTGCCGCACAGGCACGCGCCCATTGGCAGGCCGCCCGCAAGGCCTTTTGCGCTGGAAACCGCATCGGGCTGGATTCCGTAGTTCTGGTAGCAGTAGAATTCGCCGGTGCGCCCGACGCCCGTCTGTACTTCGTCGACCATCAGCAGGATTTTTTTCTCGGTGCAGAAGCCGCGCAGCCACTGAACAAAGCTTTTTTCCATCGGCACAACGCCGCCTTCACCCTGAATCAGTTCCAGCAGGACGGCGCAGGTTTTCTCTGCTGTGCAGGCTTTTACGCTTTCCGGCGAAGGCTCCGCAAACCGGAACCCTTCCGTCAGCGGCAGAAAATGTTCGTGGAATGCCTCCTGCCCCGTTGCGGCCAGAGTCGTGACCGTGCGCCCATGAAAGGAATTCTTCAGCGTGATGATTTCCGGCCCTTTTATCCCCAGAACATCTTCGCCGTACTTACGCGCCAGTTTAATGCAGCACTCGTTTGCTTCCGCGCCGGAGTTGCAGAAGAAAACCTTTTCCATTCCGGCAGCGCGGCACAGCTTTTCGGCAAGCTCCGCCTGCACCGGGCTGTAGTAAAGGTTTGAGGTATGCTGCACACAGGCCGCCTGCTTTGCCACGGCCGCCGCCCATTTTTCGTCGGCATAGCCAAGGCAGTTCACGCCGATTCCGCTTGTGAAGTCAATGTATTCGCGGCCTTCGGCGTCTTTCGCTGTGGCGTTTTTGCCGGAAACAACAGCGACGGGAAAGCGCGTGTAGGTTGGCATGGTGAAATGGTCCTGCTTTTCTTTTATCTGCTCAAAAGTCATTGCGTTTTTTCCTCCTTCTCAGTAAAACATGGTGCCGATGCCCTCGTCTGAAAACAGTTCGACGAGGATGGAGTGCGGGATTCTTCCGTCGATGATGTGTGCGCGCTGCACGCCCCGCCGAACGGCGTCCACACAGCACCGGATTTTCGGAATCATGCCGCCCGAAATGATGCCCTCTTTTTCCAGCTTTGGGACGCTGCTCACGTTCACGACGGGAATCAGCGAACTTTCGTCATTCTTATCGCGCAGCAGGCCGCGCACGTCTGTCATTAAGATGAGTTTTTCCGCGCCCAGTTCCGCTGCAATCCGCGCCGCGGCAACATCTGCGTTGATGTTGTAGACCTCGCCGTTTTCGCCGCCCGCGATGGTTGCAACGATGGGGACGTAGCCGTTCCGCGTTGCGTTGTTAAGCGGCGCGGGGTTTACCCCGGTGATTTCGCCCACGAAGCCGAGGTCTTGCGGTGCAGCTAGCTTTTCGGCCTGCAGCAGGTTGTCGTCCAGCCCGCAAAGGCCCACGGCGCGGCCGCTATGCCGCTCCAGCAGCTGGACGAGGTCTTTGTTTACCTTGCCGGCTAAAACCATTTGAACAATATTAATGGTTTCGCGGTCGGTCACGCGCATTCCGTCGACAAACCGGCTCTCTTTTCCGATTCTTTTCAGCATGGCGCTGATTTCCCTGCCGCCGCCGTGAACGACCACCACGCGGATGCCGACTAACTGCATCAGCACAATATCGCTCATGACGGCGTCTTTCAGCGCCTCGTCTACCATGGCGCTGCCGCCGTATTTTACAACGATGGTTTTGCCTGCGTGTGCCTGGATGTACGGCAGGGCCTGCACCAGAATCTTCGCCCGGTCACCATTCGATATTTTCATGTTGTGTTGTGCCTTTCTACCGCTATTCAAATTATTCCGATATGGGCTTTTCTGTCAGTACTTCCGCTACATTCATCTTGAATTTTGCCTGCACTCAGGCCGTGCGGGCCTATCCTTTCGGTTCCGTCCGAAAGGATACAAAGTACGTCTTTCCTTTCCCCGGTGCCCCTCGGCTTCCGCACACGGCAAAGAAGCGAGCCGAACGGTTGGGATCCTCTTATTGACGGGGGTTCGGCCCTTTGAAAAGGGCCTGGTGGAAACTTTACTGAATCCAGAAAATAAAACTCGTTTTAGCTTTGGCTTTTGAGAAGATAAGGCTGAGGTTGTGCGAAGCCGAAGCGGTTTAGGGGCAACGCAGGCCACGCCGCGAAGCGAGTGTGGCGTCATGGGGCCCTGATTTCAGCGCAGGCGCGCACAACTGCGGCCTTTGTCCGGCCTCTTAGGCCTCTTGAAAGGGCAAGCGCCGCGTAGCATTTGGCTGGCTAGGTGCGGTAATCACCGTTGATTTTCACATAATCGTAAGTAAGGTCGCAGCCGAACGCTGTGGCGGAGGCGCTGCCGTCGGCAAGCGAAACGTCGATGGTGATTTCATCTTCCGAAAGGATTTTCTTTGCTTCTTCTTCGCTGAAAGGAATGCCCGCGCCGTTTTGGCAGACCGTAATTTTTCCGGCTTTTGAGGAGAACGAAACCCCGGCTTTCGTCACGTCGGTCTCCGCACCGCAGTAGCCAAGGGCGCACAGCACGCGCCCCCAGTTTGCATCTGCGCCGAACATGGCGGCCTTGACCAGCGTGGAACTGATGACTCCTTTTGCCGCCGTGCGCGCGTTTTCGCGGCCTTTTGCGCCGGTCACATTGCAGACCAGCAGCCGGGAAGCGCCCTCTCCGTCTTTCGCAAGGGTGCGCGCCAATTTCACACAAAGCTGCGTCAGCGCTGCCGTGAAAGTTTCGAAATCCGTGCCGGAAGGCTCTGAAATTTCGTCGCCGTCGGCAAGGCCGTTTGCAAGGATGACGCACATATCATTTGTGGAGGTGTCGCCGTCAATGCTTACCATGTTGAAGCTCTCATCCACTGCACAGTGCAGCGCCGCGCCGAGTGCCTTTGCGGAAACAGCGGCATCCGTCGTAAGGAAACAGAGCATCGTCCCCATGTTGGGGTGAATCATGCCGGAGCCTTTTGCAATTCCGCCGATGTGGATTTTCTTCCCACTCAGCACGCAGCTTACGGCAAGATTTTTCACCACGGTGTCGGTCGTCATAATGGCGCGCGCCGCGTCTTCGGAGCCTTTTGTGTTCAGCGAGGCCGCAAGACCTGGAATCGCCGCCGCAATCGGCTTCATGGGAAGTTCCTGCCCGATGACTCCGGTAGAGGCCACAACCACATCCTGCGGGCGCAGGCCAAGTGCATCCGCCGTCAGGGAACACATCTTCAGCGCGTTCTGCACGCCGTCGGCATTGCAGGTGTTGGCGTTGCCGCTGTTGCAGATGACCGCCTGCGCCATGCCGTCTTTCAGGTTTTCTTTTGTTGCGAGAAGCGGCGCGCCTTTCACAAGGTTTTTCGTGTACACTGCCGCCGCCGCGCACGGAACCTCCGAATAAATCATGGCAAGGTCGGGCTTTGCGGCGTTTTTGCGGACTCCGCAGTGTACGCCCCCGGCCTTAAAGCCTTTCGCGGCACATACGCCGCCTTCTATATACGGATATTTCTGCATCTTTTTCCCTTCTCTTCGGCCTTTTGAAAAAGGCCTGGCGAAAATTTTACTGAATCCCGAAAACAAAATTTTTCTTAGTCTGGATTTTCGATAGGATAAGGCTGGGACTGTGCGAAGCCAGAGCGGTTTGGGGGCAACGCAGGCCACGCCGCGAAGCGAGTGTGGCGTCATGGGGCCCTGATTCCAGCGAAGGCGCGCACAGCCTAGGCCTTATAAAAATTTATCTGAGATTTTGCTTTGCACTCAGGCCGTGCGGGCCTATCCTTTCGGTTCCGTCCGAAAGGATACAAAGTACGTCCCGGGGGGATGAACAGACTGGCCTCGTATTGGCTCCATTTCATCCCCCCGGTACCCCTCGGCATCCGCACACGGCCTAACAGCGAGCCGAACGGCGGGGATTCTCTGATTGACGGGAGCTACGGTCTTGCAGGCAGAAACTTCTGGAAACAAATAAAACCGAAGTAATTTGCTTTCCCTTTTTCGTGCTTCACTGGTTCTTTTCGCCCAGCCTTTTCTTCTAAGAAAAGGCTGGGAAGAAAAGGCTGGTTAAAAGGCGGGAGGAAGAGATGTTAAGCCTTCGGTCTCGTCGAGGCCGAACATCAGGTTCATGTTTTGAATTGCCTGCCCGGCTGCGCCCTTCACCATGTTGTCGATGGCGGAAACCGCAATCAGCATCCCGGTCCGCTCGTCGAGGTGCAGCGAAATATCGCAGAAGTTCGAAAGCCGCACATCCTTAACGTCCGCCACACGCCCTTCCGGCAACAGGCGGATGAAAAATTCTTCCCCGTACTGCTCTTCATACGCCGCGCGCAGCTTCTGCATCGTCGCGCCGGGCGCGAGCTTTGCATAGCACGTCGCAAGGATGCCCCGGTTCACCGGCAGCAGGTGCGGCACAAAAGTCACATGGATTTCTTTCCCCGTAATCAGGCGCAGCGTCTGCTCAATTTCCGGCGTGTGGCGGTGGCAGCCGACCTTGTAGGCCGTCATGCTTTGGCTCATTTCCGGGAAATGCGTGTTCTGCGAAGGCTTCCGCCCCGAACCCGTTACGCCGGAAGCGCAGTCCGCGAGGATGCCATCCGGCTCGACCAGCCCGGCTTTCAGTGCCGGGGCAAGCGCCAGCGGCACCGCCGTTGTGTAGCAGCCCGGGTTGGCAACCAGCTTTTTGCCCGCTATCTTGTCGCGGAACAGCTCCGGCAGGCCGTAAACAGCCTCTTCGTGCAGCTCCGGGTACAGGAATTTTCCCTTGTACCAAGTGCGGTAATCCATTTCACGCTTCAGCCGGAAATCCGCGCCCATGTCGATGAATGCTTTCCCGGCGGAGCGGCATTTCTGCGCCGGTTCCTGCGAAAGGCCGCTCGGCAGGGCGGCAAACACCACGTCGCTTTTCTGAATGACTTTTTCTTCCGATTCACAGGGAATATCGCATAAGTGGTAGTAGGCAGGGTACACGTCGCTCAAGGGCATCCCTTCAAAGCTGATCGAACCGGCCGCCGCAAGGTGTGCCTCCGGGTGCGTCTCAAGCAGCCGCACCAGCTCCGCCCCCGCGTAGCCGGTCGCGCCAAGAATTCCCGCGCGTATCATGCTTTCACCCCCAGAAGTTTCAGAATCCGTTTTGCCTGAAATTCCACATTCTCCGGCGCAGGTCCGCCGAGGGACTTCCGCCCCGTTACACAGTGCTCCAGCGAAATGGCGTCGTAAAGATCTGCGCCGAACTTGTCACTGAATTCCCGGTACTTTTCCACCGGAAGCTCCTCCAGTGTGGAATGATGTTCCGTGCAGTACGCAACAAGGTCGCCCGTAATGCGGTACGCCGTACGGAACGGCAGGCCTTTTCCAACAAGATAATCCGCACAGTCCGTCGCGTTGAGGAATCCCTTTGCGGCGGCGGCACGCATATTTTCTTTCAGCACTTTCATGGTCGAAACCATCGGCGTAAAGGCGGCAAGGCAGGCCGAAAGCGTGTCGGCTGCGTCAAAAATCGCTTCCTTGTCCTCCTGCATATCCTTGTCGTACGCCAGCGGCAGGCCCTTCATCATGGTGAAAAGCGTCACCATGTCGCCCACGGCACGCCCGCATTTTCCGCGCACCAGCTCCGCAATATCCGGGTTTTTTTTCTGCGGCATAATACTTGACCCGGTGGAAAACGCGTCATCCAGCCGGACAAATTTGAACTCCCACGAGCTCCATAAAATAATTTCCTCCGAAAAGCGGGAGAGATGCACCATGCAGATGGCGATGGCGGCGGAAATTTCCAGGCAGAAGTCCCGGTCGGAAACGCCGTCGAGGCTGTTCTGCATGGGGCCGTCGAAGCCGAGAAGTTTTGATGTCATTTCGCGGTCGATGGGGTACGTTGTCCCCGCCAGCGCGCAGGAGCCGAGCGGGCAGAAGTTCATCCGCTTCACCGCGTCCTGCAGGCGGCCCGCGTCGCGCAGAAACATTTCGGCGTACGCCAGCAGGTGGTGCCCGAAGGTGATGGGCTGGGCGCGCTGCAAATGGGTGTAGCCCGGCAGGATGGTGTCCTTCTGCTCCAGCGCCTTGCGGCACAGCACTTCAGTCAGACCGTTCATCTGTTCCAGCAGGCCGGCGCAGCGTTTCCGCAGGTAAAGCCGCAGGTCAAGCGCCACCTGGTCGTTTCGGCTGCGCGCCGTGTGCAGCCGCTTGCCGGTGTCGCCGAGGCGGGCGGTCAGCTCCCCCTCCACGAAAGTGTGAACATCTTCGGCAGTTTCGTCGATTTTCAGCTTTCCGCTCTGCAGGTCAGCGAGGATTCCCTCCAGCCCGGCGCAGATTTTTTCCGCTTCCTCCGGCGCGATGATGCCGCAGCTTCCGAGCATTTTTGCGTGTGCAGTGCTGCCCTCAATATCTTCCTGTGCCATGCGGCAGTCGAATGAAATGGACGAGTTAAAACTTTCGGCGGCCTTGTCGAGCGCCTTATGGAGCTTGTCATCCCACAGTTTCAATGGATGTTCCTCCCTGATACGAAAGCAGGGACAGAAAGAGCTCTGCCCCTGCGAATTCTTAGATTTTCAGTTTTTTGCCTGCTTTTTCAGGGCCTGCACGGTAATAGGCAGGCCGAAGAGGTTGATGAAGCCCTGCGCATCCGCCTGGTTGTAGACGTGGTCAACGTTAAATGTCGCCATATCGTCGCTGTAGAGCGAGTGCGGCGAGGTCATGCCCGCGTCGATGATGTTGCCTTTGTACAGTTTGAGCTTCACGTCGCCAGTCACGTTCTGCTGGGTGGAGTCCACAAAAGCGGAGAGCGCTTCCCGCAGCGGGGTGAACCATTTGCCGTCGTATACAAGCTCTGCGAATTTCTGCGCGACGCCCTGCTTAAAGTGGAACGTGTCTTTGTCCAGGCACAGCTCCTCAAGCTTTTCGTGTGCATGGTAGAGGATGGTGCCGCCCGGGGTTTCGTACACGCCGCGCGATTTCATGCCGACCAGCCGGTTTTCCAGCAAATCCACAATGCCGATGCCGTTCTGGCCGCCCAGTTCGTTCAGCTTTGCAACCATGTCTACACCGCAGAGCTTTTCGCCGTTCAGCTTGACCGGAATGCCCTTTTCAAAAGAGAGGGTGATGGCAGTCGGCTTGTCGGGCGCTTTTTCCGGGGAAACGCCAAGCTCCAGAATTTTGTCGTACTGCGGCTCGTTCGCGGGGTCTTCCAGGTCGAGGCCCTCATGCGAAAGGTGCCACAGGTTCTTGTCTTTGGAGTAATTCGTTTCCCGGGTAATATTCAGCGGCACATTGTGTGCTTCGGCGTAGTCGATTTCCTCATCACGCGACTTAATGTCCCAGATTCTCCACGGTGCAATGATGGTCATATCCGGCGCAAAGGCCTTAATGGCAAGCTCGAAACGCACCTGGTCATTGCCTTTGCCGGTGCAGCCGTGCGCAATGGCGTCCGCTCCTTCGGCCTTTGCAATTTCCACAAGGCGCTTGGCAATCAGCGGCCGCGCGAACGAAGTGCCTAAAAGGTACTTGCCCTCGTAAGCGGCATCGGCTTTCAGCGTCGGCCAGATGTAGTCTTCCACAAGCTGCTTTTTCAGGTCCGCTATGTAGAGTTTGGAAGCGCCCGTCTTCTTCGCTTTTTCTTCCAGGCCGTTCAGTTCCGCGCCCTGCCCGACATCCGCCGCTACGGCGATGACCTCGCAGTTGCTGTAATTTTCTTTCAGCCACGGGATGATGATGGAGGTATCCAGCCCGCCCGAATACGACAGCACTACTTTTTTAATTTCCTTTTCCATATTGCTTAGCCGCCTTTCTCTCTGTATCGCAATCAGCTGTTTTTGTAACTTATGAGGCTATTATACACCGTATATACAGAAAATCAAGTACTTTATGAATAATTATTCAATATATTTTTTCTTTTCACAAAAAGCCTGCCGGGAATGCCGCAGAAAGATATTTGGTTTTCTGCAGTTAGGGCAGAAATAAAAAATCCTTTTGTATTTTTATTGGTATGGTATAATACAATAAATAGAGCAAGAGCAAAGGAGGATTTTTAATCATGCCCGAATTCAAAGAAATCGCAGCGAAAGATCTGCTGTTCAATCCATTTAACATGATTGGGAAGAGGTGGATGCTTCTTTCTGCCGGAACCGCGCGCAAGTGCAACACGATGACGGTAAGCTGGGGTTCGCTTGGCGTGCTGTGGAATAAGCCGGTTGCCACTGTTTATGTGCGTCCGCAGCGCTATACCCTCGAGTTCCTCAACCGCGAAGAAAACTTTTCCCTTTGCACGTTTGACGAAAAGTATCACGAAGCGCTCAGCTACTGCGGCAGCCATTCCGGCCGCGACGGCGACAAAATCAAGGCGTCTGGGCTTACCCCGGCGTTCGATGAAGCCGCTCCGTATTTTCAGGAAGCGAAGGCAATTTTCCTTTGCAAAAAATTGTACTGCCAGGATTTCGACCCGGCGTGCTTCCTTGACCCATCCCTTGACGCCGCGAATTACCCGAACAAAGATTACCACAAGATGTTCGTCGGCAGCATTGAAAAAATTCTTGTCCCCGCCGCCCGCTAGCTTTTTCTCCTAAGAAAAAGCGAGGCAAAAAGAACCGGCGCTTGTTTTTCAGCAAGAGCGTTTTTTGAAGTGCCCAGCATTTCTTTAACCTAAAAATTGAATAGTAAGTTAAAAGGCAGCCCTTTCGGCTGCCACAGAGATAAAAACACGGCCCGGCCGGTAGTCCGTGGCGCGGCAAAAATGCCGTCAGTAACCTGCCTCCTAAGGTTGTCCGTTCTCTGTTAAGCATCACAGCAGTAGGAGGAACTTTTATGGATGTTTCCAGCAAACTGACCGTTTATTTTGAAGACCCGTTTTGGGTGGCGGTTTATGAACGCACAGCCGGGCGGAAAATGACCGCGGCGCGCATCGTTTTTGGCGCGGAGCCGAAAGACAGCGACGTTTACGCTTTTCTGCTGAAGAACTGGTGCGGCCTGCGTTTCAGCCCGCCCGTGGCGGCGGGACGCGCGGGAAGAGAGATTAACCCCAAGCGTGCGCAGCGCGAAGCGAAACGCCAAGTGGAAGCGCATGGCACAGGCACAAAAGCCCAGCAGGCGCTGAAACTTCTGCAGGAACAGAACAAAACGGAGCGCAAAGTGAAAAGCCGTCAGCAGCGTGAGGCGGAAGCGCAGGCAAAGTATGAATTCCGCCAGAAAAAGCGCAAAGAAAAGCACCGCGGCCACTAGCTTTTTCTTAGAAGAAAAAGCGAGGCAAAAAGAACCGGCGATTACCCTATCAAGAGCGGCTTCTTGAAGTAAAAGCCAAAAATGGCACAGCCTGCGGAAGCCCGAAGAAAAGAAGAACCGCTGAATCTCAATTATGAGTTCCAGCGGTTCTTTTTTGCTGTTTTAAAAATTATTATCTATTGAACCAGGTACTTTTGCACGGCGTTTGTCAGGCTAAGCGGCACACAGGCCGTCAGGCGGTACCCTTCCGGCGTATACTCTTCGCTTTCCACCGCGCCGCCCAAGCGGATTTTTTCCGCCAGGCCTGCTTCCGAGTACGGCAGCAGCAGAGTCATGGGGGTGCGGTCGGGCAGGCTGTCCTCCACTGCCTGCAGCAGCTGGTCAAGCCCCGCGCCGGTTTTTGCGCTCACACGCACCGCCCGGCCGATCATGGGCAGGGTGCCGATGTCGGGCACAAGGTCGCATTTGTTCAGTACGGAGAGAATCGGCCGCCCGGCGCAGCCGAGGCTGGCGAGCAGCCCGCGCGTCACTTCCAGATGGGTTGGCGCTTCGGGGCTGGAAGCGTCGCACACGTTCAGAATCACGTCGGCGGAAGCGGCCTGCTCCAGCGTAGAGTGGAACGCTTCAATCAAGTGGTGCGGCAGGCGGCGCAGAAAGCCGACGGTGTCAATCAGCATGACCTTTTCCCCGCCGGGCAGTTTCAGCGCCCGCGCCGTTGGGTCAAGCGTTGCGAAAAGCCGGTCTTCCGCCAGAACGCCCGCGTCGGTCAGCGCGTTCATCAGCGTGGATTTCCCCGCGTTCGTGTAGCCTACAAGCGCCACCGTGGGCGTCCCGCTCTTTTCGCGCCTGCGGTTAATCTGCGCGCGGTGCTTTTCCACTTCGCGCAGCTGGGCGTTCAAGGCGTCGATTCTGCGGCGGATGTGCCTGCGGTCGGTTTCCAGTTTGCTTTCGCCCGGCCCGCGTGTCCCAATGCCGCCGCCAAGGCGTGAAAGCTCGGTTCCCCGGCCGGAAAGCCGCGGCAGCAGGTATTTCAACTGGGCAAGCTCCACCTGCAGCCGCCCTTCGCGGGTCTTGGCGCTCGCGGCGAAAATATCCAGTATCAGCGTGGTACGGTCTATGGTACGCACTCCGCTGATTTTTTCAATGTTGCGCAGCTGCGTGGGGGAAAGCTCGCAGTCAAAAATCAGCAGGTCAATTCCGTATTTTTTGCAGTGGTCGGCTATCTGTTCCATCATGCCGCTTCCAACACAGGTAGCGGCGTCCGGCGCGGGACGTTTCTGCATCACGGAGCCGAAAGGCTCCGCTCCCGCACTGCGTGTGAGTTCATACAGTTCCATGAGTGAAGTTTCTGGGTTCCAGCCGCCGAAATCCGGTTCCACCAGCAGCGCTTTTTCCTTTTTTTCCTCATTGTCATACATTGTTTCCCCGCACCTCCCTTTCCTTTTCAAAATACCGCAGATTTGCCGAAAAATCAACCTTTTTTCCCGCATCCGCCGCGTACGCCGGAATACGGAATTATCTTTTGCTGGAAACCGTTCAATTTGCGGCCCTTATTCTGGAATCCTCTCTACCAAAAAGTATACGTTTGTTTTTCCGTTTGGTTCCCGGCTCCTTTTTAAACCGAAAAAAGCCGCCGAACCCTTTTGAGCGGGTCGGCGGTTCTGTCAAAAAAATCTTAAAAAATTTCAGGAAAATTCGGCTGTCAGGTGCGCGGGCAGGAAGCGCCGGATGGTTTCCTGCCACAAATCGGCGCTGCCGTAAGGGCCGGCTGATATGTGGATGCAGATTTTCCGGTTTGGGATGTCTTCTGTAATTTCCGCTGTGAACCCAAGGACCTTCAGCAGGCTTTCCAGCTCGGTTTTTGTGCAGCTGCCCGGCGAAACGGCGCCAAGCGCGCACAGCACCTCGCGGCGGCGGCCAATTTCTGCTTTTGGGTATGAAATCCCGCAGGCGGCCTCGCGGTAGGAAAGCCCCCAGCTTTCCGCCGTGGCGGGGAAGCTTTCGGCCTGCATCTTTTTCAGGTTTTCAAATAGCGGGTCCAGCCCTGCCGCGTAAGCCTGTAGTTCGTAATCGACCGTGCTGTTTCCGGGCAGGATGTAAAGCCCGGTTCCCTGCAGGCATTTTTTCATAAAATCATAGGTCCCCATCGTTTACAGCGCCCCCACGATTATTTTGCCGGGAACGGCAAGCTGGCCCGCCCCGACTGTTTCCCCCGCGCTTTTGAAAACGCAGTCGGAAACGAACCCCGTCGCAAAAACTGCCGCGGTGAGGGCGGAAATTACCACAGGGTCCCCCACGCCCAGCGCACAGAAATAGTCCTTCACGGCAATCTGGCTGTGAATGCGCGCCGCCATCGGGTTTTCCCCTTTTGCCGCACTTACGGAAAACGAGACATCCACCGGAATGGTTTGCGCGGCCTTCACGGTCACCGCAGTCCCAAGTTCGCGCTTTTCATTGAAAATTGCCTGCAGTGTCTGCACAGCGGTGTCGGGGGCGGCTTTTCCTTCTCCGCCAAGGGAAACGGTTACCGTCCCCGCCCCGTCTGCACAGGGGACCACCTGGGCGGAATGCACTCCTTCACAGCTTTCGGCTGTTTTTCGGTACCACGCGGCATTCGCACTGTTTGCCGGTTCCTGCCAGCAGGCAAGCAGCCTTGCCCGCAAATCTTCGTCGCTTTCAGCGTCGCTGCCGCCGGTGAAAGCCTGCGCGTTTGTCACGGATTCTATTTCACTCGGCACCGTCAGCATGACGCATACGGTTCCCGCTTCGGTATTCCCGCCGTTTCCTGCCGTCTGGGCCTGCGCGGGAACATCCACGGAGGTTTTGCCCAGCTGCAGCACCGCATCCGCCGTCGTTTCGTATTGTACGGCCCCGTCGCCGGAAGTTGCACACAGTGTTCCCGCCGGAATCTTCACATCGTACCACAGCGCGGTTTTCCGGCTGAACGTCAAGACTCCGGAAGCTGCCGCCGCCGGTTTGCGCGAAAGCCCCCGTTCAGCAGCATGGTATTCCAGCTGTTTCCCGGTGGCGTACGGCACAAAAGTCTGCCGGCACAGCCAGTCCTGTGCGCAGCTGGCGGAGTAGATTTCCCCCGCCAGCACCTTCATGCGGATGCCGATGTCGGAAGCATCATCCGGCACATACCCGGCAAGCTGTGTAAATTTGTCTTTCATCCGCGCCAGCACGGTTTCATAGGGCTGAACCAAAGATTCGTAAAGATCCTTCATAGTTTCACCTCTGTCGTCATTTTCTGCCCGCAGTATTCCATCGTGATTTTCACCGTGGGCGGTGTCTTGCTGTATTGTGCGCTTACTGCCGCAATGCCCGAAAGGGGACGCAGGGCTTCCTGCGCGTAAAGCAGGGCCGCCGCGTCCGGGTCCGGCTCATCCCCCGTAAGCGTATGCAGGCGGCTGCCGAGCGCTGGGTCGAAACAGAAGCTCCCGAGCGGGACGGTAAGGCGGATTCCTGCCCGCTGAAAGATTTCATCCGTTCCGCCGATGCGGTAGGGCCGCCCGTTGGCCGCGGCGGAAAAGCCGCCGTCTTTCAAGGCTGTGTCCATCAGCTTGCCCCCTTTGCCGGAAAGACCTGCCCGTTAATAACCACTTCACCGCTGTTTTTTAGCCGTATTTCCGCTCCTCCAGCGGAGAAAAGCAGCAGTTCGCCGGGCGCAAGGCCGTTCCCCGGGCAAACTGTGCCAACACATACGCTGCCGGAGTCCGTCGTTACAACAACGGCCTGGGCGGCGTTCGGCGCTTTCCACGCAATGCCCCACGGCCCTGCGGCGGGAAGCTGCCGGTATCCGCCTGCTCCCTGCGCGGAACCGTTTCCGGTTACCCGCGCGGCTTCGGCGGAAGGCCGCTTTTTTACGGCGTCAATCATTTGCTGTGCCAGCCACATGAGAATCCCTCCTTAAAAGGTAATCGGTGCGCAGCCCATCTTTGCCCAGCGTACAGCACAGTTCTGCAATTTCCAGCCCCGTGTAATCCCCCAAAAGCGGGCTGCGGAACGCTGCCGGTGCACCGACTTCGGCTGTGGGAAGACCGGGAAGTTCGGCGCAGATGGAAAAAGAGCGCCGTTCCGCTTTCTTTAAGAGCGCGGCGGCGTCCGTTTCAGATTTTGCAAGGCAGTGCCGGCGCATGAGGCCGGCGGGCGCGTTTCCCGCTTTTGCTGCCAGCCGGTAAGTCCCTGTTGCGGGGTTCGGCGCGTACAGCTCCGTTAGAATGCTGCAAAAACGGTTTTTCACTTCCGCCTTACAGCAGGCCAGCCCACCTTCCCCGCCAAGATGCAGTTCCCCGCGCGGCGGCGCGCCGGAAGCGTCGAAAACGGTACCGCGCACCCGCGGCTGTGTATGCAGGTACGTTTGGCAGAAACGCTGCAGCACCTGCCACTCGCTCATGCCCTTAACTACGCGCAGCGGTTCCCGGAAGACCGCGCTGCTGCCGAGAAATGCCGTAAAGCCGTAGGGCGCAAGGTGGCGGCGGAACAGTACGGGCAGGCAGGGCGCGCGGTAAACGGTGGGAACAGGGCCGCTGTCAAGCAGCAGGCCCGCAAGGTTCCGGCTTGTAACCCGCAGCAGATGCCCGCTGCCGGAAACTGTTTCGCTTTGGGCATCTACTATGCCGAAAAAGAGCCTTTCGCCGTTTTCGTCCTTGATTTCCAGCCATACGAAAGCGCCGCAGCTTTCTTGAAGGGGAAACACCGCGCGGAAGATGTCGGCCGGCGCGTCTTCGGCAGAATCAAACTGTGCTTCCATCGGTGCGGGCAGGCGGATTTCCTTGCCGCCCGGCAGAATCCCTGAAAAAATCATGGAACCGCCACCCTTTCACCCGCCGCAAGGCAATCCGGCCACTCAATCTGCGGGTTCAGCCCACGCAGAGTGTCAGCATCAGTGCCATACCGGTTTGCAATCTCCCACAGGTTTTCTCCGCCTGTGCAAATGTAAATCTGAGGCTCAGAAACAGCGTCTGCGCCGGAAAGCGTGTCTTCCAGAAACAGAAATTCGTACGCCGCACAGTTCGGACGCGGCGAACCTTTCATCACAAGAGAAACAAAAACAGCACAGAACGGCGCCTCGCCGGGCAGGCGCAGAAGGCCGCTGCCGCCTTCCGCAAAAACCGCCGAAAGGCGGGCGAACTCTTCGGTACAGCCCGCGCCGCAGAAACGCCCGGAGCCGCTAACCCTGCGCGGGGCAAATCCGCCGGCCTGAAGCGCACCGCACCCCTGTGAAGTGCGGAACTCCACGGTATTCCTGCCGCGCTCCGTGCGCACCGTTTCGGGGTTTACGGGCCAGACGTAGTCTTTAAAACTCATCGGTGCAAGGTTCATTCATTCTCATCCTCCGAAATGATTTCCCGCATTCTGCGGATCCAGTCCAGCTCCCATTCGACCGAAAGCTCTTCACTCTCGTCATCCATTCTCTGTCACCTCCCGTTTCAGCGCGAGGAATTCCGCCGTGCAGGTGGATTCCACGCCCGTGCCCCGGATGCTTTTCCACCGGCAGCCGGTGTACGCTTCCGTTTTACCTTTGAATAAAATCAGGATACGGTATTCCCCCGGGCCGAAAAGTTCCGTGCCGCTTTCCGGCAGCAGGCCGGTGAGCACTACTTTCCAGCGCATAGCCCCTTCCGCCACGGCGGCAGGTTCGCTTTCGCCCCACGGAATGACCGTTTCGGTGTCCCCGGCGGCCTCAGCTGAAAAGTCCGAGGCGTGGGCAAGAAGCTTTCCGTCGCGCTCCAGCCGGATTTCCGGCCCTTTCGGGGCAAGCCGCGCGCGCACATAAAGCTCTTCGCCACAAAGGCACACGGTTTTGCTTTGCAGTACGGCGTACTCCCTGCCGTCTGCCGCCGTCAGCACACTCTGTGCCGTCAGTTTGTGCGCCGCCGGGCCAAGATAAAAAAAGCGCGGAGCATTCCCCGAAGCTTCGGGGCGCAGAAACGCCGCGTATGTTTCCCCGCCGCAGGCCACGGGTTCCCCGTAGCGGGAAATCATGGCTTCAGCCTGTACGCGGCGCGTCATGGCGTCGTCCTTTGGAAAAGGAAGTTCACGTCGGTAAGGTAGGGGGAAGCGGCTGCCGCCGCTTCGCTCCACAGCCTGCGCGCCGAAGCCGCACTTCTGCTGCTTGGCGCAATTTTCACATCCCCCGCTTCAAACGAGCCGCCGGAAAAGCCCTCCTGTGCCAGAGCAAAACGGTAGCCTGCAAGAGCCGCCGCCGCACAGGCCAGCGGGCCGGAAGCTTCCGGCCCACAGGTGCTGCGTTCTTCCCGTTCAATTTCCGCCGCCGCATTCGCGCACAGCGGCCCGTATTTTTCCGCGCTTTCCATCCCGGTCAGCAGGGCAAACCGGGAAAGAACATCGGCGGTGTTCAGTGCTGTCATGCGCCGTAAGTCAAGACTTTCACGGCGTCGTCGAAAATGCGAGCAAAGCCCGCCGTCACGCTGACGGAAGCACGCTCCAGCTGGCGGTCGATGAGCCGGTCGGAGTCGGTCTGCACGCCGCCTGCCTGTGCCATCTCGAGCGCGCAGGTCTTGTCGAGGCCGATGATTTTTCCGGTGGGCATATCGGCGTCGTGCAGCAGGTTCGCACCCAGCGGGCTGCGGAGTTTGCCGGTCCCCTGGAAATTCAGCCCGGCTTCGGCGTCTTTGAATTCTGGGATGTTCAGAATATCTTTCATGGCGGAAGTGGAGGCGAGCATGGTGTTCAGGCGGTACGGCGGCATTGCGCCCCAAAGGTTCACAAGGTCGGAGTAAGCGGGCGTTTTTCCCGCGGCGGCAACCGTCGCAGCCGGGGATTTTCCGTCGTCGCCGTTCAGCAGAACATTTACCGCATCCGAAAGCTGGGCGCGCGCAATGTAAGCGCCAATCTGGCGCAGGGTGACGGTGAAGAGGTCAAGCCTCTGGAAGCGCAGGGCCTCATAGCTTGCCACAAGCATTCGGCCGCGCTTCTGCAGATGCACAAGGTGGTCTTTTGTGCGGATAGCGGTCTGCGGCAGGGCTGCGCCTTCCGCCGTAGGCTTCAGGGATTTATCGTCTTCCGTCGGTACGGAAGTGATGGTGCGGTAGTCCATCGAGTCAATGTTCGTCACAGCGGCGGTCAGCGAAGGCAGAAGGTTTTCCTGTTCCATTCCCTGCCGGACGGAGCGCGCCACATATTCCGGGAACAGCGCGGCGGAGTCGCCCGTCTGAAAGAATTTTTCCATACGGTCGGAGCCGGGCCCGCCCGCGTGGATGCCAAAGCGTTTGAGCTGGCGCTGGTAGGCGTCAAGGCCCTCCAGCGGAGTGCCGGTATAGTTTGCCGAAGGGTCAAGGCCTTCCAGCACCTGGGTAAAAGTTTTGCCGGGTGTGCCGTACATCCCTTTTTCCAGTTTTAAAGATTCATAAACAGCCATATAACGTTTCTCCTTTCCGGCCTTTCCCAGCGGGAAAGGCCTTTCCAAAACAGCCGGGCAGCGGAAGGCTGCGCGGTAAAGCGCCCCGTTCGGTATCTGCGCAGGCTCAGAGGAGCAAACCGCAGGTTTTGCCGGCCGGGTCCACATCCACAACAAGGTATTGCCTGCCGGAAGATGAGGCCTGAACGGTTCCACCCGCAGCAGCGGAAAGAGCCTGCCATCCTACAGCCGGAGCATCACCGGTATAGGGCAGGCGAATGTATCCGCAAAGCTGCACGGCCGCATAGCCGCCGCGCACGTTCAGCGCCGCACCGCAGAAGCTGTCGCCTGCGGCGCAGGGGCCTACGGTTCCGTTCCCGGCCATCTTTACAGGCGCGCCGGGCATTACGCCATCCTGTACGGCGAAAGTCGCCGCATTTTCACCAAATCCGCTGAATGAAAGTTCCATACTGTTTCCTCCTTAAATTCGGAACGGCTCGTTGCCGTCCGGTTCCTGCATTCTGCCCTGCCCCGCGAGCTGCGGGCACAGCGGCACTTCTTTTTCCGCCTGCCTGCGGAAGGATGCGCCCCAGCTTTTCAGGTCCTGTACGCTGAGCGCGTCGGCCGTGCGGGAAAGGCTTTCGGCAGGCAGGGTGGGATGTGCCAGAGCGCCGAAGCGCAGAAAATCTTTTTTCAGCGTTTCCCGGTATTCGCGTCCGCTTTGGGCCTCCTGCTCCAGCCGGTCAAATTTTTCCACGAGCGCAGCGGTCTGCGCCGGGGTCAGTACGGTTTCGCCGCCTGTGCCGCGCAGAAATTTCAAAATCTTGTCGGCGTCGGGCGCGCCGAAGCTTTTCAGCACGCCTGCTTCCCTCTGTGCGGGGACGGCGACAAAAGACCATTCGTAGGCGTCGGACGGGTCATCCAGCACGGCGCAGCACAGAACGCCGCCATAGCTTTGCCCGCGCTGATGTTCGCATCCGCCGTTTTTCAGGTCGGCCCCGCATACGCTGCAGGTTACGCTGCGCACCGCGCATCCGACGCTGACTTCTTTTTTGATGCCGGATTCCAGCTCTGTAATGAAGTCACGGTTGCTTTCGGTGCGGGGAAGGTACGCCTGCGCCACAAGGCGCGTGTACGGTTCACCGCAGGAGGTGGCGCGCGTTTTGTCCTGCTCCACACGGCAGTCGTAAATTCGTGCCGTCTGCCCGCGCGCCTGCGGGTTGTGGTCAAAGATGCCCGTTTTGCCGAGGAAAAGCCCGGCAAGCTTTTGCAGCGCGTTGACCGTAAAACGCTCGCCGTCGCGGTCAATTTCGTTGTCGCACAGCGCTACAGGGAAGGTGTAAAGCTCTTCCGGCGAAAAATTCCGCCGTGTGTAGCGACCGATTTTTTTCAGGGCTTCCGCGTCCGGTGCGCCGCTGCCTTTCAGCGGCCCGCCCGTGCCGCCGCTTTTGTAGACTTGCTTTTCTTTCATAAACATCTCTCCTTTCCGGCCTTTTCTTAGAAGAAAAGGCCTTGCGAAAAGAACCGGCGTTTACCCAAATTGAAACGAGTGTTCATTTCGGGATTCAGTAAAGTTTCCCTTAGCGCTTTTTAAGGGCCGCCAACTAGCCGGGACTGTGCCGCGCCTACGCTGGAATCAGGGCCCCATGACGCCACACTTGCTTCGCGGCGTGGCTTGCGTTGCCCCTAAACCGCTGCGGCTTCGCACACTCCCAGCCCAGCTTTTCGGTAAAAGCCGAATCTGCAACGGATGTTAATTTCGGGATTCAGTAAAGTTTCCGCCAGGCCCTTTTCAAAGGGCCGCCACAGAGGATTCAAGCTGTGCGGCGCGGGCATTTTGGAACCGTGCCGTTGCAAGCTCAACGGAATCCTGCAAAGTGATGTCGTCCCAGTTAATGATGAAATCCTGCTGCGTGCCGTTCAGACACAGCCATAAACTGCAGATTTTTTCAATCACCGGGTTCAGCACCCGGCGGTAAGACTCCAGTTCACTCGTCAGGATATCCGCCTGCTGGCTTGACATCCGCTCGGTAGACGACCACGAAAGGCTCAGAAGAAACGGCGGAATGCCAAGCTTTGCCACAATCTGCTCCAGCATCTGGCGCACAGGGATTTCGCTGTCCGGTATCGGGCAGTCTGCCCCAACGGCACGGATGCTCACATCTCCGACCGAAATAAAGTCGCTGATTTCGCTGCTGCGCATGGCGCGGCTCCATTCGCCGGCAATCTGCTCGGCACGCTCTTTCGCATAGGCCTGGTCGGCCGCGTCGGAAGAGGGCTTGTACGTTACGGCGAACCGCACGTTGCCCAGACGCTGCCAGTTTGTGCCAATCGTTTGGTAAATCTGCAGCAGGATGTTTGAAACAAACGGAAGCCCGCGCAAAAGGGAAACCCCTTTGCAGCTGCCGGAAGGCGGGTTCAGCGCCGAGAAAAACACCAGCTGCGGGTATTTGACCGGCACAGCCGTGCCGCCTTCCATGCGGCAGACTTCCACTTTGAGCGGCGAAACCTCTCTCAGTTCCACATTGTCAAGCGAGGCGTTATAGAGCGCGGCGATTTTCCCGCCCCCCGCCACCAATTCGCCCACGGCACTGCCATAGGTTAAAAGGTCGGAAAGGTAGCTGTTCAAAAAAGTCTGTACCCCAGCCCCGGCCGCGCCGCACGGCACATTCTGCAGAAAATGGTTCAGCCCTTTCTGCACGGATTTTTCCGGGCATAAAATTTCGAAGGAGCCGACCAGACGAAGAATCTTTTCAATCGCCGCATCCACAATCGGCACCGACTCGCGCAGCGCGGCGTAAAGCCTGCGTTCGCCCGGCAGAACCGGCACGCACTTTTCCAGTTCGCAGAAAGGGTCTTGCTGTGCGGCCGTCTGCACACATTTTACGGGTGCGGCACTTTTGTCGCACCTGTGTTTTTCCCAAAAAGCCATGATGTGTCACCTCCTTTCGCGCGGCGCGGCCACGGCGAAGAACCCTTCCGCCGGGCGCAGCACGGTTGTTACGAAGTAGCGGATGTCATCCATCGCGTGGTCGTTCTCCTTAACGGGTGCATCGTCCGCGCGGCCTTCATCCCAGCGGTACAGGCCGAACTCCCGCACCGCGTCGGCACAGCGCGAACAGATGCGCACCCGGCCGTCTTTTAAAGCGGCGGCAGTGCGGCGGATGCCGTTGAGCACACTGTTTTCCGCCTTGCGCACCGGGTACTTTCCGTGTCGGCGGATGACTTCAATAAAGCTTGCCGCCGAAGGGTCAACGGCAATGCAGGCAATCTTTTTTCCAGCACACAGGGCTTCCAGCGCGGCGTAATGCTCTTCATCGGTGCGCTGCGAGCCTTCCCGGCGGGAATCGTAATAATACTCGTCAATGCGGTACCAGATGCTTCCCTGCCTGCCCCACAGTCCCACTGAACACGGGTTCACCGTGCCGTAATCGCACGAAACGGCGTACTCCGAAAAGCCGCCATTCGGCATACGGCAGAACATCTTGTCCGTCATGAACGGGTACACCAGCCCTTCGGCGGCGACCCATTTCCCAAGCACGAACCGTTCGTAAAACACGCCGGTGTACAGCTTTTGGTAACGCTGCAGCATGGCTTTGCTGAGCGACGGATTGTCGCGCATTTCAAAGTGCAGGTGCAGCGCGTTTTTTTCCGCGGCTTTCTGAACCCATTCGCGGTAAAACCAGTGATGCGGGCTTTCCGGGTTACAGTTGAACCAGAATTTCGAGCCTTCCACACTGCAGCGCGCCAGGGCCTGCTCGACAAAAGAGCGCGGCATCAGGGCCGCTTCGTCAAAAAACGCTCCCGCAAGGGTGATACCCTGCACAAGTGCCGCCGAGCTTTCGTCGCGCCCGCCGAAAAGGTAGAACCGGTTGCGGCTTTTGCCGTACCCAATCTCCAGCAGATTTTCACCGACTTTGTAAGTGCAGGAAAACCCGGATTCCGAAAGGGCGGGCAGCAGGGTCGTTACCAGGTTGCGCCGCAGCGAGCGAATGGTTTTGCCGCACAGCGCGAATGTTTTTCCGCTGAAGCAGCCGCAGGCCCATGCGACGAACGAAATGCCAAGGCACAGCGTTTTTCCGCTGCGCACCGCACCGTCGCAGAGGATGGCGTCGAGCCCGGCGTATGGACTTCCGGGGCACCACCAGTTGAGGGCCAGAAGCTGTTTTTCGGAAAACGGCTTAAACTCCATCTGGCTCCGCCTCCCCGCCCCGGCGGACGCTCTGAATCAGCGCACGGTAAAGCGGTGCCTGCTCGGAGCCGCTTTCTTCCAGTCGTGCAGGGCTTCCAGCGCTTTCATGCGGTCGTAAAACTTAATTTCCAGCCCGTCTTTCGTCTGCTTCATTTCCGCTACGCTGTAAAGGTCAAGCTTTTTCAGTTCCCGCGGTGTAAGCCCGTCGCGGAACATCAACTGCACCGCGTCGTTCACTTTGCCGTAGGCGAGCTTTTCGTAGCCGCTTTTTACACTGCCCGGCTTTTTGCTGAGCTTCAAACTTTTTTCTGCCATAGGAAACCTCCTTTCACCCTTCCCGGGAAAAGGGCGCGGAGTTTCCCTTCGCTGGGTAAAAAAACAAATATTTTTTAAAAATTTCCTTGACGGGAGGGGAAAATAGTGATACTGTATATGCACAGTATACACAGTAGAAACGTGGTGAATCCATGGATATTGTCATCAGCAACTCAAGCCCAAAACCAATTTATGAGCAGATTACCGACCAGGTAAAGAACAAAATTATTACCGGCGAGCTGGAAGCAGGCGATGCGCTGCCTTCCATGCGGCTTTTGGCAAGAGAGCTTCACATCAGCGTCATCACAACGAAGCGCGCGTACGCTGACCTTGAACGCGACGGGTTTCTTGAAACGGTTGCGGGAAAAGGCTGCTTTGTCGCGGCGAAAAATGCCGACTTCCTCCGTGAAGAGCAGCTGCGGAAAGCGGAAGAAGCCCTGCAGAAAGCCGTCGATATTGCAAAGCGCGGCGGTATTACGCTTGCAGAATTAAATGAAATGCTTGCCCTGCTTTATGGGCAGGAGGAGGAATAGCACGATGGAAAATATTCTTGAAATTAACGGCCTTTGCAAAGAGTACCCCGGATTTTCGCTGAAAGACGTAAGCTTCTCACTCCCGGCCGGGAGCATTATGGGGTTTATCGGAGAAAATGGCGCCGGAAAAACCACCACGCTCAAGCTGATCCTAAATGAAATCCGGCGCAGCGCCGGTCAAATTAAAATTTTCGGAAAAGACAATATTAAAAATGAAATGGAAGTCAAACAGCAGATTGGCACGGTGTTTGACGAAAGCTATTTTTACGGCGGCCTTACGGCGGATGACATCGGCAAAATCCTGCGCAGCGTCTACCGTTCCTGGGACGAAGCGCTGTACCAAAAGTACCGGAAAGACCTGGGGGTTCCTGCGCGAAAGAAAATCAAGGAATATTCCAAAGGTATGAAGATGAAGCTTTCCATTGCAAGCGCCCTTGCCCACCGCCCGCGCCTGCTGATTCTGGATGAAGCCACAAGCGGCCTGGACCCGGTTGTGCGCAGCGACATCCTCGACATTTTCCTCGATTACATTCAGGACGAAAACTGCAGCGTGCTTTTTTCATCGCACATCACGTCGGATTTGGAGCGTGTTGCGGATTACATCACCTTTCTTCACAAAGGGCGCGTCGTTTTCAGCCGCACAAAAGATGAACTGACGGAAGAGTACGGCATTTTGAAATGCGGCGCTTCGCAGTTTGATGGGCTGGACCATTCGGGCTTTCTGCGCTGGCGACGCGGCGCTGCGGAGTGTGAGGCCCTTGTAGCCAACAAGGCCGAAGCCCGGCGCAGTTACCCCGGCCTTGTGGTGGACAATGCCACGCTCGACGAGATTATGCTGCTGTATATAAAGGGAGAAAAAACGTGAAAGGAATGTTTGCCAAAGAGCTGCTGTGCCTCAAATCACAGGGAAAACCCCTTCTCCTAGGATTCAGTGGGGCCTTAGTCCTGTCTCTGCTGGCATTGCTTGCTGCCCCGGGTGAAAGCCGGCCGACAGCAAAAGACGTGTGCTTTCTGCTGGGCATTATTACTTCTACCCTTGCAATCGGATTAACCATAAACAGCATCGCGATGGATGACCGGGCAAAATGGGATAATTTTGCCCGCAGCCTTCCGGTGCGCCCTGCCGCCGCCGTTGGGGCAAAATACCTTTTTTCGATGGCTATTATTGCTGTGGGAGCCATAGCAGACCTGTTAGTTCAGCTTCTTGCGCCCGCTGAAAACGCTGTGCCGGATTTGCCGGCTGCCTTTAGTGCTTCGGCAAGTGCTGCTGCCCTGCTGCTTTGCTCGGTAATTCTGCCTGTTTATTACAAAGCCGGTTCCAAAGGGGCAAACCTTGTTTTTACCCTGCTGTTTCTGCCGCTGCCGATTACGCTTACTTTCCTTTACGACCATCCAACCGCGCAGGTGCTTTTCCTGCTGAAATTTCTGCCGCTCTTTTCCATAGCCGCTGCGCTGGTGTCGTACCTTATCTCCTGCCATATTTACGCGCACAAAAAATCTTAATTTATAAAAATGTGTTTTTTCAAGAAGGAGGCATTCCTTATGAAGGGACTGCTGATAAAAGATTTTCTCTACATCCGGCGGCAGGGGCGCATCCTGCCGATTCTATTTGCCCTTTGCATGATTATGCTGATTATGCCGTTTGCCAAAGGCGAGGCGCCAAAATCCGAAAATATTCTAAGCCTGGTCAGTATGCTTACAGTCGTGTGCGCACTGGCATTTCCCATGAATGTGATGGGCCTGGACGAGCAGGCAAAGTGGGACGGCTACGCGCGCAGTATGCCGCTGAGTGCCGCTTCCATTGTAGGTGCGCAGTATGTTTTTTCAGCAATTTTTTCGGCTGTGGGCCTCGTCGCTCAGCTGATTGCCAGCATAGCTTTGGGCGGTGTAGAGCCGGATGGCCTTGCCCTTGCCTGCGTGGTGACAACCTGTGCTCCGCTGCTTATTTGTTCCTTGATGATACCGCTTTACTATTTATTTGGTACGCAGAAGGCAAGCCTTGTCGTTATGCTGGTAGTATTTTTACTGCCTACACTGTTTGGCATCGTTGCAAAAGACCATAAGATGACCATCGCACCGGAGCAGCTGTTTTTCTGGGTTAAACTGACGCCTGTGCTGATCCTTGTTTTGACCTTTCTTTCGTTCCTGCTTTCCGTTCATATTTACGCGAATAAAGAAATTTAGCTTGTGCCGTTCCGCAAAAGATGATATGATAAATCCATACAGAAAAAACCTTGTATTTTTCAGCCTCCGCAAAAAAGCGGGGCTGTTTTTGGAGGAGTCCTATCATGGAAAACTACAACGGAAACGGTCCACAGCCGCCACAGCCTCCGCAGCAGAATCAGAAGCCGGAGCAGGGGCAGGCACAGAATCAGCAGAACCCGCAGAATGGCGGTCGGCCGCAGGGACAGAACCCGCAGAACTATGGCCAGCCACAGGGACAGAACCCACAGAACTATGGCCAGCCACAGGGACAGAGCCCGCAGAACTATGGTCAGCCGCAAGGGCAGAATCCGCAGTACTATAACCCACAGCAGCCGTACCAGCCTTACGGCCAGCCGCAGAGGCAGAACCCGCAGTACTATAACCCACAGCAGCCGTACCGGCCTTATGGTCAGCCGCAAGGGCAGAATCCGCAATACTATAACCCACAGCAGCCGTACCGGCCTTATGGTCAGCCGCAAGGGCAGGCTCCGCAGTACTATAACCCACAGCAGCCGTACCAGCCTTACGGCCAGCCGCAGGGGCAGAACCCGCAGAACTATGGCCAGCCACAGCAGCCGTACCGGCCTTATAGCCAGCCGCAGGGGCAGAACCCACAGTATTATAGCCAGCCAGGACCGTACCAGCCTTATGTTCCGCAGCAGCCGATGCCGTCACCAGAAGCGGTACAGCAGATGGTGTCCAAAAACGAGCTTCGCAAAGCTTCGAACCGCGCGTCCCTCGCGCCGATTTTCATTACGCTTTTTCCGCAGATTCTTTTAACTATTTATATTTTTGGCCTAATCATGACAAACATGGATCGGATTATGATGATGGCGGAGCGGATGGATATTACGGGCATCATGAATGTCCTTTTTCAGGGAGGAATGGGGCAGATGCTGCTCCTTACCGCCATTGTAACGCTGCTGGGCGAAATCCCGGTTTTGCTGATTGCCCGCGCAACGATGAAGCGGACAATATTTGCCGCATGGAAGCGCCCGCAGGGCAGACTGACCGATTTCCTTCTGTGCATGGTGATGATGCTGGGCGCCGGTTTTGCCGGTGAGCTGATTTTCGACGGCTTGCAGGCTCTTTTCGGCAAAGCGGTAGTCACACCGAATTTAATGCCTTCGGGGCCGATTCCCATGCAGGTCGGCTTCCTGCTGTACGTCTGCATCCTGGGGCCGATTATGGAAGAGGCGATTTTCCGCGGCATGGTGCTGCAGAGCCTGCGCCCGTGGGGAAACGGCCTCGCCATTGTTGTTACGTCGGTGCTGTTCGGCCTTACCCACATGAACCTTGGGCAGGGGGTTGCAGCGGTGCTGATGGGCCTTGTACTGGGGTACACAGCGGTCAAATTCGAGTCGATTCTTCCCGGTATGCTTCTCCATATCCTGAACAACTGTATTTCCATGCTGCTGACGGTAACAGGTGTTTTGGATGGTCAGCAGGCTCAGGTAATTTATTTCGTCCTGATGGGAATTGCGCTGGCGGGTACGGTGCTGATTCTGGTCTTGCGCCGCGGAAGCGTAAAAGGGACGCTTGAAAAGCCGGTTCCGGATGCCGCCCCGCCGGTAGCGCACAAGTACCGTGTGGCGTTTGTGCAGTCCGCTGCGTTTTGGGTGCTTGTCTTTTTCTTCGTTTGCAGTTGTGCGTCGCTTGCGTACCTGGCAGTGAACGGAATGCCGCAATTACACTAAGCGTTTTCCTAAAAAGCAGCCGGAAAACCGGCTGCTTTTTTTGCGCCTTTTTAGCAGCGGCACGGGCTGCACTCGAAATTGCTTCCCCACAGCCTGATTCCTGCTGTGGGGAGAAAGCAGCAAGAGAGTATAAAAAAGCCGCCCTGCCTTTAGGAAAGGCTGGCGGCGTAAAGAAGCATACCGAGGTTTTCCGCGTAGATTTTAGGGAACTGTGCAATCGGCAGGGGATTTTTCCCCTCGCCTACTTCTATGGTATAGCCAGGCTTCCGGAAATCCTGAATGAACCAGTCTTTATACCCCGCGTAAGAGGCGACGCCCGTTGCTTCATCCAGTGCGTAGCCGCTGATGTCTGCAAGGGTTTCGCCAATCTTTTTTGCTTCTGGTGACGCGAGGTTTTGAAAGTTCCAGTAAATCACACGTCCCTGTGCGTGGTATGCCATGGAAAGGCGGATGCTGTGGCTTTCTGTAAAAAATACCATGGCGCGTGTTTCCGGCTCTGAAACCGGGTATGGGCCGGAAAACCGCGTTGGACCCGGGCCGGTGATGCCGAGTGCGGATTCCGCCTGTTTTGACTGCACCCATGCGGCGTCATAATTGTGGTTGAGGTCCACGCCGCGGATATTTGCCTCCCAGTCCTTAGAAAAGTCGCTGCTGCCGTTGTTCCAGCGGATGAGCTGGGTTCGGTAGGGATTGTCGGGCTGCAGCCCATTAATCACGAGGTTCACGCCATCCGGGTTTACCATGGGAACCAGCCAGATGGTGCTTTTTTTCCACAGTTCGCGCGGGTTATACCCGCCAAGCTGTGTGCCAAGCGTGTAGGCGCGCAGAAAATCTTCGGCAAACTTCATCAGTACCGGTGTGGTAATCCACTCCAGCGCATGATGTGCGGCGTTATAAAGCACCTGGTTTGGCCCGGAGCCGAGGCGCAGGCAGTAAATGGTGCGGCCCAGGACGCTGGCACCCGCCGTTTCAACGCGCAGGGCGGGGTACCGCACTTTCAGCCCTTCCAGGTCTTGTGTAAGCACGTCGTACGAATAGGGTATGTCGGTTGTAACGGTTCCAAAAGGAAACGGCACGGTGATTTCTGTGCCGGGCGCAAGATCCCGCGGGTTCAGCCCCGGGTTTGCGGCGGCAATCAGCGCCGGGTTCGTGCCGTACCGCTGGCCAATGCGGTAAAAGGTATCGCCCGGTTTAATTTTATACTTGGCGGAGCCCAGCAGATACGGCTCCAGCGCACTCTGTGTCAGCGGGCCCACGATGCCGTCTGCAGAAAGGCCGGCCTGCCTTTGAAAATACAGGACGGCCTGCCGTGTCTGCGGGCCGAAGATGCCATCCGGCACATAAGGGTACATTCCGGCTTTCCGCAGCACAGACTGCAGCTGTGCCACGTTGCTTCCTTCGGAACCAAGTTTCAGGTTCTCCAACGTCTGTCATCCCCCGCCCACAAATACATTCGGTTTATTTTATGGCGGCAGAGGGAAAAATATTCCGCCCTTTTGCGGCCTGTTGAAAAAGACCTGGCGGGCACAAAGTGCCTTTCGCTGCCTACGGCACCCACGAGGAAACCCGGTGCGAAAACTTCACAAAATACAAAAATCAGCCGCTGCAAATTTGCAGCGGCTGAAGTTATATTGTTTGTGTTTGGGGCTTGTCAGCCTTTTTCGCCGGCTTTTTTTCTTTGGGCAGAGGCCGGCGGCCGTACAGCTCGGTCATTTGGCACATTTCTTTGGCAAGCTGCGATGTAAGCTGCCCCGGCAGCAAGCGCCAGCGCCAGTTTCCTCCCACTGTTCCCGGGACGTTAATGCGTGCCCTGCCCCCAAGGTGCAGCCAATCCTGCATGGGAATGACGCAGGTTTCGGCCACACTTGACTCTGCCGCGCGAATCATCGCACCCACAGCGTCACCTTCACGGCTAACATTCAGGTAACGGCGCGCAAACTCTGCATCTGCTTTCGGCGCAGTACGGAACCAGTCCGCCGTGGTGGTATTATCATGTGTGCCGGTGTAAACGACACAGTTTTTCGGGTAGTTATGCGGCAGGTAATCGCTTTCTTCACGGGAATCAAATGCAAACTGCAGGACTTTCATCCCCGGGAATCCGCTTTGTGCAAGAAGTTCGCGCACATCATCTGTTAAGAAACCGAGGTCTTCGGCAATCAGCGGAAGGTTCGGCAATTTTTCTTTCAGCGTGTTTACGAAATCAATGCCTGGGCCTTTTTCCCATGTTCCGTGGATGGCGTTTTTGCTTCCGGCCGGGATGGAATAGTACCCCGCAAACCCGCGAAAATGGTCGATTCGGAGAACATCGTAAAACTTTGCCGCAGACGAAAGGCGTTTCATCCACCAGTTGTAGCCGGTTTCTGCGTGCTTTTCCCAGCAGTAAAGCGGGTTCCCCCACAGCTGGCCTTCCTTTGTGAAAGCGTCCGGCGGGCAGCCGGAAACAAAAGTCGGGCGGCGGTCTTTGTCCACCTGAAACAGGTCGCTGTGGGCCCACAGGTCGGAAGAATCCGGCGAAACGTAAATCGGCAGGTCGCCGATAATGGCAATGCCGTTTTGATGTGCATACTGCATCAGCGAATCCCACTGTTCGCGGAACAGGTACTGTGCAGCTTTATGGAAATGGATTTCATCCGCCAGCCGCTCACTCGCTTCTTTCAGGGCGGCAGGCTTCCGAAGGCGCAGCTCTTCCGGCCATTTCTGAAAGGAAACCGTGCCGTTTTCTTTTTTCAGCGCCATAAAAAGGGCGTAATCTTCCAGCCAGTCTTTATTTGCCTGCTGGTACTTCAAAAAGCCCGCGTCATCGCGCGGGAAACGGTCAGACGCAAGGCGCAGCATAGAAAATCGGTTTGCGAAAAGAGCGCCGTAATCCACATTCTGTGCGTCACTGCCGAAGGGAACCGAGGCAAGTTCCGTCTTTTTCAGCAGGCCTTTTTTCACAAGCTGTTCCGGGTCAATGAAATACGGGTTTGCCGCAAAGGCGGAAAAGCTCTGGTAAGGGCTGTCACCGCAGCCGGTTGGGCCGATGGGGAGAATCTGCCAGTAGCACTGCCCGGCGTCTTTCAAAAAATCAATGAAGCGGTAGGATTCTTCCCCCAGGTTCCCTATCCCGTAAGGGGAAGGAATGCTGCTTACGGGAAGCAGCACTCCGCTTGTGCGGCGGTGCAGCAATTTTTTTTGATGCAATTTGTTCCCTCCCCCGCTTAAAGGTTCCAGATATTCTGAGCGTACTCGCGGATGCTGCGGTCACTGGAAAAATACCCGGCGTTTGCGGTGTTCAGGAAGCATTTGCGGGCAAAGGCACGGCTGTTTTGGAAGTCGGCATTTGCGCGCAGGCGCGCTTCACGATAAGACTCAAAGTCGTAAAGCAGGAAGTACTGGTCAGGGCGGTGCCAGCTTGCGCCCTTCAGGATGGAGTCATACAGCTCACGGAAAACGCCCGTACCGCCGTCGTCAAGGGTGCCGTTTACCAAGGCATCCAGAGCGCGGCGAACCCTGGCGTCTTTTTGGTAGATTTCATTCGGGTCATAGGAATCGCGGATTTTATCGAGGTCCTCCACGCGTGCGCCGAAAATATAGTTGTTTTCAAAGCCAGCGTGTTCCACAATTTCAATATTTGCACCGTCGTAAGTGCCCATAGTAGGCGCGCCGTTCAGCATAAATTTCATATTGCCTGTACCGGAAGCTTCGGTGCCGGCTGTTGAAATCTGCTCGGAAAGGTCGGCAGCGCAAACAAGCTTTTCCGCGTAGGAAACATCGTAATTCTGCACAAAAACGACCTGCAGAAGGCTGCGTGTAGCCGGGTCGGAATCTACCAGGCGGGCAATTTCGTTCACCATCTTAATGATTCCCTTGGCACGCACATAGCCCGGAGCCGCCTTGGCGCCGAAGAGGAATACGGTAGGCGTAAAGTTTTTGATGCTGCCTTCCTTGATGCCGTAGTACAGATCCAGGATGGAAAGCGCATTCAGAAACTGGCGCTTGTACTCGTGCAGGCGCTTTGCCTGAATATCAAACAGAAAATCGGGTGAAATTTTTACACCCTCGCGCTTTTCAATGTACTCGGCAAGCTGCTGCTTTTTCTTCTTCTTAATGGCAATGAATTCGTCGAGTACCGCATTGTTGTCGGCATAGGGCTTCAGCTTTTCAAGCTGACCGAGGTCGGTAATCCACGCTTCGGAGCCAAGCAGGCGGGTAATCAGAGATGAAAGCTCCGGGTTGCAGAGCGCAAGCCAGCGGCGCTGTGTAATGCCGTTCGTCACGTTGTGAATGCGGTCGGGGTAAAGCTCATGCCACTGCTTGAGCACGCTACTTTTCAAAATTTCGGTGTGAATCTTTGCCACACCGTTTACTCCCGAAGAGGCGTACACCGCGAGGTTTGCCATATGGATGGTCTTTTGTTCTTTCTGGATTTTCCGCTTGCTGCCGTCTTTTTCCAGAACGGTTTCATCCATCGTCTTTTTTTCGAGGACTGCGCAGGCGGGCAGGTTTTCCGCAAACTTGCCGCCAAGAGAAGTGAACTCCTTCTGCTGATGTTCGGAAATTTTATTTATAATGGTGCAGATTTCCGGCAGAACAGAGGCATAAAGATCCTCATCCCATTTTTCGAGGGCTTCCGCCATAACGGTGTGGTTTGTGTAGAAGAAAGTTTTTTGCGCAATGCCGAAAGCTGTTTCGAAATCCACTCCATGCTTGCCCAACAGGCGAATCAGTTCGCAGACAGCAACAGTTGGGTGCGTGTCGTTCAGCTGCATGGCGTTCTGCTCGGCGAAATGTGAAAAGTCTTCACCAAAGCGTGTAATATACTTTTTCAGCACATCCTGCATGGAAGCACTGCAGAAGAAGTACTGCTGGCGGATGCGCAGCTTTTTGCCTTCATCCGTCGTGTCATTCGGGTAAAGCACACGCGAGATGTCTTCCGCACGGTTTTTCAGTTCAACCGATTCATCGTATACTTGGTCGTTGAATTTGTTAAAATCAAACGGCACGAGCGGTTCGCTCTGCCACAGGCGGATGGTGTTGATGTTTTTTCCACCATAGCCGATTACGGGCATATCGTATGGCACAGCGCGCACAGCGCCGTCGGCAAAAGTAACGGTTACGGCGTCACGTTCGCGGCGCACGGACCATGGGTCGCCAAAGCGGGTCCAGTCGTCCGCTTCTTCCTTTTGAAAGCCATTTTCGAATTTTTGCCGAAACAGGCCGTAGCGGTAACGGATACCGTAACCCTGCATCGGCAGGCCGAGTGTGGCGGCAGAATCCATGTAGCAGGCGGCAAGACGGCCGAGACCGCCGTTCCCCAGTGCCGCATCTTCCACTTCTTCCATGGAATTCAGCTGAATTCCCATTTTTTGAAAAAGCCCATCCGCGCGGTTCAGCAGGCCAAGAGCCATAAGATTGTTGTAAACAGCACGGCCAACGAGAAATTCTGCCGAAAGGTAGGAAACCTGCCTCCCCTTTTCGTAGCGCTCGCGGCACTCGTTCCACACGGGTACAATCCGCTCCATCAGGCATTCGGAAAGCGCACCATGAAGCTCTTGCGGTGAAGCTTCTTTGGGGGTGCATCCGTATTTTAGAAGGAGAAGACGCTCCATTTCAGTTTGAAAATCTGTATTTGCATCATTTGACATATACAGCCCTCCCACACCAGTTTCTCTAAAAAAGAATAGCACAAGTTTTCGAGAATTTCAAGACTAATTTTCGCCACATTCGAAACCTGGACTTAAATTTTTGGAGCGCGTTTTTATGCCTTTTGACGGATTTTCATGCAGCTTTCACAGGGCTTTGGGTTTACCGGTTGATTCCCGCACAACAAGTTGGGGCATTAAAAGCAGGCGGTTAATGCAGTTTCCGTTCATCAGCTGCTCCAGCAGCAGGCATACGTTGCGGCCGATGGTTAGGCGGTCCTGCCGCACGGTAGTGAGCGGCGGTGTGGCATAGGCGGCAATCGGCAGGTCGTCGAACCCGGTTACGCTGATGTCATCCGGGACGCGCAGGCCCAGGCGGTACAGTTCGCGCAGCACGCCGTGTGCAATCACGTCGCTCGCGCACACAACGGCGGTGGCGCCGGATTTCACAAAGCCTTCTACAAAGCTGGCGGCGCAGTCTGCAGTATAGTCGCCGTGCGCGATGAGGTCTTCCCGCACAGGCAGGCCGCAGTGCTCCATGGCAAGCTGAAAGCCGCCCAAGCGTTCCGCAGAAACGCGGCTCTGTGAGCTGCCGTTCAGCATGGCGATGTTTTTATGCCCCAGCTTTGCCAAGTGCTGCACGGCACAGAAAATCCCCTGCTGGTTATCTACGCCAAGGCAGGCAACGTGCTTGTTATAAATCACGTTGTCAAGCAGCACGGTCGGCACCGTGGTCTTTTCCAGCTGGTGCAGAAAATCGTCGTGCAGAAGAAAACCAAGCAAAAATCCCCCCGCGTAGCGGTTGGTGCGCATATATTCTTCATAATGAATGCTGCTGCTTTCGCTGAGGGCCATGGGAACAATAGAAACATCCCACTGCTTTGCAGCGGCGGCCAGCTTAAAGCCCACAATTATGTCGTAGCCAAACTGCTCGATGCGCTCGTAGCCCATGTTTTCAATGAAAACGCAGATTTTTACTGGTGAATTGGTGCGCGTGCTGTGGGGGGCATACCCCATTTTCAGTGCGGTGTCGATTACAAGGCGGCGCGTCTCTTCACTGATGTCGCTTGCACCGTTCAGCCCTTTCGAAACCGTGCTGATGGAGAGATTCAGCTTTTTGGCAATATCCCGGATAGTGGTCATTTTCTGCACCTGCTATATAAATTATTTTTTATGTTTTCGGAATTTTCGATATTTTCGAGAAACCGATTTTATTTTATCACGAGATGGAATAACCGTCAATATGCATCGGGCGTGTAGTGCTGCTTTTCTGCAAAGCTGCGGCGCTATTCTGTGCAAAAGGATGAAAATAAGGTAAAATTAGCGCAAAACTAAATAATTGCCAAAAATTAATACAATAATTGCAATAATATGATAAAGATTAATAAAAATAGTAAATTTCAACCTGCAAAATGTGTTATTATTCAAAGAAGTTGCTAAAAGCGTTACACACTGGTATAGTATAGAACGATATAAAACGATATAACGATATAAAGTATGGAAATATGGCATTCTAATTTTTTACACTTTTTGAGTCTTTCAAGGAAATGTTAGGGGGAACGTTGATTCTATGGACATCTCAACGATAATCGGTTTTCTGGTGGCACTGGGCGGGATTGTTGCCGGCTTTCTGGTCGACGGAGGGAAGCTGCAGTCTTTGCTGCTTGTCAGCCCGTTCCTGATTGTTGTTATTGGCACAATCGGTGTTGTTATTATATCTTTTGGCATTCCAGACACATTAGGTGCGTTTAAGGCGCTTTTTGCGAGCTACAGCAAAAAAAACCAGCCGGACCCAGAGCTGCTGATTAAAAAGGTCTGTGAGCTTGCGGATCTTTGCCGTTCGCAGGGCCTTCTGTCGCTGCAGGCGAAGATGAATGACGAAGACCTGAACAGCGATAACTATTTGATGCTGAAAGAAGGTATGGTTCTTGCAACGGATGTAAAAAACGTAGACAGCATACAGGAAACGCTGGCGGCAGATACCGCTTCTTACACCCAGAAGAAACAGCTTGAAATAGATGTGTTTACCGAAGCGGGCGGCTTTTCACCGACCCTTGGCATTATCGGTACCGTTATGGGCCTTGTGCAGGTGCTTTCCCATATGTCGGATGCGCAGGCACTTGCGGCTTCCATTGCTTCTGCTTTTATTGCAACGCTGTACGGCATTTTCTTTGCTAACATTGTGTACCTGCCGGCGGCGAACCATTTAAAGAGCTGCCTGAAACGCCAGCTGATGTTCCGCGACATGATTACGGATGGCGTTTGTATGCTGGCAAGCGGCGAAAGTTCGCGCAACATAGAGAACAAGCTTTCGCTTTACTACCACGCGTTCCCGAACAGTGAAGCCAAGTACAAGTCCGGTATTGAAAACTGAAACGGAGTGAATCGCACCGATGAAAAAAAAGCCTCAGGGGAGTGGCGCTCCGGGCAACGGCGGAAGATGGTTTCTTACCTATTCCGACATGATTACGCTTTTGATGGCGCTCTTTATTATGCTGTACTCTATGAGCAATATTGACGTGCAGAAATACAAGGCCCTTTCAAAGGGGTTTCGCTCGGCTTTCAGCACGACTTCGGGTTCCGGCACAGGCAATGGGAACAGCACCAGCGGAACTGCTGTTTTAAACCTGAAGCCGTCTTCTTCCGGGGCGGCGTCCGGTACTTCCAAAGCGACAAAAGCGAACGCTGTTGTTGCCCAGGATCCTTCGAACGCAGCGCTGACCGAAGTTTACAAAGACCTTTCTTCCTATGTTGATAAACACGATTTGAAGGACGAGATTGAGCTGCAGGATACCGGAAACTATGTTCAGATTCATATGAAGGATGTTGTGCTTTTTGAGCCGAATAAGGCAAATATTCTGGCTAGCAGCAAGCCGATCCTAAAAGTGATAGAAAGCGCGCTTTCGCACGTTTATGACCGTATTGACCATATCACCATCAGCGGACACACGGCGAATGTTGTGGTTGACCCAACCCACAGCGATGAGCTTTCGTGGAAGCTTTCCACAGAACGTGCGGTTACTGTGCTGAACGAACTGACAAAATGCGGCTTAAAGGAAAATAAACTTTCCATACAGGGCTATGCACACTATGACCCGATTGCACCAGATGACACAGAGGCGAACCGTTCCAAGAACAGGCGTGTTGAAATTACGATTTTTAAAGACCCGTCACTTGGCAATGGCGCTACCGGCCGAAACAAAACAGATTTGGGGAAACAGGCTTCTTCTTCAGCGTCTGCGTCATCATCAGCACCGTCGTCATCTGCCCCCATTTCTTCAGCAGCGGGAAAATAATTTTTGATTTTGCCACAGGGCTGAAAGGCTTTCCATAACAGAAAAAGGGAACGGGAAAATTTTCCCCGCTCCCTTTTTTATACTTGTTTTCGGATTTGCCGGAACAGACACAGCTTTTTAAGCATTACATGGATTTTGATTTTTCCATACAGGCGCGCATAGCGTCAATCACTGCGCCGCGGAAACCGTCTTTTTCCAGCGTGGCAACCGCCTCAATCGTCGTACCTGCCGGTGAACAGACCATGTCTTTCAGCTCGCCGGGGCATTTGCCGGTTTCCAGCATCATTTTTGCGCTGCCCAGAACCGACTGCGCTGCAAATGTATAAGCTTTTGCACGCGGCATACCACCCAGTACGGCAGCGTCTGCCATGGCCTCAAGGAAAAGGAATACATAGGCGGGGGAACTTCCGCTTACAGCCGTCACGGCATCCATCATGCTTTCACTTACGACCTCGGCTTTCCCGAAACTGCTGAAAAGGGAACGCACTTTTTCCAGCTCTTCCGGCGTAACGGTTTTGCCGGGGCAAAGCGCCGTCATGCCTTCGCGCACGAGGGCGGGCGTGTTCGGCATGGAGCGTATGATTTTTACGGGCTTGCCGAAAAGCTCTTCCAGCTGTGCCAGGCTGCGGCCCGGCGCAAGGGTGACGACAACGCATCCTTCCGGTACGGAAGGTGAAATTTCGTGGATGACTTCCGGGTAAAACTGAGGCTTGACGGAAAGCACAAGGATTTCGCTTTCCGCTGCGGCTTCGCAGTTTTTCAGCGTGGTGGCAATGTGAAACTGTGCTTTTGCTTTTTCCAGCTTGGGGGCGGTGTGGTTCGCGGCAATGATTTCTTCCGGCTTCAGTGCGCCGGAAGCCAGAATTCCGCCAATCATGGCGTTTGCCATATTTCCGCAGCCGATAAACCCAATTTTTTTCATTCTGTTTCCCTCCGCAGACCGGCGCGGAAACGCCGGCATTTAATTTTTTAATGGAACAGGGCGCTTAAAGCAAAGGATTTGTTTCCGCCGTAAGGATAGATAGCTTTACATACGAGGGCGGATTGATTTTAACAAATGCCTTTCGTATCCGGTCACCGATAGCAGGGCAGTCACTAGGGCTGCGCACCGAAAGCATCAGGATGTACTGGCTGCGGCTGTAGCGGCTGAAAACATCGCCTTTGCGCAGAATTTTCTGCACAGTGCCTTTTAGCTGCACCATAATTTTCGCAAGTTCCGTTTTCGGTATGGAGTAGCCGCGTTCGTCGCTTAAAGTCAGCAGCATCAGCATCACGCGGTTTTCGGCCCGGCTGGCGCTGCGCGCCACCATGTGGAACGCGTGCTTGAAAACCTCGTAGGGGCAATAGTAAGCGCCGGAAATCGGTAGCAGATTGCGCGTTACCTCGTCAAGGTCCTGCCGAATCTGATGGATGTCTTCCATCGGCTGGCCGGCGGACCCCGAAGCCCACAGGTAGATTTTCCGTATTTCGTCCGGAAGGTTCTGGTTCAGTTCATCCAAAAAGAGATTGGAAACAACCGGGTAGTAATTCAGGATGGCCGCACGCAGATCCAGCGCCTTCATCGCACGGAAAAGGTACAGGTAGACGTCTTCACAAAGCGGATCCAGCATTACGGCGCGGCTGCAGAGGGAGAGCACTTCTTCCAGGCTGGTATGGCCGCCCTTTTCCAGCAGGAGCAGGCTGGTATGCCGAATGGCGGAAAAATAAAGCCTGCGCAGGCTTCCGGATTCCTGCACGACCCACTGCCTGTCGCTGAGCGCCGGTAAAAAGTCGCCCGCGTAAAGCTCCACCGCTTCGCGGCCAAGGCGGAGCTGCTCTTCGGCAGAAAGGCTGCTCTTTTTTCCGTTCAGTGCGGCAGTAATTTCCTCAAATCGCCACAAGTCCACGTCCAGCGGAATTTTCGGGTTCCAGCAGTAGTGGTGGTCTGCCGTTGTGACGAAACTGAAATTACCCGCTTCTTTTTGCAGCAGCTGCCGAAGGGAATAAGCGGCGTTTTTCAGCGCTCCGGCAGGATTTTCGGCTTCACCGTTTTCCCACAGGCAGGCCATCAGCTGTTCGTTTGTAAAGGGCTTTTCCCGGCTTAGCAGCAAAAGGGCAAAAAGCTCCAGCGGTTTGTTCAGATGCGAGCCGGGTTTTACGATGAACTTGTTCCCCAATTTCACCTTAAGGCCGCCGAAAAGCCTCACCTGCATTTTCTCCATTTGACTTTACCGCCTCCACGGGGCCGGCAGACCGGCCGGTTCGCTGTGACGCATTTTACCCGCCACAGCGGTATTTTTTAACATTATATCATAGAACCACGCTTTTTACAAAACTGCAAAGCGCAGACGAAAGCCGGGCAGAACTTATTCTTTCAGGCGGAAACCGCCGACTCCTTTTTGCAGCACCTGTGCCTGCCCGGAAAGTTCACTGCTTGCGGCAGCACATTCTTCGGAGGCTGCGGAGTTCGTCTGCACGACCTGCGAAACACTTTGAATGCCTGCATTGATTTGCTCAATTTCCGCTGACTGCGCGGAAGATGCACTGTTAATGGCGCTCATCTCCTGCATGACTTTCTGCAGTTTGCTGTTAATCTGGCGGGAGCTTTCCGCTGATTCCTGCGCAAGGGTGTACCCGCGCTGCACCTTATCAAGCGTGTCCTGTATCAGCGTGGAAGTCTGCTTTGAGGCTTCTGCCGACTTCGACGCGAGGCTGCGCACTTCGTCGGCTACTACCGCAAAGCCTTTCCCGGCTTCGCCCGCGTGCGCAGCTTCCACCGCCGCGTTCAGCGCGAGGATATTTGTCTGGAAGGCAATCGCGTCGATGGACTTAATAATGTCGCGTATTTTGCTGGAAGAGGTCTGTACGCTCTCCATGGACTCCAGCATATCGGCGGCTTTGCGGTTCGATTCGCCCACATCCGAAACAGCCTGTGCCATGGTGCCTGTTATGCTTTCAATATGCTGCGCATTGCCGTTCACTTTTTGGGCTACGTCCGCTGTTGTTGCTGAAAGTTCTTCCGTAGTCGCGGCTTGCTGGGAAGCGCCTTCCGCCAATGATTTTGCGCTGGATGCTACCTGGCCTGCGCTTCCGTTTATTGAAACGGCGGAGCGGCTGATGTTTGCAAGCGTGCGGTTCAGTGAATCGGAAATTTTCAGCATGGCGCCCTGTATCGGGGCAAAATCGCCGACGTATTCCGTTTGAAACTCACCCGTCATATCGCCTTCCGCCATAGCGGAAAGGTGCTGCGAAATATCATTTACATACAGCTGCAGATTGGAAGACATCTGCTGCAGGGAAGAAGCCAGCCGCCCAATTTCATCCTCGGAGGAAATGCTCAGGTTTGCCGCACTGAGGTTTCCGGCGGCAAACCGCGCTGCAAGAGAAGACATCCGGCTGAGTGGGTTCGTAATGCTTTTCTTGGAAAACCGGTTGAAGAGGAAAACGCTCAGCAGTGAAAGGAGGACTGCGGCAGCTAAGGCGAACAGGATAAACTGCGTACGCCTTGCCATGATTTCTGAAATTGGTTTCCCGGTGAAATACATCCCTACGACTTTTCCGCCGCCGTCTTTCATTGGTTCATACTGTACATAGTACGGAACGCCGAAAAGGTTCGTTTGACCGCTGTAAGTCTTTTTCTGCGTCAGAACGCGGTCCGCAACCGAGGCGGCGGCTTTTGTCCCAGCAATTCTCTTTCCGTTTTGCTGCAGGGTGGTGTTCAGGCGCGTGTCATTCAGGAAAAGTGTAAACTCACAGTCCATGGTTTCCTTCAGGGAATCCAGCAGATCTGTGTTGCTCAGGTCATACCCGACGGAAAAAATCATCGCAGTTTTCCCGCTTGCCTGAATCGGCACGGCTGCGCGCACGGCAAGCGGGCAGTCTGCGCCGGTTTCCAGGTAGCCGTGGCTGGGGGAACCGCCCATGGCCGACTGGATGTCTTTCAGGTCGGCAAGGGAAGTCCCTGCTTTTGCGGAAGAAGTGGTTCCCGCCAGAATTTTGCCCGAAGCGTCGGTCACGGTGATGAAGTCCACCTTTTTATCTGTCCCGTTGGAAATTAAGCGCAGAATTTCCTGCGGGTTTACGGCCGCCGGGTTGTTCAGCGCTGCGGAAACGACGCTGCTGCCAACAAGGCTTACGGCATCGTTCGCGGCGGAGGCAGAAAGGGATGCGACCTTTTTATTTAAAGTATTCATGCCGGTTCGGGTGTCCTGTGCAAGAATGCTTTCTTCCTGCTGGATGCTCCCATACAGCATAATCCCGGCTACAGCCAGAACGGTTACAAAAATGCAGCCGACGGACATCCGGGTTATCCTTTTTCCGATGGATTTTTCAGCCTTGCGGTGTGTACTGAATTTTTCGAAAACCGGTTTGTGAATGTTCATGGTAAAGATCTCCTCCTATTTGTGCCAAAACAAAATAATTACGGGATTTATTACAGTTTAATGCGAAATTCTGCTGCTTTCTGTACAGATTATACAATATAATGTCATAGAATAATATATTAAAAGTAAATAAATTTTTCTTTTCTGAATCGAAAATTTTAGATAACGGTCGAAAACTTCCTTTTGCAGCTCCAATTTGTCACGGAGTCTGGCGCGGCAGCATAGCCTTTCATACAAAAAAGGACGGCTGTTTCCAGCCGTCCCCGCAGGGCGATAGAGTCTTAGCTATTTACTTTGCGAACTTCCAAAAAGGTAAAGCGAACCGCTTTGGACACCGGAGTTACCGCCATATGCGGAAGCGTCCACAAGTTTTGCATTACTTTTTACATAGGAATCAATTTCCGAACTTCCGCTTCCGCCGCCCATGCCGCCTTCACCCGAAAGAAGCACATAGGTTACTTTTCCTTCTGCCACAAGCTGTTTGAACTGTGCCAGAGTCCAGACTTTGTCGCTCCCAAGGAATCCGCCGTAAGCCACGGCGGGAAGGCCGGTGTCTACAATAAACTGGGCCACGCTGTTTGCGCGCTGAGCGACGACAAGGTAACTGCCTCCTTTATAATTTTTCACAAGGTAATTTTCCAGCGCTTGCGTAGACTGATCGCTGCTGGTAAAGGCTTCCTGGTTTGCCGTCATGCCCGGCGTTTTTTGGGTGGAGGCAAGCTCCGGTCCCGCGTATGGCATGGTGACGTTTTCACACACATAGAGAGTTGCCGTCAGCGACCAGTAAAAAGAGCCAGCCAGTACGGAAACTGCTGTAAACACCGCGGCGAGGGACGCCAGGACTTTTTTGTGGTTTGGGTGAAAACGGAAGAACGCCATCAAGGCAAGGGCCGCGATGCCGCTGACCACAATGACTGGGAAAAGCGTGGTGCGAAGCGCCGCGTAGTTTGCCCAGACGTATCCAGCCGAAAAACCCGCGGAGCAGGTAGTTCCAACCGGCAGAAGCCACTGCCGCCACCCTTTGCGCTCCCGAAAAGTGCGCAGTATTTCGGGGAAACCGATGCCGACTGCCCCGGCGATCCCCGGAGCCATCATGCACAGGTAGTAGCGGTGGTAAAAGGAAGCAAAGCTGAAGAATACCGTCATGGTAACAAGCCAGAGCACCCAGAAAAGGAAGACACCCTGCTTTGGCGTGAGCTTTTTTTTGCGTGGTTTATGCACACAGGCAAGAATGCAGAAGAGCGCCGGCAGCAGCAGCCAGGAAGCCTGACCGTACATACTCGGCTGAAACAAACGGAAAACTCCCGCTGTGCCGATGTCATTTCCCACGCCGCCCATGCCGCCGCGCGCACCCATTCCATCTGCACGGCCACCCCACGCGCTGCCGCTGCGGGTAAAGGACTTCCTATTTTGTGCGCCGTTTTGATTCCCCGGGAAATTCCCGTTTTGGCCCTGCCCATTTTGATTCGTCTGACCCAGCATTGCAGGCGGAGTCCCTCCGCGCAGGTTTCTACGCGCACTGCCACCCAGGTTTCCGCCCATTCCGCCGCTCATCTTCTGGCCGCCGATGCGCTCCATACCGTTGTGGCCAACAATCAGCTGAAGCTCGGTGTTGTTTGTAGAACTGCCTACGTAAGGCCGCTCAGAAGCCGGGGTGAAGTCAACCGCGGCAGCCCATGAGAAAGAGACCGCCGCCATGATTACCGCGCTGATGATGCCCGCAAGGAAGCGTTTCCCGAGCTTTTCCTTTGCACAGAGCAAATAGACGATGACAACGGCGGGAAGTATCATGTAAGCCTGCAGCATTTTCACGTTGAAGCCCACGCCGACCAGAACGGCGCAGAGGAAAAGCCAGCGCCATTTCCCAGTTTCAATGGAACGGAAAAGGAACCATACGGCAACAAGCAGAACAAGAATCAGCTGCATGTCCATGGTGTTGTTGCGAGAAGCAACGACCACGGCGGGCGTCACCGCGAAAACAAGCGCGGCAGCCAGCCCGGCGGGGCGGCCAAAACGTTTCGCCGTGAGTGTGTACATCATGGCGCTGCTCCCCGCACCGGCCAGGGCCTGCGGAAGGAGCATGACCCAGCCATGGTAGCCGAAAACCAGAACGAAGAGCGCCTGCACCCACAGGCCAAGCGGAGGCTTGTCCACCGAAACAAGGCCAGCCGGGTCAAATGAGATGAAAAAGAAGTTGTGCCAGCTTTGCGTCATGCTCTTAATTGCTGCCGCATAGTAGGCGTTGCCGTAACCGAGCTGCGCAATGGCATAAAAGTTCAGACCGAAGGAAAGCAGGACGATTCCCGCCAGGGCAAAGGCATACCATTTTGCTTTTGCCTTTTGTAGGAGGGGTGGCTGTGTTGCTTCCGCTGTTTTCTGGTTCATTCGTTAACACTCCTAGAAACCGGATTCGGTTTTAGCACTGCAGTTTTGTGGCTTTCACTTTACTCAGAGTTTATGGCGGCGCCGTGAAGCAAATCTGAAGTTTTTGTAAAGGAAAACGCCCGTTTTCTTCTGGGCCAAGTATAAATCTGGATTCGGCATGGTCACAGTTCCAACAATGGAATATTATTATTGAATTTTTTGGACATTTTTGTTATTATTAGTAATAGGAGTGTATGATGTGAGGAGATGACCGATTGTTTCGAAGTGGCCCAAAATTTGTTGCATTGCGATTTTGAAATGATATGAGGAGGCAAACACATTATGTCTGAAAAAAATTCAAAAGGCAAAGCACGGTTTCTTTGCCTGCTGCTGCTTGGTACCGTCTTGGCGGCAATAGGCGGCATTGTGGCCATCGTTGGTCTGATTGGTACGCAGCAGTACAACCCGGTGCTTCTCGTTGTTTCCGCCATTTTTCTTGTGGCGGCAGTTATCTTCTCCGCTTTTTCCTGCACAAAGATTATGAAAACAATGTTTCAGCCGATAGCCGACATGGAAAGCGCCGTGGAAAGCATTTCTTCCGGCAGGCTGGATGCTACGCTGCCGACGGATGCCAAAGGGCCGGTGGGCCAGATGGCAAAGGGACTTTCCGTTGTGTTTACTTATATTTACAAAGCGACCTGTACTCTGACCGACTTGCTGCAAAGCCTTGGAAAAGGCAACTTGGACACCAAGTTTGACCGAAAAGCGCAGGGCGCTTTTGCGCCGGTCATGAAATCTATGGGTGCCATTTATGACAAACTGAACCAAACGATGGCGGACATTCAGCAAGCTTCCCAGCAGGTCGACAGCAGTTCTACCCAGATAGCGAACAGCTCACAGGCACTTGCGCAGGGCGCGACCGAGCAGGCCGGAGCCATAGAGGAGCTTTCCGCCACCATTCAAGAGGTTTCGCAGAGTTCCGGCAAAAATGCACAGCTTGCTTCCAGCGCAAACGAAGGGGTAACGCGTATGGCGGACAAGCTGCAGCAGGGCAACGCGCAGATGCAGGAAATGCTTGGCGCCATGGAAAAAATTTCGCAGTCTTCCAATGAAATCGGAAACATCATCAAGACCATAGAAGCGATTGCTTTCCAGACAAACATCCTTGCACTGAACGCAGCTGTAGAAGCCGCGCGTGCTGGTGAAGCCGGAAAAGGCTTTTCTGTTGTGGCCGATGAAGTGCGTAACTTGGCCGGGAAGAGTGCCGAAGCAGTGAAAGGCACTACCACGTTGATTGAAAACTCGCTTTCCGCCGTAAAAAGCGGCAGTACGGTTGCAAGTGCCATGTCTGCTTCCATGACGGAAATTATGAAAGAAACCAAGGGCGTTTCGGATGCTGTGCGGCAAATTGCCGAGGGCTCTGCCAAACAGGCAACATCCATTGAGCAGATTCATACTGGAATTGACCAGATTTCCACCGTCGTGCAGACAAATTCCGCTACCGCGGAGGAAAGTGCTGCGGCCAGCCATGAACTTTCCGCGCAGGCAAACTCCGTGGAAAAGTTGGTCTCCAAATTTCAGCTTAAAAAAGCGTGACTTTTTTTATTAAAAAAAGCGGCGGGGCATACATTTGTATGCCCCGCTTTGTGCGCACAAGCCAGACTGCGTAATAAATTTTACAAATTGCTTTCTTTTCTAATAAAGTCATGGTATACTAAAAGTAGAAAATTATTTTTGAATTTGTTACCGATTTTCCGGTGCTTTGCTTCAAATAAAATTTTCTTTCATACGATTACAAGAAGCCGGGTGTCTTCCGGCCGTTTGGTTTTTGCTGTGCTGGCAGGTGCAATGCACCCCTTCGCAAAGCACCACCCAGCAGGCAATGCCCTTGTTTTGTAAAACAGAGGGGCAGGCTTTTTTTGCGGTACGAAAAGGGCTTTCACTTCTGAGGACGGTTATTAGCTGGCTCCGCAGGCTGCTGCGGAGCCGGCTTTTTATTTTTTGCCCGTGCGGCATTGTAAGCGGCAAAAGCCGCGTCAGCCTGCAGAAAATCTAAAAGATCCGAAAAACACCGGATTGTTTCCGGGCTGAACATATGCTCGGCCTTTTCGGTTTCTTCCAGCAGCGAGTTTTCGCTTACACCGATGGAACGCATAAAATTTTCCAGTATGGTATGGCGCTTCAGCAGCCATGCGCCGATTTCGGCGCCCTTGTCGTCCAGCATAATAAACCCGTACTTGCGGTACTGGACGTAACCAAGCTGCGCCAGGTGCTGCACCATCTTAGTTGCAGAAGAAGGCTGAACGTTCAGCGACTGCGAAAGTGAACTGGCGCGCGTAAAACCGTTTTCCTGCGAAAGGCGGTAAATCATCTCCAGGTAATCTTCCATAGAAGCCGTCAGACGGCTGTCGTCTTTCTTCATGTAGCCGCTGAAGGTGTAAAACTCGCTGCGGTCCATTCAGCTTTCTCCTTTCCCATGCGGAAGCTCCGGATGCTCCCCTAATGGATATTATTATGGGGAACCGATTCTTTTCATGCCGCATAATTTAGTAAAGCAAAAAATTGTTGGCTCAGGCTAACAATCCGTCGCTAGGGAAAGGAGAATCTTTCAGCTATGAACAAAGCAAATGTACTGGCTGCGGGAAACAGCGCTGCGCTTCCCGTGCTTTCATCTGAAAATAATTATCTGCACCGCCGCTCTGCAGGACGCCTTCGGCGTCTGGGGGCTTACCTTGGCCCGGCGTTTATCGTCAGTGTGGCATACATTGACCCCGGCAATTTTGCAACCAATATCAGCGGTGGCTCAAAGTTTGGCTACAGTCTGCTCTGGGTCGTTTTTCTCAGCAACCTGATGGCAATCTTCCTGCAGACCATGTCCGCCAAAGTAGGCATCGCTACAGGGCACAACCTGCCGGAACTGTGCGCCCGCGTTTTCTCAAAACCGGTGAACTGGGTTTTCTGGGTTATAGCCGAACTTGGCGCCATGGCTACCGACCTGGCCGAATTTTTGGGCGGCACTCTTGGGCTGAACCTGCTGTTTCACATTCCAATGCTTGCCGCCGGCTTGCTGACCGGCGCGCTTACTTACCTTATCTGCTACATGGAAAAGTACGGGCAAAAAATTGTGGAGCGGATTATCACCGTGCTTGTGGCGGTTATCAGCATTGCTTACCTGACAGAAATTTTCCTTTCCGGCCCCGACTGGGCACAGACGGCTTTTCACACATTTGTGCCGGAACTGCCCAATACGGAAGCGGTGACGATTGCCGTCGGTATGCTGGGCGCGACCGTTATGCCGCATGTGATTTACCTGCATTCCCAGCTGGTGCAGTGCCGCTGCAAGTGGAATGACACTGGCTGCCGGAGGCACTGCCTGAAGATGGAGAAAATCGATATTGCCCTTGCCATGAACATCGCCTTTTTTGTCAACGCGGCGATGGTGGTCGTTTCTGCCGCCGTGTTTTACCGCAACGGCGTAGTGGTAACAACCATGCAGGAAGCGCACCGCTCGCTGGAGCCGCTGCTTGGGCCGCTCTCGGTCGGCGCTTTCGGCATTGCGCTGCTGGCTTCGGGCCTTTCTTCCTCCGCTGTGGGAACCATGGCGGGGCAAACCATTATGAAAGGCTTTGTGAACATCAGTATCCCCGTGAGCCTCCGCCGCCTGATTACCATGCTGCCTGCCCTTATTGTCATTGCGTTCGGCGTGAACACCATGGATGTCCTGGTCATCAGCCAGGTGGCGCTCAGCTTCATCCTGCCGTTCCCCATCCTGCAAATGCTGGCCGTGGCAAAGCGCCGCGACCTGATGGGCGAGTTCGCAAACACACGGCGTGTGCGCGTTGTTGGCGGCGTGATTGCGGCGGCTGTTATCCTTTTGAATCTTGCGCTGCTTGTTTTAACGTTTCAGGCGCTGTGAGAAAAAAATTCGGGGGCTCTGCACACGCTTCAGCGTTCTGCAGGGCCTGCTTTCTGCCGATTAGAGGCGAAAATCAACCGGTCAGCGGTTCAAAAGCACCGGTGGCCGGAAAAGCCTTGATTCTTTGGGAAAAAGCCGTTATGCTGTTAAGCGTAAGAGGTGGAACACATGAAGGTGCGCTTGGAACTGACCGATGGAACCGAGGAAGATGAAGTTGTTATTCACTGCGGCCGCGTGGATGACAGAATTAAAAGCATCTGCCGGTACATACTGGGAAATTCCGAAAGCGGGCCGAAAATCACTTTCTACAAAGAGAACCGGGAATACTACTTCCCGCTGGAAAATATTCTGTTTTTTGAAACCGGCGGCGAACACATCTACGCCCACACGGCGGATGATGCTTACCTCATTAAATACCGGCTGTACGAGCTGGAAAAGATTCTTCCGCGCAGCTTTGTGCGGGTTTCAAAATCCGCCGTGGTCAATATTCAGCAGATTTACTCCGTTACGCGGAATCTCGCGTCTTCCAGCCTGATTCAGTTTACCGGAAGCCATAAACAGATTTATGCTTCGCGGTCATATTTCCGCGAGCTGCAGCACAGGCTGCAGGAAAGGAGTTCACATGAGATGTAGCAGTAAAGCAAGGAATTGGTTCTGGGGAATATTTTTCCTTGCAGCGGCGGTGTTCGTCATTGCCAGCCAGACGGCATCCTTTGTACACGTCGGTTTTTGGAGCATAGTGGCAACCGTCCTTTTGGTTGCACTTTTTATCAGCGGCATTATGAACGTCAACTTTTTCGGGATTTTTATGCCGGCCGCACTTTTGTACCTGATTTACCAGTCACCGCTGGGGTGGCCTGCCGTTGCGGCATGGATTCCGATTTTAGCTGCCGTGCTGGCCTCCATTGGATGCAGCATGATTTTCCACCCGCACCACATCCATAACGTAGTCTGCGACTGGGACCCGAACAGCGTCCACATTGGAAGCGACGCATACCACAGCACCGAAGAAAATGTGGAGGGCAACAACATCCACGTGAAAAGCAGTTTCGTCGAATCCTGCCGCTACCTGCACTCCGACAGCCTGCGCGAAGCAGACCTTGAAACCTCTTTTGGCAAGCTTGGCATTTATTTTGACCAGGTTCAGCTCAGCCCCCAGGGCGCAGAAGCCCATGTAAATGTAAGCTTTGGCAGCATGGCACTGTATGTTCCGCGCACCTGGGACATTGTGAACCAGGTAAATGCCTCTTTCGGCGCGGTGCAGAATGCCCATCGCAGCCAGGGAGTTGCGCCGGATGCTCCTGTTCTTACCTTGACCGGAAGCGTTGCCTTCGGCAACCTGGAGATTCACTATACCTAAGTTGCAGAGCAGCGTTGTATGTCAGAGCCAGCCGCCTTCGGACTTTTTTCGAAGGTGGCCTTTGTTTGCAACGATATGTGAAAAATATTCACAAAATGTAAAAGGCACTTCCCCAAGTTCGGTATCAACCGGGAAAAAGGGACTTGCATCTTTACGTCAGGAGCGAGGTACAAAAGTATTATATACTGTTTGAAGCATTATGAAGAAGAAATCCCTGTGCTATAATATGGTTCATGTAAGCATATTCATTTTTTTATTTACCGGCAGGAGGTGAAGCCGCTGTAATGTCGGCTATTTACATCGACTGTTACTCGATGGTTCTTTTGATTTTCCTTTTGATTTTTTCCAACCGGCAGGAATGTATGTCTGCGGAAAAGCCGCAGAAAAGGATCTTCGTTCTTCTTCTGTGGGCAACGGAACTGCTGCTCCTGACAGATATTTTAAGCAGGATGGATGGCAAGCCGGAGTTTAGCCTTGTGTGCCGTGCTGCAAATTATTTTTTGTTTGCGGTTGGGCCGGCTTTGGCGGTCCTGTGGTTCCTGTACATATGCAGCCGCATTCTGCCGGTTCCATCAACAAAAAAGACATTACTGACGGCGCTGCTCCTGCTATGCCTCGCAAATTTTATCTTTGTTACGGTCATGGCGCCTTTTGGCAAGATTTATTACTTTGACTCTGCCTTTGCTTACCACCGCGGGCCGCTTTTCCTGCTGCCGACTGTTCTAATGACGACTATGGTTTTAATTTCGGAAGTCCTGATTGCGGTTAACTTTGATAATATTGACAGGCTGGAGTTCATTTCTCTGATATTATCACCGATTGTTCCGGTTTGCTGTGGGTTCCTACAGGTTGCCTCTTATTCTCTTCCGATTCTTTTGAGCGGCGTTGCATTTTCTTTAGTCATTATCTTTATCAATATTCAGGACCGGAACATGAACATTGATTACCTTACGGGCGTTTACAACCGACGCAGCCTTGATGTTCGTATGCGGCAGGAAATTCGGGCCAGCACACCGAGGAAAACTTTTTCGGCTATCCTGATTGATATTGACGATTTCAAAGGGATTAACGATCATTTTGGCCACAGCATTGGAGACAAAGCCTTGGAAGACGCTGCTTTCATTCTGCGGAAAAGCCTTCGTGCCGATGACCTTGTTACCCGTTACGGCGGGGATGAATTCTGTATTATCCTTGACGTTTCCAGTCAGAAAAGGCTGAAGGAAATTATCCAGCGGATACACGCCAATGTGGAAAGCTTCAACGAAACCGGTAAGCGCTCGTACCGCCTTGCTTTCAGCATGGAATGTGCGGTTTATGAAGCAGGCTCCGGCCTCACGATGGAGGAGTTCCAGGAAAAGATTGACAAACTGATGTACAAAGACAAGCATGTGAACCATCGGCGGAAGCATATGCAGAAAACCTACAGCCAAAGGGGACGCTCCCCTTCGAATCCCTCTTTTCCTGAAAATCAGAAATAAAAACATAGTCCAGCCGCGAGGGCCGGGCTGTTGTTTTTGGTCCGCCCGGAGGGATTCGATTCGCGGCGCCCGGGGCGCCTTGGTCGGTCGCTGTTCTGACGTGCCACCGGCACGTCATTCATTACAGCTCCCCTGCATCAGATATTCAGTTATAGATAAATATAGATAAAAAAACATGCGCCAATTCCCGGCACATGTTTTTCAGTGGTCCGCCCGGAGGGATTCGAACCCCCGTAAAAACGCCATAAACACGCATGAATCCTACACATTTTTCTTTCGTGTTGCATTTCGTGTTGCATGAATGGCCTTATTAAAATATCGGTTTGCTTTCTTTTCGGCTTTGGCAGTCTCGTCTTCAAAGGTGTATTGATAGACCTTTTTTAGCACATAGTCGCTCGCCCAGCCACCCATTTCCATGACATACTTGTCCGGGACGCCCTGCGCGTGCATGATGGCCGCGAAGCAATGCCGCAGAGAGTGCATGGTATACGGTGGCATACTATGCTTTTTAAGCAGACGTTGGAATCTTTTTAACACTTGATCCGGATTCATGTTGAAAATGAATTCGTCCGGCTCTTTTCCTTCGCACAACTCGGTCACTCGCGCCGCAAGATAATCCGGCATAATGACCCGCCGCGTTCCAGCGGCAGATTTATTCGTCGGTTTATAAATCAGTTTGTGTCCCACACCAAGCACACGCGCACCGTGAATGTTTGCGGTACTTCCAGAAATATCGCTCACATGCAGACCGGCTATTTCACTTTGCCGAAGGCTGCATGTTAAAGCAAAAAGCGCCTGACATTCTATTCCGGGCGCTTCTTTCAGGATTGCCATGATTTTTTCTGCATCTTTTTTCGTGGGAACCGGAAACGTTTTTTCTTCCGGCGGTTTAAGTGTTACCCGGTCAATCTGAAAGTTGAAATACCTCATAACGGCGGTAATAAAGCCGTGCTGATTTGCAATACTCTTTGCAGAATACTTCTTCGCATTTTCGTTCATCTGCTGTTGAATAAGATCGCTCGTTTCCAGTTTGCCGAGTGTTACGGGCAATAGAAGAGGCAAAGCATTTTTCTGGATGATTCTATACCCACGAATCGTTGACGTGGAAAGCAAATTCGATTTGGCCGCAATGTATCGGTCGGACGCTTTCTGAAAAGTCAGATTTTCAGCAGAGTTTTCCTTTTTATGCTTCAAAGCATATTCGGAAGCAGCGTACTCTGCTTTCTTTTTATTCGGGTCTGTGAACGACTTATATTGTCGCTTCCCGACTGCGTTTTTTCCGGCGTAGACAAGTACACGGTAGCTTCCGCTGGCTAATTTTTTAGCTTTCGGCATACTTAAATAGCCCTCCTATTGATTTTAGAGGGCTGAAACAGTATAATTATTTCGGTAGAATAACTATGCTGTCAGCCCTGCTGATGGTGAGCCGCTTTTTCCTATCGCAAGTAGGAGAGGGCGGATTTTTTATACAAATTTTTTGCCTTGGTATACCGTATAGTACCGAATTGCCATTGTAATAAAATCTTCTGGTAAATCGAAGTACTCTGCGAGTGCCCACGGTTCCACATATCCATTTTCCATTGCATCATTCAGAATCTCAAATGGAAGGTATTTTTCAATCGCCCACCGATTAGCCTTAAATTCATGCTTTTCTACGAGGTCAAGAGGACTGCTTATTTTGTGGGTGCAACCGGTGGCACAGTGGCCAACCTCATGGGCTATTGCGCCTTTCATGTTCCTTACTGTAGAGAATTTGGATTGATCAATAAAAATACCGTACCGTTTGCTCATCTCAAGTGTTGCGGCATCGACAAATCCGATGGGATACCAGTAAAGGTTTGCTCCGACTCTTTGTATGTCATCTACTAAATCTGACAGCTCCGTATCGTTATTCTCCCCAAAAGAGCTACTGCTTTTTCTTTTTATCTTGCTGCTCTTTGAAAAACCGCGCCATTTCCAGAAGCTTTTGCTTGTTCTCTTCCGTTAGTTCCTTCGTTTCGTCATGCAGTGCATAGGTGAAATCATCAAAGGTGACTTCCTGCCCTTCGGCTTTGCCGGAGGGCTTTCCTTTTTGCCCATTTCCCATAAGATAGTCAACTGTAACATTGAAAAATTGAGCGAGAGAATTTAAAGTCGCTCCGCTCGGAATCGTACCAGCTTTCCATTTAACTACCGATGTACGACTTAATCCCACTGATTCAGCTGCCTTGGATGGGCTTATGCCTTTTTGATTGCAAAGGCCAACATAAATGTCATAGAACACAAAATATACCCCCACGATTTGTGCAAAACATAGATGTTCACCAAATTCACAAAAAGCTATTGACTGTTCACTAGATTCATCATATAATACAATCAGCAAAGATGAATTGAGTGAACACACGTGAAATCGGTAAACAAGTATTGATGCTTTATTTTCTCAGCAAAGATATAGTACCACTATTGTTTACTAATTTCAACAAAAATGCTGAAAGAGGTGAATTTTTGTATGCCTGAACAATGGACGGGAGATATTGTAGGAAAAATGCACAATTATTGCATTTCCTATGATGAACTCTCTGAAAAACTTGGGTACGCCAAGGGCTACATTTCAATGGTACTCAATGGACACCGCAAGCCAAAAGGTGCCGAACAGACGTTCCGCAAAGCTCTGGACGAACTCATTCAGCAAAAACAGAAAGAAGGTACATAATGAACAGTCAATTATCAGTCAAAACCGTCCCCTTCATGGGTGACGAAC
>JBFLFY010000002.1:0-130822 GCA_041859875.1 Caproicibacter sp. | reverse complement strand
CCGCCGGCGGTTCCTGCAAGAAGCACCAGGATACGCCACCAGGAGGCGGTACGGTAATGGCGGATTAGGACACCGCATTCGAACAGCACGCAAAGGGGAAGCGCTAGGAAAAAGATACGGTTCACAGCATCCCTTCCTCCCTTTTATAATAGCTCAAAAATGCCTCATTCAGCGGCTGATACAAGTTCCTGCTGACCGGCACGGCAGCTCCGCCCGTCAGCAGACATTCCGCGCGCGTTATTTTAACTACTTCGTGAAGATTCACTGTATAGCTGCGGTGTGCCGGTGTAAATTGGCCCTGCGGAAGCTGTTTCTGCAGGGAGGCCAGCGATTCCCGGACTTTCAGCACTTCGCTTTTGGTGTGGATTTCAACGTAATGCCCCACGGCTTCCAGGTACCGGATGCTGTTTGTTTCAATTTTGCGGCTTTCGCCGGCTAGATTCAGGATAAGGTACGATTCCGTGCGGCCTAAATTTGTCTGCACCAGATCCAGCAGGGAAAAGAAGGCTCCCTTTTGCAGTGGCTTCATCAGGTAACGCAAAGCCTGCACCTCGTAACCTTCAAAAACATACTCCCTTTTTGCCGTCAGAAAAGCAACGGCGGCTTTGCTGTCGGCAGCGTGAATCTTTTTTGCAAGCTCCATGCCGCTGATTTTATCCATTTCAATATCCAGCAGGGCGAGATCATAGGGAAAGGAGCGGCCGGTTTCCAAAAGAAATTCTTCGGCGCTTCCATATACGGTTACGGTGCAGGAAATCCCACGTTCCCGTTGCCATTCGGCGGCGAAATCTTTCACATAAATACTTTGCACCGGTTCATCGTCACAGGAAACAATGCGCATAGAAGAAGCTCCTTCCTAGAAAAATACTTATTATGATAATAACTGTATTATAGCATAAGAAGCGGTTCGCACAAAGTGCAGGCGCATAAATTAATTGCAATACAAGTGCTGCCGGGCTACAATGGATTCAGACTTTAGGAAAGGCAGTGAGAAAATGAGAGCAGCCATTATAACGGGTGCTTCCAGCGGGCTGGGCGCCGAGTTTGTACGCCAGGCAGACCGGAAAGAGGCACTTGATGAGATCTGGGTGATTGCCCGCCGGCGGGAACGGCTGGAGGCGCTGGAAAAGCAAGTAAAGACAAAAATCCGTATTCTGGCGCTTGATTTGACTGAGGAACAGTCTTTTGATGAGATTTCGGCTCTTCTGGAAAAAGAAAAGCCGTGTGTTGAATTGCTGATTAATGCCGCTGGATTTGGAAAAATTGGAAGTTGCAGCGACATCACTCCGGAAGACTGTGACAATATGATTAACCTGAACTGCCGCGCGGCCGTGCACATCACTCAAACTGTGCTGCCGTACATGAAAAAGGGCGGCCGCATTATGGAAATCTGCTCTACGGCCGCGTTTCAGCCTTTTCAGTACTTAAATATCTATGCGGCATCCAAGGCGTTCCTTTACCGTTACAGCCGTGCCCTGAGAGTGGAATTGTTTGGCCGTGGGATTAAGGTGACGGCCGTCTGCCCGTACTGGATTAAAGACACCGAATTTATTGGCACGGCGAAAAAGACGGGGAACAGCGGCTATATTCGCAATTTTCCGCTTGCATCCCGCGAAAAGCACGTCGTCGGTATGGCACTGAACGACAGCCGCCTGGGGCTGGCAGTTTCAACACCCGGAATCGTGCCGTTCCTGCATCGCATTGTGGCTAAATTTATCCCAAGCGAGCTGATGATGGGCCTCTGGAGTTTGCTGCGACGTATTTAAAATGGCATTTCAGGATACACTTACCAGACGTAAATTGGCAGGAAGAAATTACCTGCAAATCAACTAACAGCGTTTATTAAAATTCATACATTTCAAAGGCACTTTACTTGACAATTCCCTGCACGGACACTATTATATAAGTTATGTTCGGTTTAAGCGGAAGTCGTTTTTTCGGCATTTTTCGTGCTGGAAAATTAGGCGTAGCCGCACAGCACCCGAAAGACAAGACAGCCCTGTTTCAGCGGCGGCAAACGAGAGAACCTGAAAGCCCAAATCTGCCTAGCCTTTTGGTCTTGGCAGAAGGGTTTGAGGGTTCTTTCGTGCGCCGCCGCTGTTGCCAGGAATGGAATTGCAGCTTTTATTTTAGAACAGATTGTGCTGGGAAAATGAAAAAGAAAAAAACTTTGCTTTCTGCGGAACTAAATATTTCACCATGGACGCAGCGTATTGCGCTGCTTGGCATTTTAACAGCGCTGGCCTTGGTGCTTTCAATGGCAGAGTTGATGCTTCCGCCGATACCAATGCTTCCGCCAGGGGCAAAGCTTGGCCTTTCCAATATTATTACAATGTATACGGCCGGAACAGTTGGCTTGGCTCCAGCTTTGTGCATTGCGGTGGTAAAAGGCCTTTTTTCCGGCATGATGCGCGGCTTTACTGCCATGCTGATGAGTATGGCGGGCGGTATTGCCAGCACTTTTGTCATGTGGCTGCTGATGAAAATCAGGAAAAATCCCTTCGGGCTTGTAGGGCTTGGTGTTGCCGGGGCTTTAACGCATAATGCGGCACAGCTTTTGGTAGCCATGGTGCTTACATCACCTGCAGTGGTTTATTATATTCCGTGGCTGATTGTTTTCGGTATCGTTACCGGTATTCTTACCGGGCTGGTGCTGAAGACTGTTATGCCGCTCCTGAACCGAATCTCTTAGCTGTGTTTGGAGGAATAAAGATGAGTATTTCGTTACCCGATTCTCCGTTCAAAACCCACGGGGGCGTGAACGTCCCACACCGCAAAAATACGGCAAAAATTGAATCTGCCGTACTGCCGACGCCGGAAGAAGTAATTCTGCCGATGCAGCAGCATGTTGGACCTCCGTGCGTACCGTCCGTCAAGGCCGGCGACGAAGTCCTGGTAGGGCAGAAAATTGCAGACAGCACCGCTTTTGTAAGCGCACCGATTCATGCAAGTATTTCCGGTAAAGTGGCAGGAATCGTTAAGGTTTCTCTTGCCAGTGGGCAGACTGTTGACGGCGTAAAGATTGTTTCCGACGGCAAAATGGAAATTTCGCCGGATGTGAAGCCACCGGTTATTAACAGTCTTGAAGATTTTCTGAGTGCCGTGCATGCCTCCGGTTTGGTAGGCCTCGGCGGCGCAGGATTCCCAACGCATGTAAAACTGAATGTACCAAAGGGCAAGTCGGTCGATACGCTGATCATTAACGGAGCAGAGTGCGAGCCGTACATCACTTCCGACAACCGCTGTGCCATGGAAGAAACCGACCACATTGTTGCCGGGCTGGAAGCCGTTAAAAAATGGCTGAACCTGCACCGCGTAATTGTTGCGGTCGAGGGCAATAAGCCGGATGTTATCGACACCATGACAAAAGCTCTTGCAAGCGATTCTGAAGTGAAGGTCCTTACGCTGCGCACACGCTACCCGCAGGGCGCAGAAAAAGTTCTGATTGAGTCCTGCACAAACCGGCGCGTCCCTATGGGAGGCCTTCCGGCAGATGTGGGCTGCATTGTCATGAACATCACGTCGGCAGCGACGCTGGGCAACTACCTCGCAACCGGGATGCCGCTTGTGAAAAAGCGCGTCACCATCGACGGTTCCGCAGTCAAGGATCCGAAGAACGTGATTGTTCCAATCGGCACAAACGTGCATACCATTGTGGAATTCTGCGGTGGCTACAAGGAAACGCCGAAGAAAATTCTTGTTGGCGGCCCAATGATGGGCATGGCTGCCGCAAATGACAACCTGCCGATTGTCAAGCAGAACAACGGCCTGCTTTTCTTTGGTGAGAAGGAAGCACATAAAATGGAGCCGACGGCATGCATTCGCTGCGGGCGCTGCGTTGCAGCCTGCCCGATGAATCTTATGCCGACGCTGCTTGAAAAATATGCCGATGCCAAGCGTGTAGACAATTTGATTGACCTGAATGTTATGAACTGCATGGAGTGCGGCAGCTGCGCATTTGGCTGCCCTGCCGGCAGACCGCTGGTTCAGGCCATTCGCCTTGGCAAGGCCATGGTTAAAGCGAGGGGGAAAAAGTAATGGAAGAAAAGCTTGTCATTTCATCTTCACCTCACATTCACTGCGGAACAACAACCCGGAAAGTCATGCTGGATGTTATTATCGCACTTGTTCCGGCTCTTGTTGCGTCAATCATCATTTTTGGGCCTCGCGCTCTGATGATTGTTGCCGTTACGGTGCTTTCGTGTATCCTCAGTGAATACATATGCCGCAGGGTGATGAAAAGGGAAAATACCATTGGCGACCTAAGCGCCGTGGTCACAGGCATATTGCTTGCGTTCAACCTTCCTGTAACAATTAATCCGCTGATGGCGGCTTTCGGCGGCGTAATTGCCATCGTGGTCGTAAAACAGATGTTCGGCGGCATTGGCCAGAACTTTGTAAACCCGGCTCTGGCTGGGCGTATCATTTTAATGAACTCTTTTCCGGCTGCAATGACAAATTGGACGAAGCCTCTGGCGTACCTGCATTCAGCCGATGCAATGACGGCTGCAACGCCGCTGGCGCTGATTAAGCAGCACGCTTCACCGGACCAGCTGCCATCTTTGCAGAATATGTTCTTGGGAACTACAGGCGGGTGCCTCGGCGAAACTTGTGCGCTGGCACTGCTGCTCGGCGGTATTTACCTTGTAGTCCGTAAGGTCATCAGCCCGGTGATTCCGCTTTGCTACCTTGGCACGGCGGCACTCCTTTCGGCATGCATGGGTCGGAATGTACTGGTTGACCTGCTTTCCGGCGGCCTGATGCTCGGTGCTATCTTTATGGCGACCGACTACACCACTTCCCCAATGACGGTGAAAGGCCAAGTCATTTTCGCCATCGGATGCGGTGTGATTACCATGCTGATTCGTAATTTCGGCAGTTTACCGGAAGGCGTTTCGTATTCTATCGTTTTGATGAATATTCTTGTGCCGCTCATCGATTCCGGTACACGCCCGAAAGCGTTCGGAAAGGAGCCTGCTAAGAAATGAAGGGAAATGCGAAAGAAATTCTGAAGCCGACTCTGGTTCTTGTCATTATCTGCCTTATCGTTACAGCTGCCTTGGCGTTTACCAATGCGGCAACGAAAAGCAAAATTGCCGAACAGGCAGAAAGCGATGCAAAGCAGTCGCGCCTGATTGCCCTGCCGGGAGCCGATTCCTTTACAAAATCCACAAAAGCTGCGGAGTGCTATGAAGGCAAAAAAGGCTCTGAAACAGTTGGCTGGGTCTTCACTACGAAAACAGGAAGCTACGGCGGTGACATTACGGTTATGACGGGTATTTCCAAAGACGGGAAAATTACCGGTGTTCAGCTTACGAGCACCAGCGACACACCTGGCTTAGGCTTGAATGCTCAGAAACCTGAATTCAGAAATCAATATGTTAAGAACTGCAACCCCGGCAAAGAATTTACCGTTGTAAAAAGCGGCAATGCAGGGAAAGGTGAGATTAACGCCATGACCGGCGCCACTATTTCCAGCAAAGCTGTGACGAAGGCGGTTAATGAGGCCGTTGCAGAATTTCAGAAAGTAAAGGGCGGTGAATGATATGGCGAAAGAGAAAACGAGCCTTTGGCATGAGTTTACCAAGGGTATTGTAAAAGAAAACCCGGTTCTGCGGCTTGTGCTCGGCACCTGCTCCACACTGGCCATCACTACGGCCGCGAGCAACGCCATCGGAATGGGGATTGCAACTACATTCGTTCTGGTTTGCTCCAATGCGGTTATTTCGCTGCTGCGCAAAGTCATTCCGGACAAAGTCCGTATCCCTTGCTATATTGTTATTATTGCGGGATTTGTAACTGTTGTGCAGATGCTGGTTGAAGCATATTCGCCAAGCCTGAAATCTGCACTCGGCGTCTATCTGCCATTGATTGTTGTTAACTGCATTATCTTTGGCCGTGCCGAAATGTTTGCAAGCAAAAACAAAGTTCTGCCGTCTATTCTTGACGGCCTTGGCATGGGCATTGGTTTTACCTGCACACTTCTGTGCATGGGCATTATCCGTGAGCTGCTTGGCAGCGGTTCACTTTTCGGTATGCCAATCCTTTCAAACTTCTCCATTGTAATCTTCCTGCTGCCTCCAGGGGGCTTCTTCGTGTTTGGCCTTTTGGTCGCTCTTGCCAACCGCCTCTCCGGCGAAGGCAAAAATCCGGAAGAAATTGGATGTTCTGGCTTCCGTGGCTGCCAAGGGTGTGCTCTGGCTAAGAGCTGCTCGCTGACTGCTAAGAAAAATGACGGGGAGGCTGAAGCAAAATGAAACAACTTCTTGCCATATTTCTGACCGCTATACTGACGGAAAACTATATTCTTGACAAATTCCTCGGTATCTGCCCGTTCCTCGGTGTTTCCAAGAAACGTGACAGCGCCATTGGCATGAGCATCGCCGTAACGGTTGTTATGGTAATTTCAACTGCCGTTACCTGGCCAATCTACTACTATGTGCTTGTTCCGAATGGTCTTGCTTACCTTGAAACCATCGTTTTCATTCTTGTTATTGCATTTTTGGTGCAGTTCATTGAAACGGTGCTGAAAAAGTATGTTCCGTCGCTGTACAATGCGCTGGGCGTTTACCTTCCGCTGATTACCACAAACTGCGCCGTCCTCGGCGTTACCATGCTGGTGCTGGATAAGCATGCGGCAGACCCGGCAACGTTCGGTTACGCACAGGCACTTGTGAACTCCTTCGGCGCAGGCATTGGCTTCCTGGTCGCGCTGGTCATGTTCTCCGGCGTACGGGAGCGTATTGAATTGAACGATATTCCGAAGTTCTGGAAGGGCCTTCCAATCACTTTGGTCGCTGCTTCTCTGACGGCCGTTTCTTTCCTCGGCTTCCAGGGCCTTGTCAGCGGTATGCTGGGTTAAGGGGGCGGAGAAAATGAATGATATTACATTTGCAATTCTGCTCGTTGTAGGCATTGGATTAATTGCCGGTTTAATTCTTTCCATTGCTTCCATCGTTATGGCAGTTCCGAAGGATCAGAAAACAGAAGACATCCGTGCTATGTTGCCGGGTGCAAACTGCGGCGCCTGCGGCTTTTCCGGCTGTGATGGCTATGCAAAAGCCATGGCTTCCGGTGAAGCCAAGCCGGGTCTTTGCTCGGTTGGCGGCGCAAAGGTAGCCGACGAAATTGCCGCATACCTTGGTGTTGAGGCTCCCAGCGCCGAACCGCATGTTTCCATTGTCCACTGCCTTGGCAGCAACGACAATACCGGCGACAAAGCGGAGTATGAAGGAATCCAGTCCTGCGCGGCAGCTGCGCAGGTAGCCGGGAGCCCGGCGCAGTGCGGTTTTGGCTGCATAGGCCTTGGCGACTGTGTGAGCGCCTGCGATTATGATGCGCTGAGCGTCCGCAACGGCGTTGCCATGGTTGAGCCGAAAAACTGCGTTGCCTGCGGCAAATGCGTGAAGGCCTGCCCGAAGCATCTGCTTTCGCTGATTCCCAAAAAGAAGCAGGCAGTTGTGCTCTGCAGCAGCTGCGACAAAGGCGCTGCCGTCATGAAAGCCTGCAAAGTGGGCTGCATTGGCTGTATGCGCTGCGAAAAGACCTGTCAGCATGACGCGGTTCATGTTGAAAATTTTCTTGCACATGTTGATCCTGAAAAATGTGTTGGGTGCGGCGAATGTGTTTCCGTCTGCCCACGCCATATTATTACTCTTGTTAATTCAGGCGAAACCATATGCAAGGAGGCTAAATAGATTATAAAGGGAGACTCCTATGACAGTCACAAATATTCTACTTCTAGTTATTCTTATTCTTATTTTCATTCTGCCGCTGGTAGTGAAGAAAGTCGAAGAAAATCTTGAGGTCTTTCTCTTCATTATGGGCGTTCTTGCAACGGCTGCGGCCGGCTCGGCCGGAGAGTTGGAAGGCGGCTACGGCGCGCTGGTAAACGAAATATTCTCAAATGTTTACATGTACATTATCGTTGCCATTGTTCTTGTAGGAGGCTTCCTGTTTAAGGCCCTTTCGAAAAACATGCACAGCGGAGTTCGTAAAACACTTGAAAAGATACCGATTGAGGGTTTTGTATTTCTTTTCACCGTTCTTCTTGGTTTACTTTCCAGCGTGATTACAGCGATTGTTGCTTCCCTTGTCCTTGTGGAAATTGTTAACGTCCTTCCATTGGACCGCAGTGCCAAGGTTAAGGTAAACCATCATGGCGTGCTTCGCCATTGGACTCGGCGCAGTTCTTACGCCGGTAGGCGAGCCGCTTGCCACAATCGTAATTGGCAAACTTGCAAAGAACCCGACGCTTCACGCCGATTTCTTCTATATGATTCGCACGCTCGGCATTTACATTATTCCTGGCATTTTTGTGTTTGGCTTAATGGCAGTCTGGTTTGCCAAAAAGGGCAAAAAGGATGGCACTGACAGTGAGGAAGAGAAGCTTCAGCCGGAAACATACCCTGATATTGTTTTCCGCGCGCTTAAGATTTTTCTGTTCCTGATTGCTCTGAATCTTCTTGGTTCTGGTTTCAAGCCGATTATTGATGCCTATGTGATGCAGATTCCGGCAACCGGCCTCTACTGGCTCAATATGTGCTCTGCAATTCTCGACAATGCGACTTTGGCTTCGGCCGAAATCAGCCCGCACATGGCACAGGGGCAGATTGTTGCTATTCTCATGGGTCTGCTGATTAGCGGCGGCATGATGATTCCGGGCAATATCCCCAATATTATTTCCGCAAGCAAATTAAAGATTAAGAGCAAGGATTGGATTAAGCTGGGCGTTCCGTTTGGCTTGCTTGTTATGGTAATCTATTTCCTGATCCTGCTTCCGACTTTGCTTGCTGTCTGACCGGTACTTTATTAAAATGCAGCTGTTCCCTTCACGGGGAATGGCTGCTTTTTTAATATTTCTTAATAATTTTGCTTTGGATGGCCATGAATTTCACTCAGGTTATTGACGAGATGGCAAATGATACTGTATAATATTTCTATATGCAATAATAATTTTGTAGAAGCTGTGCGGCGGTTCTTGCTCTGGGTGTCATATGGGGCGAAAGTGCCGGCTAACACTGCGCCTGCGCAATTTCTTGGAGGGGAATTATGGAGTTTAAATATGACAATGAGGCGAAGGGCCTCAAAATTGAGGTTCTGAAGAGTGTTGCAAAATATGCTTTTGCGGGAACTCTGGAAGAGCACCTTGAAACAATTCCTTATGATATGATACCTGGTCCGCTGCCTACTTTTCGCTGCTGCATTTATAAAGAGCGCGAAATCATTCACGAGCGCATCGTTGCTGTATGCGGCTATAATTTGCCGGGTCAGCCAGAAAATAAGGTGCTCGGTGTGTTGCCTGCAGCCTGCGAAGGATGCCCAATCAGCCGCTACCGCGTAACGGACAACTGCCAGAGATGTTTGGCGCACAAGTGTAAAAGCGCCTGCCATTTTGGCGCAATCAGCATCACACCGCGGGGCGCTTACATCGACCCCCAAAAGTGCAAGGAATGCGGTCAGTGTGCTGCAGCCTGCCCATATAATGCAATTTCGGACACCATGCGCCCATGCCGCCGCGCTTGCCCGGTTGACGCTATCAAAAAAGATGAATACAACCGCACGGTGATTGATTATGAGCGCTGTATTGACTGCGGCGCCTGTATGCGTTCCTGCCCATTCGGCGCAATTACCGACCGCTCACAAATTGTAGAGATTATAGATCTTCTGAAATCAAAGACGCCGGTAACAGCTATTTTTGCACCGGCGATTGAAGGCCACTTTGGCACAGCGACAATCGGTATGTTGAAAAGCGCGCTGAAAAGGCTTGGCTTTGCGGATGCCGTTGAAGTTTCGCTTGGCGCGGACGCTGTTTCGCACCATGAGGGTCAAGAATTGAAAGAAGCACTGGAAGCAGGCAAAAAAATGACCAATTCCTGCTGCCCGGCTTTTGTTGAAATGATACGGAAGCATTTCCCGAAACTTGTGGAGAATATTTCATCAACCGCTTCGCCAATGACGGCGACCGCGCGGTATATACGCGCACTGAACCCCGAGATGAAGACGGTATTCATTGGCCCATGTGTGGCAAAAAAAATGGAAGTAGTCGGGTGCGAAGACACTGCCGACTATGTTCTTACCTTTGAAGAGCTGACTGCTATGTTTAACGCAAAGGAAATTAACGTGGAGGAAGAAGCAGAAGATGAACAGGACGGCAGCCGTGCGGGTAAAAACTTTGCCCAGAGCGGCGGTGTTTCCGGCGCCGTTATGCAGGCGCTGAAAGAGGAAGGCTTCGACAAACCGGTTTCCTGTGTACAGTGCAACGGCGCTAAGGAATGCAAAAAGATTTTGATGATTATGAATGCCGGCCGCCTGCCAAATGATTTTGTGGAAGGTATGGCCTGCGAAGGCGGTTGTATAGCAGGGCCAGCCGGAGTGGAAACGCCGCGCAATATTAAGAAGAACCGCAGCGCTCTGATTGCAAAAGCCGACCAGCGCACCATTACTGAGAACGTTACCAAAATACATGACTTTTCCAAGATCAATCTGAAGCGATAATTTTTAGGCCCGGCTTTTGCCGGGCTTTTCGTTTGTCCAGAAGAAAATTTTGTTCAGCGTTCTGCCGGCTTGCCAAATGGCAGAAACCGCTTCGCTGATCTTTTTGCAGGGTATGTGTTGCTCATGGTATATAACAGCGGACTTCATTTGCCCCGCGCACAGAAAGGCTGCCAGCCCGGTAATTGTGCAACCCAACAGCATCTTGCGGAGAATTTCCACCCGAAAATCTGTTTTGGTGGAAAAATTTCAAAGAAAAAGATACTTATTTCCGCGGAAATGTTTGTTCGAATTTAATTAAAGTTCGCCTCGAACCTCTTCCGCTGCCTGCACCAGATGCTCAAGGCTGGGGATGGTTTCTTCGGTTCCCCGTGTTTTCAGGCCGCAGTCAGGGTTTACCCAGAGCTTTTCTTTCGGAATCTTTTTCAGCATTTTGTGCAGCGCCGTCTTGATTTCTTCTTTCGAAGGAATGCGCGGCGAGTGGATGTCGTAAACACCGGGGCCGACTTCGGTCTTAAAACTGCATTGGTTCAACGCGTTCAGAATGGTTAGGTCGGAACGCGAAGCTTCAAAAGTTATCACGTCGGCATCCATGTTGTCTATGTCGTGAATAATATTGCCGAATTCGCTGTAGCACATATGGGTATGAATCTGCGTTTCAGGCTTTACACCGCTGTGAACAAGACGAAAAGCCGGGATGGCCCAGTCTAGGTAATCTTTGTGCCAGTCCGCCCGACGCAGCGGGAGCTTTTCACGCAGGGCCGCTTCATCAATCTGAATTACCTTGATTCCGGCCTTTTCCAGGTCAAGAACTTCTTCACGGATTGCGAGCGCAATCTGGAAGGCGCAGTCTTTCAAAGAAATGTCTTCGCGCGGGAAAGACCAGTTCAGGATGGTCACAGGGCCGGTCAGCATCCCTTTTACAGGCTTTTGCGTCAGACTTTGCGCGTATTTGGAGTAACCGACGGTAATCGGTTCGCGGCGTGAAATGTCGCCCCAGATAATCGGCGGCTTGACGCAGCGTGTGCCGTAGGATTGCACCCATGCTTTCTCCGTGAAAAGGAAACCTTCAAGATGTTCGCCAAAGTACTCCACCATGTCATTCCGTTCATACTCCCCGTGAACAAGAACATCCATGCCGATTTTTTCCTGCAGGGCAATGCACTCGGCAATTTTTTTTTTATTAAAGGCCTCATATTCTTCCTTTGAGATTTTGCCTTTGCGGCAGTCGGCACGCTTGGCGCGAACGTCGTCGGTCTGTGGGAAGGAACCGATGGTAGTTGTAGGCAGCAGCGGAAAGCAAAACCGCTTTTTCTGTATTTTCTCGCGTTCCGCAAAAGCCGGAAGGCGGGCAAAGTTCTTTTCAGAAAATGACGCCACTTTTTTCGTGACCGCCTCGTTTGCAGCATGGCGCACGTTTTGGAAAAACGCGTCGTTTGCAGCATACTCTGGGGCATTTTCCGGTAAATCAAGTTCCGCCAGTTTTTTCAGATCGGTCAGTTCCTGCAGCTTTTCCTTGGCGAAAGCAAGGTGCTTTTTATAGGAATCCGGCATTCCTTCTTCGCCTTCAACGGAAAATGGAACGTGGAGCAGGGAGCAGGAAGTGCTGAGCGCGGTATTCGGCGCATATTTTTGAATTTCATGAAGCACCGCGAGAATGTTTTTGTAATGGCTGCGCCAGATGTTTTTGCCGTTTATAAGGCCAGCGACAAACAGCTTTTCTTCTGGAAATCCGTGCTTTTTCGAGAGGGATAGGCTTTTTTTCCCTTCCACGAAGTCAATGCCAATTCCGTCAAATGGAAGCGAAACTGCTTCTTCCCAGCAGTCACGAATATCTCCGAAGTAAGTCTGCAGCAAAGCCTTCGCAGTGCCTTTCCCTTTGAGGATGCCGGAGTACAGCAGCTGAAACAAATCTTTGTCTTCTGCCGTCATATCTCTTACCAGCGCTGGCTCATCAAACTGAACCCATTCCGCGCCAAGGACGGCAAGTTTTTTCAGCAGCGCTGTGTAGGCAGCAGCAGTAGGTGCGGCAAAATCAGAAGCTGTTTTTTCCCCGGTGTACCGCGCAAGTTTCAGAAACGTGTAAGGGCCGATGACGACCGGCTTTGTTAAAATGCCAAGCGCTTTTGCCTCTGAAAATTCATCAGCGGCTTTCGTACTGTTCAGACAAATTTCTGCGTCATCGTCGATTTCCGGCACCAGGTAATGGTAGTTGGTGTTGAACCACTTTTTCATGGCGAGTGCCTTTAGGTCGCCGCTTGCTCCTTGGTGGCCGCGCGCCATGGCAAAATAGTGGGCGGTGCCATCGACTTTCAGACTCCGGTAACGTTGGGGCACAGCATTCAGCATCACGGCCGCGTCAAGCATATTGTCATAAAAAGAAAAGTCGTTGGACGGAATCAAGTCAATCCCATTTTCCTTCTGCAACATCCAATGCCGCCTGCGAAGGAGCCTGCCTGTTTCGAGCAGTTCCTGCGCTGTCGTTTTCCCATTGAAATAGCTTTCTGAAGCGAATTTCAGTTCCCTTTGGGCGCCGATTCGCGGAAACCCCACGACCGATGTTTTCATTTTTGAATCTCTCCCTGCCTATATGGAATGTCATTGCCTTAAAACAAAGGATACCACAAAATCAGTGCTTTCGCGAACTTGTATTTTTAGGAATTTCCTCCTGTACCGCGTCTTGCGCCTTTGCGCGGAACATGGTACCATAAGTTCAACAAACCGGGTGGATGCCGGCAAAAAAGGAGAGTTGCTGCATTGAGTTTTCCAAAGAATTTTCTCTGGGGTGCCGCAAGTGCGGCTTACCAGGTCGAGGGTGCTTGGCAGGAAGGCGGCAAAGCGCCAAGCATATGGGATGCGCTGAGTGCCGGCCATGTGTTGCACGGCGAAAACGGAAGTACCGCCTGCGACCAGTATCACCGTTTCCGCGAAGATATTGCGCTGATGAAAAAGATTGGGCTGCAGAGCTACCGCTTTTCGGTCAGCTGGCCCCGTGTGATACCGGAAGAAGGCAAAGTAAACGAAGAGGGACTGGCCTATTACTGCAGCCTTGTGGATGAATTAACAAAAGCGGGCATCACTCCGCTTTGCACTTTGTACCATTGGGACCTTCCCATGTGGCTGTATCACAGGGGCGGGTGGCAAAACCCGAAAAGCCCCGACTTATTTGCACAGTTTGCCGAAGTGGTGGCGCAGGCGCTTGGCAGCAAAGTGCCATACTGGATGACGATTAACGAGCCGCAGTGCTTTGTGGGCCTCGGCTACCGCACCGGTGTACACGCTCCCTTTTGCCGGGAGCCGTCGCAGATTGGCGTTATCTCGCGGAATGTGATGCTTGCACATGGCAAGGCGGTGCAGGCGATTCGTCGCTGCGCTGCAAAACCGGTAAAAATCGGCATGGCGCCTTCCTGCCCGGTCGTTACGCCATTTCACCCGGGCAGCGCGGGCGTTGAAGAAGCCCGCGCCGCAACGTATGCGCCGGAAACGGGAGTGATGGGAACTTCCTGGTGGTCAGACCCTATTGTGCTTGGCAGAGTGCCGGAAGGGCTGAAAAATGTTCTTTCCAAAGAGGATATGCGGACGATTTGCCAGCCGCTTGATTTTTACGGGTTCAATACCTACAATTCATTAAACGAGGGCGGCACATACCCTGGGATGCCACGCACTTCCATGGGATGGCCCATTACGCCGGAAGTACTGTACTGGGCGCCGAAATTCCATTTTGAACGGTACGGCTTGCCTATCCTGATTACGGAAAATGGTATGGCCAACAATGACTTTGTCATGCTGGACGGAAAAGTTCATGATCCGCAGCGCATTGATTATATTCACCGCTACCTTCGCTGCCTGAAAAAAACTTCGGAGGAAGGTATCCCTATCCTCGGCTACACATACTGGGCTGCCATGGATAATTTTGAGTGGGCAGAAGGCTTCGACCGTCGCTTCGGCCTTATCTATGTAGACTACCGCACGCTGCGCCGGATTCCAAAAGATTCTGCGTGGGATTATGGCGAGATTATCCGAACAAACGGCGATTCGGTTTGAATTGCTTATCATGTTGCAGAATTAAATCTGTCCCCGGAAAAGAATTCTTCCTCTTTTCCGGGGATTTTTCTATGTTCTGCGTAGCCATCACCCAGCGGTAATCGGCCCGCAGGCAATTTTTGCGCCGGAGCTGCCGGATGGCTGTGTTGTAAAATCGTCGGGCATACGGTGAATAATCATGGTACGGCCAATTACATCTTTTACGGCGAAACGGTCGGTAAAAAAGGAAAGAAAAGCATACCCCCGGCACCCAAACAGCGGTGGAAGGTCGCCCGCGTGCGCTGGGTGGGGGCAGTCGTTTGGGTTAAAGTGTCCACCAGTATCCGCAAATGGGTCCTTCTCGTTACCCGTGCAGGAACTTCCGGAATGGATGTGAAAGCCAAAAACGTCCGCGGGACATTTGCCCGCACTTTGTGGAAGCCCCTGTATCTGCACAATGAGCAGTACTCCGCCGTGCGCCTGGTAGAAAAATGCCGTGCCATTCAGGTTTTCGTACCCGTGCGCACCCCGAAGGACTGCCTGAGCATCCGGCATATGTTCCAGCAGCTTGTATAGGCCGCCGTAGTTTGGCTTCAAATACATTTAAACCGCCTCCTGCTTTATATTATGCGCAGGCAGAACAAATGCCAGAACATTTTGCAAATGACCGTTTTTAGCATAGTTCATAAATAAAAAATAAAATGCGTTTAATATTGTGTAATTTATTAAAACACAGCAAAGTTTTTAAGGCATAATTACATAAAAACCTTAAAGAATCAAAAACTAGATGTATTATAATAGCTATAAAACAACAAAAACGGTCAGAAACAAAGGAGCAGTGATATTAATTATGAGCGAAAGAGAATATGTAATTGGCTGTGACAATGCGGCCGTACCGATGAAAGACCTTGTACGCGACTACCTCCGCCAAAAGGGCTTTACCGTGGAAGATGTAGGCTGCAATTCTCCGGAAGACCCGACCAACTACCCAACGGTGGCGAAACATCTTTGCAGCCGTGTTATGGAAAGCGGCTACAAAAAGCGCGGCGTACTTATTTGCGGCACGGGCCTTGGCATGTGCATTACCGCGAACAAATTTAAGGGAATCCGTGCAACCGTGTGCCACGACGCTTATTCGGCCGAGCGTTCCATCCTCAGCAACAATGCCAACGTCCTTTGCATGGGCGCGCGTGTGATAGGACCGGAACTTGCAAAAAAAATTGTGGACGAATGGACGTCACTGGAGTTCCAGGATGGTCACTCCACAGCGAAAGTCGCTGAAATTTCGGCGATTGAAGAAGAAAACTTCCGCTAAAAAGGCGGCAGGGAAGGATTAGAATGAGCGGAAATAAAAAGATTTATCTTGGCACCAACACCAAGATGTACAAGACAATCCGCCAGACGACGGATTTTCTGACTCGGCTGCATGAACTTACGAAAGATATTTCACGCGATACGATGGAACTGTTTGTAATTCCATCCTATACGGCTCTTTCCGCTGCAAAAGCTTCGGTGCCGGAAGAAAGCATCCTCCTTGGCGCACAGAATATGAGCTGGGAAGACGAGGGGCAGTTCACCGGCGAAATCTCGCCGGTTATGCTGAAAGAAATCGGCGTGAATATCGTTATGATTGGCCATTCGGAGCGCAGACATATTTTTGGCGAAAGCAATGAAGAGGAAAATAAAAAAGTCCTTGCCGCACTGAAACACGGCTTTACGCCGCTTTTATGCGTTGGTGAAACCGGTGAAGAAAAAGATGCCGGTGTAGCTGCGGAAGTGCTGAACACACAGCTGAAAGTTGGGCTGCATGGCGTTTCGCCGGAACAGGCGAAAAATGTTATTGTTGCTTATGAACCGGTGTGGGCCATCGGTGTAAACGGCAAGCCGGCTTCGGAAGAATATGCGGAGCAGATTCATGCGCTGCTTCATCGCACGCTGAGTGAACTGTTTGGCAGGGAAACCGGAGCGGAGATACCGGTTCTGTACGGTGGAAGCGTAAACCCGCAGAACGCCGAAAAGCTGATTGTCATGCCGCATATTGACGGGCTTTTTATTGGGCGCAGCGCGTGGGATGCCGACAATTTTAACCGGATTATCCGCCAGGTGCTTCCTCTCTTCTTCGAAAAGCAGAATACGAAAGGGGCGGAATGATGAAGCAGGAATATATGTTTGCCCTGCATGAAATGGCATGGCAGAAAAACTATGTGATTGCGACTTATTACCTAGAGCTGCCCAAAGAGGTCAACGTAATTCAGAAAGCCTCTGCGATGGTTGTGGGGCAGACAGTTGGCACATGGGTGCCGGTACCGGGCATAACCGATGAAATGCGCGAAAAATACATGGGGCGCGTTGTAAACGTAATTGACCTGCCCCCGAGTGACCTTTACGGCCAGACGCCGGAAAAGGAAAAGGAAACTTATCTGCTGCAGATTGCTTACCCGCCCGTTAATTTTGGCTCGCAGTTCCCTATGATGATGACAACGCTTCTTGGCAACGACGCTTCCACTTCAGTGCAGGTAAAGCTGGTAGACCTGCAGTTCCCGGAGAGCTTTGTTTCCGGCTTCAAAGGGCCGAAGTTTGGTATTGAAGGTCTGCGGAAGCTTACCGGCGTGGAAAAGCGTCCGCTCGTTCTGAATATGATTAAGCCATGCACCGGCTTTACACCGGAAGTTGGCGCAAAAATTTTCTACCAAGCTGCCCTTGGCGGCGTGGATTTCATTAAAGATGACGAGCTGCTTGGCAACCCGGAGTTTTGCCCGAATGTTGAGCGCGTGAAAGAATATAACAAAGCGGCGCAGGCGGCTTATGAAAAAACGGGCCACCAAACGATCTATATTGTAAATGTTACAGACCGTGCCGATAAAGTCCTTGAAAACGCGAAGCGCGTGGTGGAAGCCGGAGCAAAGGCTATTATGGTCAACTATGCTGCGGTCGGCTACAGTGTGCTGCGTAGCGTTTCCGAAAGCGTGAATGTCCCGATCCTTGGCCACTATGCAAGTTCCGGAATGTTTTACGAAGGCGTTGGAAGCGGCATGAGTTTCCCAATCGCTTCCGGAAAGTTCCCACGCCTTGCGGGCGCCGATATTGTGATGATGAATACCCCGTACGGTGGCTACCCGCTGAAGTACCAGAAGTATATTCAGACGGCACATGAGCTTTCCCTTCCTTATTACAGCCTCAAACCGGCTATGCCGTCACTTGGCGGCGGTGTTCACCCGGGTATGACCGAAAAGTATATGAACGACCTTGGCACTGATATTATCCTTGCGCCGGGCGGTTCCATTCATGGTCACCCACAGGGTGCAGCGGCAGGCGCAAAAGCCATGCGCCAATCGATTGACGCGGTTATGGCGGGCATTCCGCTGGATGAAGCTGCGAAAGAGCATGAAGAGCTGCGGATTGCTCTGGACCTTTGGGGATATAAAAAATAAATATTTTCTGTGAAAAAGGCAAAGTACCGAAAAAAGGTGCTTTGCCTTTTCTTTTTGCTTATTTTTTTAAGAGACTGCCGTATGGATTGAAATCCATTCATTTTTAATGCCTTAGAAGAGATACAGTGTGCAATTTATGATAATATATTTGAAGAACCCTTCGACGATTTACAGTATTTCTGCGAATATATACATGGAAAAGGAAGTGAAGCGGGTGCGGCAGGAAGAAAATGACGCAAAGCTCTTGCTGCGCATACGGCTCTGGAACGACCGGAAAGCGGCAGGCGAACTTGTGGAAAAATACTACCGCGAAATTTATGCCTACGCTTACCGTCAGACGCTGGAAAAGCAGCTTGCTATGGACTTAACACAGGAGATTTTCATCAGTGTGCTGCAGTCGGCAGGGCATTACGATGCAAAAAAGGCTTCCTTTCGAACATGGCTGTACCGCATTGCTTCCCGCCGGATTGCGGATTATTTCCGCAGCCGCTGTTACCGGAGCCAAAAAATGACCGATGCACTGGATGACGAGAATCTTCCTCCGCAGGAGTGCAGCTTTGAGTCCAGGCTGGAGCAGAAAGAAACAGCAGCGCTTGTACTGCGGGAAATCGAAACTTTTGACGGTACGACACAGCAGATTCTGCGGCTGAAGCTTTTTTCAGAAGTAAATTTTCCACAAATTGCACAGATTGTTTTTATGCCGGAAAGCACAGTAAAAAGCCGGTATTATACTGCGGTAAAAAAGATTCAGAAACGATTGGAGGAGAGCGAATGAAAATCGAATACCCAACGCCGGAAGAACAGAATGCGGCGGTTTCTAGTATTTTAAAACACGGCCTGCAGCGCCGTCCTTTATTTGCGGAACTGCGGGATATGCGCCGCAGCCTTGGCCTGCGGGTAATTTTTCAGAATCAGGGCGATGTGCTTTTTGTTTCCGCGTTGGCTGTTTTTTGTACGGCGTATGGCCTGCTTTGTTCCACCGGTTCCATTGCAGAACACGGCAAACTGTATGGTGTGCTGTTTGCTGCTTCGCCTACACTGTACATCCTGCTGTGTCTTCTCGGCTTCTGGAAAGAAAAGCTCAGCACTGCTTACGACTTAAAAAGAACCTGCAAGTACACCGTTTGCCACCTTACCGTATTCCGGATGCTGACGTTTAGCTGCGCGAACATCGTTGTAAATTTGGCGACGGCCGGGGTGTGCTGCCTTGTGGGTGTTGGTGAGGATTTTTGGCGGATGTTTATGGTTTCAGCAAGCGGGCTGTTTCTGCTTTCCGTTCTGCTGCTTTACAGCCTGCTGCCGGGCGGCCTTCTGGCGCCGACACTTGTCGCTGCCGCATGGATTCCAGGAAATGTCCTTTGTGACACTTTCTGCGGAGAGGCCTATGGCCGCTTCCTGCGGGAAGTACCGCTGCCGCTTCATTGTGTGGTGACCGTCGTTCTTGCCTGCCTGTACGTTTCAGGCCTAAAACAGCTGCTTTTGCGGAAAAAGGAGAAAATATTATGCTGACGGTGCAAAATGTGACAAAAAGGTTCGGAAAGTTTACTGCTCTTCAGGACATCAGCCTGGAATTTGACCACGGAGTGTATGCACTGCTTGCACCAAACGGAGCAGGCAAAACCACCTTGATGAAAATGATCGTGACACTGCTAGTCCCTACAGAGGGGCAGATTGTTTACGACGGGCGGGAAATCCGCAGCATGGGTGCGGAATATCGGGAAAAGCTGGGCTACCTGCCGCAGGACTTTGGTTACTACCGCAACAGCTCTCCACGGCAATATCTTCGCTACCTGGGTGCGCTGAAGGGGTTGGAACACCACATGGCGGAGCAACGTATCGGCAAGCTGCTGGAAACAGTCGGCCTTGCCGATGTGGCGGACAAAAAAATGAAAAAGTTTTCCGGCGGCATGGTGCAGCGTGTCGGTATTGCGCAGGCTCTTTTGGGTGAGCCGGAAATTCTTGTCCTTGACGAACCGACTGCCGGGCTGGACCCAAAAGAACGCGTGCGCTTCCACAACATCATCTCGGAACTTTCAAAAAGCTGTGTGGTCATTCTTTCCACACACATTGTTTCCGACATTGAAAGCGTTGCAAACCGTATCATCATGATAAAAGACCATACGGTCTACTGTGATACCGGCCGTGAAAGCCTCTGTGGAATTCTGAAAGACAAAGTTTTTGAATGCAGCATTCCAATCTTGGAAGCCGACCGCTTTGAGCAGGAGCATTTCGTCCTTTCACGCCGCGAGGAAGCGGGGCAGACGCGCTTCCGGTTTCTCCGCCAAGACGGAGAAGAACTGCCGCCGCAGGCGCAGGCAGCTTCCCCAAACCTGGAAGACGTGTTCCTCTACGTTTACCAGGAGGAATAAACATGAAAATTTTTTGGTGGCTTTTCCGGCGTATTTGCCGCGCGCCCTTTTTCGCTGGGCTTCTGGCTGCTTTTCTCGCACTTAATTTTTACTTAATTTCTACCGGTTCGTACCAGCAGCGGAAAATCGATCTGGTTAACGATGTGGCTGGGCAGACGGGCGTGCAGATTAATGCGGATTTTCAGAAAAAATTTTCTCCCATCCTGCAAAAATATACGCAGGATTTGGCAGGCCTTTACCGGAAAAAGACCGGGAAATCTGCGGTCAAGCCGGAAGCGATGGTGCAGGAACTGCAGAATAATGAATGGCAGATGACTGCGGCTGAGCGGGACCGGCTGGGCGATGACGCCGCAATCCTGCAGCTTGACCACTCGGTTCAAAGCCGCAGCTCCACTTATGCCGGATTGGACTTTGCCGCAGAAGCCAAAAATTTTTGCAGCAAGCAAAAACTCAGCGGCTTGCCGGCATCAATAATCGCAAATAACGCTGCGGCGCTTCAGAAACGTGTGGATGAAATCCGGTCGGATGGTGAAGCGGACACACTTTATTTTCCCGGCGCAGGTTGTCGGACGCACAGTTCTCTTTATGGGAGACTCTTTAAGGCCATTCTGCTTGAAAGCGCTGTGCTCGGTGTGCTGATTATGCTTTACACGGTGAATTTTGAGTTCGCGCACGGGACGCAGGGGCTGGCCTATACAAGCCGCCGGGGGCGGACGCTGCTTGCGGACCAGTTCTGCGCCGCTATGCTTGCCGGACTGGCGGTTCCGGCACTTTTAATGGCTGTGGCACTTCCGGCCTTCTTTGCCAGCTTCCATTTTTCCAACCTTTGGAATGCTTCGGTTTCCAGTGCGATGAATGTGGAAACCGAAAACGGTTTTTTCCCTTGTATCACATGGAGCCGCATGACGGTACTGCAATATCTTTGGGCAAACATTGGTCTTGTATTTGCCCTGCAGGCTGTTTTTTGTTTGCTAGCTTTTACCCTTGCTGTTTTCTGCCACAGCAGTTACGCCGACTTTCTTCTTTATGGCTTTGTTGGGTTTGTGCTTGCCTTTTTGCCGGAATACCTGCCGTGGAATTCTGCGCTTCCTTTTTTTGCTGCGGCAAACCCGTTTACCGCGTGGAAAATCTGTGGCTCCTGGCTTGCAAGGTCGGAACCTGCCTGTGCATACCCGCAGTATTTTACTGCGCTATTTGTACTGTGGGGAGCTATTTCTGCAATTCTGATATTTTTCGGCACCCGGCGTTTTCGCCGCGCCGACTTGTGAGGTGGATAGACTTATGCGTGTTTTTGGGTACGAGCTGAAAAAACTCTTGAACTGGAAGCTGCTTCTGGTGCTAATCCTTTTCAGTGTACTGTTTTATAAATCATTTCTTTCGTTTTATTTTGACTCCACCTACCTTGGAAGCTGTGGATTGGAGGTAATTCGGGCAAATCAGGTTCTGCTGAAAAAATACGGCACAACGATAAATAAAAGCGAAGAAAAAGACTTTGAAACTTACATAGCTGGAGAAAAGACAAAGCTGAACGCAAAAATATCCGGCATGAAAGATTTTAAGGCTGCAAAAATTACCGACGTTGACCAGCTGCAGGATTTACTGGATAAAGAAATGAAGGATAATAATGCACAAACAAACCTCTATGACCAGCTGACGGCGGAGTTGGACAAAACCGGTACACCGAAATACTGTTTCGGCCCCGAATACCATACGGGTGACTATTATCGCTATTTGCAGGAAAAAGAGATAGGGGAGGAAATTCAATCGTATCCGCAGCAGGATGCCGAGCTTCAGAAATCCGGCGTTTTGCTCCGCAGCGAGCCAACGGTCTTTCCACACACAATTCAGTCTTCCTGGTCGGGCCTTATGAATTACCTTTCGGTTTTTCTCTTGATTACAGCTGCTGTGCTGACAGCACCGTATCTGGTGCGGGAAAATCGGAGCGGTGTTTTAGGCCTTGCCTATACCGCAGGAAAAGGGAGAAAACTGCTGGGTATGCAGCTCGCTTCTGTAGTGGCTGCTGCCTTTTTCTTGGTGCTCGTACAGTTTGCCGTGTTCTTTGCCGCGTATGTGACGGGTTTGCACCAGATTGACCTGCAGTTTTTCGGCTGCTTTGTGAGCAATGAAGTTACTTCCAAAACGTTCGGGCAAGAGGTGCTGGCAAATTGCCTTATGATATTCTTTCTGACGTTTGGGTTCGTCTTTTTCAGCTTTGCAGTTTCAAAATTCTGCAGAAGCTATATTACTCTGTTAGCTGTGGAGATTCCGGTGCTTTTTCTCGCTGGAAAACTGGCGCCGTGGCTGCTGCAGGATTCTTTTGCTGGAAAGCATATTTTGGTGTGTGCCGCCTGTTTCCTTGTACCGCTTGCGGTGTGCCTGTACCTTGTGCACAGAGAGAAAACAGTGGATATTCTGACCTGAAAAATTAAAAATCGCTGTTTAAAAAGAATTGCCCGCACCGGGGGGAACGGTGCGGGCAATTTTCTGCAGTTTTTTTCTCAACGGTCAGCGGATGCTGCAGGAGGCAATAATATTTGTTCCGCTTTCCACGATATTTTCTACAATGACATCCCCCATCTTTATTGGGGATGAAGCGGTAGTGTGACGAAGAACCTCCATGGCTTTGCTGTGCAGCTCCAAGGCAAATGCATTGGCTGAGCGCACCGGCAAAAGCTGGTCGCCGTCAGCTGTATGCACCAGCACAGTGCTGGTAAGCACACGCTGCGGACAGATAACTTCCTGCTTCCCGAAAGCGCGGCCACGGTCGCAGCGGGCGCCTTCCACGGCACTTACGGTGCCGTCGTCGTTTCTTACAACGGTCAGGTGGCATCCGTTCGGGCAGACGGTACAGACGAGTTCTCTGTTTTCCATATTTAAAATCTCCTTTTTATGCAGGCTCCATTGTCAGAGTAATCTCTGTTCCGGCTTTTTCCAGAACAGATTCCGGCAGATTCAGGCACTCCATGGTGCTTGGCTTATAATCTTTCGGTTTGCAGTTCAGCAAAATTTCTCCGCCAGAAGCAACTTTTATGCGGCAGTTTTCAAGCGGGCGGCGTACCCGGAAGAAGATGGAAGCCTTTTTGCGGGAATGAATGACTGCCGGAACGGTGTAGGAGATGGGCATTTCACAGTGGACGGCAATAGGCGTCCATTTTTCAGGCAGTGCTCCTTCCTTCGCAAACTGCGCGGCGGAAGCACCGGCGCGCTCACCTTCTGCTGTTACATTGTCGGCAAGGTCGTGAACGTGCAGCACATTGCCGCAGGAGAAAATGCCTTGTACGCTGGTCTGCAGGCTGTCATCCACCAGAGCACCGTTTGTGCGCTCGTTAATGGCTACGCCGGCTTTCAGGCACAGTTCATTTTCCGGTATCAGGCCGACGGAAAGCAGGAGCGTGTCGCAGGGGACGGTTTCTTCCGTTCCGGGAATAGGCTGCATTTTATTGTCGACGCGGCTGACTTCCACGGCGGAAACGCGTCCGTTTTCAGAAATGACGCGTGTAACGGTGGTGGAAAGGTGCAGCGGAATACCGAAGTCTTCCAGGCAGTTTTTAATATTGCGGTAAAGGCCGTTCGGGTATGGCATCAGTTCGTAAACACCAACGACTTTCATTCCTTCGAGAGAAATGCGCCGTGCCATGATAAGTCCGATGTCGCCGGAACCAAGGATTACAAACCGGTGGCCCGGGCATTCGTTGTCAATATTAATATAGTGCTGGGCAAGACCGGCAGTAAGTACACCCGCGCAGCGATCCCCAGGAATTTTAATTTCACCGCGGGTACGTTCCCGGCAGCCCATGGCAAGCACGACGGCTTTTGCCTGCAGGACGAAAATTCCATCGCTGTTGGAAAGCGTCACGCGTCTGTCTGGGGTCAAGTCCAGGACGGCAGAGGAAAGGAAAACCTGCACATCCGTCGGGGTGAGTTCGTCAATACAGCGCTGTGCATACTCAGGCCCTGTAAGCTCTTGCTTAAAGTGCCTCAGGCCGAATCCGCTGTGGATGCACTGGCACAGAATACCGCCCAGCTGGGCGTTGCGTTCTACGACAGCGACTTTCGCGCCATTTTTGTGCGCACTCATCGCAGCGGCCATTCCGGCGGGTCCACCGCCGATTACGACAACGTCAAAATTCAGATTCTTCATTTCAGCGGCCCTCCTTCAGTTTAGAAAAGACAATTTGTGAGCCGCTGCCATCCAGTAGAATATCTTCCGGTTTACAGTGAAGCTCCCTTGCAAGAATGCCAAGCACACGGTGCTGGCAGAAACCACCCTGGCAGCGCCCCATCCCGGCACGGGTACGGCGCTTGACTCCATCTATAGTCCTTGCGCCCGGCGTGCGGTGAATCGCATCGACAATTTCACCTTCTGTTACGCATTCGCAGGAACAGACAAGCCTGCCATAGGCCGGGTTTTCACGAATCAACGCCTCTTGCTTTTCAGGCGGCAGTTCGCTGAAGTCTACCGGCGCTTTTCGTTCTGCGATAAAATGTTCCTTTTCGTTCAGCGGAACGCCGCAGCCGCGCAGCATCTGTACCGTGTAGGCCGCAATAGCCGGAGAGGATGCGATACCCGGGGACTGGATGCCCGCAACGTGGAACAGGTTCGGCACTTTCTGGGAAGGCCGGATATAGAAATCATTGTGATTGCCTTCCACAACGGCGCGCGAACCGGCAAACGTGCGGATTACCTTGTTCAGCCTTAAGGCCGGCACCAGTTTTCTTGCACCGGCAAGAAGCTGGTCAATGCCGGCCTTGTAGCTTGCAACATCGTCTTTTTCTTTAATTTCGGCACTGGAACCGATTAGCACGTTCCCAGAAACCGTCTGCATGGCAACAACGCCTTTGGTATTTTTTGAGGGGATGGGGTAAAGCGTCATCAAGCCGTGAACGCCGCAGTGCTTGTCCAGCACCAGCAGGTCGCCGTGGCGTGCTATAATATTGAATTCATCGGCGCCTGCCAGCCTTGCGACGTCGTCTGCGTGAACACCTGCGGCATTCACCAGATACTTTGTGCGGAATTGACCCTTCGGAGTCTGCACCAGAAAATCTTCGCCGTCTTTCTTTATGGAGAGAACGGGGGACGAAACGTAGAAGTCAACACCGTTAGCCGCTGCGTTTTCGGCATAGGCAATCGCAACCTCAAATGGGTCCACAATGCCGGTGTGCGGTGAGTACAGCGCGTATTTCGCCTCGGGAGATGTCTGCGGCTCCAGCTCAAAAATACGGCCGCCACTTACAAGCTCAAGGTTTGGCACACCATTTTCCAGCCCCTGCTGGTAAAGCTTTTTTAAATAGGCATGGTCTTCTTCGTTGAAGCCGACTACCATGGAACCCATTTTGTGAAAGCGGAAACCAAGCTGCCTGGAAAGTGCCGGATACATTAGGCACCCTTTTAGGTTCAGCAGAGCTTTCAGCGTTCCCGGTTTTGGGTCGTAGCCTGTGTGAATCAGACCGCCGTTTGCCTTTGTGGTCCCAGCTGCAATATCAGGTTTTGCTTCGCATACTGCAACACGCAGACTGTAGCGCGAAAGTTCCCGCGCTACTGCGCACCCGATTATGCCGCCGCCGACGATTAGTAGATCGTACTGCTGCAATGTTAGCACCCCTTTATAAAATTAAATTGTTGCTGTCATGTTTGTGGTGGTTCTGCTTCAGACTGCCCTTCATCTTTGTCGTAAATTACGCAGCCATATTTTTGCATGGCCGCATGCCAATCGGCACTGAGGGGCTTGTCGGTAATAATCGCCGTGATTTTTTCAAAGCCGCAGACGCGTATAAAAGAAGTCTGGTTAAACTTTGAAAAATCTGCTATCAAGTAGCGTTTTTCCGAGCGTTCAATAATTGTTTTTCGTACTTGAGCCCACTGGTCGTAGGAATCTGTAATACCGTTTTCGACCGAAAGGGAACGGCAGGAAAAAAACGCTTTATCTACCATAGTACTTTTCAATCGCTTCCAGCGTACTGGTGCCATAAAAAGCTTTTTCTTTTGAAGAATAGAAACCGCCGGTTACGATTAGCCGAATATTATCAAATCCGCTGAGAAAATTTGTAATGCTTAAGGAATTCGTTACAACGGTGAGCCGCATTTGGCAGAATTCCTTAGCAAGAAAATATGCTGTTGTGGAATTGTCGAGGAATATAACATCGCCGTTGTGAAGAAATTGCTTGCATTTCTTAGCAATGGCCGTTTTTCCTTCCACATATACGGTAGAACGTATGTTTGAGTTAATCTGATTGTCAACTCCAGTCTGGATAAATGCACCACCGTAGGAGCGCAGAAGTACGCCCTCTTTTTCAAGGCTGCTCAGGTCACGCCGAATTGTTTCATCCGTAACATTAAACATCTTGGAGAGCTCGGCAACTGTAGCACTTTTCTTTTCAAGAATCAATTCTTTTATTTTCTGTTTTCTTGTAACAGAGAGCATAGTAGTCTACCTCTTTTCCGTGTTGTTTTTATTGTAGCACAGTTAGGCAACAAACACAAAACAACATAAACATGGCTTTATCCACAAATATTATATAATAAAAATACATGATTGTAAACAAAAACTAGCAAAAAACCATCACTTTTTTCACATAAAACATTGACAACTCCAAGCAAAGAAACTATAATCAACTCAAATCAACAAATCAACAAAAGCTAAAAGCTGCGAGGGAATACGATGTTTGACTGTGAACAGTATCCAACAGACAAAGAAGCGAAAGAAGAAATTGTAGCAATCGGTGAACAAATGTTCCAGCATGGTTATGTTGTAACCAATGACGGCAACATAACGGTGAAGGTTTCTCCGACTGAGCTTTGGGTTACACCAACAGGGGTTTCCAAAGGAAGCATGACTCCCAGCATGATGGTCAAACTTGACCTTGATGGGAATATTCTGGAAGGCAAGTACAAGCCGTCATCCGAAGTAAAAATGCATCTGCGGGTATTTAAAGAAAATCCGGAAGTTCGCGGAGTGGTGCATGCGCACCCTGTGTACGCAACTTCCTTTGCCTGCGCCGGCATGGCGCTTGACACGCCCATCCTGATGGAAGCGGTCATGCAGGTTGGCACAGTGCCGCTGGTGCATTACACAAAACCGGGGACTTTCCAAGTTCCGGACGGAATTGCACCGTACTGCAAAGATTACAATGCGGTCCTGCTTGCAAACCATGGTGTGCTTACTTGGGGCAAATCAGCTCTTCAGGCATACCACCGCATGGAAGTCGTTGAGACCTATGCTCATATCACCCTAAATACCATGCTGCTGAATAAGCAGTGGAAATTCAGCAAAAAACAAATATGCGACTTGGATGAGTGCCGCCAGAAGGCGGGCTTCCACACCGGAAAACTTCCGCTCGGAACCGACCAGGAAGAAAATATGACGGATGTGCTTCCCACGACCATAAACGGCTGAATTTACAGAAAAGAAAGGAACGGAAAATGCTGAGAAAAGACTTAATCCTTTTGAATCTTGACTGCGAAGACTCTCAGGAAGTAATCCGCACTTTGGCGGAGACTTTTGTTCAGAAGGGCGTTGTAAAAGAAAGCTTCGTAGAAGCCGTTATGGAACGTGAAAAAAACTACCCAACAGCGCTGCCTGCTACAGCCTATGACATTGCAATTCCGCATACTGTCAGCAAGCACGTGATTGAACCGGCCATAGCGGTCGGAATTCTAAAACATCCGGTTGAGTTTCACCAAATGGGTTCTCCGGAGATTCTGCTTCATCCTCAGGTTGTGTTTATGCTGGCCATCAGTGATCCGAAAGATCAGCTGACTCTTCTGCGCAGAATCATGAAGATGCTGCAGAACAAAGAACTGCTTTTGGCAGTACGGGCAGCAAAGACCGAGGAAGAAGTTTATAACTTACTGAAACCGGCTGTGGAAGCCTGAACTTAGCGCAAACAAATTTTTATATAAAAGGAGTAATTCTCTATGAAAAAAATTAAAATCCTGTCAATCTGTGGTTCCGGCGTTGTCACTTCGTCCATGGTTGCGAGCAAATTAAAAGATATGTTCGCAGAAAAAGGCTACGATGTTGACGCAGTAGAAGCAAACTCCAGCGAAGTTGAAAGCTACTGTGGCCGTGAGCACTTTGATTTGATAGCCTATGCAAGCCCGATTGGCGACAGCTGCGGTGTACCGGCATTTAACGCCATAGGACTAATTACCGGCATGGGCGAAGATGAATTTATGGAGGAGGCGCTTGAGGCACTACACAAAGCAGGAAAATGAGTATTCTCAGCAGAAACCGGGCAGAATAATACCCACATTCTATGGGGAGGGAAAGTGAAATGTTCTTTCAAGCACTAAAAGCATTTTTTGACACATTCGGCGCAGTTGTTTTTGTGCCAATCGTTATCTTTATCATTGCAATCTGCATGAAGGTTAAACCGAAAAAAGCCTTTATGTCCGCCCTTTCCGCTGGCGTAGGCCTCGAAGGATTCAGCCTCGTTATCGGTTCTTACAGCCCAATTATCACACCAATTATCAATCAGCTGGTAAAAGACACCGGCATTAAGCTGAACATCGTCGATATGGGCTGGCAGACAACTTCCATTGTTGCTTACTCTACGCAAATCGGCATGGTTTATATCGCCGTTGCCATTATTCTTCAGGTTATTCTGTTCCTGACACGCTACACAAACGTGTTCCAGGCAGGCGACCTTTGGAACAACTACTCATATATGGCATGGGGCTCTGTCCTCTTCCTGCTGACCGGCAACTTCTGGCTCAGCATGGCATGCATGGTTGTTCAGCAGCTTTATACCCTTTGCTTCACTGAAGTAATTGAAAAAAGATGGTCTACCTATTACCATTACCCGAACTGCACCATTGCATCACTGCACACAGCGACCGTTGGTGTGTATGCAGTTGCCATGAACTGGCTGCTGAACCGCCTAGGCCTGTACAAAATTAAGGCAGACCCTGAAACATTCCGTAAGCGCTTTGGTTTCATGGGCGAACCGATGACTCTTGGCCTTTTCCTTGGCCTGTTCATCGGCATCATCGGCGAAATCAAACACCTCGGCCAGCTCAGCGCCTGGGGCACTATTATGACCTGCGGCGTTGCAACAGCAGCTGTTATGGCTGTGTTCCCGAAGATTTCTTCCATCTTCGCCGGTTCTTTTGGACCGATTACCGAAGCTTCCAAGAAATCCGTCAAAGGCACAAAGGGCGAATGGTACCTGGCTGTTAACGACGCTTGCGGCTACGGCGAAACAGCTACCCTGATTTCCGGCATTGTTCTGATGCCAATCGTTCTTCTTATTTCCTTCGTACTTCCTGGCAACCAGACTCTCCCAATGCTTGACCTGATTGCTATTCCTTATGTTATTCAGCCTTGTGTTGCCTGCTCAAACGGCAACATCCTGAAGTCCGTTATTTCCGGCGGTATCTTCTGCATCATCTTCCTGTATTGCTGCACCATGACTGGTTCCGCATTTACAGAAGTTGTGAAGAGCTCCGGCGCTGTTAAACTTGAAACCGGCGTTATGATGGTAACAAGCTTTATCATTCTTGGCCAGCCGGTTGGCGCCCTTATCTTCATGGCATTCCTTTCCCAGAATCCGATTGCCATTGCAGCGGTTATTGCAGTCTATATTTTCTGCTACATCTTCGTTCGCAAGAACCGTACCCGTATCCATGCTTGGATCGAAGAAGAAGCTATTAATCCGGGCCATGTAAAGACGGATGCGGCTGCTCCAGCAGCAAGCAACTAAGCAATAGTTCAGAATTTATTTTCTACTGATTCTACACCTGCATTTTACTTTTTAACTCAGTATTGCACACACAACAGATTCGGCAATAGTTTTAGCATGGAAAGGCACCGCAGCGGGCTTCCGGTGCGCTGCCTTTCCTTTTTTTATTATTCAATTAAAGGGTTTCGGGCAAACGCACTTTAGAGCTTTGAATCAAGGGGGTAACTATCTTGGAATACAAAGGGAATCCCGTGTCCGAGGGAATTGCTGTCGGGAAGGTCCTTCGCTATGAAAGATTTGTTCCGCAGATAACGGAGAAGACGATTACTGAGGATGAAATTGAGGCGCAGATTTTTCATTATCAAAAATCGCGCGGCAGCGCAAAGGCCGAGCTGGAAAAAATCCGTGACAGCCTTGGCGAAAATGGAGGAGGAAAAGCCAAAATTATTGGCGCTCACCTCGACATTTTAATGGACGTCGCAATGGATGAAGAAATTCGGAAAGCTGTTCGCGTAAAGCTTCTTCCGGCTGAAAACGCCATTCAGAAAGTGTATGCAAAATACATCAAAATCATGGGACGGGCAAAAGATGAACTCATCCGCGAACGTGTGGCAGACATGAAAGACGTTTGCAGCCGCTTGCTGCGGAATTGTGCAGGCGTAAAGGAACAAAGCCTTTCTGCTTTGTCTGAGCCAGCCATTGTTTTTGCGAATGATTTGTTCCCATCGGATACCGCTTCTCTTGACCGCGAAAATGTTCTTGCCATTGTTACCGAAGTCGGCGGACCAACGTCACATACGGCTATCATTGCAAGAAGCTATGACATCCCGGCACTTTTAGGCGTTCCGGATGCCATGAGTCTTGTAAAAGACGGCGAACGTGTTATTGTAGACGCCGTAAAAGGCACCTTGATTACTGGCCCGGATGACGCTCAGGTGACTGTTTACGAAAAAAAGCGCGTCGAAGTTGCAAAAGCAGCGGCGGAGACGAAAAAATACATTGGCATAGAACCCGTAGCAGCCGATGGCGAAAAAATTGAGGTAGAACTCAATATCGGCAAAGCAACTGTGCAGGAGCTGCAAGGTTCCAAGTACACAACGGGTGTTGGCCTATTCCGCACGGAATTCCTTTACATGGGACGCGACACGCTTCCTACAGAGGAGGAGCAGTATCAAGTTTACCGCAAAGTGCTGATGGAGTATGGTGACCGCCCGGTTACAATCCGGACGCTTGACATTGGCGGCGACAAAAAGCTTGACTGCCTTGAACTTCCAAAAGAAGACAACCCGTTCCTCGGCAACCGCGCTCTGCGGCTATGTCTTGCTCACCGGGATATTTTCAAAACGCAGCTCAGAGCAGCGCTCCGCGCCGGAACCATAGGAAACCTGTGGCTCATGTTCCCCATGGTTGGAAGCCTTGACGATATCCGCAATGCAAAAAGCGTTGTGCAGGAAGTGCGCGATGAACTGGATCGTGAAAATATACCGTACGGCAAAAACGTAAAAATCGGTATTATGATAGAGATTCCGGCGATTGCCATGATAGCGGACCTTGCGGTTCAGGAAGTCGACTTTGCAAGTATTGGCACTAATGACTTGTGCCAGTACACAACGGCAGCGGATCGAATGAATCCGGCTGTTGCCCCATATTACCAGAGTTACCACCCGGCACTTTTCCGCCTGATACGCTATACCGCGGAACAATTTACAAAAGCAGGGAAGCCGCTCTGCGTCTGCGGTGAACTTGGCGGTGACAAACTTGCCATGCCGGTTTTGCTCGGCTTCGGTATTCGCCGCATCAGCATGGGCTTAGCTTCCGTGGCACGTACAAAAAAGACAATTTCACGCCTTACCATGGAACGCGCCCGTGAAATTGCCAGTGAAGTCTGCAAAAAAGGAACAGCCGAAGAAGTACAAACATATTTGGAATCTGCACTCGCGGATATTTTATAAAGGAGAGAACATCCTAATGTATAAAAGAACTACAGCAATCAAGAATGCGACCGGCCTTCATGCCCGTCCGGCTGCAGACTTTATCGGTGCAGCCGGTAAATTTCAGTCTGACATCATTCTCCGCAGAAAAGGCGGCGAGGAAGACGAAGACGCAAATGCCAAGAGCATTGTGAACGTCCTTTCCCTTGGCCTGACTCAGGGCGAAGAGATTGAAATCGAAGCTGAAGGCCCGGATGAGAAAAAAGCGGTTGACGATTTGGTTGACCTGATTGACTCGAAATTCGGAGAATAAAAATCCAGAGCTGGGGATGGTTTGCTTATGACGCTACCGATTGTCTACGAATATAAACTGACGACAGATGATTACCGCAGGATGAGTTTTTCGTCTACCTTTTCGCACCGCAGAAGCCAGAATATTATTCTGTTCCTTGTGTGGGGCGTAAGCTTTACGGCTCTTATGCTGGAGCTTGCAAAGGTAATTAAAATGTCCCAAACCGTTCATATCTGTGCATTGATGGTAACGGTTACTGTGCCCATGCTTCTTTTCAGCGTGCTGAACAACGTCCACAAGTTTAAGGTAAGCGGCAGGGATTACCGCAAAAAGACCCACACGGTTCTGATGGATGCCGAAAAGGTGACCTACAGCGAAAGCGGCAGCGCGGATTCGGGTACGGATCGGTGGGATGACTTTGAGTATGCTTTTGAAACGAAAGATTTGTTTTTACTTTACCGCACTACAAATAATGCTGTGATTATCCCGAAAAGGGAAGTCAGCGAGCAGCAGGTTACGCAGACACGCGAACTGATGCGGGACAAGCTTGGCAAACGTTTTAAAGTTCGCTGCAAAGTCAAAAAATAGCGTGCAAGGAATCTAGATATTTGTGAATTGTGTTTGTGAAAAATGGTTTAGAAACGGCAGTTTGTGAAGCTGCCCAATAAAGAAGCGTACCGGCACGCATCTACAGTGATGTGGCCGGTACGCTTCTTTTCAGCTTGAAACCAAGCTTAGAAAACGATAGAATAGAAGAGCAGTGAGTGAAAACTACCGTAAAAAGCAAGTAAGAGTAAGGATGATGATATTTTGAATAGTCTTTTCGGAGAAAGCGGGAACTGGTACAAAGGAAACCTCCATATGCACACAACAAGGTCTGACGGATGTCTTTCGCCGGATGACGCATTGAATCTCTACCAAAAAGCCGGGTACGACTTTGCTGCGCTGACCGACCATTGGGCGCAAAGTCAAAACAGCAGATTTGGTAAAATGCTGCTTTTAAGCGGCTGCGAATGGGACACAGGCGACATGATTCACAGCCCGGTTTACCATATTATCGGCGTTGGCATGGAGCGCGAAGTAAAGCTGGAACATTCTCAGCCTCCGCAGAAGATCATCGACGCCATACGGGAAGCAGGCGGCATGGCAATTCTTGCGCACCCTGCCTGGTCCGTGACCGACCCGGAAGCGGTGCTGTACCTTACCGGGCTTTGCGGCGCCGAGATTTACAACAGCATTTCCGGATTGCCGTGGAATGGCGAGCGGGCGGATTCCAGCCTGTATTTTGACCTGTGGGCCTCCAAAGGCAAGCTGATACCCTGTATGGCGGCGGATGACAGCCACCACTACAACGGGGAGCAGACGCGTTCTTATCTTATGGTTCGTGCGCAGGAGTGTACGCACCAGGCGCTGAAAAAAGCTCTTGGAAGCGGCAGTTTCTATGCTTCACAGGGGCCGGAATTTCAGGCTATATGCGTTGGTGACGGAAAAGTTGAAGTTGAGTGCTCCGACTCAAAATATATCGTTTTCAACAGCAACAGCATTTGGTGTAAAGACCGTGTTGCATCGGGGACACATGCCGTTTACCAGGTGGAGAAAACCGACTGCTATGTGCGTGTTATGCTGGTGGACAGTAAGGGAAGAAAAGCGTGGAGCTCACCGTTTGCGGTGAATTCTTAAAAACAGTAGGGGGAAGTAGAAAAGTATGAGGCTGATGTTAATCCGACATGGGGAACCAGACTATGAAAAAGACTCTTTAACACCCAAGGGCTGGCGCGAAGCGGAGCTGCTTTCCAAGCGCATTTCAAAGCTTGACGTGCGTGCGTTTTACTGCTCACCGCTTGGCCGCGCAAAGGATACGGCCAGCAAAACGCTGGAACGGATGCACCGTAAGGCAAAAATACTGGACTGGATGCAGGAATTCCCGGCCTACCGCACAATTCCAGAAACCGGTGAAGAGCACGTTGTGTGGGACTTGATGCCGGATGACTGGACCCGCCGCCCGGTTTTGTATGACAAAGACCATTGGTTTGACGATGCCATTATGCAGAAGGCGGATACAAAGCAGTTGTACCGTGAAGTGGCAGAGGGCCTTGACTCTCTTCTTGCTGAGCACGGCTACCGGCGCAGCGGCATGATTTACCGTACCGAGGGCGGGAACTGCGACACCATCGTTCTGTTCTGTCACTTTGGTGTTACCTGTGTTATGCTGTCGCATCTGCTTGGCATTTCGGCTCCAGTCCTTTGGCACGGGCTTATTCTGCCGCCGGCTTCCGTTACAACGCTTATAACGGAAGAGCGGGAAAAGGGCAAGGCCTATTTTCGCTGCCGAGGTATGGGTGATATTTCCCACCTCTACACCGCAGGGGAACCGGCTTCAGACTCCGGTGCATTTGAAGAAGTGCACAAATAAGGCAGTAATTTTTTGCTGTGAGCAATACCAATATTTGACTTTTTGCATTTGGAAATATATACTAAATACTGTAACTGATGTTTCCACATACATACTACAAATTGGAAATCCAATTACAGAAATGAGATGCTATATCATGGGTAGGATTACTATACCCAATTTACCACAAAAATTATCGAATGAAATCGTTCGTTACATTATCGGTGAAAACCTCCAGCCGGGTGACCGCCTGCCAAATGAAGCGGTCCTTTCGCAAAAAATGTCGGTTGGGCGCAGCTCCGTACGCGAAGCCATGAAACTGCTTGTTTCCCGTAATATTGTCGAGATCCGCCAGGGTTCCGGTACTTACGTTTCCGCTGACCGGGGCGTTATGAATGATCCGCTTGGACTTATTTTTCTGGAAAAAGACCCCAAACTTGTTCATGACCTGATGGAGCTGCGCCTTTTAACGGAACCGTTTCTTGCAATTCGGGCCGCGCGGAACGCCCAGCCGGCAGATATAATAAAAATCAGGTGTGCCTGCAAAGAAGTAGACAAGCTGATTTTAGAACGCCGCCAGGATTATGTAAAGGTGGATGTACGCTTTCACGAAGCGATTGCAAAGGCAAGCAACAATCTGCTTGCACCGCGGCTTGTGCCAGTCACTGCCCGCACACTTGCAGTGGATGTACAGAAAATTCCTCAGCCTACGCTGGAGGAAGTCGTTTCCTGCCATCAAGCGATTGCAGAAGCGATTAGCAGCCACAATGAAGAAGCGGCTTTCGACTCGATGCAGATGCACCTCGTTTATAACCGGCGGATTCTTGCGGAAAATCCACTGCCTAATGAAACAGAGAAAAAAGACGGGGGCAAAGAAGACTTTAGCAGTATCAAGCAGGATAAACCGTGAAAGACGTCCTATAACGGAATGCCTGCTTTTACATATCTTTTGTAACAATAAGATTTGTGCCGGTGCCGAGAAAGTCGGCCGCCACAACGTCGCCGCGCTTTACCGGAGCGGTGAGAATTATGCTGTTCAGCGCGTGCATTGCGTCGAACAGCTTTTCTTTTGGTATGGCGCGGTCGGTTTTTACTGGGCAGCGGCGGTGAATTGCTCCATTAATTTTAACGGTGCTTGTCAGCACGCGCGTGGGGTGAGTCACCTCCGCTTTGCCATACTCCGCGCCATGTGGGCAGCCATTGCCGGTCACGCGGTAGCCGTTTTCTTCATCGACGTTCAGGTGGCAGCCTTTTGGGCAGCCAATGCAGATAAGATGCTTCAATTTTCCGGTACCTCCTTTGCGGAAATTTTCAGTGTGCAGTCGGAAGCCTTTTCAAGCATTTGTTTTGTCAGGACGAGATGCTCCATTTCACCCGGCGCCATGTGTTCACGAGGAAAAGAGGCCAGTGTTGTTCCGGCGGCTGAAACTTCGACTGCCGATTTTTGAAAGTTCCGCCGTACACGGAAGAATACCTCCGCTGTTTTTTCAATCCGGTCTGTTCGGATATGCTGTGGAACCGTGCCGCTCACGTTTTCGCCGTTTTCCAGTTTGACTTCCATTTTGCTTTCGGCTGGCTTCTTCATCGCAAATTCGGCGGCGGCCGCACCTGCGCGCTGGCTTTCAGCGGTTACAAAATCGACAAGGTCGTGTACATGAAGTGCGTTGCCGCAGGCGAAAACGCCTGGAATGGATGTTTCCATATTTTCATAGACGACTGGCCCTTTTGTTTGTGGGTCAAGCATAATCCCGGCTTTGCGTGAAAGCTCGTTTTCCGGTATCAGCCCGACGGAAAGCAAAATCGTGTCGCAGTCAAACAGTTTTTCCGTGCCTGGGATTGGCTTTTGGCTGCTGTCCACCTCGGCAACAACAGCGCCTTCCACACGCCGTGTTCCGCGTATTTCTGTAATCGTGTGAGAAAGATACAGCGGAATCTTGTAGTCGTTCAGGCACTGTACGATGTTTCGGTTCAGCCCGTTGGAATAAGGCATCAGTTCTACACAGGCAACGACCTTTGCGCCCTCCAGCGTCATGCGCCGCGCCATGATAAGGCCGATGTCACCCGAACCGAGTATCAAGACTTTTTTGCCGACCATGTAGCCTTCCATGTTCACATAGCGCTGTGCGGCACCTGCAGTGAAAATGCCGGCCGGGCGGGTTCCTGGAATCCCGATTGCACCGCGTGTGCGTTCCCGGCAGCCCATCGCAAGGATGACGGCCCCGGCCTTTATGGTGAAATATCCGTCGCGGGGATTTATCATTGTTATTGTCCGGTCGTTCCCAACTTGCAGAACCATTGTGTCCAGCATCAGCTCTGCACTTGTCGTTTTCAGCAGGTCAATAAAGCGCCCGGCATATTCTGGCCCAGTGAGTTCTTCTTTAAAATAATGAAGGCCAAACCCGTTATGGATGCATTGGTTCAGGATTCCTCCGGCTTCGCGGTCACGTTCAATTACAAGAATTTTCCGCGCTCCGTTCCGGTATGCTTCACAGGCGGCGGCAAGGCCGGCAGGCCCGGCGCCAACCACTGCAACATCATATTGCTTCATTATTTTATCCCTCCGGTCTTGGTTTCTCCGGTTAGCAGATAGCTGCCGGTGCGGTCTTGCTCTACTTGCACCATTGGCACTTTGAGTTCGCGGCTCAAAATCTCATGCACACGGGGGCCGCAGAAGCCGCCCTGGCAGCGCCCCATTCCCGCGTTGCAGCGCCGCTTTACACCGTCTATGCTCACAGGTGGAATCGGCCCGTGCAAAACATGGAGGATGTCCCCTTCCGTAATGGTTTCACAGCGGCAGATTACTCTGCCGTACAGCGGGCAGCGCATAAGCGCTTCTTTTTTTTGCTTTTCTGTCATGTCGCGGAACAGCGGCTGGCAGCGGTATTCATTGTAAGTGTCTTTCGGAGTGCAGGCGAGGCCAATGCTCTCCAGAATCTTCCGCATTTCAACGGCAATCGCGGGGGAGGAAGAAAGTCCGGGAGACTGGATGGCGGCTGCATTTACAAAGCGCGGAGCGTCTTTAGACGCTTCCAGAATAAAGTCGTCTTCCTCCGCGGCAGTGGCGCGCACACCCGCAAAGTTCCGGATAGATTCACGGAAGTTAACCTGTGCATCTGAACGCAGTGCGCACTTCATGATTTTTTCAAGCCCCTGCGCAGTAACGGCTGTGTCTTCCGGATTTTCAGCTGTGTCGGCTGTTGGGCCGACAATCAGGTTCCCGTCAGCGGTAGGGGAAATCAGTACGCCTTTTCCCGCCTTCCCGGGAGTTTGAAAAATTACATGATGCACCGTGTTCCCCTGGCTTTTATCCAGCAGGTAATACTGCCCTTTCACCGGACGGATGTGGAAAAATGGCTTTGCTGCCATGTTGTTGATTCGGTCAGAAAACCCTCCGGCTGCGTTAACAATGTAGCGGGTTTCAAGCTCATTTTTACCGGCGCAGATTCGGTAAAATCCATTTTCTTTCACAATTTTGTCCACAGCAAAATTCCGGTAAAGTTTTGCACCGTTTTGAACGGCTGCCTGCGCTGCTGCAAGCGCTAGGCCCCACGGGCTTATCACGGCGGCTGTGGGGGCCCAGAGTGCCCCTGTAAGCTCCGGGCTAAGGCCAGGCTCCATTCCAAGGGCTTCTTCTTTCGTCAGGATTTTCAGCCCTTCAACGCCATTCTGTGTACCACGGCGCAGAAGTTCCTGCAAAATTCTCATATCCGCTTCATCAAAAGCAAGCACAAGGGAACCAATCTTTTTATATTTTACGTTCAGCTCGCGGCACAGCCCCTCCATCATGCGGCTGCCTTCCACATTCAGCCGTGCCATTTTTGTGCCAGGCTTCGGGTCATAACCTGCATGAACGATTGCACTGTTGGCTTTTGTAGCCCCACAGGCAATATCATTTTCCTTTTCCACAATCGCCACGGAAAGATTATAGTGGGAAAGTTCATAGGCAATTTCCGCACCAATTACTCCGCACCCGATTACGGTTACATCAAACATACTCTGCATCCTTTCTTCTCCTGCAGCAAGCAGGCTGAAAAACAATCTGTCTTTTATTGTATCATAATCGACGAAAATCCTCAAAATAATTGCACGCATTCACTGAATCATTTTAAACAGGAAAAAAATCTTCGTGCAGTATGAAAAAGGATATGGTATAATAAATTATTCATTGAGGAAAATACAGCCTGCACTGCAGGGGGAGGTTTCACGATGCGGAGAACAAAGCAAATTCGGGCGGCATTGGCGGCGCTGGCAGCTGCTGCGGTTCTGATGGGTACGAGTGGATGTTCGCTGATTTTTGGCGCCGTGCGTGGGATGCATTCCACTGCCTCTCGGCCAACGGCATCGGCCGTACCTGGGACTCGGCAGGCTGCCGGAAACTCCGACCGGGAAGATGTCAGAGGCATTGAAAGAATAGCCGAAAATATTTTCTATGGTTCTGACCCGACGGAAACGGTAGCAGCGGCGACCCCATCTTCGAAATACAAAGCCTTGCGGGTGAATCATAATTATGAGTGCCTCCCATCGAAGGCCTCAAAAGACCTCTACCAGGCAATCGGCGTGTCCATCCATCAAATCGTTGCCAAACAATCTTCTTCCGGCGGTTATCCCATTAAACTGGTGAAAATTGGTGGAAAGCTTCCCGAGGCGGAAATCCACGCTGCCATTGCAGCGTACCGGAACGATAATCCGCAGATTTTCTGGCTTGCAAATGCCTACAGTTACCAAATGCGCGGCGGGAATACCCTGCTGCAGCTTTACTCGAACCTTTCTCCGCAGGAATGCCGTACAGCTATCAGCAAACTGAACGAAGCGGTTTCTTCTGCGATGGCTTCCATGCCATCCGGGCTAAACGAATTTGACCGGGAAGAACGCCTTTTCGATTTTGTGACCGGGCATTGCTTTTACGATGACGCTGCGACCGCGGGGAAAACCAGGTGGGAAGACTTTTGCTCCTATGGAGCGCTGGTAGACGGCAGAACCGTCTGTGAAGGGTATGCCAGAGGGATGCAGCTTCTCGCGCAGTACGCCGGCATTGACTGCAGCCTTGTGAATGGTGAAAGCGGCGGTGTCGGCCATATGTGGAATGTCATCCGCATAGGCGGCGCATGGTATCATATTGATGTAACGTGGTGTGACAATCCGGAAGATTCTGATGAATCCCGCGTTACATACAATTATTTTAATGTGCCGGATTCCGTCGTTGAAAAGACGCATAACATTGACCCAAGTTTCTCTTCTTTGAAAGAAAGCAGTATTAATGATGAACATCAGCAGTTCAATCTTTTCCTTCCTGCGTGCAGCGCAACGAAAGAAAATTATTTCCAGGTAAGGGGTATTCCTGTTGCAGAGCCTGCTAAAACCAAGGATGCAGCTGTTGTCCGGTCACTCGCTGCAGAGCTGAAGCAGGAAAAGAAAATGATTCCTTTCTATATCAGCGGAAACTTTGACGCCATTGTCCCAGGCATCACGATTTCTTCTCCTTACCGTCTTTCCGAATGGCTGAAGGAGGCGCAGAAACTTTCGGGAAAATCCATTGTGGCAGACCAGACGTCTTTTTTGGAAGATGGCGATGATAAAGGCCTGATGGTTTTTATCAAATACCGCAAATAGAAAAAGAATAATTCGGAAGTCTTTTCATACAATATTTCCGTGCCAAAGCAAAATGCGCCGGCTTTTTAGGCCGGCATGGCCGATGAAGGGGGAATTCGTACTATGAAGCGAGCTGCCTTGTCCTTCGTTTCCTGCTTTGAAAAGCGTGAAGAAAACATCCGGAAAGCGGTACACGCTGTAGGGCTGCTGCCGGAAACGACAGTTTTATTGAAGTCGTCTTTCTGTGAAACAGAGCCATGCCCCGCGGAACATCTTGAAAATGGCTGTACGAGCCAGTGCACCATCATTATGACGTCTCTTTCCCCGGAACTGCTGCGCGGTGCGTGTATGGGGATTGCCGCTGCTTCTGCGTCAGTTCCGGCTTTCTTAAAGGAAAAAGCCAGCCTGCGCGTCGATTTGCTTTTGTATGAGAGCGAAGAGGGAAGCGATGAGGCGGAAAACTTGCCGAACCGGGCTTTGATGAAACTTCCATGGATTCGCCAGCCGCTGCAGGAATTGTTTTTGGGAAGAGAGTCTGCTGGCAGTAAGCCATTTGTTCCAGATCGGTTCGAATGGCCAGAGAAAAAGCCTTTTTGACGCAAAAAGTCAAAAAATTAGAGAAAAGGGGTTGACAAGCAGGGAAGTGTGAGGTATTATAAAAAAGCGCCTTGCGAAAGGGTGCTGCGGAAGAGAAAGAGCGAAAGCGCCGGAAAGCCGCATGGGACCTTGAAAATTAAACAACGAGTAAGGAAATTGGAACCCGTAATTTAACAGAGAGTAGCAGTACTTCTGGAGGGAGAGAAGAGAACTCTTCCAAACAAAAAATCACAAAGAAATACACGTTAGTGTATCGAGATAGAGCTAGAAACTCTTAAAGATGATAGAAACGTCTTCAGACGTCTTTATACCATATTTTAGAGAGTTTGATCCTGGCTCAGGACGAACGCTGGCGGCGTGCCTAACACATGCAAGTCGAACGGAACTTTTTTGAAGCTTGCTTTGAAGAAGTTCAGTGGCGGACGGGTGAGTAACGCGTGAGGAACCTGCCTTTCAGAGGGGGATAACGTCTGGAAACGGACGCTAATACCGCATGACATTTCTTTTTCACATGGGAAGGAAATCAAAGGAGCAATCCGCTGAAAGATGGACTCGCGTCCGATTAGCCAGTTGGTGAGGTAAAGGCCCACCAAAGCTGCGATCGGTAGCCGGACTGAGAGGTTGAACGGCCACATTGGGACTGAGACACGGCCCAGACTCCTACGGGAGGCAGCAGTGGGGGATCTTGCACAATGGAGGGAACTCTGATGCAGCGACGCCGCGTGAGGGAAGACGGTTTTCGGATTGTAAACCTCTGTCCCCGGTGACGATAATGACGGTAGCCGAGGAGGAAGCTCCGGCTAACTACGTGCCAGCAGCCGCGGTAATACGTAGGGAGCGAGCGTTGTCCGGATTTACTGGGTGTAAAGGGTGCGTAGGCGGCTGAACAAGTCAGGTGTGAAAACCATCGGCTCAACTGATGGATTGCACTTGAAACTGTGCAGCTTGAGTGAAGCAGAGGCAGGCGGAATTCCCGGTGTAGCGGTGAAATGCGTAGAGATCGGGAGGAACACCAGTGGCGAAGGCGGCCTACTGGGCTTTAACTGACGCTGAGGCACGAAAGCATGGGTAGCAAACAGGATTAGATACCCTGGTAGTCCATGCTGTAAACGATGATTACTAGGTGTGGGGGGTCTGACCCCTTCCGTGCCGGAGTTAACACAATAAGTAATCCACCTGGGGAGTACGACCGCAAGGTTGAAACTCAAAGGAATTGACGGGGGCCCGCACAAGCAGTGGAGTATGTGGTTTAATTCGAAGCAACGCGAAGAACCTTACCAGGTCTTGACATCTACCTAATCCTTCAGAGATGAGGGAGTGCCTTTCGGGGAAAGGTAAGACAGGTGGTGCATGGTTGTCGTCAGCTCGTGTCGTGAGATGTTGGGTTAAGTCCCGCAACGAGCGCAACCCTTACTGTTAGTTGCTACGCAAGAGCACTCTAGCAGGACTGCCGTTGACAAAACGGAGGAAGGTGGGGACGACGTCAAATCATCATGCCCCTTATGATCTGGGCTACACACGTACTACAATGGGCGTTAACAGAGGGAAGCGAAACCGCGAGGCGGAGCAAACCCCTAAAAACGTTCTCAGTTCGGATCGCAGGCTGCAACCCGCCTGCGTGAAGCTGGAATTGCTAGTAATCGCGGATCATCATGCCGCGGTGAATACGTTCCCGGGCCTTGTACACACCGCCCGTCACACCATGGGAGCCGGTAATACCCGAAGTCGGTAGTCTAACCGCAAGGAGGACGCCGCCGAAGGTAGGATTGGCGACTGGGGTGAAGTCGTAACAAGGTAGCCGTATCGGAAGGTGCGGCTGGATCACCTCCTTTCTATGGAGAAACGAGCAGATGAAACATTCTGTTCCAACATCCAAGGTCGGAAGTTACGGAAAAAAGAAATCCTGATCGTTGTTTAATTTTGAAGGCCTCAAAGCCGAGCCGAAAGGCCGGCAAAGAACCTTCTAAAAAAGTGGAGCAATCAAGAAAGAGCCAACAGTTGAATGAGGCTCCTGAAATATGGGGGTATAGCTCAGCTGGGAGAGCGCCTGCTTTGCAAGCAGGAGGTCAACGGTTCGATCCCGTTTATCTCCACCATCGGCTATTGTGGCTGAAGAAACACGGATAGCCTCGAAGCCGGAACAGATATGGGCTTATAGCTCAGCCGGTTAGAGCGCACGCCTGATAAGCGTGAGGTCGGTGGTTCGAGTCCACTTAAGCCCACCAGCAGGCACAGCCTGCACGAACGGCCCGCCGTAGAGATACAGCAGGAAAGACGTGCGGATTGGCGGGACAGTCGAAAGACGCTCTCGGGAATGCCTGGAAGTACATACAGTGAAAAGACCGCGATAAAACAGCGAAAGCATAAAGCTGAGCTGCCCCGCGACGAAAGGCACTGTGTGCCTGTACCTTGAAAACTGGATAAAGCACGAAACAGATAATAAGCGAGATAAAGTTTTTTTTAATTAAATCAGGTTTTTAAGATCAGATCTTAGGAATCTTGTTTAAGGGAAAACTACAATTTTGAGAACCAATTTAAACTCACATGGTCAAGCTACAAAGAGCGCAAGGGGAATGCCTTGGCACCAGGAGCCGAAGAAGGACGCGACAAACTGCGAAAAGCTGCGGGAAGCCGTAAGTAGGCTTTGATCCGCAGGTGTCCGAATGGAGCAATCCGGCTGGAGTAAAGTCCAGTCACGCTATATTGAATTCATAGGTATAGCGGGGGAACCGCCTGAACTGAAACATCTAAGTAGGGCGAGGAAAAGAAATCAATTGAGATTCCGCAAGTAGTGGCGAGCGAACGCGGAAGAGGCCAAACCGGGAGCAGCAATGTTCCCGGGGTATGGACAGCCAAAAGATGTGCGAAGCTAACCGAAGGGTATGGAAAGACCGGCAAGACAGCGTGAAAGCCGCGTAGGCAAAAGCGGAGCACAAAGGGCTGTATCCAGAGTACCGCCGGACACGAGAAATCCGGTGGGAACACGGGGAGACCACTCTCCAAGCCTAAATACTACCTGGTGACCGATAGAGAATAGTACTGTGAAGGAAAGGTGAAAAGCACCCCGGGAGGGGAGTGAAATAGAACCTGAAACCTTGTGCTTACAAGCACCGAGAGCCCGTCAAAGGGTGATCGGGTACCTTTTGTAGAATGGTCCGGCGAGTGAATGTGACTGGCAAGGTTAAGTCCTTAAGGGACGGAGCCGTAGGGAAACCGAGTCTGAAAAGGGCGCATGAAGTCAGTTGTATTCGACCCGAAACCGGGTGACCTACCCATGTCCAGGTTGAAGTGAGGGTAAAACCTCATGGAGGACCGAACCGACTCCCGTTGAAATGGTAGCGGATGAGGTGTGGGTAGCGGTGAAATTCCAATCGAACCCGGAGATAGCTGGTTCTCTCCGAAATAGCTTTAGGGCTAGCCTCGCATAAGATTACCGGAGGTAAAGCACTGAATGGACTAGGGGCCGAAAGGCTGCCAAAGCCTATCAAACTAAGAATGCCGGATAATTAAAGTGCGGGAGTCAGACGGCGTGAGATAAGTTTCGTCGTCGAAAGGGAAACAGCCCAGACCCACAGCTAAGGTCCCGAAATATGGTTAAGTGGCAAAGGATGTGGGGTTGCACAGACAACCAGGATGTTGGCTCAGAAGCAGCCATACATTAAAAGAGTGCGTAATAGCTCACTGGTCGAGTGACCCTGCGCCGAAAATTCAACGGGGCTAAAATCATATACCGAAGCTTGGGATTCTCAGTCATTCTCCAAACTTTCAACAAAAGAGTTGAAGGGCTGGAGAATGGCTGAGGGTGGTAGGAGAGCGTTCTGTACAGGCAGAAACCGGAGCGGAAGCGTCGGTGGACAGTACAGAAGTGAGAATGCCGGAATAAGTAGCGAGAAATATGTGAGAATCATGTTGGCCGAAAGTCTAAGGTTTTTGGAGGAAGGTTCGTCCGCTCCAAGTAAGTCGGGAGCTAAGGCGAGGCCGAAAGGCGTAGTCGATGCACATACGGTAGACATTCCGTAACCACAGAAAGATTTAAGCGCAGTGACACCTTTGAAGTGTATAACCCGGGCGATGGTTGTTCCCGGGCGTAAGGGACCGAAATTAAGTAGGGAAGTATGCATGGAAGAGGGCGAGAAAAGCTGCGCGGTATATCTGATGTGCCCGTACCGCAAACCGACACAGGTAGACAGGAAGAAGATTCCAAGGCCAGCGGGAGAAGGGTAGTTAAGGAACTCGGCAAATTGACCCCGTAACTTAGGGATAAGGGGTGCCACAGTGATGTGGCCGCAGAGAATAGGCCCAGGCAACTGTTTAGCAAAAACACAGGTCTCTGCAAAATCGAAAGATGAAGTATAGGGGCTGACACCTGCCCGGTGCTGGAAGGTTAAGAGGAGACGTGCAAGCGTTGAATTGAAGCCCCAGTAAACGGCGGCCGTAACTATAACGGTCCTAAGGTAGCGAAATTCCTTGTCGGGTAAGTTCCGACCCGCACGAAAGGTGTAACGATCTGGGCGCTGTCTCGACTACCCGCCCGGCGAAATTGTAGTACCGGTGAAGATGCCGGTTTCCCGCGACAAGACGGAAAGACCCCATGGAGCTTTACTGTAGTTTAATATTGGGTTTCGGCAATTTATGTACAGGATAGGTGGGAGGCTGAGAAGCCGTGGCGCCAGCTGCGGCGGAGCTGCCCTTGGGATACCACCCTTAAGTTGCTGAAATTCTAACCTGCGGCCGTGACCCGGCCGGGGGACATTGTTAGACGGGCAGTTTGACTGGGGCGGTCGCCTCCAAAAAGGTAACGGAGGCGCTCAAAGGTCGGCTCGGCACGGACGGAAACCGTGCGGAAGAGTGTAAACGCAGAAGCCGGCCCGACTGCGAGGACGACGGTCCGAGCAGAAACGAAAGTTGGAGTTAGTGATCCGGCGGTATGAAAGTGGAATTGCCGTCGCTCAACGGATAAAAGCTACCCTGGGGATAACAGGCTGATCTCCCCCAAGAGTCCACATCGACGGGGAGGTTTGGCACCTCGATGTCGGCTCATCACATCCTGGGGCTGTATTCGGTCCCAAGGGTTCGGCTGTTCGCCGATTAAAGTGGTACGCGAGCTGGGTTCAGAACGTCGTGAGACAGTTCGGTCCCTATCTGTCGTGGGCGCAGGATATTTGAGGAGAGCTGTCCTTAGTACGAGAGGACCGGGATGGACGCACCTCTGGCGCACCAGTTGTCATGCCAATGGCATAGCTGGGCAACTATGTGCGGATCGGATAAACGCTGAAAGCATCTAAGCGTGAAGCCGACTCCGAGATAAGATATCCCACAGCGCAAGCTGGAGAGACCCCTTGAAGACTACAAGGTTGATAGGCTGCATGTGTAAGCACGGTAACGTGTTCAGCTTGGCAGTACTAATAGGTCGAGAGCTTGACCATAAGTTTGGTTTGGCGCTCAAGTTTCCCGCTTCTGTTTCATTTCGCTTTATTCAGTTTTCAGGGCACAACCTGAAGTTGGTACTGATTACGGTGAGGGTACACCCGTTCCCATTCCGAACACGGAAGTTAAGCTCATTTGTGCCGAAGATACTTGGCTGGTAACGGCCCGGGACAATAGGTGGTGCCAACATGAATATTCCTCGTTAGCTCAGCTGGTAGAGCATGCGGCTGTTAACCGCAGGGTCGTTGGTTCGAGCCCAACACGAGGAGCCAGATGATAAGACTGCTGAAAGGCAGTTTTTTTGGGCTTTATGTAAATAGTTGGTGTAACCCTAAAAAGGAGCGGCTTAGTGCCGCTCCTTTTTGCGCAGAATGACTGAGCATGAGCAAAATACGATGGCTCTATTAAAGGTTATTGCCCCACTTGATTTCTGCCGCTGCCTTTGGCATGGTACAAGGCTATGTCAGCACGGGACAAAAGGCTTTTGCTGTCATCGCCTTCATAGAATGAGGATGCTCCAAGGCTGCAGGTAATATGCCCCACCTTGGGAAACTCGGCTTTTTCCACGGAGACTCTGATCTTTTCAGCAGCCTTTCGAGCATCTTCCAGGCGGGTATGAGGCAATATTACCAGAAATTCTTCTCCACCCCATCTGCCAACCGTATCATTTATGCGAACACAGGATTTCAGAATGCCTGCCAGCTGAGTAAGGACTAGATCGCCGGTTAGATGACCAAATTTATCGTTGACTTCTTTAAAGTAATCAATGTCGAGAATCAGCACAGAAAGGGCGGTGCCATAGCGTGTACTGATTGAAAGTTCATGCTCCAAAACCTCATCCAGCTTCAACCTGTTATCAATCTGAGTGAGTTTATCAATGCTAGAAATTCTTTTGAGCTCCTGGTTCGCTTCTTCCAGCTCTGATGTCACGACACCGATAAAATGAAGAAGCCTCGTTATAATACGGCTGTGTGTGGCTGAAAACGGATCGCTGTCAATGGATAAATCTGTTGCTTTTTCAAAGAGTTCAGGCCTACTGCTCTGCTCTCGTTTTCCTTCACGGAAACCTACGACAACAATTGTTGAATTTAGCAGAAACATACTATTTTTGTGTTTGATAAATTCACCGTATGTGTAAAATCCGGCAGTGGGCGCAATGTGGTCGAACGTTTGAATTTCGAGGTTTTCGTCATCCTGCAGAAGAAATCTCCTGCAAATGCAGGCGTACAGAAAAATCGAGTTCGGCGCAAAATTGTACAGATCTTGTTGTATAGATTCCGAATGCCCCAGAATCAAATCAGGTTCGCCATAGCCAATGTGAAATTTATCACCGGGCTCTATATCGGCGAGAAATCCAATGCTGCCGTCATCCGTTACAAAGAACGGAACCCTTGCAATCATAAGCCCGTTTTTTTCTATAAGAATTGGGAACTCCAGCGCATTAGCAAAAAAGTGCTCATCGTTCGGAATATTCAGATACCGGCTGTAAACGTCAAAGGCACGCTGCCCATCTATCTTTTTCAGCAGGCGGCCGCTCGCTTCCGTAATCGTCATTTCTTTGCTGAGCGGCCTCCAGCCTAAAAATGTTCTGGTGTAAATATGCAGGCTTTTGCTTAAAAAGACAACTGCAATGGCTCCCTTGTCCAAGACCTGACCGCCCAGAAATATCATGGAAGCTGCTTTGGGATCATACACACCCGCTCCGCCGCCGAAGACAGGAAAGTCAAAACCTTCTTCTGACATTCCGTTAAACAGTTTAGAAACACTGATGCTTTGCGGTGTCGCAAAGAGAAGCATACCAGCTATTTCATTAAAGCTGCTTACCTTTTCAATTAAATTTTTCCCGGCCTCAAATTCGGTGCCGGCAGGGTCGGCAATGAGGAAAGGTTTTAAAACCGTTTCATCAAAAAACGAAAACGACAATACAATGGTTCTGACTCGGGGCTGTCCATAAATAATTTCACCCACAGTAGTTGAGCCGACAACAACTGCTTTCGGAATACACTCACTGATTTCATTTGTAATGCGCCCAAGAATTTCCCTGTCAGGCGAAGAAGAAAACACCTGCACCAGAACGGATTTCGCTGCCTCAGAAGAGCGCAGTGCCTGTGATTCCAGAAAAGCTCTGAGTGTTGGAATGTCTCTCACCAAATATGTTAGACTTTTCATTTCACAATATCTCCAGACGCATAGAATCGCTGAGCTGGATGGTTCTGAGGTTTTCCGGCTTTTGCTTTTTTGCATTCGCTATGGTTTTATTGAAACTTTGGAAGGTTTTCTTGATTTCTTTTGCCTCAAAGGGGTTTATAAACAGACTTTAGGTTAAGCGTTTATTTTGCTACATGTTTTTTAAAGGCAAAATGTTAGTTTGCCATATAATGTAATACAAAATTATTATGACCTGTTTTTCATAGAAAACAAACATTTTGAATTGTGCCAATTTTCTTCTATTCCGCTACTGTGCAGCGGATCCGCTTCGCTGAGTCGGAATTCATCAGCATTATTCGAAGATTATATCAGTGATGTTTGCTCATTTAATAGTAATTTACGAGCAAAATTTTGCGAACCATTTATGGCTTCCTGCGTTTGGAACGAAGCCAAATTATCAATATCTCGTACAGAATACATACCACAGTACTGCGAACTGGAATGCTTGCAGAGTCTTTGAATTCCCATTACAAATGGTTGAGTAGCATATTCACAATCGTAGCCATGAGTTAGGAGCAGAGCAACACGCTTGCCTGCCAGCATAGAGCCTTTCGCACTCCAATAGAATTTATTTAATCCGAAGTGTCTGTCAAGAACAGTCTTCATTTCAGCTGTACAGTACCAGGAATAGATTGGAGTTGCCAGCACAATGCAATCGGCCAAAAGAATTGCGTCTACGATTTTATACATATCATCTTTTTGTACACAGCCATACTCGCCGCTGACATTCTGGCAGGCATAACAGGCTTTGCAGGGAGCAATCTGTTTATCTGCCAGTGTGATGTACTTTACTTCGGAACCAGCCTTTTTTAGCTCTTGTATAAAAGGCTTACATAGTTCAGCGGTATTTCCATTAAGTCGGGGACTGCCCATTAGGACACAAAATTTCATATCATTAATCCTCTCGTATTATAAACAATCTGAGTTTGTGCCGACTTCCCGATATTTTGTTTACACATAGTTCTTAATTATTGCATAGTTATGAATTAATTAAACAAAATGAGGAACTTGCGAAGGCGACGAGTTACCCTTTGTACTGTTAGCTTAGATCGTTTTTTGTAACTGGTGATCCAAATTATGATAGAACTGAGCGATATGCCGGCCATCAACCAGTGCATGATGGCATAAAACGGACACTGGTAATAGAACTTTCCCATTCTGTTCATAGTACTTCCCCCATGTGATTCTGGGATTGCTGTCGGCTGGAAATGGAACGGGTTGAACCAGAGAAGTATAAGACATCCACGGTACCGTAGATATAAAGAACAGGGATAAAGAGTCTTCCACGTTCTCCGTTATGTCACCATGAGTTTTGGCATTGTTTTGTTCATGCTGTGCGTATTGGATGAATTCAGTATATGGCAAATTGCAGTTAAGACAACAATAACAATATGTCCCATCACTTTTTGCAACAGTATGGGATGTTTTGCAGTTCTTGAATTCTATAATACCATCATTCAGAATCCGCTGACGAAATTCAGGCACTGCATTGGCTGCCTGCGCGGCATGCCATAAAAACGATAGAAAAAAGGGAAGAGATTTTTCCTTAATCGCTGTAATAAAACTTGTTATATCAACGTTGCAAGTTGCTCCGACGTAAGGGTATCCCATATTCTTAAAATAATCAAAATGATTCTTTCGTGAATAATGCTCCAAGTTAATCATAATTGACTCTTCCATTGTTAATACCTCCCTAGGTTAATATGTATTCAGGTGATGCCCAGTTCAAAATGTTCGGCAAATCATAAACAAGCTGGAAAGGCTGCTGTGGCTAAGCAAATAGCATAACTGTATCATTACAAATGTATCCAGTCCATATTATGGTGCACTGCTATAGGATGAGCTTCCCGTTATTGTTCGTTTCACTCTTTGCCTAATCTTTGCAAATCGCCAAAGCTGTGTGGGCAGGGGAGATTCTGGATTATTTTCTTTCATTATACGGCAAAAAAATACCGGATTCAAACATTATATCATGCTTTCGAGTCCACTATACTGCACGATGCGTGATTTTTGACGCTGATTAAATCGAAAAATCACACATTGCGTTTTAAATAGACTTATAAGAAAAATGGCGCTATCTCTTAAATACACTGATATGCTTTTTCAGCTGAGCAGCTTGGACGGAAAGCTCTTCGCTGGCGGCTGCAGCTATCACCTTGTTGATGTTCGCAGAGGAAAGATTCAATTCGTCCATTGCCTGAAGCATATTCTTCATTTGTACATTTCCTTCTGAAACATTTGCCTTGGCAGTCTGGAAAAAGTCACTGGCTTGTTTCACATTTTTTGCGTTTAAGCGTGTTTGCTCTGAGACCTGCTTCAGCGAGGCTGTCAGTTCTTCAACAGTTCTGGCTTGCTGCGACACTCCCTGAGCCAGGGACTGAATGGAATCGGAGGCAAGCCTTGCGCCGAAATTTACGTCCGCAGAAAACGGATTCTATTGCAGCATAAAAAACCTCCTTTTGACAAAGCTGAACTTGCCGACCGCAGTTCAACAGATCAAAAGGAGGTCATTCACTTTTTAATTGCCAATGGCAAAAAGCTCAGGCCGTTTCCCGCCGAATCAGCGTTACTCCAAAGACCGAACGTGTTGGCAGATTTTCTTCATTCTTATCCTGAAGGATGGTGTTGATGGCCGACCGGCACATCTGCTCAAGCGGCTGATGTATGGTTGTAATCCTTGGCGTGACCAGCGAAGAAATAATTGTGTCGTCATAGCCGACAATTTTCATATCGTCCGGAATACGAATGCCCCGTTTGGTGCAAACGTCTATCAGCTGCGCGGCGATAATATCGCTGCTGGCGAAAACCCCGTCAATATCTGGGTTCTGCGTGAGGAGCTGATTCAGCCAGTTGCTGTAATCCATGGACTGAAACTGTGATTCCTCCGTACCAAAAACATGGGAGTGAACCCCCGCCTTTTTGCATTCATCCAAAAAGGCTCGGCAGCGCTCATCGGCAGGCATATTCAGTCCGCTTACGCCGCCGATGTGGCAGATATTCTTGCACCCGCATTCAATTAAACATTTTGTAGCTAAAACGCCGCCCTGGTAGTTGTCGCACGCAACAGAAGAGATTTGGTCATTGATTACGCGCTCGAAGGAAACAATCGGCATATTTGAAGTGAGGTACTGCTCGATGCCGGAAGTACGGCTGGAAATGAAAATGCCGGCAACTTTGTTGGATTTCAGCATTTCAATGTATTCGATTTCCTTGTCTTTTTGGTGGTAAGAATTGCACAGCATGATTTTATGCTGCTGCTTGAACGCGTATTCTTCCAGATATTCAACGATTTCTGCGAAAAAAGGGTTTTTTACCGTTGGAACAATAACGCCAATTATATTGGTATGCTCCTTGATGAGTGAACGAGCGGCTTCATTCGGGTGGTAATTCAGTTCGGCGATTGCTTGGTAAACCTTTTTTTTCGTCTTTTTACTGATATGCCCGTGATTATTTAGAACCCTGGAAACCGTTGTGACGGTGACGCCGGCCTTTGCAGCCACGTCTTTCTGCGTAGTAGCCATAAGACATTTTCCTTTACAAAAGAAGTGTTATACGATTCACATTTTTTCAATGCAATATCGTTCAATAATAGAATAAAAAATAATATGCAATATATAAAATTCATTATATCACATTCTAAAGAAAAAGAAATCACTATCCAATAGAAAAATAATAGCTGCAGCACAGCAATATTTTCGATAAGCCAAACTCGAATATTACAAATGATTAACTATTTATATTGTAAATATTATTCAGTATAGAAATAATATTTACGATAATATCATAATTATGCTAATAATGATATTATAACATGCCATAATAGATGAATAATTCAAAATATAATAAATTTATTTAAACAATATTTTTATAAACGATTGACAATTTATAAAAATCCGATATAATAAGCAACATAAGGAGTGAAACTCTTGAAATTCAATAATAAAATCATGTTGATCACTTACGCGGACAGCGTGGGAAAAGATTTGAAGGATCTGCAGACAGCGATTGAACGGTATTTTTCGGATGCCATTGGGGGAATTCACATTCTTCCTTTTTTCCCTTCGTCGGCCGATCGCGGTTTTGCTCCTACAGACTACACCAGGGTTGATCCTGCACTTGGAACGTTTGAGGATATAGCCGCTTTGCAGCAAAAATTTTACCTCATGTTCGATTTCATGATCAATCACATCTCGTCCCAGTCGGAATTCTTCACCGATTTTGTCAAAAACAAAGATAAGTCGCCGTACCGTGATTTGTTCCTAAGCTTTGACCGGTTCTGGGGAGATACCCCGCCTTCACGGGAAGAATTGGACAAGATCTATAAAAGAAAACCGCGTGACCCATTTATTACCGTAACATACGGCGATGGGACGTCGGAACGGCTCTGGTGTACTTTTTCCGAAGAACAGATTGACTTGGATGTCCGCTCAAAGAAAACACAGGAATTTTTCCGCAGGACACTTTCCGATATGTGTGAAAGGGGGGCTGCCATTGTTCGTCTGGATGCGTTTGCCTATGCGGTAAAAAAACGCGGAACCAACTGCTTCTTTGTGGAACCGGAAATCTGGGAGTTACTGGATTGGGTTTCAGATGTTGTAAAGCCGTATGGCTCCATCGTTTTGCCGGAAATTCATGAGCACTATTCTTACCACAAGAAACTGGCCGAACGGGGATACTGGACGTATGATTTCGCTCTGCCGATGCTTTTGCTGCACGCTCTGTATTTTGGGAATGGAACGCATCTTAAGCAATGGTTTGAGATTTGCCCCCGGAACCAGTTTACGACCCTAGATACGCACGACGGGATTGGAATTGTTGATGTAGTTGGCTTGCTTTCCAAAGATGAAATTACTAAGACAAAGGAAAACATCTTTGTAAAAGTGAAAGACGTAAAAAAAGAATACAGCACCGCAAACTATAACAACCTTGATATTTACCAGATTAACTGCACCTATTATTCTGCACTTGGTGAAAATGATCAGGCGTACCTTCTGGCACGCGCCATCCAGTTCTTTGCCCCGGGAATTCCGCAGGTCTATTATGTCGGAATGCTTGCAGGCAGGAACGACATTGAACTCTTGGAAAAAACAAAACAGGGGCGCGACATTAACCGCCATAATTATACTCTTGAGGAGCTGGAAACAGAGACGCAGCGTCCGGTTGTGCAGAAACTGCTGAAACTGATGAAGTTCCGCAATGAATGCCCTGCTTTTTCCGGGGAGTTGGAATGTTCGCTCTCGGAAGATGGAACCTGCCTTACAATGACGCGCAGCGGCGGTGGGGTTACTGCCAAGCTGTCGGCAAATTTCAAAAGCTATGCTTTCGAAATCAGCTGCCCACAAATGGATTTTCATTTTAGCTGACCCTATTTTCTGCCTGCTGCCCTAAAATTCTTTTGGCATTCTTTCCTTAGGAAGGAATCATGTATAAATTTCATTTAGGGAGGATTATTCATGAAAGGAAAACTTACGAAAGCTTTAGCACTGCTCATGGCACTGACCTTATCCGCGTCCGTTACCGCTTGCGGCTCCAGTCAGCAAGCATCATCCGGTGCATCCCAAGCGTCTTCCAGTGCCCAAAAGGTAAAACTTACTTTTGGCTATGATGAAGGTGTTGGCGATGCTACAAGAGCACTCATCAAAGAATACAATGCAGCCCATCCGAACGTTGAGGTGCAGGGGTACAATCTGCCGCAGAACTCAAACAACCTGCATGACGATTTCGTCAATAAACTGACCAGCCAGGACACAAGCGTAGACGTTATGGCTCTTGATGTAGTCTATGTTTCTGAGTTTGCAAACGCTGGCTGGATTGACAAACTCGACAGTACCGTTGGCAGCGACAAGAGCGCATTTTTAACAGGGCCGATTGAGGGTGCAACGGTGAACAATTCCATTTACGCTGCTCCGTGGATTACGAATGCCAGCGCGCTGTTCTACCGCACTGATGTCCTGAAAAAACTTGGCGTAACCAAGGTCCCGACCACATGGGACGAGTGGATTAACGTCTATAAAAAGCTCGACAAAAGCTCCGGCGTGGACTACGCTTTCTCATTCCAGGGCAAGCAGAGTGAATCCATGGTTTGCGACTGGGCTGAATTCGTGTGGGGCTTCGGCGGTGACATCCTGAAAGCAGACGGCACTCCGGTGATTAACAGTCCGGAAAACGTCGCAGCTACCAAGCAGATGGCCAGCATGATTGGCACATATGCCCCCAAAGGAATCCCGTCTTACGCAGAAACCGAAAGCCAGGATGTGTTCCTGCAGGGCAAAGCACTTACCTGCCGCACATGGTCCGGCACATGGAACACTTTCAATGATAAGAGCCAGTCAAAGGTTGCGGGCAATGTTGGCATGACGACTCTTCCAGTGAACAAAGCAGGCGACACCGCTCACAGCTGCCTTGGCGGGCTTGACCTTGTTGTCAACACCTATGTTGACAGTGCCCATAAGACAGCGGCTCAGGACTTTATTAAATGGATGACTTCCGAAAAGACGCAGGTTGAAATGACTCTGAAGTCTTCTCAGCCGCCAACCCGTTCAGCTGTGTATAAAAATGATGCAGTTCTGAAAGCAGTTCCGTTCTACACCGATTTCTACAGCATCATTGCAAACGGCAAGTCACGCCCGATTACTCCGGACTACGCAAAACTTTCCGATGCAATTCAGAAAGATGTTCACCCTGTTCTGACAGGAAGCTCTTCCGCCCAGGATGCGCTGAATAAACTTCAGCAGGATGCTCAGTCCTTCAAGAAATGATGAATTAATCCGATGTTGAAAAAGCCGTGGGAAAGTTTTCTTTCCCACGGTTCGTCGGATAATTACTGCAAAAAGGTTTTCCTGCGTCCCAGTAATAACAAAGCATGAAACGAGAGGGGTAATAGATTCATGCAGACGAACAAAAGAAGCAGGATGCTTCGAAACGAGGCTCGTACAGCCTGGATTATGATGGCACCGGCCCTGCTTGTTCTCTGCTGTGTAGCGGTTTTTCCAATCTTACAGACATTCTGGTTCAGCTTTCACAGAATGAATTTGAAAGACGTGCTTCATGGCCAGCCGTTCATAGGGCTGCAGAACTACATCAGTATTTTTACGGATTCCCGCGCATTGTCGGACATTGGTTTTACGTTCCTATTTACGGTTATTACCGTTTTTCTGGAACTTATCATCGGCTTTGCTTCTGCGCTTATTATGAACATGCCTTTTAGGGGCCGGGGAGCTGTCAGAGCATCCGTTTTGATTCCGTGGGCGATTCCGACTTCTGTTTCCGCCATGATGTGGGTTTTCATTTTCAACGATCAGTACGGTATGTTCAACGATATTTTGAAACGCCTGGGCATTATTACGAACTACCAGGCCTGGCTCAGTACTTACCATGGGAGCTTAATGGCCCTGGTTATTTCAGATGTGTGGAAAACGGCTCCTTATTTGGCGCTGCTGATTCTTGCCGGGCTGCAGATGCTGCCCGAAGAGCTGTATGAGTCTGCCAAACTGGACGGTGCAAATGTTTTCCAACGCTTTTTTAACATTACTTTGCCGCTTATGAAAAACACCCTTATTGTAGCGCTCCTGATGCGTACGATTGACGCTTTCAGAGTATTTGATTTGATTTATGTCATGACCGGGGGAGCCAATGGGACGGAAAGCATCGCAATCTATTCCTACAAACAGCTGATGTCTTTCCTTGATTTCGGCTATGGTTCCGCTTTGGCAGTTGTAATCTTCCTGCTGGTCTTTATTATCAGCGCAGTTTATATGCTGTTCATGGGTAAAGACTTTTCACAGGATAGCTGACAGGAGGAAAAATATGGACCGAAACGCAAAAAGAATTATTGGGAAAATTATTTTATATGTTTTTATACTGCTGTTCTTAATCCTCATTTTACTGCCTTTTATCTGGCAGTTCTTAACATCCATTAAGCAGATGGATGAAATATCTGCAATTCCTGCGCAGTGGTTTCCTAAAAAAATCAATCTGCAGTTTTACATCAATGTATTCACGAAGCACTCGTTTGGACATTACCTGCTGAACAGTGCGGTTGTGGCATCTGTGGCGACGCTTCTCAGCATTATGGTTGGTGCTTCTGCGGCCTATGCGCTCTCACGCCTCCGTTTCCGCTTTAAAAAGCCGCTTCTTCTTCTCATCATCGGTATTTCCATGTTTCCGACGATTGCGACTTTAAGCCCCTTGTATATGTTCCTCAAGACGACGCGGCTTTTAAATAACTATGCAGGGCTGATTCTCACATACATGACGTTTTCGCTTCCAATGGGCATTTGGCTTATGTCCAACTTTTTCGGCCAGCTTCCAAAAGGCTTTGAGGAAGCCGCCGCAATAGACGGCTGCAGCCCGATGAGGACATTTTTCAGCATTATGCTGCCGCTGATTAAGCCTGCGACGTTTTCTGTTGGATTGCTTGTCTTTATCAACTGCTGGAATGAGTATTTGTATGCCTTGACTTTTATGACGAAAGACTCAATGCGAACAGTCCCGGTTGGAATCGCGCTGTTTGCCACGAATTATCAGCTGCCATGGGGTGATATGGCGGCGGCCTCGATTGTAGCAACTGTTCCGCTGATTGCCCTTGTGCTGATTTTTCAGAAGAAGATTGTAGCCGGCCTGACGACCGGCGGAATCAAGGGATAAAGGAATCCTGAACTTATTATGAGAAAGGAAAATTGTTTTGGAAAATGTAAAGCTATGTGAAAAGGTTTCACTCACTAGAATAGTTGCCGGCTGTATGCGGGCAAAAGATGCCGGCGTGTCGGGGGATGCATTTCTGAAGTTTGTACACGAATGCGTCGACATGGGTGTTAACTGCTTTGACCATGCTCCGGTGTATGGCGGGTACGCCTGCGAAAAGATGTTCGGCGACGGAGTGCTTCGGAAAGAGCCTTCGCTGCGTCAAAAGATCCGCCTGATTACAAAGGCAGGCATTGTTCTTCCCGGGACTTGCGGAAACAAGCATATTTATTATGATTCCCGGAAAGAATCACTACTCAAGGAAGTTGACTCTTCTCTCAAAAAGCTTGGAACGGATTATGTGGATGTTCTGCTGGTTCACCGTCCTGACCCCTTGGCAGATCCGCACGAAACAGCGGAAGCGCTGGAGGCGGTTGTGAAGTCCGGAAAGGCGCTGTCGGTTGGTGTTTCAAATTATGAGCCTTCCCAGCTCGCCGCGCTTCAGAGCTGCCTTTCCATCCCGCTGGTGACGAATCAGCTGGAGTTTTCCGTAAAGTCGCCGGAGAACTTCCTCAACGGCTCTTCCGATTATGCTTTCCAGTATGGAATGTCGCTGATGGCGTGGTCACCTCTTGGCGGAGGCAGTGTCTTTAAGGGCCAGGATGAAAAATCTGTTCGTCTGCGTGCGGTTCTGCAGGAGATTGCCCAGGCCCATGGAACCTCCATGGACGCAGTCATGTATGCTTGGCTTTTCGTGCATCCGGTGCGTTTGATAGTAGTGACGGGAACAATGAATGTAAAACGGATTCAAACAGCCGTGGATGCCATGAATCTTTCCCTGAGCTATGACGAGTGGTATGCAATTCTTGCGGCATCCCGCGGCTATGATGTCCCGTAAGACAGAAGGAAGATGTGTTTGACTGTGAAGAAAACCAGATTTGCTTTGATTGGTTCCGGATGGCGCGCGGAGTTTTATATCCGAATTGCAAAGAGTATGCCGGAGGCATTTGAGCTTGTCGGCACGCTGATTCGGAACCCCGAAAAGGGAAAAGCGTTTTCCAATGCGTTTCATATTCCTGTTGTCAATCATCTGGATGACCTTCTGGCTTTGAATCCGGATTTTGTGGTTGTTGCTACAAAACGCGGAACCATGAAAGATTATTTGCTCCGTCTGTTCCGCCTGCAGATGCCGGCTTTGTGTGAAACCCCTCCCGGTGAAACGGAAGAAGACCTGCTGGAACTGTGGGAAGCGGCGCAGCAATCCCATGCCCGCGTCCAGGTGGCGGAGCAGTATTTTGCACAGCCGCTTTATGCAGCCTGGTATGAGGCAATCCGCGGCAATTTAATCGGCCGTGTGGAGAACATAAGGCTTTCGGCGCTTCATGGCTACCATGGGGTAAGCATGATTCGAAGGATGCTCGGCACGGGCTTTCAAAATGCAGTCCTGTACGGGAAACGCTACTATTTCAATGTTGTGGAAACTTACGGCAGAGAAGGAATGTGTTTTGACGGGAAGACTTTTTCCTGCCCGTGCGAACGGTTTACTTTTGAGTTCGAGAACGGCACAGTGGGGTTCTTTGACTTTTCCGATCCGGCGCAGTATCATAGTTTTATTCGTACCCGGCAGATGACGGTTCAGGGGGAGCGCGGCGAGATTGATGACCTTTCCGTCCGGTACCTGAATGACGAAAATGTGCCTGTTTACCAGCAGCTGAACCGGATTGATCTTGGTGTTTACAGCAACCAGGAATGGTCGCATTTTGGGATAATGCTGGGAGAGCGCTTCCTGTACCGTTCTCCTTTTTTCAAGGCTCGGCTCAATGACGACGAAATTGCCGTTGCAAGTGTTCTGCAGGGCATGGAAGAGTATATTCAGTCGGGGAAAGAAGTCTATTCGCTGGCGGATGCCCTGCAGGATGCATATTTTGGCATGCAAATGAATGCGGCGGCGGAACATCCCTTACAGCCAATTACTACGGTTACTCAGCCATGGGCAAAGGGCCGCTGACAGTAAGTTTTGTGAAAGATGATGAATATGGACGATAAAAATAACTTTTTTGATGTGGCTGCGGTAGGCGAACTTCTCATTGATTTTACCCCCGCAGGGCATGACTCCAACGGAGATCAGCTTTTTGCTAGGAAGCCGGGCGGCGCACCTGCAAACGTTTTGGCTGCTGCCGGTAAGCTGGGTGGGAAGACTGCTTTCATTGGAAAAGTTGGGAACGATATGTTCGGCCGCTTTCTGCGCCAGACTTTGGACGGCCTTAAAATTGATACTTCCGGCCTTGTGACTGACCCGGCAGTCCCGACAACGCTTGCGTTTGTTCAGCTGGATGAAAATGGAGACCGCTCTTTCCGCTTTTATCGGAACCCGGGCGCCGACATTATGCTTCAAAAAAGCGAGATTCCGCAGAATATCATTGACCGGTGCCGTATATTCCATTTCGGGTCGGTTTCGCTGACCAGTGAACCATCCAGAAGTGCGACCATTGCTGCAGTAAAAGCCGCGAAAGAGTGCGGATGTATCATCAGTTACGACCCCAACTACCGTCCTCCGCTTTGGAACAATATTCACGAGGCGAAAGAACAGATGCTGGCGGGCCTGAAACTTGCCGATATTGTTAAAGTTTCTGAAGAGGAGATGCTTTTGCTCACAGGGGAAACGGATTTGCAGCGTGGTTCTCTGAAACTTGGGAACAGCGGAGCTTCTCTTGTGCTGGTTTCACTTGGTGCAAAAGGCGCGTTTTTCCGGAAGAATGGCCTTACCGGCCGGATTCCCACATACGACGTCAAAACGATTGACACAAATGGGGCGGGGGATGCTTTTTTAGGTGCGGTTCTTTTTTGCCTGCGGAAGTGCAGTTTGGAAGAAATCCGTGCGCTTTCTAACCCCGAGTTGACTAAGCTGCTTTCTTTTGCCAATGCGGCAGGAGCGCTGGCAACTTCTAAAAACGGTGCTATACCAAGTATGCCAACACTTGAGGAAATTGAAAACTGCCGTAAAAATATTCCTCTTTTGATTTAGTGCCTGTCTTTTATACCGCTAAATTTATCCAAAAGGGCCGCGAAGCTAAAATGCTCTGCGGTCCTTTGTGCTGTCTCTTTATATAATTTATTTGTCAGATGAAATTTGAAAACCAGATGAACATATTTTTATTTTCAGCTGACATAAACACAGCAGGATGCTGCGGCCGGTTACTGCAACGGTACAGCAGTAAATTCGGAATTCATGAAAGAAACAGGTATTTGTAGATGAGATCCAGGCATTCCTCTATAATATCGTCTTTATTTTCTGCCTGATGCTCATTTCCGTCTGCAATGCGGTCGTAAGTGAAATTCACAATATCGATGACCATCAGCATTGCAATCCGTGGATTCTTCACCTTTAAGTCGTGAATCATAGCTGAATTATGAATAAATTCCATCATGCGGTTTAAGGATTGGTCCGAAATTAACTTTCTTTGGAGGCCGATTTTAGGGTCTTCATAACTCAGCACTTTCAGTTCGCACCGCATCTTTGTGGATTGCCCGTAGGTTTGGAGCAAGTCCAGGACAAACTCACGAAGCCAGGCTTTTCTGCCTTTTTTATATTGCTCGGTCTTCTGGAGTGATTCAAGAATTGTCCGGATAAACCTCTCATGCTGCTTTTGATAGATTTCCATTAAAAGTTCGGCTTTATCATTAAAATAAAAATAGAAACTTCCGACCGATACATTTGCAACGGCCGCCAGCTCTTTTACAGATGTTTCAAAATAGCCTTTGTGACAAAAGCATGACTCGGCTGCTTCCAGGATGGCTTGTTTTGTGTTGGTGCTGCGGGTCTGCTTAAATTTACTGGTAATCCTTTTTTTTGTCATTGTAATATTCCTCCTACCCTAAGTCTATTTTATAATGCAGCGGCATAGCAGTCAATTATTTTGAATATGTGTTCGAAAAATATTGACATAGGGCGGAGATGGACTATAATATAAATTCGAATCACTGTTCGAATTTATATTATAACCTGTTATTTTACGAGGAGAGAAGCCTAAATGAAATATCATGTGGAAGCATGGGACATCTTTCAGAATTTATTTAAGGTAAAACGGATTAATAATCATGTTCTGCATTTTGCCGCGAAGTTTTCAGACAAATTAAACTACGAGAGGATTCAGCAGGCGGCGGATTGTTTAGCAGACGCTTTTCCTCTTATTCGCTGCGGCTATGAAGATACCTCTCTGCATCGCCCAGCATGGGTGGATTATGGCTATTCGTCAAGCCGGATGGTATCGCTTATTAAAACAGAGGACTCCAGCCTAAGTGTTCAAAAGTTTCTTTGCCAGGAGCTGGATTTAAGGCATGGCCCACAGATTGCGATCGGTGTTATACGAGGACAAAAGGCGGACACTCTCTGCGTTATCATAAACCATATGCTGTGTGATGCTGCCGGTTTTAAAGAAGTTCTTTATGCTTTTGCCGCAGCCTATACTTCATTAGAAGAGCAAAAACAAATTCAGATGCCTTCTATGATTCGGGACCGAAGTGTTCGGCAGATTTTAAAAGCGCATTCCATGAGTGACCGAAGGAAGATTTATTGTTCCAAAGCCCCGCTAAACCCTCATGGAAATCAAAAATTTAACTTTGAGGGCGACCTCTCCAACCCCTTTATTGAAATCAGCAAAATTCCGCGTCAAGAGTTCCGCCTTTTGAAAAAGTATGCGAAAGACCGCCAGGCCAGTGTCAATGACATTATGATGACCGCTCTTCTGCGAGTCCTTACCCGTACCTTTGGGTATACTGCCCCTTTGCCCTGTGCTATCGATTTAAGAAGATTCCTCCCAAAGCATCAGGCGGCGGGGGTCTGCAACCTGGTTTCAAACCTTTCCTGCTATGTTGGTTCGGATTTGGGTGACAGCTTTGAAAGTACGCTTTTTAAAGTTAAAAAGAATATGGATGTACAAAAAAATGATTTGGGCTGCATCAAAAATATTGCCCTCTTAGAGAAGCTTTTTACGGTATTCCCTTACAAAATTGCTTATGGCATCCTGAAAAAATATTTTACAAATCCTCCTGTAGCTTTTACGAATATTGGAATTCTGGATAAGAATAAGCTTGCTTTTGGCAATACCGAAATGCTGGATGCTTATATGACAGGTTCTATTAAATACATTCCAAATATACAGGTTTCCCTTACTACATACGATGATGAAGCAACGTTTTGTATTAACCTGCATGGAACCGAAAAAGACAGAATAACAATCGCCGGTTTTTTAAGTGAATTGATGCAGGAACTGCATAACGAAACAATCGCTCCTCTTCAAAACTAAGCCGCTTTTTTATCAGCTTTCATAAATCACGGCTTTTGAGGACGACTTTTCGGTCGCCCTTTTCTTATGCCTATTTTTAAAAGTTCACTTCCACCAACGACACGGTTTATGAGAAATACAGCAGCAAAGGAAAATAAGGTTCACATTACTGGCTCAAACAAATCTTACAGCAGATGCATAAAATAATCTGGTGATAAAAATGGATGAATCGAAGTGCACAAACCCCTGCAGTACGACCGTGCTCATAGCGCTGATTGCTATCGCTGTGAGCAGTGGGCGAAGTGCGGTCGAATTGAATATCCTCGGCAATGCACTCGCATCGGTTGGCGGCCTGATGATGACGTGGTCTGCGCAGCAGGAAGCGTGCCAAAGTGCCTGCAGTGACAAGCAGACCGAAGACCGGTTCAAAGCCTTGGAGGATGCAGTAAAAGAGCTGCAGAAAGGAAAGGCTTCATGTTAAAACCATTTTTTCCTTTTAAACATCCAGCAGCTGAAGCCACAGATTCCTAGGCTCAGCAGGGTAACATACAAGTAGCCGTGCTGCCAGCCTAGTTCCGGTATCTGAAAGTTCATGCCATACCAGCCGACAATGAGGGTCAGCGGAAGAAAAATTCCGGTAATGACTGTGAAGATTTTCATAATTTGGTTCTGTTCAATGTCTATTTGAGCCTGGTAAGCTTCCCTTACCTGCGTAACAAATTCGCGCAGCTCAGTGACTGATTTTATCAGGTAGTGGATATGGCGGTTCAAAGCCTCACAGCGGGGTACAAGCTTTTGGGGAATCAATCCGTTTTCGTTCTCCGCGAGGCGGTCGGTGACTGTACCCAGCTGTTCATAATACCGCTTGATTTTCAGCAGGGAGCGCCGCATTTCGATAATGCGCAGGCTGACGCCCTTCATCGGCTTTTCTGTTTGCAGTATGCTAAGCTCCAGCTCGTTAATGCTGTTTTCAAAGCGTTCCAGCCTGTCAACGTCGCCGCCAGTCAGCTGAAAGAAAAAATCAATCAGCACTTGAAAAGGTTCTGCGTCTTTCGGCATGGCCTGCACAATTTTTATACAGCGCGGACTGTCACCAAAAAACAGAAAATCTTCGGCGCTGCAGTAGATGCACTGCCGCTCATTGCTCGTACGGGTATTCTCCATATTGCACCAGCAAAAGGCCAAAAAATAGGCGCGTTCTTTGAGAGGTACACACAGGTGCCGCCTGGTGCTTTGACGAGTGTACAAATCTTTTCCAAGACATTCCTGCAGCTTTTCGGTGTTCCCTGCTTTATAAATGGCTATCATGCAGCTTGGCTTCCTTTTTCGCTTCATTTTTCGGCTGCTGCCGAAATTGATGCAAAAATTATACCATGAAAAGCCGGCGGCCTCAATGGGTACAAACCTTCTGGACGCTTAGAAAGCGGCGCTGAAAATTGTTCATTTTATTGCGATTGTAATTTTTATTGAGGGTGTTACAATAGAATAGATTGTTCTTTATCAGCTCTTCTGTCTACATATTGGAGGAACTTTGTATGCGAAAAATCCTATTAATTATTAACCCAGCAGCCGGAATTACCGGGAAAAAATCGCACGTATTTCGCATTGCCGATTGGTTTCGAAACCAAAATTTTGGCGTAACTGTGCTTTCAACGACCAAAAAAGGCGATGCCGAAGAATTTGTAAAAAAATATTCTTCAGACGCTGATATTATTGTTTGCTGCGGCGGGGACGGAACGCTGAATGAAGTAATAAACGGAATTATGCGGCTGGATGAAAAAAAGCCAATCGGCTATTTGCCGGCTGGCACAACAAATGATATGGCGAAAACGCTGCAGATTCCTTCCAATCTTCAGAAAGCCGCCAAAATTGTTGTAAATGGCGTTCCGACCCAGCAGGACGTTGGAGTTTTTAATCATTCACAGTGCTTTACTTACATTGCTTCATTCGGCGCTTTTACGAAGGTGTCCTATGCAACTCCGCAGTGGCTCAAAAACCGTTTTGGCCATTTGGCATATGTCTTGGGAGGCATCAAAAGCGTAAATGAGATACAGCCTTATACTATCAAAATCAGATGCAACGGCCACGAAGAGAGCGGCAGCTATATTTTTGGCAGTGTATCGAACTCAATTTCTATCGGAGGCGTACTGCACCTGAAGCCTGCCGATATTAGCCTGAACGATGGAAAATTTGAAGTGCTGCTGATTCGTGACCCGAAAAACGTGATTGAATTTCAGAATGTGGTGCATGACCTGCACCACCATCATTTTAATAATGAAAATATTGAATTTTTCAGCACGGATGATATTGTTCTCAGCTTTGAAACTCCCACGGATTGGACCATAGACGGAGAGTACGCCGGAAAACCGCAGACCGTTGAAATTACGAATCTTCACAATGCGGTTGAGTTAATCCGTCGTTAATAGCGTTTGTAAGCTGTATGGCAAAGCGTGGAAGCTTTCATGCTTTCTCTTCATTCAGCAGGCGCAGGAAATCCTGTAAATTAGTGACCGTTTTTGCACAAATAGTAAACGGTCCCTTCGGAAGGAACCGGATAATCTTTTGTAAAGGGAGCAGCTTCCGCCAATTCCTGCTGATTCCTTTCTTCATATCTGTTGTTTGCAATCAGGTTTGGAATGCTTTTTCCCTCGAAATTTCCTGCGGCGGTAATCCCATACCATTTGCAAAACTCCTGCGCATCCTTGCGGCCGAGAACACTTTGAATTTCACCTTTCGTCATCTGTTTCTAAATCCGAGAACTTTCCCTGGTACAAAATTTTCAGCGGGTCTTTTGGCGGCCCTTCCAGAAGTTTTCCGTCTGAGGCGGCAAATCTTCCTCCATGCGCAGGGCAGTCCCAGGTTTTTTCCGCATTATTAAAGTTCAGCTCTGTAGTCATGTGTGTGCAGGAGATGTCGAGTACTGTAACATAGTCGTCGGCGCCCCGGTAAATACCGGCTTTCTGCCCCTCAAAATTGATTACCCGGCCTTCGCCCTGTTTCAGGTCCCGGATGCTTTCCGTCCCTTCAAATTTTGACTGAATCAGTTCCCCAACGGAGCCAAAGACTTCCGAAACCGTCTTGCCCAGTGAGCTTGAATAATCCCCGCGCTTTTTGGAGTACAGCTCTTCGTACCGGCAGCTACACCGCAAATAATCAAAACTTTCACAATTTCAAAAATATAAAAATCCGGATTATCTGCAAACACCAGGTGATGGCTTTTTAACACTGTAAACAGCGATGTTTTATGTGCCATTCATTGACTTTGTATTTTAACGATAGTAAACTTGGGTTATCAATTTGGCCTGTAAAATGGAGCTGATAAATTTGGCCAGACCTACAAAGTGGAGAAAAATTGAAAATGTTCCTGCTGTTCAGTTCTTCGTGCCCTCTGAAACGGAATTGCAGGAAGTGCCGGAGAATATTTTAAAACTGGAAGAGCTGGAGGCAATCCGCCTAAAAGACCTGGAAGGCCTGGAGCAGGAAGAGTGCGCAGAAAAAATGGAAGTTTCGCGCCCAACGTTTCAGAGAATTCTTATTTCAGGCCGGGAGAAAATTGCGGACAGCCTGATTAACGGAAAAACAATACACATTGAAGGCGGAAACTTTACCAGAAACATTTGCCCGGTAAAATGCCTGGACTGTGGAAAAGAATGGTCGGAAAGTTTTGAAAACATGAAAGCTATTAAAAGCGGCGATTATGCCTGCCCGGGCTGTGGCTCAAAAAGAATCGTCTGCCGCCGGGACTGCAAGGGGAAATTCTGCAGGCGGAACTGCTGCAGGTTTGGCAGCAGTGACTAATGCTTCAGGGAACGTAAAGCACGTTCCTTTTTTGTTGCTTCCAATATTGACATATGCTCATAACTGAGCTAAAATATGTTTTGAGCATTAGGCCATAACTGAAGTAATCCAAAGGGGACTTTTGATGAGAATCCATATTCTGACGGACAACATTGTTCGGAAACGAGGTCTTCTGGCGGAACACGGGTTGTCAATTCTGATTGAACATCAGGGCAGCAATATCCTTTTTGATACGGGTCAGTCTGATGTGTACTGTAAAAATGCTGCGCATATGAGGCTGAATTTAAGAAAAACGGATGCAATTGTTTTGAGCCATGGCCATTATGACCACTGTGGTGGCTTACCGTATTTCCCGGCTGCCAGATTCCCCAATATTTACGTGCATCCTTCCGCTTTTAAGCAGAAATATGCCGCAAGCTCCAGTTTAAAAGGCTACCGAAGAATTGGAATCCCATGGAAATTGGACGACTACAAAATGATTCGTGACCGCATTGTACCCGTAGAAGGCCAAACTCTTATCATGCCGGATGCTGCCTTGTGTTCCGAGATACCCTATACTGTGGATTTTGAACAGGAGCCGAAAGGGTTTTGCTTCAGTGAAAACGGCGGCCCCAAACAAAAAGATTTGTTTTGCGACGAGCAGATACTTGTAATTGACGACGGTGGCCTGTCTGTTTTCCTTGGATGCAGTCACCCTGGTGTCGCAAATTGTCTGCGATATGTTACCACTCTTTTTCCGGGAAAGAGTATCCGTGCGGTGATTGGCGGAATGCATTTAGAAAATGTTGGTCCAGAGCGCCTGCAAAAAACCTTCCAGTTTTTGAATGACCTGAAGATACAAAAAATCATTCCCCTGCACTGCACAGGCTTAACCGCGGCTTTCGAAATGAAAAAGCAGTTCGGGGATCGGTGCCTGCTTCTGAAAGCGGGAGATTCTCTTGAATTGTGAAGCCTCAGGCCGGTTTGCCTGGCTGAATAGTAAAATATTCAAAGTTGGCTAAAATGATAAAAAGGAGACTTATTCAATGGAAAAAGCAAATGCGAACATGAAGTCCTGCCTTCAGCCAGCACCGAAGATTCTGGTGTCATGCCGGGGAGCGGACGGAAAAAACAATGCGCTTGCCGTGGCCTACTGCGGCAACTGCAGTTATGCTCCGCCTATGGTGATGATTGGGATTGTCCCATCCCGGTATTCTTACCACATGATAAAGGAAACAAAGTGCTTTGTTGTCAACCTTGTCGGGGCGGAGCAGAAAGAGATGTTTGATTACCTCGGCAGCCACAGCGGGCGGGACGAGGACAAACTGACAAAATGCGGTGCAGCTGTTGCGGAAGGGGAAAAAATTAATGCCCCGGTTCTGGCCGATTGCCCAGTTAACATGGAATGTTCCGTTGTCGATTCCATTATGACAGGTTCCCACGAAATGTTCATTGGAAAAGTCGAGGTGGTGCACTGCGATAAGTCGCTGCTGAAAGAAAACGGTGATATTGACTTCTCTAAAATCAAGCTTTTGTGAAACTTCAAATTCACATTGGAAAGGGAGGAAAGGAATGACTCATGAGGAACGCGCGGTAGCACTGTTCAAGCAGGGATATAACTGTTCCCAGTCCGTTTTTGCGGCTTTCAGCAAAGAACTGGGAATGGACGAGGAAACAGCACTGAAACTGTCATCGTCTTTTGGTGGCGGTATGGGTAGGCTGCGTGAAGTCTGCGGAGCCGTGTCAGGAATGTTTCTGGTATTGGGCCTGAAAGAAGGTTATACCGACCCAAAAGACGGTTCTTTAAAAACACAGCACTACCAAAAGGTTCAAAAACTGGCAAAAAGATTTGAGCAGGAAAATGGCTCTATCGTTTGCAGGGAGCTTTTAGGGTTTGGCCAAAAGCATGACAGCCCCACCCCGGAAGCAAGAACAGAAAACTATTACAAAAAACGCCCCTGTGCGGAGCTCGTTGGAATGGCGGCCAAAATTTTGGACGAATTTTTTGAAGAGGAAAATCAGAAAGGAAATTGAGTATGACAATTGCAGTTGCATGTGACGGTAAAAATGTTTCAGAGCACTTTGGTCATTGTGAGGGCTTTCAGCTTTTTACAGCTGAAAATGGGAAAGTTACCAGTTCCCAGTTCTACCCAAACCCAGGCCACAAGCCGGGGTTTCTGCCGAATTTTCTGAATAATCTTGGAGTGAATACGGTCATAGCCGGAGGAATCGGCGGCGGCGCTATCGACATTTTCAACGAGAAAAAGATTGAGGTCATTTCCGGTGCGGCCGGCGATGCAGGCGAGACTGTTGACAGGTATCTGCAAGGCAGTCTGAAATCCGTTGGAAGCGTATGCCATGAGCACAAATTTGAAAGTACCTGCGAAGGCCACCATGCAGACAAATAATGACTAGATAGAATTGAAAATATCGTTGAAAGGGCTTCCAGCTGTCGCTTTATGTTACTGCGGCTGGAAGCCTTTCTTTGATTTTATCCTTTTATTAATCAAATTATTAATTTTAAAGGCTATGATTTCAATGTAAAAAAATAGTTGACAGAGTCATCTAGCTGTGATACTATAGAATCATAAATTAATAACAGTTATTGTTATTAATTTTGGCAAAGCAACTCACATTTGCAGTTGGGAGGAAAATGCAGTGGAGAAATATGCAGGTCCTGTTTACGGCCATCTTTATGCTCTTGGGGCGGGTGAACCGGATGACGAAACTTCCCTTTCGGGAATTGTTTGAACTCTTCTCAGTGACTAGCTTGGCTTGCTTTCGAGGGCGTGCAAAATGGATTTCTAAAGAATCAGTCCCAAATAAAATATGGAAAGATAAGAGGTATGTATTATGGAATGGACACCGGATTTGTCAGTTGGCGTAGATATGATTGATGAGCAGCATAAAACTTGGTTCAAAAAAGCAAACGATCTTTTTGACGCAGGGCAAAAGCATCAGGCAGGGGCATATGTTGGGAAATTGCTTGATTTTCTTGATGAATACACAAAGAAGCATTTTCATGACGAAGAGCTGTATATGCTGAAAATCAATTACCCCGAATATAATGCGCAGAAGCAGGCTCATACGGCCTTTATTGAAAAACTGGCCCAGTTGAAAAAAGAATATTCAGAATCCGGCAGCAATATTGTAGTCATCATTAACGCGAATCAGCTTGTAATAGGTTGGTTGACTTCTCACATAACCAACATGGACAAGAAAATCGGCCAGTATGCGAAAACCTTAAACGAGTAAAGTTCCCGAAAGCAAGTAACCCATTGGGACGGCATTCCCAATGGGCTTTCTGTTTTTAGTGGTTTTCCTATCCAGAGACGTAGTTTTCCAAAATGTTTTCCGTGCTGCAGTTGCAGCAAAAATTTGCATATGCTATCATCGTAAACGAGGTGAAAGCATATGCCAAACGAAATTGTAAAAATCAAGGACTCACGCTTGTTTGAAAATATTCAGGAAACCGAATTGGCCGCCATGCTGAACTGCCTGGGGGCAGTAACCAGAACTTTTCAGAAATCGGAATTCATTTTTATAGAGGGCTCAGAGATTAAGCAAATTGGTGTAGTAATTGAGGGAACCGTCCATATGGTGAAGGAAGACGTATGGGGTGAAAAGACAATTCTAGCCACGATGACGGCAGGGGAGGTCTTTGGAGAAAGTTTCGTGTGTGGGGAATACAGCAGCAGTTCCGTTTCTTTTCAGGCAGCCACTGACTGTAAAATACTGTGCCTTTCCTTTCACCGCGTGCTTTGCTCCTGCAGTAAATCGTGTGTTTATCATCATAAACTCATAGAAAATATGGTCACTTTAATTGCACAGAAAAATGTAAAATTAATGGACAAGATGGAAATACTGTCGAAAAAGACGATACGGGAACGAATTCTGACCTGGCTTTCCCAGCAGGCTCAGCTCCACGGGAGCAAGGCCTTTCTTTCCACGCTGGGGCGGCTTGAGCTTGCCGAATACTTATGTGTAGACCGCAGTGCTCTAACAAGGGAGCTTTCCCACATGAAAGCTGAAGGATTGCTGGATTACAGCAAAAACAGGTTTGTTTTAAAAGATTCTTAAAATAGAGAGATTGTGCTGGACGATTCCTGCCGTTGGGCAGAAACCGTTCTTTTTTAAAAATTTGCAAAAGTGTTGCATCTGCAACATAACTTTTCAAAAAAGTCCAGTACAATCAAAGGCAGAAAGTTGATGAGCCTTTATCAAAGAATCAAACCATATTTTTTGAATAAAAAACAGGAGGAACACCAAATGGAAAACAAAATGTTTTGCTATCAATGTCAGGAAACAGCGGGATGTACCGGCTGTACACAGGCCGGTGTCTGCGGAAAGACGCCTGAAACGGCAAATTTGCAGGATCTGCTTATTTATGTGACAAAGGGCCTTTCTGAAGTGACCACACGCCTGCGTGCGGAGGGGAAAACTGTTTGCTGCGGCGCCAATCACCGAGTTACGGAAAATCTTTTCGCCACCATCACCAACGCGAACTTTGACCCGGATTTTATCACTGACCGCATTCAGACGACTCTTAACTGTAAGATGAAACTGTTAGGTAAGCTGGAGAACCACGAGAATCTTTCGGAAGCAGCATTGTGGAATGCGGAAAAGGATGAGTTTGCGGCAAAAGCTACTTCTGTTGGCGTTCTCACTGCGGAAAATGAGGATATTCGCAGTTTGCGTGAATTGATTACCTACGGCCTTAAGGGTATGGCGGCTTATTTAAAGCACGCGAACGCACTGGGCAAGGAAAATGAAGCAGTGGATGCTTTTCTTCAGAGCGCGCTTGCCAAGACGATGGACAACTCGCTTGGCGTCAATGAACTTGTGGCACTTACGCTGGAAACCGGAAAATACGGTGTTGATGCGCTTGCTTTGCTGGATGATGCGAATACCTCAGCTTATGGGAAGCCGGAAATTACAAAGGTCAACCTCGGCGTCGGCAAGAAGCCAGGCATCCTGATTTCAGGCCATGACCTGCGCGACCTTGAAATGCTTCTGAAGCAGACGGAAGGCACTGGCGTCGATGTTTACACCCACTCCGAAATGCTTCCTGCGCATTATTACCCCGCATTCAAGAAATACACTAATTTAGTCGGCAATTACGGCAATGCATGGTGGAAACAGAAGGAAGAATTTGAAGCCTTTAACGGCCCAATCCTCATGACGACCAACTGCCTTGTTCCGCCGAAAGACAGTTACAAAGACAGGGTCTATACAACAGGTGCTGTGAGCTACCCCGGATGCACCCACATTTCTGCAGATGATAACGGGGAGAAAGACTTTTCTGTGCTGATTGCCCATGCCAAGCGCTGCGCTCCGCCAACAGAATTGGAAACCGGCGAAATTGTCGGCGGCTTTGCGCACGACCAGGTCTTTGCGCTTGCGGATCAGATTGCGGAGGCGGTAAAATCCGGCGCTATCAAGAAATTCGTTGTTATGGCTGGTTGTGATGGGCGGGCAAAGTCCAGAAATTATTATACGGATTTTGCAAAAGCACTCCCGAAAAATGCGGTTATCCTTACGGCGGGCTGTGCCAAGTACAAGTACAATAAACTGAATCTAGGCACCATTAATGGAATTCCCCGTGTGCTTGATGCTGGCCAGTGTAATGACAGTTATTCCTTGGCAGTGATTGCGCTCAAGCTCAAGGAAGTGTTTGGGCTTGACGACATTAACAGTCTGCCAATCGTTTATAACATTGCGTGGTATGAACAGAAAGCGGTTATTGTGCTGCTGGCACTTTTGTCCCTCGGAGTCAAGAATATTCATCTTGGCCCCACACTGCCCGCATTCCTTTCTCCCAATGTTGCGAAAGTTTTGGTGGAAAACTTCGGCATCGCAGGAATCTCGACTGTGGACGATGATATGCAAACCTTCTTTGGCCCACAGAAAAAGGGACCGGAAGAGAAGGTAACGGGCGACACGCTGATTGGTGATATTCTTGGCCTGAACCCGAAAGCGGAGCAATTTTTAATGGGCTGTGGGATGCATTGCCTTGGCTGCCCTGCCTCTCAGATGGAATCACTGAAAGACGCGTGCGCGGTTCACGGAATTGATGTAAATGAGGTGCTGAACAGATTAAATCAACTTTTGAATGAATAAAAAGCAGAGCTGGTGCGGCATTGCCGCACCGGCTCCCTTTTGCAGTGAACAGAGTGAAAGAGTAGCTATTTGACCGTAATAACCGAAACGGGGCATCCATCCTGTGCTTCCACAGCTTTGTCTTCCACTTCTGCTGGAACATTTTCCTGGTAAGCCTCCGCTACACCGTCCTCGGCAATCCGAAAAACTTCAGGGCATGTTTCCGCACAGAGCCCGCAGGAAATGCAGCCGCTCCGATCTAGTTTTGCTTTCATAAACCCCATCCTTTCAAAATTCAGAGAGTATGCTTATTCCAGGGGAAATACAACCGTAAGCAGCATTTTGAATTTGCCATCTGCTGCCACAGCATGGGGAATTCCTGCCGGCATCACAATGGTTTTCCCCTTAATGAGTGAGAATCCCTGATTTCCAATCGTAATCTGCGCAGTTCCCTCAAGAACAGTTAACATGGCATCTCCGCTGGAAGAGTGGGAACTGATTTCTTCCTTTTCATCAAAAGCAAACAGGGTGATGCTCACGGCATTGTTTTGTGCAAGAGTCCGGCTTACAACCTGCCCCGGCTGGTAGCTGACCAGTGCGGGTAACTCCAGCGCACCCTCAAATTCAATATTTTTTAACTCATGTGTTTTCAAACGGAATACCCGCCTTCTGAAAAAATTGTATTGCTTCTAACATCTTAGTAATTCCCAAACCGCCTTGCTGCAATTCATTTATCGTCTTATTTGGGCCGGAAATGAATTCCATTATGTCATTCTGCTAATTTGAGCCAAGATGGAACTCTAAATCAATTATAGTATTGCATATTTAAGAGCCTGACTGCTCTGTATTCACTCCAACCACAGTGCATGGCACTGCGGTAAGAAATTTGACCATTTCCTTTGCCAAAAACGACGGGGAATATTTCACGTCGTGGTTTAACCACCATCTTGCCGTTGAAATGTAGAAGGAAACGATTAGCTCAAAAAACAAATCCCTTGGAATCTTGGTTTCACCTGTAAAGCTTTCTTCCAGCTTGTTTTTCAGGCTGGTTTCGCACTTTCTGCAAAGCCCTAAATGCTCGGTATCATTCAGCATTATTTTATAAAACAAAGCATCTTTTTCCATCGTGTGGAAAATTTCGCTTAAATTTTCGCAAAAGCCATTATAATTAAGGCTGCCATGGGTGATATGTGTGTTGGGCTTTATAAGGTTCAGGATGGAGCCGATGGCCTCCTCCGTAATTTCGTTCAGCAAATCATATTTATCAGTGAAATGCAGATAAAATGTGGAGCGGCTAATCATGGCTTCATCCGAAATATCATTTACCGTAATGCTGCGGAATCCCTTTTCGTCAATTAATTTTATGAAGGAACGTTTGATAAGAGCTAAAGTTTTCTGGACGCGCAAATCCTGTTCACTGGACATTTTTATCCCCCCTGTCCATTATAGCGCATTCAATGAACAGTTTCCGCCGTTCTATCGCATAAACTACACCTGCAAAAAAATCAATGATTGCCGCCTTGCTTTTCTGTGTCTATACTTTTAGATACAGAATCAAAGGAGGCTTCTAGAATGGACCGTAAATGGACGCCAAAAGACTTTCCGGTTGGGATGTATCAGATTCACCCCGATACCAGTGTTAATTTTCAGATGAACCGGTTTTATGAGTGCTCAAACGATGAAACAATGCTGAAAGAAATGCAGGCTGCAAGCCCGTCTATCCATTCCTATGAGGATTTAATTGCATCCTTTACAGAACTTGGAAACCGGGCTTTGAACCGGGACGAAAAACTGAAAGCCGCGCTCTATTTTCGCGGAGCAGAATTTTATATGCAGCAGGGGAATGAGCAAAAAAAGGAACTGCACAGAAAATTTATACAGCTGAGCAATGCGTTTTACGGCGTTTCAAAGGAGCAGCATTACCGGATTCCGTATGCCGGTAAGTATCTTTCTGCTTATCGCCTTACGCCTCAGCACCCTAAGGGCTGCATTGTAGTATGCAATGGGTTTGACGGCTATCTTGAAGAGTTTATGCGGATGCTGCTGGTTTTTCGTGATGCTGATTACGACGTAATTGCATTTGACGGCCCGGGGCAGGGCATGGTGCTGGAAGAGCTTGACATGCCGATGATTCCGGAATGGGAAAAACCGGTTTGCACTGTTTTGGATTACTTTCATCTTAACGATGCTACTCTAATTGGAATGTCCCTTGGCGGCTGCCTGGCTTTAAGAGCAGCAGCCTATGAGAAAAGGGTCAAACGTGTGGTCACTTTCGATGTCCTGTCGGATTTCTTTGAAGTGCTGCTGAATCAGGTTGGCAATCGCACCATCCGTGAAAAAGTGCGGCACGCTGTGACGCATGGCAGACGTTTTAGAATTAATACTGCCGTTTCGCTTATGATGAAAAAAAGCCTTATGCTGGAATGGGGGGTTAAACAGGGAATGCGGGTTATGGGAGCTGCTTCGCCCTTCGATTTTCTGCAGAAAGCCACAGCATATAGCACGACCGAGATTTCTCCTCTTGTTACCCAGGATGTGCTTCTTCTTGCAGGGCAAAAGGACCATTATGTGCCATTCGAGCAGCTGCTGCAGCAAATTTCCACGCTTACAAATACGCACTCGCTGACGGCCCGCATATTTACTGCCAAAGAACACGCGGAAAATCACTGCCAACTGGGGAATTTTGGGCTGGCCGCGGAAGTAATACTGGATTGGCTGAGCCGGATGGAAAATTGTTCGGTTCAAAAGGCTTGACAGATTCGGTTAGCGGTGTTAAACTAAAGAACGTTAAGGGTTAGCGTAATCTAACCCTTATAAAAAGGAAATCAGTTAGCGTAAGCTAACAACGAGAAAGGGGAATTCTTATGATGCCTTTGACCATGGCGAGAACCGGGGACACGGTAACCATTCGGAAGATTAACGGAAAAGATGAAACCAGGCAGCATCTCGCCTCCATGGGTTTTGTGGAATGCAGCCCGGTAACGGTAGTCAGCGAAATTGCCGGGAACCTGATTCTGCAGGTAAAAGAAAGCCGCATCGCACTGGACAAGAGCATGGCGAACCGAATCATGATTTGAATGAGGAGAGCGAAAGTAAAATGAAAACATTGAAGGAAACAAAGCCGGGAGAAACCGTTGCTGTTAAAACCCTTACCGCGACCGGGCCTCTGCGCCGCCGCATCATGGATATGGGCATCACCAAAGGCACAGCCATTACAGTTCGCAAAGTGGCGCCGCTGGGCGACCCGATGGAAATTAACGTCCGCGGATATGAACTTTCTATCCGCAAAAACGAAGCGGAGCATATTGAAGTAGGCTGAGTTTTTTGTGTGCAAAAGTTAGTCACAGCTAATCAATTAAAGGAGGGTTTTCACCAATGGGAATAAAAATTGCACTCGCCGGAAATCCAAACTGCGGTAAAACGACCATGTTCAACAGCCTGACGGGAAGCAGCCAGTATGTGGGCAACTGGCCGGGCGTTACGGTTGAAAAAAAAGAAGGAAAACTGAAAGGCCATAAAGATGTGGTTATTACGGATCTTCCGGGTATTTATTCACTTTCCCCTTACACACTGGAGGAAGTCGTCAGCCGAAATTATCTGTTGAACGAAAAGCCGGACGTCATCATCAATCTGGTGGACGCGACGAATCTGGAACGGAATCTGTACCTCACAACGCAGATCGTCGAACTCGGGATTCCCGTCGTCATCGCGCTGAACATGATGGACATCGTCAAAAAGTCTACAGACCGGATCGACACGCAGAAACTCGGCGCTGCCCTGGGGTGTGAAGTCATCGAAACATCTGCCTTAAAAGGCACAGGCTTAATGCAGGCGGCCGAAGCGGCAATCCGCCTTGCACAGCAGAAAAAGGCGTTTCAGCTTCCCTATGAATTCAGCCCTAAAGTAGAAGACGCGCTGAAAACAATCTCTGATATTTTTCAGGGAACACTGGAAGTTTCGCGGGAAAGATGGTTCCTGGTCAAGCTTTTCGAGCGCGACGAAAAGGTACTTGCGGAGCTTTCCCCAGCAAAAGAGAAACGTGAGCAGATGGAAAAGATCGTGACTGCGGCGGAAAAGGAACTGGACGACGACAGCGAGACGATCATTACCAATGAGCGGTATGAGTATATCTCCAAACTGACGTCGAATTGCCTGCACAAAAAGCCGAGAGCATTTTCCACTTCCGACAAAATTGGCCGGGTTGTGACGAACCGGTGGGCGGCGCTCCCTATTTTTGCCGCGGCGATTACGCTGATGTATTACATAGCCGTGGTGCTCGGAAAAGTCGGCAACGACTGGGTTACCGATGTGTTTTTCGGAGACTGGGTAACGAACGGGGCGACGGCTGGGCTGAAGACGATCGGTTCACCGGACTGGCTGCAGGGTCTGGTCGTGAACGGTATTATCAACGGCGTCGGCACCGTGCTCGGCTTTGTTCCGCAGATGCTGCTGATTTTCTTCTTCCTTTCTGTTCTGGAGGATTCGGGGTACATGGCGCGTGTCGCGTTCATCATGGACCGGATTTTCCGCCGGTTCGGGCTTTCGGGAAAATCATTTATTCCGATGCTGATTGGAACCGGCTGCGGTGTGCCGGCCGTTATGGCCGCCCGGACAATTGAAAATGAAAAAGACCGCCGCATGACCATTATGCTGAGTACATTTATGCCATGCACCGCAAAGATTGTAATCATCTCAATGATCACTTCAGTTTTTTTCCCCAGTGCATTTTACATTGCTCCGATCATGTACTTTGTCGGATTCGCAATCATTGTGCTGTCGGGCATTGCGCTGAAAAAGACGAAGTATTTCGGCGGCGACCCGGCTCCGTTTGTCATGGAGCTTCCCGCGTATCATATTCCGTCGCTGAAAGGCGTGCTTGTCCATATGTGGGAACGTTCCCGCGCCTTCATCATCAAGGCCGGAACGATCATCTTTACCGCGTGCGTCGTGATCTGGTTCCTCTCGAATTTCACATGGAATATGCAGATGGTTGACATTGAAAAGAGCATGCTGGCTAACATCGGCAACGCGATTGCGTGGTTCTTTGCGCCGCTCGGCTTCGGCACCTGGAAGGGCGCGGTTGCGACGATCAGCGCGGAAATGGCCAAGGAGCAGGCAATTAGCACCCTTGCCGTCCTGAATGGGGTTTCCGACCCGGATAACGACGCATTGGTCGCAAAGGGGATTGCCACCATGTTTACCGCGATGAGCGCGTTCTCCTTCATGATTTTCAACATTTTCGACCCGCCGTGCATCGTTGCGATGACGACGACCATGCGCGAAATGGGAAGCAAGAAATGGGGCTGGATTGCCATCGGCTATCAGGTCTTTGTCGGATATGCTCTTGCCTTTATCAGTTTCCAGCTCGGAAGCCTGTTCTTCGGCGCTCCGTTCGGCATCGGTCAGGGGATTGCCGTTCTGGTTGTTCTGGCGATTATTTATCTGATTGCCCGTCCAGCCCGTAAGGACAGTAGAGAATATCTGGAAGCGCGTGCTCGCGCTTAATAGAAAGATAAAAGGAGGCCTTTCCTATGAATGCCGCTACGGTTTTTGTGGCTGCCGCAATTTTGGTATTGCTTGTGCTGGCGGTTCGCTATCTTGTAAAAAACGGTTCATGTGCCGCTTGCAGCGATGAAAAAAACTGTCGTGGAGGTTCCGGCAGCTGTGGTGGCTGTCCTTATTGTGGGGATTACCACTCGAAGTAGCAAAAAACAGGCACAGGCATTCGGCTGTCTGTGCCTCTCTATTAGGAGAATCAGAGAATGGAAATTTCCAGCACTCATTTACGGTATCTATATGCAATTTATGAGATTTCACAGAAGGTGCCGGATGTTTGTTCCGCGAGTGTCGCGAACAGAATGCGGGTATCCAAGCCTTCCGTAACCAGAATGATTAACATCCTTATGAGGAAAAAGTTGGTTGTAAAAAAACTGTACGGAAAAATTTATTTGACCGATAAAGGCTTCCTGCTTGCCCGTGATTTTGACTGCAAGGTTTGCCTTTTGATGGAACGAATACCCCGAATGGACCTCGGATTTACGAAAGAAGAAACGCGTACGGCAGCTTGCGCAATGGCAGCCACCTTCCTAAATAAAAGCCTCAGTGCAGAACTGGATGAAACGAAAATATGATTTCCCGCAAGTCTTATTTTTAATGCTGCAATCATTTTACGGAGAACAAGCAATAAAAAGGATTCAAACCGTGATGGCTTGAATCCTTTTTTAGCTGCTTCCGGCTGAATGGAAGTGTCTCAGATTATGTAGATTTTATCGAATCCTTTCCTCCCACCACCCAAATGCTATCCGAGCGGCTCCGGAGGCATCCGAAGAATTTTCCAGAGTGACAAATACTAAGAAAGAACCTCCTGGTGGAAAAATCAGTTTTCCGTTTTCCACTTCCACGACAGTCGTTCCAGGCTCACCTCTGCGAACAAACGCTTTCACTCCGTCGGTAGGTTCCCCATATACATTAGAGGCTTTTAAAAGATGTACCTGCGGCCGAGGAGTTGGGCAAAGCGCCATATTGGACGGAGTAACGAGGGAAGACTCCGAAGCGGTTCCTGGCGGGCACGAATTAAACCAGAATTGGGCGCGGAAAGGACTGTCTGATATATCTGTTACAGTCCAAACGTTGACGTGCAGATTCACGCCGGATCTCCGGGGATTGCACAGCATTGCCCATGCGCTTGTGCCGTCCTTGATGCTTAGTTCATCTGCGTAACCGATAAAGTACTTCCCAAGTGTGGACTCATACAATTCAATAGGGATGTTAACCGATTTTCCGATGCTAGCCATATTAATCATAATTTCCCACACCTCTCAAAAATGTACGAATGGTCTATACTACTTAGCAGAAAGTATAGTATCTTGATGGACGCACCGCTTTGATTTTTTACAATGGCACATTATCGCATAGACGGAATCAACCATTATCCTCGATTATCATTCTATTTACAATGCAATAAAATTATGCCGCAAGGTACAATCTTATTTTGCTCGATTGATGTAAATGGTATCGTGAATTTGTAACGCCCTTGCCCAATGGAGAACAATATTCCAACATTTCGAATTTGCCACGGCTTTATTAATCTTTTGTAAGTCTTTATTTTGCAGCAGATTTTTGGTTTTTCAGCAGTTCTGCATGATAGTCCTTGATTTCTTTCGTCAGAGAAGGATGCTGCAGCAAATCAAACGCCGTAAGAGCCAGAAGCTTCGAACCGCGCGCAATGGAATCCAGAGCATAACTTTTGACGCAGCCGTCGCGAAAAGCAATGGAATGCGGCGGAGCGTACTCTTCCAGGGTTTTCAGCGCCGCGTGCAGGGTCGGCACGGAGTGGGAAACGTTTCCTGCATCGGTCGTCGGGAACTGCTTGACTTCAGAAAGAGTTTCGCCAAGTTCCTCGGCGTGTTTTCGGTAAACGGCATCCAGTTTTTTGTTCGGAATCATGTCGTCAATTTTATTTTGGAAAAACGAAACTTTCCATTTTGCTCCGGTCATTAAGGCAGCGCCCGCGGCGATGTTCTGCACCTTCTGGTTCACAAGATTTACCTGCCCGCGCGTCTCAGCCCGGATAAAGAAACGCCCACGGCTGTAATCGGGAACAATGTTCGGCGCGCTCCCACCGTCCATGATGATTCCATGAATCTGAACGTCTTTCGGCAGATGCTGCCTGAGAGCATTGATGCCGTTATAGGTCAGAATTAATGCGTCGAGTGCATTGATGCCCTGTTCGGGGGCCGTGCTGGCGTGGGCGGCCTTTCCCCAGAACTCAATGTCAATCGGGTCGAGCGCCAGCGTACGGGGAGTCAGCGTGTTGGCAACGGCAGGGTGTACCTCGAGTGCAACGTCGACATCTTTAAAGTATCCTTCGCGCACAAAACTTTCTTTTGCGCTGCCTTGTTCACCGCCTTCTTCGCCTGGAGTTCCATAAACGCGTACTTCGCCGCCAAGCTCATCCAAGTGACGCGATACCGCCACAGCGGAAAATGCCGCGATGGTGCCAATCAGGTTATGGCCGCAGCCATGCCCCAGATTCGGCAGGGCATCGTATTCTGCCAGGAAGACAATCACCGGCCCCGGCTTTCCGGATGAAAAAGAAGCCGAAAAGCCCGTCCTGTGCCCTGCGGCGTTTTCTTCTATCTGGAACCCATGGTTTCTTAAAATTTCAGCCAGCAGCTTGCACGCAAAAAATTCATGGTTGGAAACTTCCGGATGCGCATGAATCTGCTTTGCCGCGTCTCGATAGGTCTGCTGGTTTTCATCAATATACTGCAAGATTTCTTTTGTAATTTCAGACATTATAGCTTTCCTCCTGCTTTTTATAAAAAGCAGCCGGGAAAACTCAGCATATTCCCGGCCGTTTGCTGACGGGTTTTCTGCTTACCAAACTGGGACGGCAGCACCCTTATAAATCTCATTAATTACCTTTTTGGTTTCATCGGTCTGGTAGACTTCCAAAATCTTTTTGAAAACCGGTTTATCTTTATCCTCCGGGCGGACTGCAATGATATTAAAATAATTTTTGGCGGAATCGCCTTTGGAACTTTCGCGCAGGATGGCATCCTTTGCCGGGCTTAGGCCCGCGTCCGCTGCGGCGCCGGTATTGATGCAGGCAATATCCACATCACCAAGGGAACGGGGAATCTGCACGGATGCCATAGGAACAAACTGCAGATTTTTCGGGTTGGAGGCAATGTTTTTCGTCGTTGGGGTTACCTTATCTCTGCCGTCAAGTTTTATCAGGCCGGCAGTTTCCAGAAGAACCAGCGCCCTGCCGCCGTTTGTTGCGTCGTTCGGGATAGCTACCTTTGCGTTGCTTGGCGTTTTGGAAATGTCTTTGATTTTCTGCGAATAGATGCCCATAGGGGCAATGAAGGTGTAGCCAAGAGAAACCAGATTTAGATTACGCTGCTTAATAAAAGTCTTAAAATAGATTTCTGTCTGAAATGCGTTCAGGTCGATTTCCTTATCCGCAAGCGCCTGGTTCGGTTTAATATAGTCCGCGAAACTGACCGGTTTCAGCGTGATATGATACGGCTTCAGCCGCTCATTCAAGCTGTCCCAGAGCCTGAAATCCGTCCCGTTGACACCGACTTTCAGTGTGACGGGCTGTGAAAAATCCCCGCCCGCAGAAGATGCCGAGCTGTTCTGTGCCGCCGGCGAAGACGAAGCCGAGGATGAGCCTGAGGAAGAGCAGGCAGTGGCGCTTAAGGCCAGAATGCCGGCAAGTAAAATTGACAACAGTTTTTTCATAATAGTTCTCTCCTTCTGAATTTATGGATTAATTAATGGCTGAGCTTACGATAAATAAAATCTCCGATACCCTGAATCAGGTAAACGATGGCGACAATTACAATGATTGTAACAACCATGATGTCCGACTTAAAGTATTGGTAGCCGTAACGGATGGCGAAGTCCCCAAGGCCGCCGCCGCCAACCGTGCCCGTAATGGCGGAAAAACCAATCAGCCCGATGATGGAAAAAGTAACGGCAAGAACAACGTCTTTGCGCCCTTCCACAAGAATCACTTTACGGATAATCTGCATCGGCGAAAAGCCCATGGACTGGTAAGCTTCCACTACGCCGCTGTTCACTTTTACAAGGGCAATTTCAACCTGACGGGCCAAGTATGGCACACAGGCAATGATGAGCGGAACAATGGCGCCTTTGACGCCGATGGTTGTGCCAACAATCAGCCGCGTTAAATCGGGAATGGCAGCTATCAATATTACAAAGGGAATCGACCGAAGTGTGTTGACAATTTTTGAAAGGACCGAGTAAAATTTCTTGTGCTCAAGAATATGGCCTTCCGATGTGACGGCAAGGGCTACTCCAATCGGAATACCCAGCAGTGCGGAAAACAGGGCGGAAACGGATACCATAACAAGAGTGTCCTGAAAGGCCTGAACCATATCCGGAAAATATTCAATTACATTTGGAATCAGGTTACTGAGCATTCCGTATCACCTCGACTTTCGTATTCAGCGATTTGTAATATTGAATTGCGGCGTCAATGTCTTCTTCTTTGCCGAGAAATTCTACCAGCAGGCTGCCCACGACGGTGTCGCTCAGGTTTTCAATGTTGCCGAAAATGATATTGACTGTAACATGGTAGTGGGTGGAAAGGTAAGATAAAACCGGCTTGGATGTTACCTCACCGAAAAAGCTGAGTTTATAAATTGCGCCCTTGAAAGGACTTAAATGCTCTTCAATGGATGCGCTTCCAATGGTGTGTGAAATGAATTCCCTGCCAACGGCGCTTTGCGGATTGGTGAAGATGTCAACGATGCTGCCCTGCTCGACGATTTTTCCGCCGTCCATGATTGCAACCCGGTTGCAGATGCTTCGCACGACTTCCATCTGATGGGTGATTACCACAATCGTAATCCCAAACTCATCATGAATTTTCCGCAGGAGCTGCAGAATGGACTGTGTGGTGTTCGGGTCAAGCGCCGATGTCGCTTCGTCGCAGAGAAGAATCTGCGGGTTGCTGCTGAGCGCCCTTGCAATCGCCACGCGCTGCTTCTGACCGCCGCTCAGCTGGTTTGGGTAAGCGTGCTTTTTCTCCGAAAGCCCTACGAGGGAAAGCAGTTCATCTACTTTTTGGTCGATTTGTTTTTGGGGGACCTTCCGGTTTTTCAGCGGCGCGGCAATATTTTTATAAACGTCAATGCTGTTCATCAGGTTGAACTGCTGGAATATCATGCCAATATTGCTGCGGGTTTCCCGAAGCTGCTTGTTGGAGATATTCAGTAAGTCAACTCCGTTTACTGTGACCGAACCCGAATCCGGCCTTTCCAGCAGATTAATAATGCGTATCAGCGTGCTTTTTCCGGCGCCGCTGTATCCAATCACCCCAAAAATGTCGCCTTTGGCAATTTCCAGATTGATGTTCTGCAGTGCCTTTACATCCTTGTCTTTTGTGTGAAATGTTTTATTGATGTTTTTCAGACTAATCACTCTACCGCCGCCTTTTCGATAAGATTACTGTGTTTTTCGGGGAGCAACTGATAAAACAGGCTTTCCAAACGAAAGATTTCTTTTCTTTCCCTCTTTCTTATGCCAAACCGATTCTTTCCGGCTTTCAGCTGCTCTGTCAGTTTCAGAAAGTCCAAAAGTCTAAAATCAGTGCATATCGGTATTTCTTTTCTTCTGCCAGCGCTTTCAGGAGTAGCCGGAGGCATTCGTAATTCCAGAAAAGGCATTTTCAGCATCTCTTTTCAAATAAAATTTGTGTTCCCGGCTAAAACAGGTGTGAGTTTGTAACCTCGATTCTTGAAAAAGGGTATAAAAAAAGCCGGCAGGCTTTTGGCCTGACAGCTTTTTGTCGGTTTTAATCGGCGTCTTAGACGCCCGAATTTAATCCAACAGTAAAAGGAATCTGGCCATGTTTCATTTTAGACATGCCGCAGCACATGATGCACATCGAGCACATCATGCAATCCATTTTGCTGTTGTTCCAAATCTGAGTTTTCATGGCCAGTTCCTTCTTTCACAATGAATAGTAGTACGATAAGTTTGATGTACATTATACTATTACACTTTGCTTCGTTTGTCAAGGCAGTTTTAAATATTCAATGGACTTTTTTAGTTGGCTTCCGGCCCAAGTGAAGGGCTGACGGAAATTCGGTTGACATTAATGAGGCGGAACAGGTCGTTCAGCCTCATCATCAGGCCGATAACAGGCCCCCAGGAAGGAAAAATGCGCGTTTTGTAAAAAATCGGGTAACGCTCCCGCAGCTTCAGATGAAGTCCCCATTTTTCAAGGTCACCAGTGTTCCGGATGCTCCATTTCATTTCTGCTTTCTGGATTCCACACTTTCGCACCATGCGGCTTGCAAACCAGATGCCAGAGGGCGCAATGGTATCAAATACAATTTCTGCGCCCGGAAAACGCTTTGCAACCATGGCAAAAAATCCGCGGACCTGCTCTTCGTCAAAGTACATCAGTACGCCTCCCACAAGAAACAGAATTCCATCCTGAGGGGTTTCAATGTCATTAAAAAAGCTTTCGTCAAACATAGACTTGGGGATGCAGTTTGTTTCCCGGCTTTCCGGAATTAATTCGCCGCGCAGATGGATGACCTGCGGAACGTCCAGGTCATACCATTTGATTTTCCCATTGTTTACTCGGCTGAACGTTGTGTCGAGGCCGGCGCCGATGTTTACAATTACGGCGCGTGGGTGCTGCTGGATGAAGTCCCGAATCATGGAATCAAATTCCCGCGCCCGTATAGCGAGGGTCAAAATCTGAAAACGCCGGATTCGGGAGCGGAATCTTGTAAAGTCATAATCAATTCTGCTGACAAGAGCCGCAGATGTACGGTCTCGGAGAACAGGGTCCTTCATCCCGGCTTCTTCCGCACGTCCCCACAGTGGGAGCAGAAGCGTTTCGTTTACGCTCCTCAGGTCAATTTTAATTTTTTCACTGTTTGCCATCGTTCTCACCTTACTTGTTGACTCACTCATAAATATGCTTACTGAAATAGCGGTCGCCGCGGTCCGGAAGGATTACTGCAATGTTGCTGCCTTTCGGTGCTTTTCGCGCCGCTTTCCTGGCTGCAGAGAGAGCGGCCCCGGATGACGTGCCTGCCAGAACACCTTCGCGTGCCGCAAGCAGACGGAGTTCCTCAACAGCTTCTTCGTCATTGATTTTATAAACCTGATCCACAAGCGACATATTCATGGTGCGAGGCATAAACGTGTTGCCGATTCCCTCAATCGAATAGCAGCCGGGTTCACCGCCGCCCATAGTGGAACCGATGGGGTCAGCCATAACAATTTTTATCGCCGGATTCTGCTCCTTCAGGTATTTCGCCACGCCGGAGAGTGTTCCTCCGCTGCCTGCGCCGGCAACCAGAGCATCCACTTTTCCGTCAAGATTATTCCAGATTTCGGGACCGGTTGTGCGGTAGTGGGCGAGGGGGTTGGCGGGGTTTTCAAACTGGCTGAGTGTGACCGGATGCTCCACCTGCTTTTTCAGCTCTTCTACTTTTTCCATCGCGCCCTGCATTCCCTTTTCGAGCGGTGTATGAACAATTTCCGCCCCATAGGCTTTCATGATGGTCTGTTTTTCTTCTGAAAATTTTTCCGGCACGGCGAAAATCACACGATAGCCTTTGCCAAGAGCCGCAAGCGCAATGCCAATTCCGGCGTTGCCTGCCGTTGCTTCCAAAATAGTGGAACCGGGTTTCAGAGTGCCGCGTTCTTCGGCGTCGCGTACCAAAGCGGAACCCATGCGGTCCTTTACGCTTCCGCCCGGATTAAACAGTTCCAGCTTGGCAAACACATTTACTCCTTCTGGAAAATCCATATGGTTCAGCTTTAAAAGCGGCGTATGGCCAATCAGTTCCCGCACATCGTTATAATATTTCATTGTTACTCCCTCACAATCGATTGCTCGAACGCCTGAGAAAGGTCGTCGGCAAGATCTTTTTTATCCTCAATCCCAACTGAAAGGCGCACTAGGTTGTCAACGATGCCGACTTTCTGGCGAATTTCATAGGGGATAGAAGCATGCGTCATACTGGCCGGATGGCAGACGAGAGATTCCACTCCGCCGAGGCTTTCAGCCAAAGCAATCAGCTTGACGCTCCTAAAAAACTGATGAATATCGTATCGGTCGGAAAGCACGAAGGAAATCATTGCACCCGCACCGGAGGCCTGTTTCTTTTGAATTTCGTACCCCGGAAAATCTTCGAAACCCGGGTAGTAGACTTTGGTGACGCCGTCATGCTTCCGGAGAAAATCCGCCAGATAGGCTGCATTTTCCAGATGACGGTCCATACGGACGGAAAGAGTTTTAATTCCACGAATCAACAGCCAGGAATCAAACGGGCCCAGTACTCCGCCGGTGGCATTTTGCAGAAAACTGAGCCGCCGCGCCATTTCTTCATCTTTTACCACGGCAAGGCCGGCGACAAGGTCACTGTGGCCGCCAAGATATTTTGTTGCGCTGTGTACCACAATGTTCGCACCCAGTTTCAGCGGCTTTTGCAGATACGGTGTCATGAAAGTGTTGTCGACAATCACGGTAAGGCCATGCCTGTGGGCAATTTCTGAAGCTGCGGCAATATCCGTAACCGTCAGAAGCGGATTTGCCGGGCTTTCAATCATCAGCGCCTTTACATTTTCGGTAATCCGGCTTTCAAGCAATTGCAGGTTGGATGTATCCACAATTTCATAGGTAATCCCGAAATTCTGAAACACCTTGTCAAGCACACGGAACGTGCCGCCGTAAACATTGCTGGAAATGATGACTTTGTCACCGCTGCGGAACAACGACAAAACAGCCGTAATTGCTGCCATTCCGGAACCGAACGCAAAACCTGCCTTGCCGCCTTCAAGCTCGGCAATCAGTTTTTCCAACGCTTCCCGCGTTGGATTTCCTGTGCGGGAATATTCGTAGCCGCTGTTTTCCCCCAGCCCTTTTTGTCGGTAGGTGGATGTCTGGTAAATCGGCACATTGACCGCTCCCGTTTTAGAGTCCCCATCAATTCCTCCGTGGATTAATGCTGTCGCGAAATTTTGCTGCATGTTGAGCTCATTCCTTTCAATCATATACTAATTTAGTAAACATTAAATTGTATCGAAAAAGGCCGGGCGGCAATCTACCGCCCGGCCTTATCTCAGCACAATGTCCGTCTAAGAAAGGTTGCAACAGTAAATCTGCTTTTTTTTCATAGCAATGCTGAGCGGACAGCAACAGCAGGCTGCCGTTACGACTTTCCATGCAAAAAAGCGATTTTCCATAGTCTCTTTCTCCTCTATATAAGAATAGTATATATATATGTTTTAACAAAATTAATGTTACAACAAATTTCTGAACTTGTCAATAGAAAAATTGCTTGACAAAAAGGGTTTGACCTAAAATTGATTGGCCCATTTTCATTATTCTAGACGACAAATCGTGCGACATATGGTGCTACAATATTCCGAGTGCATTAACTGAAATTTGGGCTATAAATTATTTGTATTATATCAATGAAAAACTTAAAGGGAGTATGGAAAGAACAAAGGTCAAGAAGCAAGTAGGGAAGGATTTAGGCATCATACGATCCATCAGTTTTATTTTCGCCGTTCTTTATGTTAAAGATTATGGACTTGTTTTCCAGCCCGCATATGCTTCCGGATTTTCTTCCCTGCTGATTCTGCCCGTTTTTAGGAGCTGCTGAAGCAGGGTCAACGATTTACGATTCATACAGCACCGCCTCGAATTGAAAGTTTGTAATCTGATTCTTTTCGGCGCCGACGGGATATCATTGAAGCATAACGCCGGGAAGAAATTGAACCCACGCCAGATCAAAGGCCTACCATAGAGTTTGAGAGAACCTGTATGGAAGATGGCCGAAATGATAAGAAGTGGGTTCGTAAATGTGATACAAGAAAAAGCAATGGAAGGCAAGAGCACATATGCAATTAGCAAGGAAACCGGTGTGGCGGAAAACACTGCAAAAAGGTATATCGACCGGCCGGTGGCGCAGCACGGACTCAAAGGGCGCGTGAAAGGATTTAAGCCGGATCCGTACAAACCGCAGGGCGACGCTATGCTTCGTCAGGGAATGTTCAACTGCGTCGTGAGGTTGGAAAGATTGCGATGAAAGCCAATATCAACTGGCTGGCTATTTTTTTTATCGGATCGGAAGCCTGACCCGCAGATACTCGTTTGAAAATCTCAATGAGCTTTCGGGGTACGACATTTCATCGACAGCTTAATGTTCTCATCATAGTCGACTTGACAATCAATCACAGAAGGGACCTTCTGTTGAAACGCGTCTTGAAGAATCGGCATCAAATCATCCGCCTTTTCAACCCGATAACCTTTGCAGTGCATACTCTCGGCCAGCGCCTTGAAATTTGGATTGGTAAAATCGACACAGGCTGTTTTGCTAAAGCGCATCTGCTCTTTCCACTTAATCAGCCCATAACTGCTGTCGTTCCAGATTAGTACAACAAATGCCAGTCGGTTTCGCACGGCTGTTTCCAATTCCTGCATGTTCATCATGAACCCGCCGTCACCGGTAATGGCAAGAACCTTTTTATCCGGATAAATCAGCTTCGCCGATACGGCACCTGGGATGGCAATCCCCATTGACGCAAAGCCATTGGATATTATGCAGGTATTTGGGCTGTAGCAATCATAGTTGCGCGCTACCCAGACTTTATGCGCTCCAACGTCTGAAATCAAAATATCTTCATGTCCGAGGATTTCCCGTACCTGACTGAGAATTGTCTGCGGTTTCATTGGAAACGAATGGTTCTGACTGCTGCGAATCCTTTCTTCCACTATTCTCTTTTTCAGAAGAAGTGCTTCCTCTGGTTCCCTGCGTCCTTCTAAACTGCAGATGCGGAGAATCCGAAAAAGCGAATCGGAAATCTGGCCGATGACTTCGACTGTCGGCTGATAATCCTTATTAATATCGGCGGCTTTTGTCCCAATATGGATAACTTTGATTTGGGAGCCTGAATTCCATTTATTGGGCGAATATTCGACCAAATCATAGCCGATACAGATCATCAGATCAATAGAATGTAGGAAACATGCAATTGAATCTTCCTGTGGCACTCCGAGCGTACCGAGGTAATACCTGTTATCGCACGGGACCATGCCTTTTGCCATCATTGTGTTGACAACGGGAATCCTGAGCTTTTCTGCAAATTCTGTAATCGCTGCATCCGCATGGGAACGGACAGCGCTGCTGCCGACAAGAATCATCGGGCGTTTTGCTTTTCCAATGAGAGCCGCAGCGGCGCGGATTGTTTCGCTTTCCGCGGCTCCTTTTTGCGGAAGCATTTTCTGAAGCGGTTGTCCACTTACGGGCATCCGTGCGATATTATCCGGAAGGTCAATATGGACGGCCCCGGGCTTTTCACTTTCTGCATATTTGAACGCCAGACGTACAATTTCGGTAACAGTATCCGGTCGAACAATCTGCTTGCTTCGCTTAGTAATCGGCCGGAACATTTCTGTAAGATCGAGGTACTGGTGTGACGTGATATGCATTTTACCGGTGCCCACCTGTCCGGTAATCGCTACGACCGGGGATCCGTCGAGATTTGCGTCGGCGACTCCCGTGACCAGATTGGTTGCGCCTGGGCCAAGCGTTGAAAGGCAAACACCTGCATTTCCTGTCAGACGGCCGTACATATCTGCCATAAAGGCTGCACCCTGCTCATGCCGCGTCAAGATGAAGCGGATGGAAGAATTCTGAACGGCGTGGATCAGGTCCAGATTCTCTTCGCCGGGGATGCCAAAAATGAACCTCACTCCTTCGTTTTCAAGGCATTTGACAAGCAGATCAGCTGTATTTGTTTCTGAAGAATTGCGCCCAATCAGACAAATTTTCTCTGCTTTGTTTAGCTGTTGCAAATGATAACCCTCCAAAAAGTTTTGCGCAGGACACCGCATAGGCAGCTGACGGTTCAGTCCGGCCCTGCATATATTTTTTCATTTTCTTCACTCTGCTCAATGCTTTCAAGCCGCTTATCCAACATAGGAAGGCGGGCGGCAGCGTCGCGCAGCAGCAGGTTGAGAAACATAATCGGCGTACTGTAGACGTCGAAGATGGAAGAAACCGTAATCGGGACAAAGACCGAAGTATCGGCAAGCGGTACCACCGGGGAAAGCTGACTGTCCGTAATGGCACAGATTGAAAAGCCTTTTTCATGCAGTACCTGCAGTTTCTCAATCAGGATCCGCGGATACCTCGGAAAAGACAGAACAATAATTTTTGTCTTGGCGGGATCCCGGTATTCAAGCATGTTCCAACTTGAAGTTTCCGGAACAATTTCATAGACTGAATTGCGCATTTTCTTCAGAATATATCCCATGTATGGAAGCAGAGTGGCTGACATCCTGGAGGATAGCAAGATCAGGTCGCCGTCAGAGACAATGAGATTAAGCAGATGCTCATAGGCTTCTCCCCGCATAATTGAGTCCAGCTGACACATATTCTGGATTTCAAGTTGAATGACGTTCCCCAGATGGTTGCCTCCGTGGACGGACATATACTGAAGCCTCTGCGGAACCGTCAGTTTTTTGCTGACCAGCTTTTGCAGGTCATGAATAAAATCGTTGTAGCCGCGGTAACCCAGCGCCGTACAGAAGCGCGAAACACTGCCCTGGCTGATTCCGACTTCCGACGCGGTTTCAGCAGCAGTCATAAAGATTACTTTCATATAATTCTTTTCTATATAATGCGCCAGTCTGTCATAGATCTGAGAATTCTGGGTAGCCGAAGCCATCTTCTGAACCAAGCATTCGAGTTCATTTTTGTTTTCCGTTGGGGAATCCCTCCTTTTGCTCTTACCGTGTTGTCAGAAGTGTACTGGACTTTCGGACACTTCAAACCCTGGGAAAAGGTCCGCCCGGATGATGCTGCATGCCTGTGTCCTATCAGGTATCAGGCTGCATGGTTGGCTTTTTTCATCAGAAAAAGCAATGAAAAAATCTTTAGGGCCGAGCTTTTCGCTGACTGCACCGGAAACGAGTTTTGCGCTGCCTTCAGCAATGTAGAAAGCAGCAGCCGACGATTTTGGGAGCAGTTCAAGACTGGATTCCCGGCACAGAGAAAATTTCTGAAGCTCACCGTTCCAGCCAGACATTGTCATCAGGTTGAAATCAATGCATTTCCCATGACTGACGGCTTTTTCTCCTCCGTCAAAATAAAACTGATCATATGGGAACAGCACCACATCGTTCCCTTTGTAACACAGACGGACCGAACCCTTTAGGGGCATAAGAATTCTGTGAACTCCGTCCAGTTTTGAAAAGGTTGACTGCTCCGCTTCAACGGTTGCTCTGCTCAGCCGGAACAGAAACGGTGTTTTCCCATATACAGCCTGTTCCGGGTAAATGTAAAGCTGCGTAGTTTTTCCGCCGTTCCACAGCAAAGTACTTTGTGCCGGCGGGTGAACAACACGGATTTTCATTGCATTGCGCCTTCAAGTTCATCCTCACGAATCTCGCGAATCAGCTTTTTGCTCTCCTCACGGATCAGTTCGGAAGCATGCACCTTATATTTGAGGAACTCCTCCGTTGCCTTAACTCGGTAATCGCGGGGCCTTGGGAGGTTTACGTCGATGATTTCCTTGACTCGCCCCGGGCGGGACGTCATAACAACGACACGGTCTGCAAGAAAAATTGCCTCGTCAATATCGTGTGTCACCATCACAATCGTTTTCGGAGATTTCTGCCAGACATCCAGAAGAAGCTCCTGCATGACTTCTCTCGTCTGCATGTCGAGTGCGCCAAACGGCTCATCCAGAAGAAGAATGTCCGGGTCATTGGCAAGTGCGCGGGCAATGGCCACACGCTGCTTCATACCGCCGGATAGAGATTTCGGGTGTAAATTTTCAAACCCGTTCAATCCTACAATATCGACATAGCGTTCTGCAATCTCAGCACATTTTTTCTTAGAAATTCCTTTCTGGCGAAGGCCAAACTGAATATTTTCGGAAACCGTGAGCCAAGGGAAAAGCGTGTAGGACTGGAACACCATGCCACGGTCCGCCCCCGGCCCGGTAATCACATTTTGCTTAAACAGGACTTTCCCACTCGTTGCCGGTGTCAGGCCTCCGATGATGCGCAGAAGGGTTGATTTTCCACACCCGGACGTCCCAAGCAGAGCGACAAATTCCTTCGAGCGGATGTGGAGATTAATATCCCCCAGGGCTTGTACAGTGCGGTCTTTTGAAGTAAACGTTTTTGTGACGCCGATAATATCAACGCCTTGATGCGGCAGATTCCCCATTTCAGTCATTCCTTTCTAATTCTCATTCCATGGGAACAGAACCCGGTACAGCCATTTGAAAACGACATCTACAATCAACCCGATGATGCCGATAATCAGGATGCCGACAAAAATTTTGGAAATGGAGAGCATCCTCTGAGACTGCAAAATCATATAGCCTATGCCGGAAGATGCGCCTACCATTTCGGCGACGATGACGTAGGTCCATGCCCAGCCAAGCACAATCCGAAGTGAATCGAGAATTGAGGGCAGACTCCTTGGCAGGATAACCTTCCAGAGAACATTGGCCTTGTTGGTGCCAAGGGTATAGGAAACCTCGATTAGCGACATGTCGACGCTCTTGATGTCATTTGCAATCATCAGAACAAGCTGCGGAAGGCTCCCGAGAATGATAATAGCTATTTTTTCATTCTCACCGATCCCAATCCACAGAATAAAAAGCGGAATAAACGCCGACGCCGGCAGATAGCGCACAAAAGAAATGACTGGCCCAAGGAATGCCGACACAGGGGCGTAAGTGCCAATCAGAATGCCGAGCGGGATTGAAATCAGCGCGGCAATTACAAAGCCAATCATCACGCGCGAAACAGTCATACCAATATCCGCAAGAAAATCCGACTGAATAAACATCTGAAAGCCTTTTGATAAAGTGGCGCCCGGTGTTGGCATAAACAGCGGGTCCACTTTTCCGGAACAACTCAGAGCTGCCCACACGGCAAGGATCAGAATAAACGCCAGAGTGCTCAGAACCAGCCGATGTGTTTTTGCAATGCTTCCTTTCGGGGCAAAGGAATTCAGAAGGGAATTTCTGTGAACTTCTTTTTTCTTTGCTTCTTTGAAACTGGTTTGATTCATACTCTTTTCTCCCGCTGCCATACAAAATCACCTTTCTTCATAACGAATTCGACAATATTGATCCCAGTGTTGTAAACCAGGAACCGGTAATCGGGAAACTGCAGAAAAAGCAGGTCGGCTGTTTTCCCCGGTTCCACGCTCCCGGTCCGGTCGGCGCAGTCAAGAGCGGCTGCGCCGTTCAAGGTAAGAGCTGTTAAGGCTTCGGCTATGCTCATGTGCATATGGATGACCGCAAGTGCAATGATGAGTGGGATGGAGTTTGTAAAACAGCTTCCCGGATTGTAATCGCTTGCGAGAGCTACCGCACAGTTTTCCTTGATCATTGTCCTTGCATCCGCATACGGTTCGTTCAGGCAGAAAGCTGTACATGGGAGCAGTGTTGCCACGGTCCCGCTTGCCGCAAGAGCCCGGATACCGCTTTTTGATGCCATCAGCAGGTGGTCTGCTGAAATCGCACCGACTCTTGCGGCAAGCCCGGCTCCGCCGAGGTTGTTGACTTCGTCCGCATGAATCTTTAGGTGAAACCCCAGTGCCGATGCGCCTTTCAAGAGACGCTCGGACTGCTGGATGGAGAAAACGTCTTTTTCACAGAAAACGTCACAGAACTGCGCCAGCCCTTTTCCTTTGATTACAGGCAGAACGTCCTGGAGCATTTCCGAAACATAGTCGTCTGCGTGCCCGGCATATTCCGGCGGAATCGCGTGCCCTCCAAGATAAGTAGAAACCAATGAACAGCTGTGGTTCCCTTTTAGGCTTTTCATGACCTCCAGCTGTCTGAGTTCCGTTTCAAGATCAAGACCGTAGCCGCTTTTTCCCTCAAGCGTTGTCACACCCTGTGAGAGGAAACTGTTCATCCGGCTGAATCCGTCGTTATAAAGTTCCCGGAATGAAGCTCGGCGGGTACTTTTTACGGTACTTTGAATTCCACCGCCCTGCTTCAGAATGCTGAGATATGAGGTACCTGCAAGGCGGTTCACAAATTCCTCTGGGCGGTATCCGGCAAAAATAAAGTGTGTGTGGGAATCCACAAATCCCGGTATAATGCATTTTCCCTCCGCTGAAATTAGTTCAGCGTCTTTTTCTCTGCCATTCAATCTGGCCAGAACATCAGCCGTACTCCCGGTTTCCCGTATGACACCGTCTTCAATATACACGGCGCCATCTGAGGTCAGAGAGATCTGATCCATCTCACGGCCCCTTTTTGCGCTGTGCCCGACTGGCGTTGCAATCTGAGCTGCATGGACAATTAACTTTGCTTTCATGATTCTCCCTTCGGCCCAGCCGGCTTTTGATTTGTGAAAGATGATTCCACTTCGCGGTGAATCAGATCATCGTCCGCAAGATATGGGATTGTTATCTGACTGCTGCCTGTATGCTCCCGGTTGTACACAAGGGCAGTTTCTATGGAGTGTTCGTTCCGCGCCCAGCTGCGGCGGGCCACGCCATTCATTACATCCCAGAGCATGGCGCTCCTGATCACATCATCCACGCGGTGGCTTCCGTCGAGCACAAGGCCGAAGCCGCCGTTGATTGCTTTGCCAATTCCTGTGCCGCCGCCGTTGTGGAGAGTAACCATACTCATACCGCGTGCGGCGTTACCGGCAAAGCACTGGACGGACATATCTGCCATGACGTTGCTGCCGTCCCGAATATTGGAAGTTTCGCGAAACGGTGAGTCGGTTCCGCTGACATCGTGGTGATCCCGGCCCAGCATGACGGGGCCGATTTCCTTTTTGCGAACCATATCGTTGAACCGCAGGGCAATCCGGATGCGTCCTTCGGCGTCCTGATAAAGAATCCGCGCCTGCGTGCCAACAATCATTTTATGCTTTTCCGCATCCCGAATCCAATTGTAGTTATCGCGGTCCTGATATCTGCGGTTCGGATCAATGCAGTCCATTGCAGCCTGGTCTGTCTTGATTAGATCCTCGTGATTTCCGCTCAGGCATACCCAGCGGAACGGGCCATAGCCATAATCGAAAAGCTGCGGGCCCATTATGTCCTCAACATAGGATGGGAAAATAAAACCGTCCTTGTCGTCCACTCCGTTTTTGGAGACTTGCTGAACACCGGCATCGTACACCGCTTTGAGAAATGAATTCCCGTAATCAAAGAAATAGGTTCCATTTTCATGGCACTTCCGAATCAACTCGAAATGATGCCGGAGGCTTTTGTTCACAAGCTGCGCATATCTCTTCTGGTCGGTGGCAAGGAGCTCGGTCCTTTCCTCAAAAGTGATGCCCTGCGGGCAGTAACCGCCTTCATAGGCTGCATGGCAGGATGTCTGGTCGCTCATAAGGTCAACATGTATTTTTTTCTCTACGATGTATTCCAGCAAATCAACAATATTTCCGCAGTAGGCGATAGAAACGGGCGTCTGATCTTTCAGATGCCGGTCTGCAATCCGGAAAACTTCATCGAGGCTGCCAGAGCTTTCTTTCACCCAGCCCTGATCGAGTCTGGTCTGAATCCTGGATTTGTCGACTTCCGCGATAATTCCGACGCCGTTCGCAATTTCAATCGCCTTCGGCTGGGCTCCGCTCATTCCTCCGAGACCGGAACTGACAAAAAGCCTCCCGCGGAGATCGCCATCGTTCGGGATTCCGAGTTTCAGGCGCCCCGCATTCAACAGCGTATTGTATGTCCCGTGCACAATCCCCTGCGGGCCTATGTACATCCATCCGCCAGCGGTCATCTGACCGTAATTTGCTACGCCCATTTCCTCCGCAATTTCCCAGTCGTGAAGATTGTCAAATGCACCAACCATGAGGCCGTTGGTCATGATGACACGCGGCGCTTCCGGCCTTGACCGGAAAAGTCCGAGCGGATGACCGGATTCCATGACCAGTGTTGTGTCGTGCGTCAACTGTTCGAGGTATTTCTTGATTAGCCGGTATTGCATCCAATCGTGGCATACACTTCCCGTTTCTCCGTATGTAACCAGCTCATAAGGATACAGCGCGACTTCAAAATCCAGATTATTGTCAATCATCACCTGAAAGGCTTTTCCTTCCAAACATTTACCCTTGTATTCATCGATCGGTTTTCCATAGATGCGGCCGGCAGGACGAAAACGGTATCCGTAGATTCTGCCGTGTGTTTTCAATTCCTCAAGAAACTCCGGGATCAACTTCTCGTGGTACTCCGGCCTGATGTACCGAAGCGCATTTTTCAGAGCAATTTCAGTCTGCGCTTGTGTCAGGCGGAACCCCCTTGATGGAGCGCGGCGTATTCCCTTTACAAATTCCGGCATTTCCGGAAGCCCTTCCTCCAGTTGAATATGCATGCCGGTATCCTGCAGTGCCATGTCGAATCAACCTCCCAGTTAAATGAACGGAACAGTGGGAAAGCCGAAACTTTTCCACCGCCCGATTGTTTGGTTTTTACTTACTTCCTGCTACGAACTTACTGTTGATAACATCTTCCGGCTTAACGGCCTGATCGGTCAGTTTCTGAGAAAGCCAGAGGTCTGACGCCAACTTTGCAACTTTATAGACATCGCCCTGAGCGCTCTCTGTACCGAAATATTTGACATTTCCTGCCTTGTCATAGAACTGTACGTCCGGTATTTCAGCTTTAAAATCGGCTGCCGTCATGCCCATCTTGGAAGCCATGATCTGGTAAGCGTCGTCGGGGTTGGTCTTCATGTAGTCAAGCGCATCATACCATCCATCCACAATCGCCTGCACTGTTCCCGGATATTTGGCAACGAAGTCCTGCGAAAGGGCCAGCGAGTCAACGATGATACCGGGGTCTTCCTTACTGCTTCTCAGCGTGTGGCCAAACGAGGTCTTATCTGCCTTGGAGAGCCACGGCTGCCATGTCACCGCCGCGTCAACCTTACCCGAAACAAACGCCGCGCCCGCGTCGCCTGCAGACATAGACTGAACTTTAATGTCTTTAAGGCTGAGGTGTTCCTTCTGAAGCAGGTATTGGAACCAGAAATAATCCGCTCCTCCGGTTGTGTCAAGCGCAACAGTTTTGCCTGCGAGATCTTTTATCGTTGTAAGTCCCTTTTTTGAAATAATTCCATCGCCGCCGTTTGAGGTATCAAGCGCGAGAACAATGCTTTCCTTCACACCGGCTGCCACATTCATCACATGGGTGTCGATGGTTGTGGAGACTCCCTGAATCCTGCCTGCCACCAAAGCGCTTTTGCTGTCCGATTTACTTTCAATCGATTGAATCTTAACATCCGCTCCGTGCTTTTTGAAGAATCCCTTTTCCTGAGCCAGCACAAGAGGTGCAAAACCGATCCAGGAAGATTGCCCAATAATCGTTGTGCCGCTGTAGAATGCCCCGCCACCGCTGGATGCCTGCGACGATGCCGCAGATGACGATGCTGCCTGCGAGGAAGGCGCTGTGGCAGAAGAGCATCCGGTCAAGGAAGACCCTGCAAGAATACTCAGAGCCAAGACGGCAGCGGAAATTTTTTTCAGTCTCTTTTTCATAATTTTCTCTCCTTTACATATTGGTTAAACAGCAGACGGGCAGTGCGAAAGGAACGTGCTTTTATTAACCAAATCTGCTGGTTCCCGGCCAGATAGCATGCATACCGCGTTTTGAAGCGTACGCTTTTTTAATTCACGAAACGATTCCTGTGAGATATAAGAAATATGCGGCGTAACCAGGATGTTTTTGCAGTGGAAAATCTTCTCGTCTTCTCGGGGTGGTTCGTGGGTAATAACATCCAGCGCCGCGCCGGAAAGTCTGCCGCTCCCGACAGCTTCAATGAGATCGTTTTCGTCAATGATGGCACCGCGTGAAGTATTGATGAAATAAGCGCCGGGTTTCATTTGCTCGAAGTCTTTTTTTGAAATCAGGCGTTGTGTCGATTCACAGAGGTTGACATGAACGCTGATGTAATCGGCTTCCGACAATCCGGTACTCAGCGCTGCCTTTTTAATTCCTAATTTCCGCATTGCGCTTTCGTCTACATTCGGGTCATACGCCAGCACGCGCATTCCTGAACGGAGTGCTTTCTTTGCGACCGTCCTGCCGATACGACCGAATCCGTAAATAAGAAGCGTACTGCTTTCAATGCGGTGGGTGAGGACATTGACAGCCTGCGCTCCCCATTTTCCGCTATGAATATCCGCAAAATAACAGTCAATGCTTTTATTTCTACGGTAGATTGCCGCCATTACATAATCCGCAATATCCTCGGCGCAGTATCCCTGAACATTGGTGACCATAATTCCCCGTTTTCCCGCGGCCTCAATATCGACACGGTCAAACCCTCCGCCGTAAATGGCAATCCCACAGCATTTTGTAAGGCGATCGATGGTACTTTTTGAAATGGAGGCATAAACCTGAGCCAAAATGATGTCCGCTTTGTATCCGAATTCGGCAAGATCTGAAGAATAATCATAACCGGAATGCCGGATTGTACATTCAGGAAACTTCTTCATGAGAAATTTCGTTTCAAATTGGTAGTTAGCCCATTCCTCGTCAATAATCCAAAATAGAGGTTTCATCTGTTTTCCTCTTTCCAAGTAACGATTCCCGCGTCGGTATCAATGGCTGCGGCATCTCCGTCTTTTGCAAGGGAATAGAACTCCGGCTCTACACTGTCCGCAAGAGGAATTTCCATGAGAATCGCACTTGCCACAAGTGTGGTGTCCGGGTTTTGTACAAGCATTGCTTTTGGCTCATTCCCTTTCATTTTCAGCTGGTACATCCCATCGGCCTGAACGACGGAGCTTCCTTTCCCATTTGGGAAAACAAGAATCTTGCCTGCAATGCATTTGCCGTAAAGAGAGTGGTTCTTTTCAATGACAACTCCTGTTTTCGGATCCACAAGGTAGAAGCAAAGGGGATCCGCAGAAACCAGAATTTCTCCTTCAGCCTTGCCTTCTGATATTTTATGGCAGCGGAACATTTTCATTGCGAAATCTCTCCTTTCAGTGCAGCGGCCACACATTTTTCAAGCGGAACAATGACGAACTGCATATCCCTGCGCTTTGTGTAATAGGCACATTTTGGAGAGTCCGTCACGCCCTTTTTGCCATATAAAAATTTCCAGCATGGCTCATCCATGCAGGTGTCGGCGACAATTTCACCGCCGGCGCTGCGAATCACATCCATGTACCCCATTTTCTTTGCCAGATTTCTCGTAAGCGAGGAAGTCATGATGTAAAGCGGTACGGCAAGCTTCTGGTTTTCCACCAGTTTTGCTACTTCACCAACCTGCCGGATGGTAAAATGTGGACAGCCAAACAAAGCAAAATCGATTTTTCCGTATGGATCCGTCAATTGCTGCTGCATCTGCTTGAGATCGTCTTCTGTGACTGTTACTTCGGCGGCTGGTTTTTCACCGTGGAAAGCAGCTTCCAGAGTTGGCGCCTCAGGTGTGAAACCGACAATATGGTACATGGCTACGTTCCCGCCTGTGTTCAGCTCGGCCCCCAAATTCATGAGGCTCTCATTGGAAGGATTGGAAAGGCCCTCAAAGACGGGAACACGGAATCCTGTTTTAGCCGGTGTGAAATACCCGAGCATCTGGTAATCAAATTCATTTTTCATCTCAGCTTCCACATGAACAAGCACCTCTCCTTTTCGGTTTTCATCAAGCAGGTATCCGTAATGGGGAGCAACACCGGTTACCGCCGCACAGAGAGCACTTTGAGCTGACTCACGATTTGTCCGCGCGCCGTAAACCGAATTGATGAATGGGGTGGCGCTGGATTCCGAAAATGCCGTTATTTCGCCGAATCTCGGAACGTTCCGTTCCAGATATGGGGTGCAGTCATAAGTAAGGATTGCACCGATTTTCCGGTATGCCTCTTGTGTTCTCGTCACAATTTCGGCATCTTCCGGGGCAATATCGGTAAGGCACCGGAATTGCCCAAGGTTAAAGCTTGGGTTGACGGTGGGGGGGACCCTGCACACTGCTCCGCCATTCACCAGCTTTTCCACAAACCAGAGGTCGGCCTCCTGATTGCTCAGAGCCACATGTGTCCTTGTGACCGGCACCATGCAGTCTGCGTAAAACGCTTCGCCAATCGCGACCTGAATCTTCATCGCCAGCTGCACACCCGGGCCGTATTTACCGTTAAGCATACGTTGTTCTTCTTCTGTCAGTCTCATTTTAGTTTTCAGCCTCTTTTCCATTTTGCAAATGTTCTATGGTCCGGCTGACTGCTTCAACAACAGACTGCTCTGTCAGCCGGGTAAATTTTCCGTCATCCACCGTTGATATACCGTTAACGACAACTTTTCGAACCGCACCGGGCTGCATAGAATACACGAGATTTGGCAGGAGCTGCTCCGCATTTTCACTTATGGGCTGAACAGAAAAATCCTTCCAGTCGATTCCGACAAAATCCGCACAGCTGCCCGGCTGAAGTGTACCCGTTTTAGTTTCTGTCAAGATGCCGCCGTTTTCGGTTCCCATCTGAAACGCCTGTTTGTAATTTACAGAAAGGGCATCCAAAGTTTTTACCTTTTGCAGGAGTGCTGTCATCCTCATCTCTTCAAAGATGCTTACACGGCTGTTGGCACATGCGCCGTCGCTCCCGAGCGCAACCGTAACCCCTGCATTCAGCATTGCCGGAATATCTGTCACGCCATCCGCAAGGAACATATTGCTTGAAGGACAATAAACAAGGCCTGCACCAGTTTCACCCAGCAAACGAATTTCATTTGGCTCCAGCCAGACACCGTGAATGATAACGGTATGCTCATCGATTACCCCCAGAGTGTGGAGGTATTCAACCGGTCTTAAACCACCATGTTCTTTCTGCACCTGTTGAATTTCAAAGGGCTCTTCCGCTACATGGATGTGATATTTTGTTCCAAGCTCTTTTGCTAGACGATAACCTGCGACCACCATTTCGGGAGAAGCAGCATGAAGGCTGTGGGGAGCCGGAAGAACGGAAATCATTTCGCTGCCCTGATATTTCACGGCGAGGTACCTGATCCGTTCGACTGCCTGCTTAACCGTTTCCACATATCCTGTCGGTGCACCGTGCCAGTCGTACATTGTTCTGGCAAGGACCAGGCGAATTCCGAGATCTCTGGCTGCACGGATTACGGCTTCATCGCTTTCCAGTCCAAAATTATGGAGATAGAAAAAATCGCAGACTGTAGTGACACCGCATTTCATCATTTCGGCAAATGCAAACAGTGCTCCGGTATAAATATCCTCTTCCGTCATTTTGGGAGAATAGCGGTAAAGGGAGAGGTTTCTCCACTCCAGAAACGGACGATCGACCGCTATTCCCCGCAGGAGGCTCTGAAAACAGTGGTTATGCGCGTTTACCGTGCCGGGTACCATTGCAAGCCCGGACCAGTCACAGACTTCCGTTTCTGGAAAGCGCTGCTCCAGTTCCTCCGAAGGAACGACGGCGAGGATTTTGCCTTTGTCTTCCACGAGGCCATAATTCCGCCGAAATCCTTCTTGCCCCAGATAAAGAAAATCCGGTTGAAAGCGTTTCATACTCAGTCCATCTCCCGATCCAAAATCATTAGTGCTTCAAACATAGCCTCGCCCGCCTTCATAATGGCGTCTAGATTCGTCCGTTCTTCCGGGCAGTGGCTTTTTCCACCGACGCTCTGTACAAAGAGCATTCCCGTTTTCGCGATGCGGCTCATATTGACGGAATCGTGGCCAGCCATGCTGACAAGCTCGGTTACAGGTTCACCGATCCGTTTGCTTCCGCGGTTCAGAGCGCTCCGAATGTCGGAATGCATTTCACACGAAGGCTGATCCAAGTTAATCTCGTGCCGGATTATCACATGCCGTTTTGCAGCGATTTCTGTGGAAGCATTCCGAAATTTGCGAATAACTTCCTCTTTCTGTTGCTCTGAGCAGGTACGAACATCGAGCGTTATTTTTACCATGCCCGGAATAATATTGGCTGCATTCGGAAAGCAATCAATTTTACCAATTGTCGCCACGGCGTCGTCCCTGTTAACCTCTGCAATAATTTTCTCCAGCGCAAGATTCAACTCCGATGCCGCAAGGAGCGCGTCTTTCCGGTCCCGCGGCATTGTTGTGCCCGCATGATTGGCTTCGCCCTCAACAGTCACGATTTCGCGGTATATGCCGGCAATGCAGGAAACCGTCGCAATGGAAAGGTCCTGATCGTACAGCCTGCGGCCCTGTTCGATATGGCATTCCAGAAAAGCGGCGATCCGACCTGCCGATATCTGCGTTTCTGAAATCTTCTCAAGATTTCCTCCTGCACTTTTCAAGGCAGCAGCCAATTCCTGCCTGTTTTCCACCTGCCCGAGATATTCTTCTGTCAACCGTCCCACGATTGCCTTGCTGCCAAAAGTTGAAATGTGGAACGGGTTGGGTTCTTCTCCGGTAAAGGCAACAGCCCCCACTGGATGCCGCATGGAAATCCCGTTTTCCTGAATTACTTGAAGTAGCTCCGTCGCCAAAAGGACCCCAAGCGCACCATCATACATTCCGCCGTCCGGAACAGTATCCAAATGAGACCCAATGTAGATTGGAAGCAGAGGTTCAGCTCCGTTCTTCAAAATCCACAGATTTGCTGCGGGGTCGATTCTCGCATTAAGGTGAAGATCCTTTTCCCAATAATCAATCATCCAGGCTCTTGCAGCCCTGTCTGCATCAGAACCGAATTGGCGGTCAATACCTCCTCTGGAATTTTTGCCGAACACTGAAAGCTCCTGAAGGGTTGCCCTGATTCTTTCCCGGTTCATTACTGGTTTTCTGCACTCTTTTTCTTGATACATCTTATGACTTCCTCGCTTCTGCTTTTGAAAAGCTGATTCGTCGTTGATTGAGACATTCATTGGCAATAGTAAATGATGAAATCATTCACTGCTGGATAAAAAAAGCCCAAAATGTCATAATGACATTTTGGAACTTCATCGCCCACTAATATTCACTTCTGGGGAACCGTCCCCGGATTTGTAATGAATGATAACATGCTGTAATTGCAATGTCAAGCATGAAATTATGCATATCATGGCTGCTTATACACAAAATTCAACATTATCTGAATCTATGAGATGGCTTTGATTTACTATTTAAGGCGTTAAAGCCTTAATCAGTAATATTCGAAGCAATCTCGTAAAAGTACTATGAATTTTTAAAAAAATATTATTCATCGGCAAGTGGCTTTCCCACAATTCAAAAATCGCAGCATACCTTCATGTTTCCATATGAACTGGTAATTTTATTATATACAGTCGCTCAATTTTATTTTCCCATATAGCAGCAGTCTATCGTGGCCTGCTCCCAAAAGTCGTCCAGATAGAAAGTTGGTAATCACCTGAAATTTTTTTGGTATACTCTGTTGGCAACATTTGTAGCAAGAAGTGTTGCATCCACATTTTTCTGTAAGAGATAGCGTGCCCTGAATAATATCAGAAAAAAGCCTTGCCATCTTTTGTTACAATTCTGCGCACATGTGGCGTACCTGACGTTAATTGACGGCGACAAACAGTTTGCCCATGACAATTATGTACTGCGCAAAGAGCTGGCCTTAAAATCGGTGCCAACCGCGGACGGAAAATCAACTGAAAACAGGCTTTGCATCGCGCTGGCGCAGAAGACTTATCAAGAGATGCAGGTAGAGCAGCTGCAGGGCAGCGTTGATGCTCTGACTCTTTCAGCATTAGGGGCGAAATAATGTATTGCACACTGTTAAGGCTTTACAACAGTAAACGGCTTCCAGCAACAAATCTCAAAAATGCCGTCACGCTCGGCTGGATTACCGCCGCGGATTACAAAACAATTACCGGTGAAGATTATACCGCATAGCCGCTCAGAGATGGGCGGCTTTTTCATGCGACTTGGCTTGTAAAGAGTAACAGCCCGGCCCTTTAGCCGGTACTATAGAAAGGGGGGTGTATAGGTATGACCAATCAGCAGAAATTTGAGATTATTAAGGCGTTTGCCTATGGCGAAACGCCGGAACAGGTGGCAGCAGCGGAAGAAATCTCTTTGGCGGAAGCGCAACAGGTGCAGCAGACCTGCGCAGGGGATATTGCGGAAGAGCGTGAAATGTTGAGAAAGGTGGGGTATCTGACATGAATGAAAACTGGATTGACGTTTCGGCGCACAACGGCGTGATTAACTGGCCGCGCGTGAAAGCCTCCGGCGTTGATGGTGTAGTAATCCGTGTCGGATATGGTGACGATGTTTCCCAGCAGGATAAACGGTTCACCGCAAATATCGAGGGTGCGCGGGCCGCTGGGCTGAAAGCTGCCGTTTATTGGTTCCATTATGCGGATAGCGTCATGGACGCACTGAAAGAGTGGGAATGCTGCCGCCAGATTATCCTCCCGTATCGTGGGCAGATTGCGTTTGTCGTGTCGGACTATGAGTACGACAGCTACAACTATTATTGCAGAGTCCACGGCGCTGCGCCGACGAAGGAGCTGATAAACCAGATGGTGATGGCGTTCCGCGGTGCAGCAAAAGCGGATGGCTGGAAAACAGCAATTTACACCAATAATGATTACCGCCGCAACATTTTTACACCACAGACCTTGTCGGCGTTCGATTTACTCTGGCTGGCATATTATTCGGGTGCATCGACTGTGCCATGCAAAATGCAGCAGACAGGCAGCACAAGCCATGTGCCGGGCATCAGCGGAAACGTCGATATGGATGTGGCATTTGAAAGCTTTGGGACCGTAAAGGCCCCAATCACTTCTTCACCACACGTCGCTGTATTCTACCGGGTGCGTGTCGATGGCCGCTGGCTGCCGGAAGTGCAGGGCACAGCCGATTTCGCCGGTATTGCAGGGAAGCCGATTACCGACGTTGCAATGCGCGTGTCGGCAGGGACGATAAAGTACCGCGTTCATGTGAAGGGTGCAGACTGGCTGCCGTGGGTGACCGGGTGTGACATTAACCGCTCAGACGGTTACGCAGGTGACGGGCGGGAAATTGACGCGGTGCAGGCCATTTATTACACGCCGGAAGCGCTGAAACCGTCTAAATGCGCGAAATACCGTATTGCACCGGTTGGCGGCGGGTATTATGGCTGGCAATATGATAATCAGACCACAGGCGGCCAGGACGGCTATGCAGGGACGTTCGGACGTGTAATCGACCACCTGCAGGTGTGCATTGAGTGAGGTGACGTAACGGTGTATGACTGGATCATCAGGTATTGGCTGAGTGCATTATTTGGTGCCCTGACGGGTGCGATGGGGTGGGCGTTTCATCGCCTGAGGAGCCGGCAGAAAGCGCAGGAGGTTGAGCAGGCAGCTATTAAAGAAGGGATGCTTGCCCTGCTTCATGACCGCATTTACAGCATCTATCGGGGGTGTTCCCGAAAAGGATATGCTGCTGTAGACGATATTAAGAATCTGGAATACCTGTACCGACCATACCATGCGCTTGGTGGCAACGGCACAGGGACGGAACTGTTTGAGCGCGTAAAAAAGATGCCAACCGAGCCGCCGCAGAAAGTGATGGCATAAAAAACAGCCGGTTAACCCGGCGGAAAGTGTGATACTTATGAATAAAACAAACTAGAAAGAAAAGTTTACATCCCGTAAATCCTGGGCGGCTGTCGTATCATTTGTGGCGCTTTGAGGTACGCAGGAACAAGCAACGCAGGTTACAGCACTGATTATAGCCGGCGCTACCGTTGTGACATACATCATCAGCGAGGGTATGATTGACGAAGCGAGCGCCGGGGCAGCAGCTAATGTCAATGGTAACCCGACGATTACAGGCGTGAGCGATGAATCTACGGATGGCAAAGCTGCATTTCCGACCGATTCGGGCGTACAGACATCCACCGAGTGCAGGGCGGTCGCACCGAATACCAATGATGCGGCATAACCATATACCAAAGCCCATCGGCAATCATTTTTACCGACGGGCTTATTTTTTACAATATATGCACTTTGATATTGACTATCAATACAATATGAGGTATATTAGAGCTACAAAACTAATTGAGAGGGTGCGTATTTTGAACGAAGATATTACCGTTATCGGCGGCGAAATGGCCGAAAAAGAGCAGCAGGCGTATTGGGAGCACATTCAGAAAAAAAATCCAAACCGGCAGATTAAAAGCCTCGAAATTACTATTGACGGCGAATTTGTTAATTTGAAATATGAGCTAGTGCCTGTTAAATTTGACCGTATCCGTCGTATTACCGGCTATCTTGTGGGAAATATGGATCGCTGGAACAACGCGAAGCGTGCAGAAGAACGCGACAGGGTTAAGCATAGTGTAATTGAATCATTTTAAAAGTTAATTGTTTTCGGGGCGCTCGGTTAAATCCGGGTACCCTTATTTTTTGCCTTTCTTTTAATTCTCGCTACAATAATATCATGCCCTTTGGCAAATATTCCATGAAGTAGGTACAAAAAGCGGTTTTTCGGTAAAATGATTACAGAGCATATCGATGGTCTCCAAAATGGTGATGTGGTAATTTCCATTTTAAAGGTTTTTCATCGAATATGCTCTGTTTTTTAATCTTTTTCTCAGGCCCTATTCGTTCTACCCCAACATTTATTATTGAGCCTATTTTTTTTACTCTCTTAGGGTGGCGCACTTCATTTTACAATCTATCTTTTCTTCATGAAGTGGTGCACTTGACTTGATAATTCATCTGATAAAATAATATCTGAGTGATTATTTTTTCTTGTAGAAAAAATCGCATAGATTATCGCCACCGGCAATCGTTTTTGTGCGGGTTAATTCTGCGCCCATTGTTGCCGCCATGACGTAGTCGAATTTACACATCTGGGAAGCAAGTTCAAAACAATTTTCCTGTTTGCACAATTTACAGATACCACATTCATAAAAATTGATGCCGTATTCATTTATATTCTTTCCAGGTACAAATTCACTTACCCAGTCGTTGGAAAATTTACGTTTTTGCGATTCAAGAGCAATTTCGCTGCGGCTTTTCTGCCAATCAGCATTGAAACAATCTTTTTTTGAGAATTTTTTAACAAATGAATTGCCTGCCATTGCTTTTATGTAAATCTGCCCCATTTGGTCTACAGTAAGCTTTTCCTTTACGGCCTTATAGATGGCAATCAGCATAGAACCATTAATCAAATTTATGGTCATTGGATTCTTTTTTATGCCGCCAATGTCATCTGTTCTTTCAATAATTTTGCGGTATTCCTGTTTTCCTTTCACCATGATTTCTTTGGAATCCATCTTGTTTAGAAAACAAGAAAGCTCTTTAGTAAAACCACTTTTTAAAAAAGTCCACATAATTTTGGCATAAATATCATATTTCATTAAATTGTTCCTTCTTACGAATTTTTATTCTAAATCTTATCATACAGGCAAAATTAATATTGTCAATGAAAAGCCTTTGCAAAGTATATGCTTTTTACGCTTATTTTTTAAGAGAGAGGGGAACCAATGCCTGATAATTTTGGTTTTAAAATCGGTGCTGAAGGCGAAAGAATTTCAAAAATGCGCAGCAGGATATCCGGCAGACCTTCAAGGTCCTCGGCAGCAAAATGGACCTCGTCGCCTCACAGCCTGACAAACAGGATAAATCGATAGAAGCCGTCACTGCCCGAAACGCTGTCCATGCAGATTTTTGGCAAATCCGCACAGGGCCTGAACCCGTTGACTGAAAAGGGCAGTACGCAAATTAAAGAACTGACCGCTGAAGCAAAAAACATGGGTGCGGTGATTTCGTCCGGCTTTCCCTTATGAACCAGATGACCGTTTTAACAGAATCGAGCTATGCAGCCCGATATTTACAGTAAGCACGAGTAGCAAGAATGAAGAACAAAGGGATTTCAATAATAGCAGCTCCTATTATGATGTAAGGTGCCCAAATATCCAGCGAACCCAAATGAAAAAAGTAGTCTGGTTCAACTGAGTGTAAAAGTTGTGTGACCCGGCACTGTCAGTGGGAAGCACACAAGTCAGAAAATTAATGGCATTTGTTCCATACAACGTGTAAAATTTCGGGAAGAATACAAAACGCAATGGCGATAATCAGTACCGTTGTGGGATGCTGGCATTTTGCAGAGACAAAAAGAACGAAACATCGCACTTGCTGGCTCTGCGAGATGGCCGAGGCACTACAAAATGAGGCAGCCGTTGCCGCGCTGCTTCGCGCCGATTACGGCGGCAATACTTTGGGCAGCCGAGCGCTTTTTATTGATTGCAAGATTCAATTTTGTATCCTCCTTTTCATGTTGACATAGGAAAAAGGCAACCGATTTCTCGATTGCCCTTGCAGGTCAATATAGCAGTGATTTACTTGACACACTGGATTTTTGTTTCTCAAAAACTGAGATTTCGTTTAATAAATTTTATCTGCGTCATGTGGTAGATTTTTAATATGCTTTAGGTAGATAGGCCACACGAATACAAGAATCATTGGCTGCTGTATCAATTATTAAATCAAGAATCTCTTTTTCTGAACGCATAACAAAGCCTCTTTTCAGGGATCCACTTGCAGTTCAAGTCTTAATCCAAAGTTTCATTATTCTATTATTCAGACTTAACCAGCACAAGTTGTTCTTATCCTTTTTCAACAATTTGAGCCATGGCGATACTCGGGTAGCATTTTCGCTTTATGGAAGCCGGAAGGCTGATTTTTGTATTATCTTAATTGCTTTCGGCTATTAAAAAAGCCTTTATAGGAAAGATAACAAGCCATGAAAGAGGAGATAGCGGTAGTTGACAGCAGCATAAAGGTCACCATGATTTGATACCGGATGGCTTGCAGGGGTGAAGTACCCGCAAGGATGAGCCCGGTCATCATACCCGGCAAAGAAACGATGCCCAGTGTTTTGGCTGAGTCAATCGTTGGAATCATTCCCGTCCGGATGGAGTCCCGGATAATTTCAATGGAGGATGGCAGGATGTCCGCGCCAAGGGCAAGCTTTGTCTCTACTTCGTCGCGCCTGCTCTTGAAATCAGCGGATAATTGGCGATAACACAGACCAAGTGCAACCATGGCATTGCTGATAATCATTCCGCTGATTGGTATGATTTGATTCGGCTGGTATTTAATTGCGCCTGACAAAACAAGAACGCACAGTGTAAGTCCGGCTCCTACGGCAATGGAAGCAAAAGAGATGAGAAGACCGTTTTTAATCCCCTTGCCTCTTTTTGAAGCATTATAAGCAGCGTTGAATGTCATAATTAGGACGAGCAAAGTTGTAAAAGCCGGGTTGCTCAGCCCAAAAATAAATTCGAGAATATAGCCTACTGCAATCAGCTGAACAATGGCTCTGATGACGCTGATAAGAGTTTCTTTCTCCAATTTAAGCTTTTGAAAATAGGAAAACAGCAGGGAAACAATCACAAGCAGGGAAGAAATCATTAAGGAACTAATACTAATATTGGCACCGTTCATTTTAGCACCTCCAACGAAGCAATTTTGCCGCCTTCAATGGTGAGCAGCTTGTTAGCCTGTCTTTTGCCCTGTTCAGGGTTATGTGTGACCCATAGAATGGTAATGCCCTCTTGGTTCATCGCCTGAATTGCATTTTCAACAATTAATGTATTGTCCACATCGAGAGCTGATGTTACCTCATCCAGCAGTAAGACCTCCGGCTTGAAAAGCAATGTGCGAATCAAGGCAATTCTCTGCTTCTCTCCTCCCGAAAGAGTTTTAATGTCATGCTTCATATAATCATGGTTCATGTTGAATTTTGAAAACAAGAAGTCAATTCGCTCGCAGTCTATTGCCTGCTTCCGAATGGAATAGGCAAACGAGATATTCTCCTCGACTGTATCTCCAAAAAGTACAGGTGTTTGAAAACAATAGCAAACCTTTTTTCTTAATTCGATGGGGTCTTGCTGCATGACATCGCTGCCATTCAGCAGAATTTTCCCTTCCGTGGGGCTGATGAGGTGGCAGCAGAGTTTCAGAAATGTGCTTTTTCCGCTTCCGGATGGGCCCATAATGGAAATATAATCGCCTTTTTCTATTTCAAGCGAAAGATTACTGAGAATCGTATTCCCGCTGTTACGATAGGATACGTCTTGAAATTTTATTTGAGTCAACATAAGCACCTACTTTTATTTGTTTTTACAAAACAGGTTTTCTTTTTCCACTTTACGGAACAGCTCATTCAAAAACTTGAAAAACTGTTTACTCTATTTGAAAGGAAAAGTTTTATAACGGTTTCGTACAAACAGCTTGTCTTTCTGCCTTTGCTTTCGAAAAGGTGGTTTTATTTAGCAAGTTTGCCCAATCAGCAATCATATCATATCAAAGAGAACAAGTCCATATCGTAAGCTATGCGTACGCTTCCCAATCGCTAAACGAACAGGCGGACTGTTTTTGGCAGCCCGCCTGTTCTACCCCAAAAAGATTCAGCCCTTTTTAGATTTTTTCATGCGAGGGTCCATAACATGGTTGCATAATTTCACAATTTCATACCACAGAACAGAAACTGCAGAAATGCCTATGACCAGTAAAAATTGGCCAACAGTAAGCGGAGCCAGCTTCAGAATACCGCTCAGCGGTGTATAAAGAAGTAAAAGCAATCCGGAGATTGTGCCAATTAAAATTCCCCACATGACTTTATCTTTTGCCAGACGGCGGATAGACTGAAATACAAAATCGTAATTTGAACTGTTGACCAGCACAAGAAACAGATTGGCAAGCATGACGATGGAAAGTCCCATGGTTCTTGCTAGCGGAGCATTTCCGGGATTCTGCTGCAGGAAGGTAAAATAGCTCCCAAATGACGCGGCAAAAACTGCGATACCCTGCAGGACGCTTTTCCAAAGGATACCTGATGTCAAAATCTTTTCATTCAGACTGCGTGGCTTCCGCTCCATGATATTGTGTTCGGCAGGCTGACGTTCCAGAACAATGGAGCAGGTCGGGTCAATAATCAGTTCCAGCAAAACGACATGGAGCGGAAGCAGAAATAAATCAGCCGGGTTAATGCGGAGAAACGGCGCGAGAAGGGCGGAAAAAGCGATTGGAATATGAATGGTAAATACATAGCCTACCGCTTTCCGGATATTGTCGTAAATCCTTCTGCCGTTGTGAACCGTATCGACAATCGTGGTAAAATTGTCATCCATTAAAATCAAATCGGCAGCTTCACGCGCTACTTCGGAGCCGCGTTTGCCCATTGCAATGCCGATGTCCGCATATTTCAGCGCCGGAGCGTCGTTTACGCCGTCGCCTGTCATAGCCACGACTTCGCCGTTGTCTTTCAATGCTTTGACAATACGCATTTTGTGTTCGGGAATCACGCGTGAAAAGATACTGACATCACGGACACGGCTGCGAAGTTCTTCGTCGCTCATGCCATTCAATTCGTCGCCGGTAATAATCTGGTCCGAATTTGGCATACCAATCTGCTTTGCGATGGAACTCGCAGTAATGCCGTTATCGCCGGTAATCATAACCACACGGATACCGGCTTTTGTGCACCGCTGAATGTCTTCTTTCACCGATTCCCGCGGCGGGTCGATAAGTCCAACAAGTCCGCATAAGGTAAGTTTACAGTCGATAATGGCTGCCGGAATCCCATTTTCATCAGCGGGTTTCTCAATCCCTACTGCAATGACGCGCAGACCCTGAGAAGACATCTCCAAAACCTTGCTTTCGGCCTGTTTGCGCTCTTCTTCAGAAAGGGTGCAGAGCGTCAGAATTTTTTCAGGAGAACCTTTCGCGGCAATGATGATTTCCCCGTCGTGCCGCCAGACATGGCCCATCATTTTCAATTCATTGGTAAAAGCGTACTCGCTGATGAGGGTTCCGCCAAACAGGTGTTCTTTACCGATGCCCTTGGCTCCACAGTAGGCAACCATGGCTTTTTCCATAGGGTCATAGGCATTCGTTTCACAGGCAAGGCCCATGGTTTCAATCAGGGCTTTTGTATCGCCGGTCGGCGCCCAAGTATCCTGAACCGACATCTGATTCCTGGTAATCGTTCCGGTTTTATCAACACATAAAACGGATACGGCGCCAAGTGTTTCTACGGAGGGCAGTTTTCTTACAAGTGACTGCCGCTTTGCAAGCCGCCACGCACCCATGGAAAGAAAGACCGTGAGAATCACTGGAAACTCTTCCGGAATCATCGCCATGGCAAGCGTAATTCCCGACAGCACGCTTTCGACCATGCGCGCGCCGAACGTATGGTCTGGAAGATTCCAATACGTGAAAACGCAGACCAGAACAAAAAACACAATGGCAATGAGGGAACATGTTTTTACAAGGCTGCCTGTTTGTTTTTGCAGCGGAGTCCGGCTTTCGGGAGCGGAAGCGACATGTATGCCGATTTTCCCATATTCCGTAGAGGCCCCAATCTTTTCAACTTGAACGACGGCACTGCCCTGCGTCACAAGTGTACCCGCGTAACAGGTATCTTTGCGCCAGTAATCGGAGGTCGGTTCCGCTTTGTCCGCCGTTACCTTCCAGACGCCCTCGGCTTCACCGGTGAGCGAGGATTCGTCAATGCAAAGATCGTTTGCTTCCAGAATCTTTCCGTCAGCGGGGACTTTTACGCCTTCTGCGATCATCATAAGGTCGCCCGGGACCAAATTGGCGCTTTCAATCGTTTGCTGGTTGCTGTCGCGGATGACCTGCACCCGCGGGGCAGACAGATCTTTCAGCGCGTTCAGCGTATGATCGGTTTTCCACTCCTGAATAATATCAATGCCGATGACGCCAACAACGGAAATCAGCATAATGGCGCCGTCGCGCGGTTCACCTAGGAAAAAATAAATCGTTGCGGCAATCAGCAGAAGCAGAAACATGGGTTCACAGATTGTGCGAAGTGCTTTGCGGATGAAACTTTGCTTTTTTTGAGGAGTCAGCTCGTTTCTGCCGAACTTCTCCTGTAATTTTCGAACCTCTTCTGTGGTCAAGCCTTGCCTGAGGAGAGTTTTCTTCTGGGTCGTCATAACAGTTACCTCCGTACGCCTTCCGGCGCTTCATAAAGATAGCTCTATGGCATGCTATAAATTCAGTTCATCCCAAAAAGGTATAAAAAAACACACCTATGGAACATACAACTGTCCCACAGATGCGACACAAACTTAATCTGTTGCCGTTACCGGCCCAGCCCCACAAACCTATTGGTTCATCGCCTGCTCAGTTTGTACTGTAGATTTATATGCAGCGCAAAGAGATTCTCTAATAATAGTATATGGAGAATACTTTGTCAAGGTGTTATTCCCGAGCAAAGGAAAATTTCAAAGAGACGAAAAAAATTAGCTTAAACCTAATTATGCAAAGGGAAAGGCGAGTGAGAAAATTGTTTTTCATGCGGCATTTTGTTCCGTGTAAATTCATATAATAATAAAACAAAATTGACGGAGAGAGGTGCGGAAAAGCTTGCCTGATGAAGAATTATAGTCCCACGCCTGTTTCGTAAATATTTAGGCAGCGACTAAATAAAATGAAACGCCTTGTACCACCTCAGCATCCTCGAAGGAGAGTTCATAAAACGAGAACCGATGCAATATTCAGGTAAAACAGGGGCAGTTTCCAAGGACCAGTCATTTGCATTTATAAAATGAGGGTTGACAAACGATGTGAAAACGCATATTATATAGACAACAATAAATGTTATTTATAATTGTCTATATATTAGGAGGATTAAAATGGAAAATAAATATGCGGATTTCGCCCTGCTTTTCAAAGCTCTTTCGGATGAAACCCGGCTGAAAATCATTGATATGCTTTCCTGCGGCGAGCTCTGCGCCTGCGATATTTTAAAATACTTCAACATCACACAGCCAACACTTTCCTATCATATGAAAATTCTTACCGAATGCGGGATTGTCAACGCTAACCGGCAGGGCGCCTGGATGCGTTATACACTCAATGAAAAAAAAGTGAAGGAGATTTCTGAATACTGGAACAAAAGCACCAGTAATAAGGAAGACTGCATTTGCCATGAATGTGAAAAGAATACGTGCGCGGAGGATAACGGTAAACAATCAGAATAGCACTAATTCACGGCAAATTTGTGGCACTTTTTTGAAAAGCTAAGGCTGTCGGTATCCTGTATAGGAATCAGTTCTGGAACAATGGGCAGGCTATGTTCATACCTTGAATATAGAATGTTATAAATCATATAGAATCTGCTGAATGCAGTGCTGGCCCAGCCTAATAGACCGGTTAAAGCAAGTCAGGGCAGGCATCCCTGCCTTTGATATAGATACTTGTCTATCACATTCATCAATCTAATTTTAAGGAGTTGTTTATCATGAGCAAAATGGAAATTTATGATCCTGCCATGTGCTGTTCAACAGGGGTATGCGGCCCTTCCGTTAACCCTGAACTAATCCGGGTTGCTTCCGTAATCGAAAACCTGAAAAAGAATGGCATTGAGGTAAAACGGTATAACCTTTCTTCCAATCCGCAGGCATTTTTGAACAATGCCGCAATCAGCGGAGAACTGAATAAAAAAGGCGCAGGAATTCTGCCAATCACGATTGTTGACGGAAAGATTGTAAAGGAAGCCGGCTACCCAACAAACCAAGAATTTTCTGTTTATCTTGGGATAAATCTTGAAAAAATTCAATCAATTCCGGTCAAGACTAAAATCCATAAATGTAACTGTGGGCCGAAAGGCTGCTGCTGAAAGGATTATCGGAATGATGAATATGGAATTATACGACCCACTTAAAACAGCAAAGACAAAATACCTGTTCTTTACCGGAAAAGGCGGCGTGGGGAAAACCTCGATTGCCTGTGCCACGGCCGTCGTACTTGCAGATTCCGGTCAAAAGGTTCTGCTTGTCAGTACGGACCCGGCTTCCAATCTTCAGGATGTTTTTGGCTTGGAGTTAAGCGATAAAGGGACAGAAATTAAGGAGGCTCCGGGGCTTGTTGTCGCAAACCTTGATCCTTTAGCTGCTGCTGCCGAATACCGTGAATCGGTGATCGGCCCTTACCGCGGCAAATTGCCTGAATCAGCCATTCAGAACATGGAAGAGCAGCTTTCCGGCTCCTGCACGGTGGAAATTGCGGCATTCAACGAATTTTCTAGTTTTCTGACCGATGACAAGAAAGCCGAAGACTTCGACTGTATCATCTTTGATACGGCTCCAACCGGCCATACGCTCCGGATGCTTCAGCTTCCATCCGCATGGAGCGGGTTTATCAGCGAAAGTAAGCACGGCGCTTCCTGCCTTGGGCAGCTATCAGGCTTGGAGAGCAAAAAGGCAGTGTATAAAAAGGCCGCCGAAACTCTTGCGGATGGCAGCCTTACGACACTCATCCTTGTCACCAGACCGGAAAAAGCCCCCATCCTGGAAGCAAAACGGGCTTCCGATGAACTAGGTGCATTGGGAATTCGGAAGCAGCTGCTCGTGATGAACGGGATTCTGCAGAGCCATGATTCTATGGATAAAATTGAGGCCGCTTTGTTTGAAAAGCAGCAGGCCGCCATCCAAAGTATTCCGGATAGCCTTTTGCGGTATCCTATTGAAGCAATGCCGCTTCGTGCCTATAACATCACCGGGATAAAGAATGTGAGGCGCATGCTGTCTGACACAGGCGTTACCTCGGAAAAATCTGCGGAAGGCCTTCCGGATTTTCACAAGCTGGAGGACATTGTTGACGAAATTCATCAATCCGGCAAAAAGATTATTTTTACAATGGGAAAAGGCGGCGTGGGTAAGACGACAGTTGCCGCAGCCATTGCTCTTGGATTGAGCCGGAAAGGCCAGAAGGTCCGGCTTGCGACGACGGATCCAGCCGACAATCTGAGCCTTGTCGTCGGGCAGGAAAAAGAGATTGCTGTCAGCCACATCAATGAAAAAGGCGAACTGAAAAAATACCAGGAAGAAGTGCTTGCAAAAGCGCGGCAGACCATGTCTGAAGAAGACCTGGAATATGTTAAGGAAGACCTTCGCTCTCCCTGCACTCAGGAGATTGCCGTATTTCGGGCATTCGCCGATATTGTGGCCAAAAGCAGGGAAGAGACAGTCGTTTTGGATACCGCCCCAACAGGGCATACGATTCTTTTGCTGGAGTCAACCGAGAATTATAACCGGCAGATTGAAAGCAGCGGCGGGGAAGTCACAGAAGCAGAAAAAAGCCTGCTTCCCAGATTGAAAAATCCGGATGATACGGAAGTAATTATTGTCACACTCGCAGAAACCACACCGTTTTACGAAGCACAGCGCCTTTCGGATGACTTGAAGCGTGCCGGGCTTACGGTTAAGTGGTGGGTTGTCAATGCAAGTTATTCCCTGACAGAGACGGCAAGCGGATTTTTAAGAACAAAAGCAAAGGAAGAAGTACATTGGATTCGAAAGGTCAATGAAATATCAGACGGAAATTATGCGGTAATTCCCTGGAAGCCTTTTGAGGTAAAGGGAAAGAACCTTTTTGAACTGCTGTAAAAATTACTTTAGGGGGGAACGGGCATGGAAAAAGCCGGAGGCAGACTTTCGCTATTAGACCGTTTTTTAACACTGTGGATCTTTCTTGCTATGACGCTTGGCATTCTTCTTGGAAACGTATTTCCTTCCGCGGCAAATGCAATCAGTAGCCTGAGCACAGGTACCATCTCATGGCCAATTGCGATTGGTTTAATTTTAATGATGTATCCGCCGCTGGTTAAAGTGAAATTTGAGGAAATCGGCAAAGTCACAAGCAACAAGAGAGTATTTGGGTTTTCTTTATGGCAAAACTGGGTCATAGGCCCCTTCCTGATGTTCCTTTTGGCGGCAATCTTTCTGCCGGATAAGCCGGAATATGCCATCGGAATTATCGTTATCGGCCTTGCACGCTGCATTGCAATGGTTATCATCTGGAATACTCTTGCAAAAGGCGACAACGAGTATTGCGCGGCCCTTGTGGCATTGAACGCCATTTTTCAAATTCTTCTTTATTCCGTGTATATCTGGTTCTTCGCAACCGTTCTGCCGCAGGCCTTTCATCTTTCCTGGGGCGGAAAAGCAATCCATGTATCAATGCTGGACATCGCGCGCAGCGTATTGTTTTACCTCGGAATTACTTTTGCGGCAGGCATTGTTACCCGCTTTGCGGTAATCCATTTCAAAGGGAAAGAGTGGCTGAACAAGACTTTTATACCGAAAATTTCTCCGCTTGCCCTCATTTCTTTGCTTTACACCATTGTAGTTATGTTTATGCTGAAAGGTAAATATATCGTAGAACTGCCGCTTGATGTGGTGCGGATTGCGATTCCGCTGCTTCTTTACTTTGTGCTGATGTTTATAATCAGTTTCTTCATTTCCTATCGAGGCGGATTCCAGTATGATCAGACGGCGACGCTTTCGCTCACTGCGGCAAGCAATAATTTTGAACTTGCCATTGCAGTTTCCGTTGCGGTATTCGGCATCGGTTCCGGTCAGGCGTTTGCCGCCGTCATTGGGCCGCTGATTGAAGTACCGGTCATGCTCCTTCTTGTGCGGCTGGCGCTCTATCTGAAGAGCAAATATTTTGATGCGGACGGCATGCCCGTAAAAAAGGCGGAGGCCCGCAAATGAGTGGCAAACCAAAGGCAGCGTTTATCTGTACCCATAATTTCTGCCGTTCCCAGATGGCGCATTTGCCGGTGCTTATATTAAGACTGTAAAATGAGATTTGTTTACTGCTTTTCACAGAATGAATTTGTTTTACCAAGCAGCTGCATACAGAAAAAACTGGAAGGGGCTGTTGCAAAACAGCCCCTTCCTAAAGAGTTTAAACGGTATCAGTTACATCGGCAGCTTGGCATTCTTTTATTTTTCCAAACAGTGTGTTCACGTTTCGAATATATTCCTCGCGGGGAATGGGAGGAGTGTTGAGAATGCTCTGGGTTTCCGGCGAAATGCAGCCGGCTGCCTGATACTCTGCGCCAGCATGTTCCACTGCATCCAGATACGGCTTGATGATTTTGGCGGTACCCTCCTGCATGAGCAATGCGCCTTCGGCACAGCAGATTGCTGCCGTGCGCGGCCCAAACATATGCTTCAGCTGGAAGACCAGCCCGTCGAAGTTGCCGGTCACATCCGGCAGTCCTCCGCTTGATATGAGCACGGTCTTCTTTGCGCCGTTTTCATAGCCGCCGTGATGTGCGCGGCCGTCTTTGCCAATATACATTTCCGGTTGATTAAAGCAGAGTGTACGGTCCATTAACGCCTTGCAGTGCGCCGGGGCAGAGTAGCAGTAGAGTGGCGTCGACCAAATCACCAAATCTGCGGCGCGAATTTTCTCCAGCACTGGAATGGCATCATCGTTTTGCACACAGTGTCCGCCGGTTTTCATCCAGCAGGCGTAGCACGCACGGCAGGAATTGATTTTTAAATCGATTGTATGGACTACTTCCGCCGTTTCCTTCATACCGTGGAGAAAAGCCTTTGTTAAAATCAGCGTGGCGCTTTTTTCTTTATTTGGTGAACCGTTGATGACTAAAACTTTCATTTCCGGTCCTTCCTTTTTACAGGAATCCAGATTTCACTGTAGTAGCTTTCATCCTGTGTTCCCTTTGCATATCTGGACGGATCATTGTACATTTCAATGTTATAGCCCGCCGCAATTTCGAAGTCCTTGCAGTTTGGCAGCCATTCGGAGAAAATCGCCTTATTTGCATCCTGCAGTACCTGAGGCATCGGACCTTTGCATGGAAATACAGCCCAAGTGTGTGCAGGGATGGTTCTGGTAACGAAACCTTTCGGTATCTCCGCGGCCGGATTGTAATTGTCTGCAATCAAATATTCAAATTTATCTGCCCCCATGTTATCATCTTTTTCTGAACCTATTTTATCATCAATACAGATTCCATACATTCCGCATACGACCCGCTCTTTTCCGGGCTGATGAAGCTCCGACCAAAACTTAGGAATTCCTGCTTTGGCGTCATCGTATGTGAATTCTCTGGATGCCCCCATCACCGTAAAGGAGTCCTTTTTCATAATTCTGTAATTCATAGCATAGCCGCCTTCCAAGGTAAATTTGATTTTCAGCGGAGCAAAGGACTTAATCAATGCTCCGCCTTTTCGTACGGCAGTCGGTGTGACGCCATGGAAGCGGGTAAATGCTTTGGTGAAACTGTCTGGGGAGTCGTAACCGTACTTGAGCGCAATATCAATGACTTTTTCGTCAGTAGAAACAAGCTCACTGCCGGCAAGAGCAAGCCTGCGTTCCCTGACATACTCGCCAACCGTAAAACCGCAGAGCATGGCAAACCCTTTTTGAAAATAAAAAGGAGATACGGATACCTGCTTTGCAATTTTTTCGACTGTCAGCTCGCCTGTGATGTTGTCTTCAATATAGCCGATGGCTTCACCAATGCATTCAACCCAGCCCATGGATACATCTCCTTGCCTGTGTTTTTATCTTATTCCTTTCAAAGCGGCTGTTCCCGACTTTTTGTGTTATCTTTTGTCCGCAGATTTATTCAGCGGTTTAGAAATATCTTAGCATTTCAACTCAGCCAGCACAAGCTGTGCAGCCTCTTTCATCTTTAAATAATCAGGGCAGCCGAGGAATCGGCTGCCCTTACACAACTGCTGTGAATATTAGTCTGTCGTTATGCCTTCCGTACTGGTCGGATATACTTCCAAAAACGTTCCGGGTCATGATAAAAGTAAATAATTCTGCCAGGGGAAGTATCGTAGCAGTAACCGGTTCCGGCAAAATCAAAATTTGCCATTGCCTTTTCAACCTCTTCCTCCACACTTCGATTTTCCTGCTCATAATCAAAAGGTCCATGTTCAAAAACAAGATACTCGGCTTCAGGAACATCGACTAGAACCATTTGCGGAGGTACTTCGCCTTTATAATCAAAAGGAAGACGTGCGCCATAGCACTCTGTACGCGGAAAGCCCCAAGCGCAAAGTCTGCCGCGAGGGTCACTGATGTATGCCATAACCTGACCGCTGCTGCTGTTTGATTTGCTTCCACCGTTGTCATCTAATTTGCCTTTGATACTGTCAAGTAATCCACAAATCGTTTCGCAGTCCTGCCCGGGAATAAGGCTTTGTTTTTGCCAAAAATCCCAATACCCATTACTTTCATAGTTCCTAATGTGCAAAAACTTGTGCTGAGGAATGGTAACAAAATAGATTTTAATATTATCAGTCGATTTTATCATGCCAATCTCTCCCAATCCGAAAAAGTAGCGGTCGAAGGGGTTTATTTTTGTACGAAGAACGACAGGCTTAGGCTTTTTGCGGTATTCACTTGGAGTTATGCCATAAGTTCTTTTGAAAGCTCTGGTGAAAGCTTCATTTGATGAAAAGCCATATTCAAAAGCAATGTCCAAAATATTTTTGTCACTGTCCCGAACCTCTTTGAGTGCAAAGGCTAATTTCCGAAGCCGTAAATAATCTCGAAACTGCATCCCCGATATTTCCTTGAATTTTCTGGTGGTATGAAATTCAGAATAGCCCAGTTTACGAGAAAGAAATTGTAGCGTTAATGCTTCATCATGGTGATGCCTGATGCACTCGTCAATTTTATCAACAATTATTTGAATTTGCTTGTGCCACTTATACAATCGTCTGTTCACCCCATTTCAATCACTCTGTAACAGATTATAGCGTAATGGAAATAGCATCGCTTGATTTTACTTGCGAAAATCATCAGGGCAGCCGAGAAATCGGCTGCCCTGTGGCATAGCTGATTGATAAATCGCTTCTTACCGATTCCGAATTCTTTTTACATTCCGATTCATCAAATGCCGCCCAATATTGCGGTAAATAAATTCCTTGAATTTTGAAATATCCTGTTTATGTTCTTTCAAAAAATCATCAGGAGAGTTGTATACTCCGAAATCTTGATTAATGCCTTCGCTCTGAATATAGGTATTGTTTTTGTTCCAATCAATTAACGGATTCTGTAAATTCGTTACGGCAACGCCGTACCCGCAAAACGCTCCCTTACAAGATTGATTCATGGCCTGCAGGCTCTGTAAATAACGCTTATCAAGAATGAACGCTTCCAGCTCATACCATTTTTCTTCGAAAAGCACTTCGACCCAGCTGTGCAATATATTTTGCGGGGCGTTACGATAAACAAATCCGGTCATTGCACCCTTTTGCAGCCTTTTGTCGATTGTGAAGCCATGTATTCTGCAAGGAATCTTTACAGCTCTTAACAGAGCCATAAACAAAGTGCCCTTTGTGTTGCACTGCCCATATTCATCCGCTAAAACCATGGAAGCAGAAATATTATCACTCACATTATAGCCAAATAAAATATCGTCACGAACGTAGTTATAAATTGCCCCAATTTGATGAAACTGATCGAGTTTCCTCCATCCTTCTTTTTGAACCAAGTTTTGTATCGGCATTGATGTGTAATCTAATAGTGCTGTTTCCGCTAAATATTCCTGCACTTTATCTGCCTCCGGAATTAAAACAATCTGCAATTTGGATTTTGTCTTCTTGCTGCTTTAGTACCAGAATATTTTAGCACACAAACTTATTTGAGACAATCCGGGCGTTGTTGCTTGCTTTTTCGTATGATGATAAGGCCGCGGCAGCCGCCACAAGGGCGGTCAAGTCTTTCGGTACGGAAATTTGGGCCATTGAAGCGTTCACCGGGTGGATTCGTGCAGACAGCGGCGCTGCAAGGTTACCATATCCTTATTACACGTCTTTAGCAAAGCCTTTGCCTGCTTAGACTGGCTATTTTCCCTAAAAATATTTAATTATAGAATATACAATAGGATGCTTTTTATGATAAAATAAGCTGATTAAAATAAAAGGATGGGTCAGCAATGAAATTAGACGGCTTTGGGGTATTTGTGAAAGACATGGCGAAAATGATTTGTTTCTACCGCGACGTACTGGGCTTTGAAATCAGGGAGCCTGAAGATACCGGTAACGTCTACCTGGAAAAGGACGGAACGCTTTTCCTTTTCTATGGCAGGCAGGATTTTGAAAAAATGGCCGGGCGCAGTTTTGGGTATGCCGGGGGAGTCAACGGGCATTTTGAAATTGCTTTGAGCGTGGAAAATTTCGACGCGGTGGACAAGTCTTTTGCAGAAGTCACGGCAAATGGTGGGCAGGCGGTTATGCCGCCGACGACAGAGCCTTGGGGACAGCGTTCCTGCTATGTTGCAGACCCGGAGGGAAACCTGATTGAGATTGGCTCATTCGAAAAAGGCGAATCGTAATGGTGCCAAAGCCGGTATTGATACAGCAAGAAGCCGCTGCCCACACCGATAGGGCAGCGGCTTCCGTTTTCTCTGAGAGGTTAGTCAAATTTATTTTGGTTACTTCATTCGATTTCGACTTTGATTTGTGGAACAGTAGCTTTTTATTTTGAAAAACGCTGCGTATCGTATCATTTGTCAGGCACTCGCCGCCGGGGAATGCCAGTTTCTCGGCCAAAGTTTAACTTTTTTTCCAGTGTTAGCTGTTCCTTTCGGTATTCCGGAGGTGAATTCCAGCAACGTTGTCCCGCAGCATATTGGCCAAACTGGAAAGTTCTTCACTGGCTGCAGCACTTTCCTCGGCTGTTGCGGAATTCGTTTGCACCACTGCCGAAACTTGGTCTACCCCCTGTGAAATCTGTACTACAGAAGTTGTCTGTGCGCTCGAGGCCTTCTCAATCTTTTGAACGGAATCGTTGATACTCTGGATTCGCTTTGCTGCTTCGGTCAGCGACTTTGCCGTGCGGTCGGCAATTTCCGAACCTTCCTGAACCTTGCTCTCCGAGGCCTCAATCAAAGCTGTTGTCTGCTTTGCCGCGTTGGCCGATTTACTGGCCAGGCTGCGCACTTCGTCCGCAACAACAGCGAATCCTTTGCCCGCTTCGCCTGCGCGTGCGGCCTCCACTGCTGCATTCAGCGCAAGAATATTGGTCTGGAATGCAATATCGTCGATGACTTTGATGATTTTTGCAATTTCATTAGAAGATGTGTTGATTTCTCCCATGGCTGAGAGCATTTGCTCCATGTCGTTATTGCTTTCTTTTACATCCTGCGTGGTTGCCTGTATGTTCGATGCCACTTCACGGATTTCCTCAGAGTTTTGCTGAATCTTCTGTGAAATGTCAGCAATGGTTGCAGAAAGCTCTTCGACAGAACTTGCCTGCTCTGTTGCGCCCTGTGCAAGCGCCTGCGCACCGTCAGACACTTGAGCCGAGCCACTTTGCACCTGGTCGGAGGAAGCATAAATGGATGCAAAAATATGGTTCAAGCCATCCAGAATCGTATTCAGCGCGTCGGAGATTGGTTTGAAATCTCCTTTGTATTCCCGAATTCGGTCAAGTGCCACATTGCCTTTTGCCATTTCCAACACAACGGAACTGATTTCTGCTGTAATATTCTGCAGAGATGAAAAAGCAATGTTCAGCCCGCTTGCAAGTACGCCAATCTCATTTTGAGATTCATAATCCACATGGATGTCAAGGCTCCCCTTTGAGAAGCGCTTGGCACAGTCGGAAAGCTCTTTAAGCGGCTTGCTGATGGACCGCGCAATTTTTAATCCCAAAAAGATCGACAGCACAACGCCAATTAATGCAAGGGCAATCAGCAAAATATTGATGGTCATGGATAGACTGGAATCCTGCTGATATGTATTTTGCGCAACCTGAACACGAAAATCAGAAAACGCCGTGTAGACATCAAAAATTTCATTTTCCGTTTTATGTGTGGATTGCAGCAGCTGATTTGCCGCATCTATATTTCCATCCTTGGCATACTGTAAAATCTGTTTTACCTGTGGTTCAAATTTGCTTTCGTATTCTTTTCGGGCAGTGCCGAGTTTTTCTCTCCACTGCGCTGTAGTGAGGGTTGCATACAGCTTTGAGTCATTTGTTTTGTAAAGCTGGTTGTATTTTTCCACAGCTTGGGAATCGGAGGTAAAAAGGTCGGCGTTTTTATAATTAATTACAGCATCTCTGGAAGCAGACTGCACGGAAGACATACTGGTTTGCACGTTTGCAACAATGGGCATCGAGTTGATCCGCATTTGCATGGCAGCCATGGCCGTACGCGCTTGCTGAAGCCCAAAAATTCCAATACCGGCCAGGATGGCCGAAATGACGGTTACAATTAAAAATGCTGAAATCAATTTTGCTGAAACGTTCATGTTCGAAAGCTTTTTCTTTATCCTTTTCATCCTGAGTTCCTTCTTTTTGTATAATTTGCTGTATCAAGCATCAATTTGTGAAAGCTGGATAAAAATTCAATAAAATTAATGAATTTTTTATTATGATTATTATATAGTAAGCGTGAAGCATTGAAATTTTGTTATTGAATAATAGTCAAAAAATGTCTTAATAAAGCTTTGTTTTTGGTGCTTTTATTATTTGCTGGGACTTATTAGATGAAAATAATATGGCAAACGAGCAAGGCATAGCTGTCCGCTGAACTGCAAATGGAAAAAGCCCATATAAGCGCTGAGTAAATCAGTACTTATATGGGCTTGTCTTTGTGTCGCTTGCTTTTTTAGAACGTCATTTTGCTTGGAAACTTTCAGATGCCTTTTGAAGCAATTTGGGTTGTATCTCTGGGTAAGTCCAATCACTTGGCAACGCATCGAACAACTTAATTTGCTCGATTTCAAAAGGTGGGAGGTCTCCAAACGACGTAATTGTTGCAAAGTAAAGCATACCGAAAGTTTCTGTGCTATTTTCTGTTACACCAGTGCTTTCCAAAACTGAGTATATGCAAATTGGAGTCAAATCAAATGTTTTTGCTCCGGTTTCTTCCCAAAGTTCTCTTTTGGCAGTATCTTCAATATTTTCATTGCTTTCGCGGTGCCCTCCGGGACATTCATATGTATTTCGCTTTTTATGCTTACAAAATACCCACTTGCCATTATAACGAGAAACAATCACCGCAAACTTCAATAATGCATCATCAACCTGATTATAGAACTTTACGGTTAGCATAAAAGCAATCATTCCTTTTATAAATTTCAAGCATTGAAAATGCAAATAATAAAAGGGCTCAGACCGCAATGATTTGAATCCTTTTATTATCTTTATAATTTGGTCGAGGTGACAAGACTCGAACTTGCGACATCCTGCTCCCAAAGCAGGCGCGCTACCAACTGCGCTACACCTCGTTATTAAGAACCACACAAGTATTTATTATAGTTAGAAAGTACGTTTCTGTCAAGCCCTCTGTTTTGTTTTATCATTTGCTGATGAATACCAGATTTATTTGAAAAAAAGCTCATTTTTTGCCGCAATGCCTTGACAGACTTCATAAAAGGTGGTATTCTAAATGAGCACTGTAAAAACGCTGGCGTAGCTCAGTTGGTAGAGCAGCTGATTTGTAATCAGCAGGTCGTAGGTTCGAGTCCTATTGCCAGCTCCATAAACAGTGTTGAAAAGGGTCTTTGCTTTTATAGCAGGACTCCATATCTGGAGGAGTTCCAGAGCGGTCAAATGGGACAGACTGTAAATCTGCTGCCTTACGGCTTCGATGGTTCGAATCCATCCTCCTCCACCAAAATAATAAAGAGAGGCTGTTGTAAAACAGCCTGCAAAAAGTCGAGGCAACCAAAAGGTATTGGTTGCCTCGACTTTTTGCTTTTTAAAATTACCTTGTGTACTGCCAACGAACTTAGTTTTCCACGGCTCTATAATAAGGCTCTATAATAAAATGGGCTCTATAATAAATGTTGGGGTAGAACGAATAGGGCCTGAGAAAAAGATTAAAAACAGAGCATATTCGATGAAAAACCTTTAAAATGGAAATTACCACATCACCATTTTGGAGGCCATCAATATGCTCTGTAATCATTCTACCGAAAAACTGCTTGGATTAAAAGGGGTAATCGTAAAAAATGTAAAGCAGCTGCCTCACAGAATAGAAATTGTCGTTGAGCTGCCGAGGAAACAACATATTTGTTCTTGCTATAGACATCAAACAAACTGTGTGCATGATTACCGATGGCAGACAGTCAAGGACATTCCCGCTTTTGGAAAACATACCGTTCTGATTCTCCGAAAGCGTCGGTACCGCTGCCCTTTCTGTGGAAAGCGTTTCTTTGCAGAGAACCCGTTTCTGCTACGCTATTACCGCATGACAAGCCGTTTAGCCGCCTATGTTATTTCAATCTCACCGACGTGCGTCCTTTTATCAGCGTAGCGCGGGAAGTAAACTTTTCTGTTTCAACCGTCATCCGTGTGTTTGATTGTATCAACTATGGAAAACAGATTTCGGAAGATGCCCGCAAGGCAGAAGCAATTCAGCTCACAGAGGATTTACTGACGGCCGCAAAGGTAGAAGTTACACCGCAGATTGAAAAAATCATTGATGGCTGTGTAGAGGCCGCAGTGTTTACTTTGCCGAAGACTCACAATGATGCTAATGTGGCGGATTCCGATGCACAGCCTGAAAGTGGAGCGGTCGCATCCGACACCACGGATGCGAAATAAAACCGGATAGGCAGAACAAACGCCCTCGGAAAAATCCGGGGGCTTTTTCGTTACGTTCTGGCCGAAATTTTACCGGGTTCGAGATGGACCCGAAATACTATGAAACGGCAATGAAACGCATAAACGATACACCGCCCGGCACCGAGGCGAAATAATATCGGGCTCCATCCTTTTCTTTAGCGCCGCCTGAAACGACGGCGCAGATGCAGAGAACAATAGAATAGAGTGACCAACCAACGGGCTGGACACTCTATTCATACCTAGACTGTGCGTGATCAGCAAAAAACAAGCTGAATTCTCAATAGCACTGCAAGTGATTTACTGTAACGATTTAAGAGTTAATTATTGCCATTAATAAATTAGCTCTCAAAAACGATGTTATCAATACCTATTGCGCCTTTGTAATCGCAGATGTTCCAATCATTTAGTTCAAGTGCAAAACTATGCATACCAGAAGGAAGAGACTGCGGGATCGAAATTGAAACGTGAGCACTGCAATACCCGTTACCAAGGTCTTTAAAATCAGAAGATGCTACCCCGAGATATTTTCCACGAAAAGTATTGTAGCCTCCAGATTCACCATATATATCTGCTTCATATTCGATTTTTCCATTAAAGACAGCAGAATCTTTCGGAATAATCAAATCGTATTGTATGGTGGAACCCATGGGAATAGAATCGTTAGTGGTATTCATTTCAAAGTCAACATATGCATTGACTTTTCCATTAGGTTTGTCAAATGGGTTGTTGAAGAATAGAGCGTGCCCGTTCCCAATGGATAAGAGATCAGTTTGCGAACTAGATTTGGATGGATGAACTCCGCTCTCAAAGTCGTTTTTATAATAAATTTCATGTTGGGGTTGTTCCTTTTGCGTTATGTTACTAGTAACGTTGGGAGACAATTTTTTCGGCAAAGACAAAGCGAAGGCATTTGAAGCCGGTAAGCATACGCAGGCACAAGCTATGGACAAGGCTAATGATAGTAATTTTTTAGACATCCTAATCCTCATAAAATTAATTCTCCTTTTAAATAAGCATATGACTTGCAGTGCTATTGAAAATTAGGCTTTACTATAACCAATAATTCCTACTGAAAATAATAGCACAAAAATATAGCAATAACAACATATAATTACAAAATTGTATATTTAAACAAAATAGTGCTTTTACAAAACCATTAAATAGAGTTTTATATTAAGAGCGCCCATTGTGGCGCCCTTTTTTATGCTCATTTTTAGGAGGTGACGGTAAATGAGCGCGATACGTTTTTTAAAGTGCCTTTGCGGGGCCACCTGGCCGCATGTTGGCACGACTAAGTCCCGGCTGAAATCCGCTGACGGACCCTATGCCGTTGGTTGTACCTGCTGCGGACGCGTTGGACAGCATGGGATGACTGAAAAACAGGCTAATGAGAAAAGATAGAAAAACTGTCTATACAATGATTACTATATCCATATTTGTAATTATTTCTTTAGCATTATTTGTAGTGGTATAGTAAATTTGTAACGCTCCTGCCTAATGGATTATAATATTCATTAGAAAAGGAGTACGCCATGCAAACAATTACTGAGGAAACCAAGAAGAAAGTTGTAAAGCTGCATATTCAGGACGGTCGCACAATTGCTAGCCTTGCTGCCGAATATGGAATCTGCCACGCTACCGTTTCAAACTGGATTCGTGCTTACCGTGAAGAATGCCAAACAAATGATGTCGCAAAGTCTGAGAACGAATTAATGCAGGAGGTTCGGCAACTCCGGCAGAAACTTGCAGAAGCTGAAAAGGAGAACGACTTTCTAAAAAAAGCAGCGGCATTCTTTGCGAAGGAAATCGATTAGTGGCATATCGATTTATCGAGAAACATCAAAGAAATTTTGGAACCCGTTGGCTGTTAAAGCGAATTGGAATATTTCCAAACGCATACTACAATTACTTGAAACAAGCCAAGGCTGCTTACCATGCCAAGAAAAGTGAGATTTGCCGTAAAATCAAGGATATTTATCATGAATTCGGCGGAATTCTTGGTTACAGAAGCATGCGTGTTTTTCTTGCAAGGGATCAGATACTTTTAAGCAAAACTACGGTTCACAAATATATGAACAAAGAGCTTCAACTGCAGTGTGTCTGCCGCCGTAAGCGCCCTGGATATAAAAAGGGACATGCCCATAAAATCTTTCCAAACCTGTTGAACCAAAACTTTGTGGCAGACAAAGCCAATCAAGTCTGGTGCACAGATTTTACATATGTTTTTCTTACGAACGGTTCTATGCGTTATAACTGTACCATCATTGATTTATACGACCGCAGCGTCGTCGCAAGCGAAACCGGCAAATGGATTACGAGCGATTTAGCAATCCTGACTCTCGAAAAAGCTCTTCATTCCCAGAAGAAGAAGCCCCAGAATTTGATATTGCATTCCGATCAGGGAAGCCAGTTTACTTCCGTTCAATTTATCCTTTACTGTCGGGAACATGGCGTCACCCAGAGTATGAGCGCCGCAGGGTGTCCATATGACAATGCCCCGATGGAACGTTATTACAACACTTTCAAGGCAGAATTGATTAATCGCTTCAACTTTCGAACCGATGAAGAATTGGCACATGCTGTTTCAGAGTACGCTTATGTTTGGTACAATCAGGTTCGCCCTCACTCGTACAACGATTATCGAACGCCTTATGAGGCAAGGTACGGATTGAATCAATTTAGACAGTCGTGTTACAAAAACGCTTGACCACAACAAAGTGCGTATGGCTCAGAAAGAGGGAGATCCATATGCATTAATTAATTTGTTGGAAGATCGTAAGACATATGAGTTCCAAATCAAGTATTCTAGACAATTTCCAATCACACATGAGAGAATCTTTTCTGCATGTCTTGTAGAATATAAAAAAGAGTATAATATTGCAAACCACATTAGAATAGACTTTAATTATCCCGATTAGTATGTTTAGGTATATTGCAGAAGGAGGTTGCCATGAAGAAGTTTAGAAACATAAAACAATTAATTCCTGTATTTTCAGGAATGATTTTTATTCTAATCGTATTAATCGGTAGGCTCCAAATATTTATACCAGATATAAAATTTTTGGCTAATACAATTATTGATTGTACTGTAGCTTTTTCTGGATTTGTATTAACATCCATTTCAATATTAATAGGGCTAAATGCTACGCCAATAATGAAAAGAATAAGGCAAAATGGGAATATTCAAGAACTCATTTGCTATTTAGTCGAACCTCTGGTGTTTGGAGCTATGCTTATAATTTTTGGAATATATTTAGGAGAAAAATATGGAACTTGCGCTGGAACGAATGTTGATACAGCAAAATTGAATGGATGTCTTATGCCATATAATGAATTCATGCTATTGGGAGGTACAGGTATTGCATATATTATAAGCTTAGTCTTAATTTTCTATTTTGTGCTTAAAATATTAAGTGCCTCTTCAGTATCAAAGGAAACTGATAATAAAGAACCCTCAGTCCCAACTGGAAAATTCCGAATTTAAGTAACATGTAATTCTGATATGATAAAAAATGACGCCCATCGCGGCGTCCATTTTTATGCCCATTTTTAGGAGGCGACGGCAAATGTGCAGTAAAAATTGTCCGTGGAATGAATGGCGGCGCTGCGGGAAGATGTTCTGCATCCTGCCGCGATGTGTAAATAAAAACGTGAAACGAGGTGGTGAGTCATGTGGCAAAGTTGACAGAGAAACAAAAGAGGTTCATAGATTTCTTCATAGAAACGGGAAATCAGACAGAGGCAGCACGTAGGGCGGGGTATAAACAGCCGCAGGTGCAGGGTGCACAGAACTATGAGAAACTTAGAAAACAAATTGATGGCCGCCTTGCCGAGTTGGAAGACGGACGCATTGCCAAAGCTGATGAGGTTCTCAAAACTTTGACCCGTGTTTTGCGTCGGGAAGAAAGCAACACGGTTGTTGTCACCTGCAAGCAGCATCGCAGTTTTTACGACGATGAAGGTAAGAAAGTAACGGAGGACTCTGAATCTCCTGCTTCGGTTGACATACCAACGCAGGTGCGGGACGTAAACAAAGCTGCTGAGCTTCTCGCAAAGCGTTATGGACTTCTGACGGATAACGTGAATCTTTCAGGTGAAGGAGTGGTTCAAATTGTTGACAACGTCCCAGACAAGCCCGCAGACAAGGACAGTAAATCTAACTGATATTATCGCCCCGGCGTTCTACAGCCTGCACCGGGATGTCGTCGCCGGGAATCACACGTTTTATAAACTTGCGGGAGGCCGTGGCAGTACGAAGTCGTCCTTCGTCGGTACGGAGATTCCGCTTGGTATGATGCGTGACGCTGTGGCCGGACGTTTTACGAATGCCCTTGCGCTGCGCCGCTATGGTATTGACCTGAAAGATAGCGTATACACACAGCTCCTGTGGGCAATAGGCAAGCTCGGTGTGTCGCACCTTTGGCAGGCGTCACTTTCTCCGCTGCGGCTGACGTATAAGCCGACCGGGCAGCAGATCCTTTTCCGCGGGGCCGACGACCCGATGAAGATGAAGTCCATCAAAGTATCACGCGGATACATCAAATATCTGTGGTTTGAAGAGCTGGATGAGTTCGAAGGCCCTGAGAAAATCCGCAGCATACAGCAGTCTGTTTTAAGAGGCGGTGAAAAGTTCACCGTCTTTTATTCTTTTAACCCGCCCCGTTCGCAGCGTTCTTGGGTAAATGACCCGACGGCATTCAGC
>JBFLFY010000001.1:0-166281 GCA_041859875.1 Caproicibacter sp. | reverse complement strand
ATAAGATATTGGAGTCAGGATACTGTCCCTTTCCAGCGCGGCGGAGATCTGAGCCAAAGCCTGTACATTACTTGGCATATTGAAAGTCCTCCTTCCAATGTTTTGGACAAAAAAAGAACAGCCCGAAGGCTGCTCTCAATGTATGAAAACTGTAGCTTACGCTTATAAATTATATTACAGTCATACGGCCCAATCGCCGTAATCAAATGTCCCGCTGCCATGATGCAGCTTTCCTTCGGTTCTGAGCTGCCGGAAAGCATCACGCATTCGGATTAGGATTTCAGGCTGAATGTCCAAAGTATGATGTGCAGGAAACACCCGCTTTACCGGCAGTGCCGCGACCTTTTCCAAAGATGCGAGATATGCTTCCGGATCAGTGGATGGATAGTAGGCGAACAGCGTGTCTTTGTAGACCAGGTCGCCGGTAAAAAGATAACCGCGATTCTTTTCCCAAAAGCACATATGCCCCGGTGAATGTCCGGGAGTATGCAGGACCTGAATGCTTCGGCCTCCAATATCAATTATGTCGCCGTCTTTCAGCACTCGTGTCGGAGTACCCTGAAAGAATTCATATTTGTTAACGTCATATCCTTCCGGCAGGTCACATCGGTCAACTACCATGTCTCTAATCTGCTCCATCGTCAATGGGAATTCACCGTTCAGCCAGTTCAGTTCCGCCTCATGTGCATAAAAATCCGGAAAATATTTAAGACCGCCCATATGATCCCAATGGATATGAGTGGCGACAGCGGTAACCGGTTTGTCCGTCAGCTTTTTTACCTCGTTATCAATATTGCAAATGCCGAGGCCGGTATCAATCAGAAGACTGTGCTTGGAACCGTTCAGAAGATAGCAGTGCGTTTCCTCCCAATGCCGGTACTCGCTGATAATATGGGTATCCGCGTCAATACGGTCTATGGTAAACCAATTATTCATATATCTGTCCCTTTCAAAATGAGTTTGCCTATCACTATAGCGCAGATGAAGCACAATGTCAACATAGAAGAGAAAGCATGATTATATCTGATAATCTAAACGTGGTAGCAGTTGTTAAGTCATGTGCCATAACACATTTTTTGAGCTATTAAGCAACGACCTCATCAACTTAACTTCTTTTTATACTCCGTACCCCATTCAACCATTGCATCCAGAATGGGTTTAAGGCTGTAACCTGTCTTAGTCAGTGTGTACTCTACTCTCGGCGGAACCTCCGCGTAAACTTTTCTTGTCAATAATCCGTTTTCCTCCATGTCGCGCAGGTTTGAGGTTAAAACCTTTTGAGTGATACTGCCAATTGATTTTTTCAGCTCGCCAAAACGTTTGGTTCCCGTCATCAGATCGCGTAAAATCAGTACTTTCCATCGGTCGCCAATCAACAGCAGTGTCATTTCAACAGGGCAAGCGGGTATTTCTTTTATCATAGATGAATCCTCCACGAAACGGTCTAATAGTATCCATATAGATACTATAGCACTTTCAAGTGCTTACTTTACAATCATTGTGTTTAACCCTATTATATACATGTAAGCAAGAGAGTGCAACACATCAATTTATGGAGGTTCATTAACATGAGCGAAGTAGTAGAATTTTTATTGAAAAACCCGGTACAGTACCTGGCAACCGTCGGCCTTGACGGCAAACCGAAGAACAGACCTTTTATATTCTGCTTTGAAAAAGAGGGAAAACTGTGGTTCTGCACCAACAGCACAAAGGACGTCTATGCACAGCTTCAGAAGAACCCGTATGTGGAAGTTACGGTTTCCTCACCGGAATATGTTTGGATTCGTCTGAACGGCAAAGCCGTATTTGAAAACAATATGGCTGTCAAAGAAGGATGCATGGCCAACCCAATCGTAAAGGGTCAGTACCAGACCGCAGACAACCCGATTTTTGAGGTGTTCTACCTTACAGAAGCCAAGGCTGTCATCGCCGACTTCTCCGGTAATCCTCCCAAGGAATACTCCCTCTAATTGAATAAGCATTTATCTTCAGGGTAAGGTGAAATTTCTGACTGGCAGTACGCCCGCGAGCCATAAAGCCGATTTGGTGAAACTCCAAAGCCGACAGTAACTTGGTGATTCAAGAAGTCTGGATGAAAGAAGCTATGATTCGGAAGCCCTGCTCGTGTCAAAGCAGGGCTTCTTAGTTTATCTCATATCTCAATAAGACAAAAGTGAAAACAGCATCTATACCAGTTCATAATAAAGAAATAAACACACGTATGCATGTAAGCATAGTAATGCTTTCTGCCGTGTCGATTGTCCTGTCGTATATTTAGATAACACCGCCGTTATCTAAATCGTTTGCAAAAATGAATATTTCCGATTTTCCTACGCTCATCGCCGCATTCACATTCGACCAATTTCCGGTGTAACTGTGGAACTGATTAAAAACGCATTCGGGCTATTATCTATTGCCACAGGCGGTGTCGGAGAACTTGCTAATTCCTGATGGGCGTGTGCATGGCTTTCGGCGCGGGAATCATTTATCGTTATAAGCAGACACTAAAACACTATAAGATGCTGTACTTTCTTTATCGGCTGGTTCTATGTTTATGGCAATTGTCGGTGCTGTCGTCAACTATTTTATCCTGCTGCCACTTTACAGCACTTTTATGCCGATGGATACACTCATTCAATCGTTTAACATTTTTATTCCATTCATCAGAACTCGTCTTGACATTGTACTTTACAGTACAATACCATTTAATCTCGTAAAAGGATTATTAATTTCGATTATAACGTTTGTTGTATATAAAAAGCTCAGTCCTATTTTGAAAGGGTCAAAAAGTTAAATCAGGAGAAGAAGAATGAACACCAAAGAATACCTTCAATTTTTACAATCTGTCTGTCCACAGAAATGTATCGACATTGCTGAAAAGCCGGCGGTCACTCGGCAGGAGCACTGTCTGCATTGCGGCCGGTGTGAAAAAATCTGCCCTGTGCATGCCGTTCAACGCATCGGAGGATAAAATGGAGAAGGAAGAACAGCTTGATTATTTAATCAGCGAGCTTATAAAAGAAGACGCACAATACAGCAAGATTGACATACCGTCAGATTACCCGGATAAGCGCAGACTTTTGCGCGCATTGATGAATATCCGTCCGCCGCGGCCAATTGACAATGAGTTTTTAACTGTACAGGATGAATTTCTGACTGCGGAAGCGGCTGAAAATGGCATTGTTGACGCGATGTCACTTCCTGCCGTTACCGTTAATCCTAAAATCTCTTTGTGGCAGGGCGATATAACGACCTTGAAAGCCGATGCAATCGTCAACGCAGCCAATGACCGGATGCTTGGTTGTTTTGTACCCTGTCACAGCTGCATCGACAATGCGATCCATTCCGCAGCAGGCATTCAGTTACGGCTTGAATGCAATGAACTGATGGAAAAGCAGGGTTATCCTGAGCCAACCGGAAAAGCAAAAATCACCAAGGCATACAATCTGCCCTGCCGTTATGTTCTCCATACGGTCGGGCCTATTATAACAGGGAGATTGACAGAAGCGGATCAGCGGCAACTCGCATCCTGCTATTACAGCTGTCTCACTGCCGCATCTCAGAATTGCTTGACTTCAATTGCGTTCTGCTGCATTTCAACCGGTGAATTTCATTTTCCGCAAACGGCGGCGGCGAAGATTGCAATACAAACAGTCACTGAATTTTTACACCATTATACCCAAATCAAGAAGGTGATTTTTAATGTCTTTACCGATATCGACTTTCAAATCTACCGTGGATTGCTCGGCACAAATTGAGCGATTCAAAAGTGAACTGGAGAGTGCTGATGCCGTCGTGGTTGGCGCCGGTTCCGGGTTGTCCACCTCGGCAGGGCTCACCTATGACGGAAGGCGGTTCGAGCAAAACTTTTCGGACTTTATCAGCAAGTATCATTATCACAACATGTATTCGGCGGGTTTTTATCCTTATTCTTCGCTGGAAGAGTACTGGGCTTATTGGAGTCGTCATATTTATGTCAACCGATACGACCGTCCTGTCGGACAGCCGTATCTGGATTTACTGAGACTTTTGAAAGGTAAGGACTATTTCGTTATCACAACCAACGTGGATCACTGCTTTCAAGATGCCGGATTCGATAAGAACCGTCTGTTTTACACACAGGGCGATTACGGTTTGTGGCAATGTTCCGGTCCATGCCGTCAGAAAACCTATGACAATGAAATAACCGTTCGTCAGATGATAGTGCAACAAAAAGATATGCGTATCCCGTCGGAACTGATCCCGCATTGTCCGGTCTGCGGCAAACCGATGACAATCAACTTGCGCTGCGACGATACCTTTGTGCAGGACGAAGGGTGGTATGCCGCTCGTTGCCGCTATGAGAACTTCCTTAATGCCTACGAGGGAAAGCACCTTCTCTTTCTTGAACTCGGTGTCGGATACAATACGCCAGTGATAATCAAATATCCGTTCTGGAAAATGACATCGGAAAATTCTAAAGCCGTTTATGCCTGCATTAACTCCGGCGAGACTTCCTGTTCAAACGAAATAGAGTCACAGTCAATTTGCATAGACGCGGATATCGGGAAAGTTCTTTCAGAAGTACTAAAACAAAAGTAAATTTATGCAATTATCCCGCCAAAGACAACTAAGTTGTTTCTTCATAGTTTCCATTACTGCTGACATATACCACATATTCTGAAGGATCTCATTCGCCGTAAGAGTAAGGCTATGATTCAGTCTCCACGTTAAAATCAAAGAACAGGTCAAGTGCGGCATACTCGGTATCGCTCATATTCCGAAGTTTTCCCAACGCAGAATCCGTCAAGGCCAAAAGCTCCGTTTTCTCCGCGCCGAGATAGCCGCGAATCTGCGTCAGCTCCGCGATCAGGCCCTCCCGCGTCCCGATATTGTAAATGCACATCAAATTGATTTCATCATTAATAAACATATTATCTTTCCATTTCCGCGCTCCTGTCGGGCACTGCCTTTTTGTGCTCCCAGTTGACCGGTTGGTTTTTGAGTTGTTCCACGACGGATTTTTCCTTTTCGTCATGTTCCCGCCGAGACGCCTCGGCAAACTCCAGAAGGGGAATCGGCTTCCCGCTGCACGATGAGCGCCAGCGTCGGGGACATAATGCGCCCTACGTTCAGGGTGCGATGGTATAAAACCGAAAACAGGCGCGTCGCGTTGACACCCACCAGCCAGTCGGCTTTGGAACGGCAGAGCGCGGACTGATGCAGCCCGTCGTAGTCACGTCCGGGTTTCAGGTCGGCAAAGCCCTGACGGATAGACTCATCCTCCATCGAGGAAATCCAGAGCCGTTTTATTGGCTTGAAGCAGCCTACCATATCATACACGGTACGGAAGATCAATTCACCCTCGCGTCCGGCGTCGCAGGCGTTGATGACTTCATCCACATCATCACGGCGCATCAGGGTATGGAGAATGTCAAACTGTGTTTTCTTACTCTTGGCAGGGCCAACATTTCCACAGAACTCTTCCTTCTGTGTCTTGGATACAATTTGAACAAACTTTGGGCGAAATGCAGCACTGGTAGACTGAAAACACATTTATTCTACCTTCAAAAAGAAAGGTTTACAGAAAAACAGAAAATGATTGGATTTTTGGCGCCGCTTTACGGCAGGGCTTAGCACTGCCGTGCCTATTCAGCCGTTTAACTCAGAATATTTTCAACAAAATGATTGAATCAGATGACTTTTCAACACAAAAAGAAGCTGCCGCAAAATTTTCGTTTTGCAACAGCCCCTTTTTGTGTTAAGCCAAAATTTCCTATTTTGCCTGATGCTTTACGGTAATCTTTTTTTCGGTTCCGTTCCGCAGGCGCTCTATATTAGCGCGGTGCTTCCAGATAAGGATTACTGAAAACACAAGGGAAGCCAACGTTGTAATCCAGATATAAGAAACCGGCAGGACACCATATGCAGAACTTTTTGTGCTGTAGTCATAAAATGAAAAAAGAAAAGTTGAAATTGGGAAAGACACCGCTGCAAGGATTGAAGAAATTGAAATAATATGCGTTATAACTAGTATTATGGCAAAAACGGAAATTGCCACAAGAAAAATACGCCAATCAAGCATCAGCATCAGCGCTGAAGTGGAAAGGATCCCCTTTCCACCCCGGAAGCCAAAATAAACCGGAAAAATATGCCCCAGTACACAGGCAAGCCCCGCCAGAAACGCCCCATACTGAATATAGTAGGCAGGAAGCGCATTTGCCGTGCAGACGTACTGAAAAACCATGCGGCCAATCAAGACGGAAACAACACATTTGGCAAAATCAAAAATGGTTGTAAAAACAGCCGCCTTTACGCCGATGGAGCGGAGTACATTGGTCATGCCGGCATTGCCGCTTCCCACGCTTCGGATATCAACATTATTCCCGAATTTTTTTGCAAAAATGATGGAGAAGCTGACACTTCCAAAAAGATAGGCAACAACTGCTACCGCCAAAGCCGGCAGGAAAATAACACCAATATTTCTCAGCATAGAGCTTAGCCCTCCAGTTTTTCTCCACGTTCCCGCACGACGAAATGAATCGGCGTACCATTTAAGCCGAACGTGCCTCGTATTGTATTTTCCAGATACCGCTGGTAAGAAAAGTGAAACAGCTGTTTTGAATTGACGAAAAACACAAACGTAGGCGGCCGGACCGAAGCCTGCGTCATGTAATAAATTTTCAGCCTTCTGCCCTTATCCGTCGGCGGCTGAACCCGGGAAGTGGCCTGTGAAAGAACGTTGTTCAGCATTCCCGTTGCAATACGGGTGGAGTTTGCTTTTGCGGCGTTTTTCACGGCTTCGAACAGTTTGTCCACCCTTTGGCCGGTTTTAGCTGAAATAAAGACAATATCCGCATATGCCATAAAGGAAAAGTCCTGTTCAAGACGCTTGCGGTACAGCGAAAGTGTATGTTCGTTTTTCTCAACGGCATCCCATTTGTTTACAGCAATTACGCATCCTTTGCCCGCTTCGTGCGCCATACCCGCGACTTTAGAGTCCTGCTCAGTAAAGCCAACAGTGCCGTCTATCATAATTATGCAGACGTCGCTGCGTTCTACTGCCATCTGTGCACGCATCATGCTGTAACGCTCTATGGCATCATCCACGCGGCTTTTGCGCCGCAGGCCTGCCGTATCAATGAGAAGAAATCGGCCGTACTTGTTTTCCACGGCAATATCGACGGCATCACGCGTTGTGCCTGCCTGGTTGGAAACAATACAGCGCTCTTCGCCAGAAATATAATTTACCAGCGAAGATTTGCCGACGTTTGGTTTGCCAATAATGGCTACTTTAATAATATCCGAAGCTTCTTCTTCCTCTTCTTCGGAAGGAAAATGATTAACCACAGCATCCAGAAGGTCGCCCGTACCGTGGCCGTGAACAGAGGAAACACGGATGGGGTCGCCAAGCCCAAGGCTGTAAAAATCATAAAACTCCGCGGGCGGGTCGCCTACACTGTCGCACTTATTAACGGCAAGAAGGATGGGTTTTCCGCTTTTTTGCAGCATGGAAGCAATCTCGCTGTCGGAGGCCGTTACGCCTGTGTGAATATCTGTTACGAAAATAATAACATCCGCCGCGTCAATGGCAACTTCGGCCTGCTCGCGAATCTGCGAAAGAATCTCGTCACTGCCCTGCGGCTCAATACCGCCTGTGTCCACCAAAGAAAATGCGCGTCCATTCCATTCGCAGGCGCCATAAACTCTGTCGCGCGTTACTCCGGGTGTATCATTCACGATGGAAACGCGCTGGCCGATGAGCTTGTTAAAGAGTGTGGATTTCCCCACGTTAGGCCTGCCAACAATCGCTACAACCGGTTTTGCCATCTCACATCACTCCCCTTTTCATTATTCTTTCCGGCGGGCACAAAAATAAACTGCGCACACCGGACACACTTAGCTAAGTATTGTATACTTTTCCCACTCCGTCAAGCAAAAGTGAGTTTCCGGCAAAAAAAGAAGAGAAGGAAATCAATCCTTCTCTGCAATCGGTTCGCGCCGGATCAGGCTTCCTTTTTAATAACTTCCCTGCCGTTATAAAATCCACAGTTGCTGCAGACCTTATGCGGGGCAGTCAGTTCGCCGCACTTTGGGCACTTTACCAGTGCCGGTGCGTTAAGTTTCCAAACGCTGGAACGCCTCTTATTCTGTCTTGCGCTCGATTGTTTTCTCTTCGGTACTGCCATGTTCAGCACCTCCTTACAAATACTGATTTCAAAAGCGGAATTATCAATGGAGTAAATTCTTCAGCACGGCCAGCCTGGGATCCACCTGCTGAAGGTCACAGCCACAAGGACCGTCGTTCAGGTTTTTTCCGCAAACCGGGCAAATGCCTTTGCAGTCTTCTTTGCACAAAAACTTGCTGGGAAGCTCTAAAAGAATATCTTCCCGGGCAAGGCTGTCCAAATCCAGCTTCTCGTCATGAACCTCAATAAAGCGGTCGTCGTCTTCGTTTTGGAGCGAAAAAACAAGCGTATGCGAAAAAGGATAATCGTAATGCTTATTAATCGTTCTGGCACAGCGGTCGCACGGAACGGAAAAATCAAAAGAAGTTTTGAATTTCAGAAGTGCGAAACCGTCACGTCCTGCGACAGTTCCCTTTACCCTGACCGGAGATACAAACGGGCAAGTATTATCAGCTTTTACCGCAGATAAATCAAGCCCATAATCGAACGACAGGGTTTCGTTCTCATCCGTAAATATTTTCTTTAAATCAAGAATCATACCATACCTCGGCGCTACAGCTTTTTATTATACCGGTTCATGCGTTTTTTGTCAATAGCCATCAAAAGAAAAATGACCACACCGTCCCCCAAAAGCACCCTCAGCGTGAATTGTGCCGGAGTTTACGCTCCGGCACAAACAAGCTGCAGCAAAACGAACTTAAGTTAAACTGCTGTAGAAATCTTCTTAATGTCTTCCGGCAAAATACTCTGGTCTGCCGAAACAAGGAGTGTAATCTTTGTGTCAGCCAGTGCAGAAAGCTTGTTCATCTTCGTAATGAATTTGGAAAGAACAAGAATATCCTGGCCGATGATTTTCAGTGTGGAATCAACAAAGATATCGGTTACATCGTAGTTCCCGGCACAAATGCCGCACAGAAAACCACCAAGCGCCTCCGCGCCCTGAATGCCATAAGAGTCAATGTCGATCAGACGTGCGTCGTGGGAAATGTCATAATTTAGATGAGCGCCTTTTGCAATAACGACTACATTGCCGGTTGACTTTTTGGTTGCCTCGTTTGCATGCTCAACAAGCCTCTTCGTTTTTCCGGTTCCTTTTTTGCCAATAATCAGATCAATCATTCTGCTCCTCCTATTTATTTAAGTATTGCCGCTCCCGGCACCAAAACAGGGTTTACCTTTTCAGGCGTGCTTCCAGCGCGGCTTTCTCGCCTTCATAGCCGGGTTTGCCAAGAAGAGCGAACATATTTTTCTTGTAGCTTTCCACGCCGGGCTGGTTAAATGGATTCACACCCAACATATAACCCGAAACCGCGCACGCTTTTTCGAAGAAATAAATCAAACGGCCAAGAGATTCTTCCGAAAAATCCGGTACACGGAGAACCGTGTTCGGCACGCCGCCATCAGTATGCGCCAGCACAGTGCCTTCAAAAGCCTTTTCATTAACATAGGACATTTTTTTGCCTGCCAGGAAATTCAGTCCATCACCGTTGTCGGCATCTTCCTGTATGGTAAGATCCTTCACCGGTTTGTCAAACAGGACGACGGTTTCCATCAAAATGCGCCGGCCCTGCTGAATATACTGCCCCATGGAGTGCAGGTCTGTTGAGAAAATGCAGGAAGCCGGGAACAGGCCCTTGTTATTTTTGCCTTCGCTTTCGCCGAAAAGCTGTTTCCACCATTCGCACATCATCTGGAAACGTGGCTCGTAACTGACTAGAATCTCAATTTCCTTGCCCTTGCGGTACAGAATATTGCGGATTGCCGCATAACGGTAACAAGGGTTCTGCGAAAGATCCGGATTGTCGAACTCCCTCATGCCTTCCGCAGCGCCTTTCATCAGCGCACTGATGTCAGCACCCGAAACAGCGATTGGCAGCAGGCCAACAGCGGTAAGCACAGAATAGCGCCCGCCCACATCATCCGGAACAACAAATGTTTCGTAGCCTTCACGTGTTGCGAGGGCTTTCAGGGTTCCGCGGGATTTATCGGTTGTGCAGTAAATGCGCTGAGCGGCCTCCGCTTTGCCGTATTTCTTTTCGAGGAGGCTGCGGAACACACGGAATGCAACAGAAGGTTCCGTTGTGGTGCCGGACTTGGAAATAACGTTAATGGAAACGTCCTTGCCCTCACAGATGTCAAGGACATCCGCCAGCGCAGTCGAGCTGATGCTGTTGCCGATGAAATAAATATCCGGCGTATCTTTTTTCAGCACATTGTAATTCTGCGAACGCAGAAATTCAATGGCTGCACGTGCGCCAAGGTAGGAACCGCCTATGCCAATGACAACAAACACCTGCGAATTTGAGCGGATGCGTTTTGCCGCGGCCTGAATGCGGGAAAATTCCTCTTTGTCGTAATCTTCCGGAAGGCTTACCCAGCCAAGAAAATCATTGCCAAGGCCGGTGCCCGAATGCAGTGTTTCATGTGCCAGAAGCACCTGCGGAGCAATAGCTGTAAACTCATCTTCACCAATAAAATTAGAAAGATGCTGCGAATCAAGCTGAATTGACATTGATTCTTCCTCCTGAACATCGCTTATTTGATACGTCTATTTTACCTTATATAACAAAAGTTTGCAAGGAGGAAGCCGATTTTTATTGCCGATATTTGCTGTTTCCTCTTAATCCGCCCTTAAAAGACTGCGCAAAAGGATTTGAAATACGGAAGCAAACGTTATGGGGGCTACATCCGCTTTTGCACGAATGCTGTATTCCTGCAGTACCTCACCATCCAGCGAACAAGTCACTTTTCCAAGGACCTGGCCCTTGTGAACCGGCGCGGTGACATTTGCAGGCAGACCAACTTTATATTGGAGGCCGCCCGCCTTGCCTTTTGGCACCAGGATGCTGCTGCCCGCCTCAACTGTTGTTCCCACAAACGGCTGCATTCCATTGCGGACGGGTACGTCAGCAGAGGCTTCTTTCGGAAGTGCCGGTTTTGCGACCGACCAATTTGCGAAGCCATAGTTCAGCAATGCAGCGGCACTGGCAAAGCGCGTTTTGGTGTCCGGGCAGCCAAGCACAACGGAAATCAGGCTTACCCCATCCCGCTGAGCCGTGGCAGCCATACAGCTGCCGGCCTTGCTCGTAGTGCCTGTTTTCAGGCCGGTAATGCCCCGGTAGGATTTCAGCAGTTTGTTCGTATTGGTCAGCTGTGTTTTGCCGCCGCGCAGGTAATCAATCCATGTTTTCGTATACTTATAGATTGCCGGGTGCTGAATCAATGCCCGCGACATTAGAGCAACATCGTAAGCAGAAGTAACATGACCGTCTTCATCCAGGCCATAGCAATTTTTAAAAACGGTGTCGTTCATCTTCAGCTGTTTTGCTTTTCGGTTCATCTGGGCAACAAACTCTTCCTCGCTGCCGGCAACATATTCGCCAAGCGCTACGGCACAGTCATTCGCACTTGCAATAACCGTGGCCTTCAGCAATTCGTCAACCGTCATACACTCGCCCTGCTTCAGCCAAATCTGCGAGCCGCCCATGGAAGAAGCATGCTGACTGGCCGTAACCTTGTCGGTAAGTGTAATCTTTCCGGAATCAACCGCTTCCAGAACCAGCAGAAGCGTCATGACCTTTGTTATGGAAGCACAGGCGCGCTTTTCGTGCGAATTTTTTTCAAAAAGGATTTTGCCCGTTTGGGCTTCCATTAATACAGCGGAAGGCGCTTTTACCTCATCTGCTGAAATGGCCGCCGCTCCCGCTGGAAAAGCGGACATCGCCATGGCCGCCGCAAGAAGGCAGGCCGTCAGTTTTCTGAACTTCATTTCCGGCACCTCCAATTTCATAATTAATCTTATGCCGTGCCGGACAATTCTATCCATAAAATAGAAGCGGCGGAGCAGAAATATGCTCCGCCGAAGTGCCGTTTTAATTTTGTAATATGCGCACAGGAATTCCTTCCCCCGCCAAATACCGTTTCAGTTCTGGAATCTTGATTTCACCAAAGTGGAACAGCGAAGCAGCCAAAACCGCATCCGCCTTTCCCTGGCGGAATGCCGCAAGAAAATCTTCCCGCTTCCCCGCACCGCCGGACGCAATGACCGGAATAGACGCGTTCTCGGAAACCGCCGCCGTCAGTTCCAAATCATAGCCGTCTTTCTGACCGTCGCAGTCCATACTCGTCAGCAGGATTTCTCCCGCACCGAGGCGCTCGGCCTCTTTTGCCCATTGCAGTGCATCGCGCCCCGTGTCAATGCGCCCGCCGCTGCGGCAGACCGTCCAGCCGCCGCCCGGCTTCCGTTTGGCATCAATCGCACACACAACGCATTGGCTTCCAAACTTTTCTGCCGCTTCGGAAATAAGGTTCGGGTTGAGCAATGCCGCAGAATTAACAGAAACTTTATCAGCGCCTGCGTGAAGCATCGTACTGAAGTCTTCCACCGTCCGAATCCCCCCGCCCACCGTAAAAGGAATAAAAATCCGTTCCGCTACTTTCCGCACCATTTCCACTGTCGTTTTACGTGCATCCGACGTGGCGGTAATATCGAGGAACACCAACTCATCCGCGCCCTGCCGGTCGTATTCTTCCGCCGCCTGCACCGGGTCGCCTGCGTCGCGGAGATGAACAAAAGATGTGCCTTTCACCACACGTCCATCTTTCACATCAAGGCATGGAATAATTCGTTTCGCATACATTTGCTGCTCCCTCCTTTCATCAAATAGACGCCGCAAAATTACGAAGCATCTGCAGCCCTGCCCGGCCGCTTTTTTCCGGGTGAAACTGCACGGCGGTAATGTTTTTTTTCTGCACGGCGGCATCAAATTCCACGCCATATTCTGCCATGGCCGCAACAATGCTGCGTTCAGCGGCTTTTAAATAATAGGAGTGGACAAAATAGACATAAGGGTTTTCTTCCAAACCGGCAAAAAAGCCGTTTCGCGTTTTTAGGTTTAACGAATTCCAGCCAATATGCGGGACTTTGAGGCCGGATTTCTCTGGGAACCGGCATATTTTCCCCTGCAGCACACCAAGGCCCTTTACGCCCGGCGACTCTTCACTTTCTTCAAAAAGGAGCTGCAGCCCAAGGCAGATGCCAAGAAACGGGCGCCCTGAGCCAATAAAATCCAGCAGCGGCAGAACAAGCCCCGACTGCTGCAAAGAGCCCATCGCACTGCCAAAGGCCCCCACACCGGGCAGTACGGCAGCATCGGCAGAACTCAGCACTTCCGGGTCGGAAGTTACAGCGGGGTCGCACCCTATGAATCGCAGTGCTTTTTCCACATTCAGCAGATTTCCGGCACCGTAATCCAGTACAGCAATCACAGTTTTCATCCCCTACGCTTTTATAGTTTATCAGAGTATAGCATAAAACTGTCAGGCAGGCAAGGCCCAGAATGTTTTGAGCCGTCTTGACATTTCAGCTCGCAGCGGATAATATTTATTTTATATGTCTTGCTAAACTTTGCTTCAAATTCGGAGGGCTACATGGATTACATTTCAGTTTGCGGCATTGCAGTTGGTCTTGCAATGGATGCTTTTGCCGTTAGTATTACAAACGGCGCCGTGACCAAAAAAGTCACCCCGCGCTTTGCTCTTAAAATTGCCCTTTGCTTTGGACTTTTTCAGTCCGTAATGCCTACCATCGGCTGGCTTGTGGGGAAAGCCGGAGAAAGCTTCATCAGCGCTGTGGATCACTGGATTGCCCTGATTTTACTGAGCTACCTCGGCACAAACATGATACTGGAATCCCGGAAAAAGAAAAAACAAAACGCTGAATGCGTGCGGCAGAATGATATTCCGCTGCGCACTTTGCTTACCCTGGGCATTGCCACAAGCATCGATGCACTGGCAACAGGGATTATCCTGCCTTCTGCCGTTCATGCCTCCACACCTTTTCTGATGATGATTTCCGTTTTGATGATTGGGCTCATTACCTTTGTAATTTCGTATATCGGCGTTTATATTGGAAAAAAATTCGGCACCATTTTTGCAGGGCGCGCGGAAATTATCGGCGGGCTTGTCCTCATCGGCATGGGTGTGAAAATATTCGTCGACCATATGTTCTTTGGCGGCTGAACACCTCCGCCAGGATGCAGAAAGGGGCCGCGGGAAAATTTCCCGCGGCCCTTTTGTACGCCCTCTTTATTTGCCGAGAACTTTTTTGGTAACTTCCACAATATGAGAAGCACAAAGGCCGTACTTTTCCAGAAGATCAACAGCCGGGCCGGAGTGGCCGAACTCGTCGTTTACGCCGATCTTCGTAACCGGAACCGGATGCTCTTCACAGACAACGCTGCTTACAGCATCGCCAAGGCCACCAATAATATTGTGTTCTTCCACCGTGATAATTCTGCCGGTTTCTTTCGCTGCTTTGGCAATAATTTCACGGTCAATCGGCTTAATGGTGTGGATGTTAATAAGGCGTGCATCAATGCCGTCTTTTTCCAGCTGCTTCACAGCTTCCAGTGCACGGGAAACCATAAGGCCCGTTGCAATGATGGTAACATCTTTGCCATCGCGGAGGGTAATGCCCTTGCCGATTTCAAATTTATAATCGTCATTGTTGTTGAAGCTCTCAACCGCAAGGCGGCCAAGGCGGAGATAAACCGGGCCGTTATAAGCAGCGGCAGCCTTAACAGCAGCGCACATTTCATAGTGGTCTGCAGGGTTCAAAACGACCATGCCCGGAATTGTACGCATCAGCGCAATATCTTCCAGGCACTGATGAGTCGCGCCATCTTCACCAACGGAAATACCTGCATGAGAACCAACAATCTTTACGTTCAGGTGCGGGTAGCCAACGGAGTTGCGGACCTGCTCAAATGCACGGCCGGCGGAAAACATGGCAAACGAACTTGCAAACGGAATTTTTCCGCAGGTAGCAAGACCTGCCGCAACACCAATCATGTTGCACTCAGCAATGCCGCAGTCAATAAAGCGCTCCGGAAAAGCTTTCTTGAAAAATATAGATTTTGTAGCTTCTGCAAGGTCTGCATCCAAAGCAACAATGTTCGGATTGGTTTTGCCCAGTTCAACTAATGTGAGGCCATAGCTCTCACGGGTTGCCTTTTTAACCATTTCAGCCATTTATTCCGCCTCCAGTCCGGACAGTATCTTTTTCAGTTCCTGCATGGCAACCTGATACTGCTCGTCATTCGGGGCCTTTCCATGCCAGCCCACCTGATTTTCCATATAAGAAACGTCTTTGCCCTTAATTGTCTTTGCAACAATGACACTTGGCTTGCCCTTCACGGTTTTTGCATGGTTGAAAGCAGCCTCAATTTCATTAAAATCATGACCGTTGATTTTCTGCACGTCAAAACCGAAAGCTTTGAACTTTTCGTCAATCGGGCCGGGACCGGCGACATCCTCGACCGGGCCGTCAATCTGCAGGCCGTTGTTGTCCACAACAAGGCAGAGGTTGTCCAGGTTATGATGCGCCGCGAACATAGAGGCTTCCCAGACCTGGCCTTCGTCAATTTCACCGTCACCCAACAGGCAGTAAACACGGTAAGATTTCTGATCCAGTTTACCCGCCATTGCCATGCCGCAGGCTGCGGAAATGCCCTGGCCAAGCGAACCGGTGCTCATATCGATACCCGGGGTTCCCTTCATGTCTGGATGGCCCTGAAGCATTGCGCCAATATGGCGGAGCTTTTTCAGTTCGTCCATAGGGAAATAGCCCTTAAGCGCCAAAGCGGCGTAAAGGCCCGGGCAAGTGTGTCCTTTCGAAAGGACAAAGCGGTCACGGTCTGCCGCCTTCGGGTCTTTCGGGTCAACATTCATTTCCTTAAAATAAAGATAGGCAAAAATGTCAGCGGCTGAAAGCGAGCCGCCCGGATGACCGGATTTTGCGTGATAAACACCATCGATTGCACCCATACGAATTTTGCAGGCAGCAATTTTCAGTGCCTTTTTCTCTTGCTGTTCCATTCTGACCTCCTAAATTCTACAGTACTAACTGCAGTCTTGATAACCAGTATAACCGAATTTATTATAGAATATTTTCGGTGCACATTCAATGCTTTTTAGAATTACCGACAAATTCCCGACGCGAATTTATAGAATTTTAACAGAAATAGGAATTGTCTCAAACCGGGCACAGACGCCGCTCCAGCCCAAGTTTCTCGAAATTATTCCGCTTCTGCTGTCGACTCTTCCGCTTTTTCAGCGGATTTCTCTTCATAGTCATTTGAAATATGGAGCTTGTCGAATACCCAGAAAATAAGGCCGAGAAGCATGCCGATAACACATGCGAGGACCATGCCTTTCAGCTGAATCTGACCAATCTCCAGGCTTACACCGGAAAGGCCGGTCACCAGTACAATGGCTGTAAGAATCTGGTTGCGCGGCTTGTCGTAATCAACCTTTTTGTCTACCAGAATACGCAGGCCCGAAGCGCCAATCATACCGTAAAGGAGAAAGGATATTCCGCCGATGACCGGCTGCGGAATAGTGGCAATTAAAGCGCTCATTTTGCCCATAACACCGCAAAGAATAGAAAGCGCAGCCGCACCGCCAATGACCCAAACGCTGTAAACGCCCGTCATTGCCATAACGCCAATATTTTCGCCGTATGTTGTAGTCGGAACCGAGCCAATAAGGCCGGAAACCATGGTGGAAATATTGTCGCCTAAAAGGGAACGATGCAGGCCCGGATCTTTCAGCAGGTCTCTGCCGACAACTTTGCTGGTAACAATCTGGTGGCCGATATGTTCGGAAGCAATGACCAGGATAACCGGCAGCATGGTCAGCATGGCGTCCGGGTGGCTGAAATCAGCCAACTGAAAATGCGGAAGGGAGAAAACGCTGGCCTCCCGCACCGGCGCAAAGTTAATCAGTCCAAGACCGGTCGCCGTAAGATAACCGACTAGGATGGAAACCAGAATTGAAATGGCAGAAAGGAATTTGCGGAACAGCATAGAACCAAACACTGCGACGCTGACTGTAACAAAAAACACAATCACATTTTTAGGGTTAATCGGTGCTTTTGCCGTTGCGATCAGGCCGCCATTGCTTGCCGCATTACCCGCAAGCTCAAGGCCGATGAGAGCTACAACCGGCCCCATAGCAGCCGGCGGGAGAATTACGTCAATCCACTTCGTGCCAAAGCGGTACACAACTGCCGCCAGTATGCTTCCGGCAATACCAACAACAACGAAACCGCTTTGTGCTACGGAAAATGCCTGCATGTGCGTCATGCCGGATGCTTCATATTTTGTCATGATAATCAGTGCCGGGCCAATAAACGCAAAACTGGAGCCAAGGTATGCCGGGGCTCTTCCCTTTGTAATCCAGATAAAAAACAGCGTTCCAAGGCCGTTCATCAGCAGCACAATGGCTGGGTTGATGCCAAACAGAGAAGGAACCAGCACAGATGCACCAAACATTGCAAACATGTGTTGGATGCTGAGCGGAATCGCCTGGCGCAGGGGGGGACGTTCTTCGACTTGAATAATTCTTTTTTCCATTTTTACTCTCCTCATTCTTTCTATCCTGGCTTTTTCGCAAGCGAAAAAACTCAAAAAAAAAGCCCGCCCGGTGCATCGCTGCATCGGTTGAGCTTTTTTCTATGCTATTCTTTTCGCCGAAACGCTGTTTTCGGCGCCCCGCAAATGGGGCAAACCCAATCATCCGGAAGTTCTTCAAAAGGAACGTAAGGATCATTGTAAATATAACTGCAAATTGTGCAAATCCATCCTTCGGCATCGGATTCATGAGTGGATGGCTCTTCCACATATGTGGGAGCATTTTTCGGGGCACGGCCTTTTATGACTCTGTGGTAATACTCGTAAGTCATTGGCTTCCCTTTAATGGATTCGCTGCCTGCCAGCACTTCCGCAATAAAAACAGTGTGTGTGTCGGTTTCTACACTTTTCAATACATGGCAAAGAAACCAACAGCAGATTTTTTCTTTAATAACGGGAACACCTTCGGCAAGGATGCGATGATTGATGTTTTTAAGTTTGTCGGTATCCCGGCCGGAATTAAAGCCAAGAGCGCCAATCACAGCTCCGGAAGTGTCTTCCGACAAAACAGAAACGGTAAAAATACCTGTTTTTTTAATGCACTCACAACTAAAATTGCTGTGATTCATGCTGAGAGAAACGAGGTTCGGCGTATTGGCAACCTGCATCACCGTATTTGCAATACAGGCGGAAACTCTGCTGCCATCCTTCACACCAATCGCATACATCCCATAGGAAAGAGTGCGGAAAACTTCACTTGTCAACCATCACACCTCCTAAACGCATTTCTAATATTATATCTCTCTGCTGCAGGAATTGCAAGATGCTTTTTCATTATTATGCCTTATTATTCAATTTTATGCTTTTTAAGCGTACAGTCGTAAAATTCAAATCATTCCCGCCATATTTTTTTGTCAACTTTTTAGTCCAGTTTCCCGCCCTTTATTGCAGACCAGTAACCGGCAAAAGCGCGCTCCGTCTTGTTTTCACCCGGGCGGTAATAGGCCGTATCTTTCAGTGCATCCGGGAGGTACTGCTGCTGCACCCAGTGGTTCGGAAAGTCATGCGGATACTGATAGAACTGTCCCTTGTGCGGATTGTCGGCCCCGTCGCAGTGCCTGTTCTGCAGCTGACGTGGAATGGGGCCGGATTTGCCCGCGTGAACGTCGGCTTCCGCGGCGTTGATGGCGCAGTACGCTGAGTTTGACTTTGGGGAAAGGCAAACCAGTATGACGGCATCGGCCAGCGGAATGCGGGCTTCCGGCAAGCCAACCATCATGGCGGCATCCACGGCAGCCTTTACAATAGGAATAATCTGCGGGTAAGCAAGCCCCACATCCTCACAGGCACAAACCATCAGCCTGCGGCAGGCAGAAGGCAGGTCGCCCGCTTCCAACAGGCGGGCAAGGTAGTGAATAGCCGCATCCGGGTCGGAACCCCGCATGGACTTCTGGTAAGCGGAAAGGATGTCATAATGTTCATCGCCCGCGCGGTCATAGCGCATGGCAGAACGTTGAGTCAGCTCTTGCGCAGCCCGAAGCGTCACTCGGCAGGAACCATCTTTTTCCATACTGCCGGAAAGCACACAAAGTTCCACGGCATTCATTGCCTTGCGCACATCGCCGCCGCAGGCGGAAGCGATATACTCCGGCACGCCGTCTTCTGCTGTTATTTTCCTGTGCTGCTCATCCGAAAGGAAATGAAACGCACGCCGGACAGCGCCGATGACATCCTCTTTTTCCACTGGCTTAAACTCAAACACTGTGGAACGACTGAGGATAGCCCCGTAAACATAAAAATACGGGTTTTCTGTTGTGGAGGCAATCAGCGTAACGGAGCCATTCTCGATGAATTCCAGCAGAGTCTGCTGCTGTTTCTTATTAAAATATTGGATTTCATCAAGGTAAAGCAGAATGCCATTCGGCGCTTCGAGCGTGTCAAGACGCGAAACAACATTATGAATATCCGCTGTAGAAGCCGTCGTGCCATTCAGCTTAAAGAGGCTGCGCTCTGTACGGTGTGCGATAATAGAAGCAAGCGTCGTCTTCCCCACTCCCGATGGGCCGTAAAAGACCATATTGGGTATCTCACCGGACTCGATAATGCGCCGAAGGGGTTTCCCCTCATCCAGCAAGTGATGCTGACCGACAATTTCGTCAAGATTCTGTGGACGGAGCCTGTCTGCTAACGGAGCCGCCATGGAATTCCTCCCTTTTTACTGAAAGCCCTGCGAAAAGCCGGGCACCCGTATGATAATTTGCTTTCTCTATCATAGCGCAGGCAGAAGAAAGAAACAAGAGAAGAAGGGATGCTGGGCGGCATCCCTTCTTGTTCTGCGTATTAAGATTTTACTTGTACAGCGGGTAGCGGGTGCACAGTTCCGCAACAGCCGCATCAATCTTTTCTTTGGAATTGTCAAAATCGTAAATTGCAAGGCTGATGCACTCCGCAATCTTGTCCATGTCCTGTTCATTGAGGCCGCGTGTAGTAACAGCCGGGGTGCCAAGGCGCAGGCCGCTCGTAACAAACGGGCTGCGCTGCTCATTCGGGACGGTGTTCTTGTTTGCTGTGATGTGAACGGAATCCAGGCGCTTTTCCAGTTCTTTTCCGGTCAGTTCCATACCGCTCAGGTCAACCATCATCAAGTGGTTGTCCGTTCCGCCGGTAACAAGCTTTACCTTGCGTTTTGTAAGGCCTGTGGCAAGCGCCTGCGCATTTTTCACAATGCGGTGGCCGTATTCCTTAAATTCCGGCTTCATGGCTTCACCGAGGCAAACAGCCTTTCCGGCAATCACGTGCATCAGCGGTCCGCCTTGAGTGCCAGGGAAAATAGCCTTGTCGATTGCTTTAGCATACTGTTCTTTGCAAAGAATCATTCCGCCGCGCGGGCCGCGCAGGGTCTTGTGCGTGGTGGTCGTTACAATGTCTGCCCACTCAACCGGGTTTGGATGGTCACCGGAAGCAACCAGACCGGCAATATGCGCCATATCGACCATCATAATAGCGCCGCAGGCATCGCAGATTTCACGGAATTTTTTGAAGTCGATGATACGCGGGTAAGCGCTTGCGCCGGAAACAATCAGTTTCGGCTTGACCTGCATGGCAATTTCATAGACCTTGTCGTAATCGATACGGCCGGTTTCAGGGCTGACGCCGTACGGCACAAAATGAAAGTACTTGCCGGAAATATTAACTGGGGAACCGTGAGTCAGGTGGCCGCCTTCCGCAAGGCTCATGCCCATGACGGTATCACCCGGTTTCAGCAGTGCAAAATAAACTGCTGTGTTGGCCTGTGCGCCGGAGTGCGGCTGCACGTTGGCATGCTCCGCACCAAAAAGCTTACAGGCGCGTGTTCTCGCAATTTCTTCTACAATGTCAACGTACTGGCATCCGCCATAATAGCGCTTGCCCGGGTAGCCCTCGGCATATTTGTTCGTGAGTACACTTCCCATGGCTGCCATAACTGCGGGAGAAACAATGTTTTCAGAAACAATCAGCTCCAAGTTCCCGCGCTGACGCTGAAGTTCCTGCTCCATAGCAGCGCCGACTTCCGGATCGGCTCCGGAAACAAGACCAATGGTGTCCATCATATTGCCGTACATAGATTCACGACCCTTTCCCGAAAATAATGATTTTATTATACCCTCTCCACCAGTAAAGTGCAATTCCTGCAGCAAATGATGCAAATAAGGTTTTCGCTTGTATCGCGCTGATTTTTGTACTATTATTATAAAAAAGTCTGAGCATAATACCGTCTTTGATTTTTAGCACTCTGCGGTACCGCAAGATACAGTAGAAAGAAAGGATTCAAAATACTACTATGACGAAAAAGCAACGCGCCGCACTCGCGGTGCAGGCTCTAAAAAATGAATATCCCGGCGCTGTCTGCTCGCTGACTTACAGCGACCCCTTGCAGCTTCTGATTGCAACCCGGCTTTCCGCACAATGCACCGACGCCCGGGTAAATATGGTTACGCCGGCACTTTTTGCACGCTTTCCGTCCCTTGATGCATTCTGCGGCGGCACCCAGGAAGAAATTGAAGAATGTATTCACTCCTGCGGCCTGTACAAAACAAAAGCCCGCGATATTCTTGCCATGTGCCGTATGCTGAAAAGCGACTTTGGCGGTGTTGTTCCGGACACGATTGAAAAGCTGACGAAGCTGCCGGGCGTAGGGCGCAAAACAGCCAACCTTGTTGTGGGCGACATCTATCACAAACCCGCCGTCGTAACCGACACACACTGCATCCGCATCTGCGGACGGCTTGGCCTGAGCGAAGGGACAAACCCGGCAAAAGTGGAAAAGCAGCTCCGCGCCGTCCTGCCGCCGGAAGAATCCAACAATTTCTGTCACCGGTTAGTGCTGCACGGGCGTGCGGTCTGCTCTGCCCGCAGCCCCAAGTGCGAAAAATGCTGCATGAAAAGCTTCTGCAAATCCGTGAAAGAAGAGAAAGCAAAATAATTCTAAAAAGCTGACTAATTTTATAGAAACTGCGCTGCTGCAAAATTATTTTGCAGCAGCGCAGTTTCTTTATATTTTGTTTTCCGGATTCTCGGTCTGGTCGGTTTCTTTTTTCTCTTCCACATAAGGCTGAATGGATTTTTTCACGACAAGGCCTTCATATTTCAGCTTGAACTGGACGCGGCCCCAGAATTTTTTGCTGCATCGGCGGCAGAAAAAGACCGCACGAAAACTCTTATTCCGCAGCTGCCATTCGCCGACGCGGCGGGCCCTCCGGCCGCATTCCGCACAGCAGAACGAAAGGTCTTCCTTTTGAATCAGCGGCGAATGCAAGTCACAAAGTGCCACAGTCTTAAACTCCATTTTGCGGTAAAACTCATCATTTTCCGCATCCTGCAGAAACAGTTCTAACTTTTCCGGCTGATAGAGCTTTTGAAAGCACCGCAGTGTTAGAAGGCTGTCACCTAAAGCTCGGTGGTGGTCAAAACCGCTTTCATCGATTTCCAGCAGCCCCGCAGCCGTACTGAGCCCCATCTGCTGGCTGCCTGCTCCGTCTTTTTGCAGCAAATGTTCACAGTAAGCCTGTAAATCAACATACCGCTTTAAAAATGGGATGTGATCGCTTCCACAGAAATAACTGCAGTTTTCGGTCAGGGCCAGGATGTCGGAAGTTCCCCATGTCATAATAACGGCATTCCCAGCCCACTTTCCGAAACGAGCCAGCACCTGCATAAACTGCAGGCCGCCCTCCAGGTCTTCGTTCGTAATGCTTGTGAGCGTCCGTATCTTTCCGCTGATTTTTTTTGCCACCTGCGGATGGACAAGGGCCTCGAAAGTATCCAATATATTCAAATGTTCGTCAACCCGAACGGCGCCAAACTCGATGATTTCGTTGATGTAGTGCTTCAGCTTTTTACTGTAAGCGCCGTTCCATTCCAGATCAAGAATTACGAACTCCATATGCTTATTTATTCCGAGCAGCCTGTTTCATACGCTGTTCTTTGTTCAAAAGCCTCTTGCGCATCCGGATGTTCTTTGGAGTGACTTCCACAAGTTCGTCCGGCTGAATAAACTCAAGGCATTGTTCAAGGCTTAAATTACTTGCCGGGGTCAGTTTCAGCGCTTCGTCGGCACCGGAAGCACGGGTATTTGTTGCATGCTTCTTCTTACAGACATTAACCGCAATATCGTCTGACTTCGGGCTTTCACCAATGACCATTCCCTCATAGACTGCCACACCAGGTCCGATGAAAAGCCTGCCGCGGTCCTGCGCATAGAACAGGCCGTAACCGGTAGAAGTGCCGGTTTCAAAGGAAACCAGCGAGCCGGTGTTCCGTGTGCTGATTTCGCCCTTGTAAGGCTGATAGCTGTCGAAGACGTTGTTCATAATGCCATTGCCATTGGTGTCGGTCAGGAACTCCTGCCGGTAACCCATCAGGCCGCGCGCAGGAATCTTAAATTCAAGGTGTGTAATGCCGGTATTGCGAGTTCCCATATTCTGCAGCTCCGCCTTGCGGGGGCCGAGTTTTTCCATCACAGCGCCGACGTAGGCATCCGGCACTTCAATCATCAGCAGCTCAATCGGCTCGCACCTTTTGCCGTTGATTTCCTTGTAAATAACGGTCGGGCTGGAAACCTGAAATTCATAGTTTTCCCGACGCATCTCTTCAATCAGAATGGAAAGATGCAGTTCACCGCGGCCGGAGACCTTGAAGGTATCCGCAGAATCGGTTTCTTCCACACGTAAAGCAACATTCGTTTCCACTTCTTTGGCCAGACGGTCACGCAGATTGCGGGATGTGACATATTTGCCATCCTGACCTGCGAACGGGCTGTTGTTGACCATGAACATCATGGAAACCGTTGGCTCATCAATTTTGACGAACGGCAGCGGCTCAATGCAGTCCGGTGAGCAGATGGTTTCGCCGATATTCAGTCCGGTAACACCGGAAACTGCAACCAGGTCGCCAAGTTTTGCTTCATCGACCTCTACACGCTTCAGGCCCTCAAACTGATACAGCTTCGTGACTTTTACGTTGCTGGTTGTTCCATCACGGTGGCAAAGGACAACACTCTCGCCGTCATGCACCGCGCCGCGCTCAACACGCCCAATGCCAATACGGCCAACGTAATCGTCATAGTCAATATTGGAAAACAGCACCTGAGTCGGGCCGTTCAAATCACCATGCGGCGCCGGAATGTACTTTAAGATTGCATCAAAAAGCGGCTTCATATCTTTGCCCGGAACATTTAGGTCATCCGTAGCATAGCCGTCACGACCGGAAGCATAAACAACCGGGAATTCAAGCTGGTCTTCATTTGCGCCAAGCTCAATGAAAAGGTCGATAACTTCATCGACAACTTCTTTCGGGCGCGCGCCGGGGCGGTCAATCTTGTTGACAACAACAACCGGCTTTTTACCTAACGCAAGTGCTTTTTTCAGCACAAAACGTGTCTGCGGCATACATCCTTCAAAAGCATCAACCAGCAGAAGAACGCCATCCACCATCATAAGGATTCGTTCCACTTCGCCACCAAAGTCGGCATGGCCTGGGGTGTCAACAATATTGATTTTTACGTCTTTATAGCGAACCGCCGTATTTTTAGAGAGGATGGTAATGCCTCGCTCTCTTTCAATATCGTTGGAGTCCATAACACGTTCTTCTACAACTTCGTTGGAACGGAAGACACCGCTCTGGCGAAGGAGCTGGTCAACCAGTGTTGTTTTGCCGTGGTCGACGTGGGCAATAATGGCTACGTTTCTTAAATCATTTCTGACATCCATGCAGTTTTCCCTCTTCTAAGTTTCTCATTTCAAAAACGGCGGCAGAGCCGCCGAAATCGTCTGACTTCAGCAGTGGGCGTTCCGTGTTGAAAACCCGCTGTTTCTCGTATAGTATACTTGATAGAACAAAATTTGCAGCCTCGCAAGCATTAAAAAGGAAGCACCCGCGCTCCGGGTGCTTCCTGAAACAGGCAGCTGTTACGAAGCAGAAGCAACGGAATCCGTTGGAGAAGATTCATCGGTATCCGCTTTTCGGATCACGACAAACGGAGTGCACTCTGCTTCCTGGCAAGCCGGGTTGTCACGGATCAGGCTCTTCAGGTCTTCCGTGCTGCAGGTGATATTCGGCGACACGCCAAGGATTTCAACACCGAGGTCATTTGCATCAACAATCATGCAGCTGACACCCGTCTGCTTCAGGATGTCGGCACAAACACGGTCGGAATCATCCGGGCAGAGAATCGCCATATTAAGGTAATCGTCAAAGCCATCGGACTCAAAGCCATCAACTCCGGCAGCCTGGCGGCCAGCGACCTTGTAAAAGACGCCGTGCTTGCCGAACGGGCGCGTTACGGCTGCACAGAAAGCAGCCAGCAGAATGCGCGGCACGCCGACCTGGTCAATAGCAACCTGCATTTTTTCCGGGATTGCAAGGTGGAGGCCAACCACAACGTCGCCGTGGACATATTTGCTGAGGAACCTTGCAAGGCGGCTGACCTTAACGTCTTTTTTGTAAATGACACGGCCTTCACAAATAGAAATGACCTTTTCACTCATGGAAACAATGTCGCCTTCCTGGTAAACCGGGACAATGTATTTTTTAACAAGGTCAATGTAATTGTCTTTTCCGGGCTGAACATAATGGATTTTTATGGGGTAACGATTATATTTATGATTCATAGCGAGAATCTCAATATTCTTTTCCGGATTCCGCACAAACCATTCTTTCTGCTGAGCGGTGTTTGTTTCTTCAGCCATAATAATGTTTTCTCCTTTTTATACCCAAACATAAAGCTCGTGTTTTCACTTTTCAAAGCAAGTGGAAAAGCTGTAAGCACACAAATTAATCATATCTTATCTTCTGCAAAAAATCAATAAATTAATGCACAAAGTTTGCCGCCTGATAAAATAAATTTTAGAAAGCTGCTCCATGATAAATAAAAAAGACCCGCGCCGTACTAAACACAGTACAGGTGCGGGCAAAGCTGGAGCGAACGACGAGACTCGAACTCGCTACCTCCACCATGGCAAGGTGGCGCTCTACCAGATGAGCTACATTCGCAAATTTGTGAAGCGAACGAGTAATATTATAACCCGTACGGCAGAAACTGTCAACCCCGTTGTTCGCATTTTCGTCAAAATTTTTATATTTTACTCTTTTCCGCGCTATGTTATAATGGAAGAGATTCAGAACAATGACAAAAAAGCAATTTAACCGGAAAGGTGAAGTTAGATGAGTTTTTCCATCAATCTCGGCGCCTGGAATTCCGTGTTTGCGGTTCCATGTTCCGTAGTCGATGACCATTTAAAACTGGCAGGTTCTGTACAGCTGAAAGTGCTGCTGTGGGTTCTGCGCCATGCGGGGGAACCGTTTGAAGCGCAAGATATTGCCGATGCGCTTGGAATTGACCGGGCTGACGTAAGCGACGCCATGGTATACTGGCAGGAAACCGGCCTCGTTTCTTCCGATGGAGGCGCGATTGTGCCAGCCGGTACCAAAGTGCCAGCAGAAAAAGCTGCCGCTCCGTTTCAGCCTGAGAAACAGCCGCAGCCTGAAAAGCCACGCCATGTACTTTCCCGCCCTCAGAAACCGGACAGCGAATTTGTAGCAAAACGCATGGCGGAATCGGAAGAAATTACCTGCCTGATTCAATCTGCCGAAGAAATTCTTGGCCGGCTGATTTCGGGAGGCGACTCCGCAACGCTGCTGATGATGCACGACGACTATGGGCTTCCTTCGGACGTTATTATTATGCTGATGCAGTATGCCGTAAGCATTGGCAAGGGCAATATGCGTTACATAGAAAAAGTAGCGGTTAACTGGGCAGACGAAGGCATTGACACCCATGAAAAGGCAGAAGAGCGCCTGCGCCTTTTGACCGAGGACCAGAAAGCCTGGCATACGGTAGAGGCTGCCATTGGCATTGCAAACCGCACGCCTTCCAAACGGGAAGAAAGCTTTGCCCCTGTGTGGATAAACGAATGGAAGTTCAGCCCTGAAATGATACGGGAAGCTTACGACCGCACTATTGACGGCGCTGGAAAGTACCAGTCCGGCTATATGAACAGTATCCTTGAGCGCTGGCACAAAGCAGGCATCTCTACACCAAAACAGGCAGCGGATGACCGGATAGCCCGCACCTCCGCCAAACGGCCGGGGAAAGCCTCCGGCTCTAAATCTTCGGGCAGCCCAACCTTTGACATTGACGAGTACGAACGCACCAGCATTTATGACACGAAGGGGTGAACAGCGTGAGCTACAGCAGAGGGATTTACAGCGCAGCCGAAAAGATTCTGCGGCAGCGCCGCCGCTGTGCGGAAGAGACATCTGAAAAACGCCGCGCGGAATTTTACCGCATATGCCCACGCGCACAGCAAATCAGCCGGCGGATGGCAACAACTTCTGTCCGTGCCGCAAAAGCTGTGCTTGGCGGAAAAGATGCCGCCGGGCAGCTCCAAAAGATGAAAGAAGAAAACCTGAGCTTGCAGAAAGAGCTTTCCGAACTGCTTACAGCACATAAGATTAAGACTCTGGAACCGGAATATGCTTGTCCCAAATGCCATGACACCGGCTACATCGATGGCAGAATGTGCAGCTGTATGAAAGAGCTTCTGCAGTCGGAATCTTACCGTGAGCTGAATGCCATGACTCCCCTTGCGCTTTCTACTTTCAGCAGCTTTTCGCTTGGCTATTACTCGGACGAGCCGCGGGATGGCCGCCCCAGTGACCGTGAAATCATGGGGAATACACTTCGGTACTGCGTTTCCTATGCACAGAAATTCAGGCTGGATTCGCCCAGTTTAATTCTTACCGGCGGCACCGGTCTTGGCAAAACCCATCTTTCCCTTGCCATAGCAAATGAAGCCATCCAAAAGGGTTTTGGCGTTGTTTACACTTCCGTCGGGAATCTTATCTCCAAGCTGGAAGACGAGCATTTTGGCCGCGACAGCGGAACAGGGACTATGACTTCTCTGCAGGACTGCGACCTGCTGATATTGGATGACCTCGGCACCGAATTCCGGAGTTCGTTTTCCTCTTCGGCAGTTTACAGCATTGTAAGCACACGGCTCATGCTGAAAAAGCCTACGATTATCAGCACAAACCTTTCCACAAAAGAAATGGTAGATTACTACTCGGAGCGCTTTGCTTCACGTATTATTGGCGGCTTTCGGCGGATTTGCTTCGTCGGCCGGGATATTCGGCAGCAGAAGCGTATGCGAAACACCGGAACACATTTTTAAAACAGAGAGGGCGCCGTTTTCATGCGGCGCCCAATTTTTTTAAGCAATATTGTTCAGTAAATTGAATTTGCCTTTTAGGCTACCGGAAATTTGCTGTACGGAAACCGCAGAGGAAGCAATTTCTTCTGTGCTTGCCGCCAGATTTTCCATTTTGCTGGACATTTCGTTCAAAACTTTTATCAGCCTGTCAGATTCCGCATAGAGCTTTTCAATAGCTTTTATGATCTCATCTTTATTTTGATTGCTGCCCTGCGCCATATTTTTGCTAGAATCGCTGAGGCTCTTAATTTCTTCCGCCACTACGGCAAAGCCTTTGCCTGCAGCACCGGCACGAGCCGCCTCTATGGAAGCGTTAAGAGAAAGAATCGTTGTTTCGTTTGCAATGTGTGTGATTGTATTGTTGTTTTCAGTCAAATGGCGCAGCAGCCCCTGAATTGCCTCAAAAGATTCTTTCATTTTAATGCATGAATCCGACACACTTTTCATCCCGCTGCTAATGCTGCAACTTTCGCCTGCATTGCTGCTGTTTCCCTGTGCCAGCTCCGAAATAGACTTGTCCAGAGTCTGAAAATCGGTACCGGCCCCGCCTGCGACGGAGCGAATTTCGTCGTTCTTCTGCTGAATGCTCTGTGAAAGCATTTGGGCCTGTTCTTTTTCTTTTTCCGCCAAGTCCTTAACATAATGAAGGCAGCTGCTCGCGTTATTGCTTCCGTTATAAATAGCTTCCGCCATCTGGCGGCAGGAAGCATATCCGCACGCCCCACAGTTAATAGACTGCTTTTCTTCCGTATCTTTTCCCATTGTACTGAAAACAGCAGCAAGCTGTTCACTGTTTGGGTGCAGAATCTGGTTGCCCACCGATTTGTCATGATATTTTCTAATAAAATCGTTCAGATTCATCTGGGCAAACTGATGATTTAACCTGTGCAGGCGGTTTTCCGGGGAAGATTTTTCTCCCCAGGTGCCATGGCCCGATTGCTTGCTTTTTGTCTTGATATTCTGAATTTCGTACATAGCATCTTCCGCAGCGGATTTTTTCTCTTCCACCCCAGTGCCATAAAGGCATCCCTGCGGGCAGTTCAGTGCATCCACCAAAAGAGGCAGTTGCCGCTTTTCGAAAACGCGTTTGCAGTAGTCATCCAAAAAGCGGCAGGTACGGCGCTCCCCTTCTACCTGCCGCACAAAAGCATCGTCGCCGCAGAACCAGCGCACATTTTCTTTTAGCCCGCCCGGCATCGGGTACAGCGCGCCAAGGCCAAATTCAATTTCATCTTTCGCAGGCTCCCCCGAAATACCGTGTTCACGCACATATTTCATCAGATGACTAAACGTGACATTGTAGAAAACATAATTGCCGGTATCCGGGTCTATAATTTCCGTTTTTTTTGCAATACATGGGCTGATAAACGCAAGCTTATCTGTAATATGCGCATATTTTTTCACATAGATGGCAGCACACATCATTGGGCTCTGCACTGGCATTAGGCTGGGAATCAGTTCCGGCACATAATGTTCAACATAATTGACAACGACCGGGCACGGCTGTGAAAGCCCGCCTTCAAAATGACGCTGTTTTATGTAATTCAGGTATGCCCATGTGGTAATATCGGCGCCAAAACTTACGCTGATGATATGCCTTACGCCCATTTTTTTCAGCCCGCCGAGCACCCTCTCATACTCTCCCGGATAATTTGCCGCAAACGACGGCGCCAAAAGAAGAGAGATTGCTTCGCCACGCTTTAAATCATCGAAAAACCGCGCGGTATCATCGCGGAACTCCCGTGCATGATGCTTGCAGGCATCGAAGCAGGCTCCACAGCCAATACACTTTTGCCCATCAACATGTATTACTTGGTGACCATTTTCTTCTGCAACACTGTTTGCCGTAAGGACAGGGCAAACTGAAATGCAGCGGTTACATCCTACGCAGTTGCCGTTCGTATAGACCAAACCGGTCTGACTGCCATAGTCCATGAGAGAATGCCTCCTGCTTTTTATTTTTACAAATAAGTTCAAGCACCATTTTTATATTTTCACAGTTACCATAATAATATAGTTTAATTCTATCTAAGTATATTATAGTTCCACAATTCCATTTTTTCAATTTTTTTTTTGCTATTGGTATTATTGCTATTAATTTTCTAATTTTATATCTGCCGGCAGATATAGCAAAACCGGCGCCGCATGAAAACGGCGCCGGTTTTGCTATATCCTCTATGCGTTATTTAATTCTACACTATTTTGTCTGCGCTTTCAGGTAAGCGTTAATAAACCCATCAAGGTCACCGTCCATCACGGCGTCAATATTGGCAGACTCATAACCGGTACGATGGTCTTTTACCAGCGTATACGGCATAAAAACATAGGAGCGAATCTGTGAACCCCAGGCAATTTCTTTCTGAACACCTTTAATGTCTGAAACTTTCTCAAGGTGTTCACGCTCTTTGATTTCCATCAGTCTGGATTTCAGCATACGCATGGCAACGTCGCGGTTCTGATACTGGCTGCGCTCAACCTGGCAGGAAACTACAATGCCCGTTGGGATATGCGTCAGCCGGACTGCCGAAGAAGTCTTATTGACCTTCTGTCCGCCTGCGCCGCTGGAGCGGAAAACATCCATTTTAATATCCGCCGGGTCAATATCCACCGTAATGGTATCGTCGATTTCTGGCATCACTTCAAGCGAGGCAAAAGACGTATGCCTGCGGCCCGAAGCGTCAAACGGTGAAATACGCACCAGGCGGTGTACGCCGGTTTCACTTTTCAGAAAGCCATAGGCATTTTCCCCTTCAACAAGAACACTGGCACTTTTCATGCCTGCCTCTTCGCCGTCAAGATAATCCAGCGTTTTCACGTTAAAGTTGTGGCGTTCGCCCCAGCGGCAGTACATACGGTACAGCATCATAGCCCAGTCTTGAGCTTCTGTGCCGCCTGCTCCCGCATGGAACGTTAGAATTGCATTTTTTGCATCGTATTCGCCGGTAAGCAGCGTCGTAAGGCGCTGAGATTCCAAATCTTTTTTAAAATTTTCGAGTTCTTCCTGTGCCTGCGGCAAAAGCGAAAGATCGCTCTCTTCGTCGGCCAATTCAATTAATGCGAGAAGATCATCGTAAGCGTTTTGCAGTTTTTCGCAGCTTGCCAGCTTGTTTTTCAGGGAACTGGAACGCTGCAGAATCTTCTGCGATTTTTCCATATCATCCCAAAAATCAGGAGCTGTAGCCTTTTGGTCTAGTTCCATAATTTCCTTGCGCATTGCATCTAGGTTCAGCGCATCAGCAAAATCTTTCAGCTCCGGCTCCAGCTGCTGAAGCGAGAGTTTCAGCTCTTCAAATTGAAGCATACCATCCATCCTTCGGTAGAATTCATCTTATCAAATTATTATAGGATATTTTGCTGTTAAAGTCAAAAATTTATTTAGGATTGCCTGCAGTGCTCCGCGGCTATGGATTTTTTGCGGCAAATTGTAAATTCTATGAAAACTTGTTTCTAAAATCGTTGCAGTTTTCCATCTTTCCCGTTACAATAATAGCAGAGTCGTTAGGAGGTCTCCTAAGAATGGATTATAAGGGTTTGAAATGTTCTGTCTGCGGAAAAACTTTTACTGCAGATGATGATATTGTAGTTTGCCCACAGTGCGGCGCACCCTACCACAGGGAGTGCTATGCAAAAGCTGGCAAATGTGTTTATGCCGACAAACACGGTACACCGGATGCCTGGCAGCCGCCAAAAAGTCCACAGACAGCACAGGGTGAAGCACAGCAGCAAATAATACGATGCCCTCGCTGCGGTGCGCCCAATGCAAAAGGTTCCCTTTTCTGTGTCCACTGCGGGCAGCCGCTTTCCGAAAACGACGAGCCCCCATACGGCCGTCCTTTCCCACAGCAAGGCAAGCCGCCGGAAAACGACCCGAACGGTGCCCCACAAAATGGCTTTCCCCCGCAGGATGGAAACACACCGCCGAACTTTGACTTTAACGGTATGCCGTATTTTATTGATCCGCTGGGCGGCGTAAACCCCGGTGAACCGATCGGCAACGCACCGGCAGGAGATTTGGCAAAATTTGTTCAGGGAAATACGCCGTATTATATTCCTACTTTTGTAGGCATTTCGCACCTTGGGCACAGCAGGTTCAACTTTGCTGCGTTTTTCTTTCAGGGTATCTGGATGCTTTACCGCAAACTCTACAAGGTTGGGGCCTTGATAACCGCACTTCAGGGGATTTTGATGATTGGCTACAATTACATCATGCGGTATTATTGGATGCCCCTCTACCAAAAGCTACTAAGCGCCATTGGCGTAACAAATGTGATGTCTGCCTATGCACTCACTGCAGAGCAGAAATCAAGCCTGATGCACCAGTATTATGTGCTGCCCATACAGCAGCAATTTTTGCTCATTGCGCCGGGGCTGCTGCTTTTGGCAGGCTTTGCCATCATGCTGATCTGCGGCTTTTCCGGAAACCGCCTGTACCTGAAGCACTGTCTTGCCAGCGTCAACCGCATCCACAGTGAAGTTTCGGAACCAGTAGATTTTTCCATACGCCTTCAGCAAGAAGGCGGCGTTAATTCGTCCCTTGGTGCCGTGTTCTTAGTCTGTTTTTTGCTGATTTTCTTCTTTATAGGTTCCTAAACCTGAACTTTTGTTCAGAATTTGTACGCGCTTTTTTGTTCATGTCTTGCAAACCAAATGAGGAGTTGTTAATTGTAATGAAAGTAACGAAAGCAGTTATTCCAGCAGCCGGCCTTGGCACCCGTGTGCTCCCGGCCACAAAATCCATGCCAAAAGAAATGCTTCCTATTGTGGACAAGCCGGCAATTCAGTATATTGTGGAAGAAGCCGTTAATTCCGGCATCACCGATATTCTTATTATTACAAACCGCGGCAAAGGCTTGATTGAAGATCATTTTGACCGCGTGCCGGAACTGGAGGCACGTCTGCGCAACAGCGGGCCGGAAAAGCAGAAAATTCTGGATGAAATCATCAGCATTGCCCACAAGGCAAATATCTACTTTGTACGTCAGAAAGAAACCCGCGGCCTTGGGCATGCCGTAAACTGTGCGCGTTCCTTTGTTGGGAATGAGCCTTTTGCCGTTTTGTACGGCGACGACGTTATCATCGGCGAAGACCCCGCCTGTGGCCAGTTAATCCGCGCTTATGACGAATATGGCCGTGGCGTTGTTGGCGTAAACAAGGTTTCAAAAGAAGATATTTCAAAATACAGTTCGCTGAAAGTAGAACCCCTTCACGACAATTATTTTAAATGCACCGACATGATTGAAAAGCCTTCCCCGGAACATATTATGTCACTGTATTCCATTTTGGGCCGCTGCGTGCTTACGCCGGATATTTTTGAAATTCTTGATAACACGGAGCCCGGTGCCGGCGGCGAAATTCAGTTGACGGATGCCATGCGCACACTGGCCCGCCGCGACGGAATGGTTGCCGTGAACTTTACCGGAACACGGTACGACATGGGCAACAAGCTCGGCATTATGAAGGCACAGGTAGAAGTTGCCCTGCAGCATCCTGAAATTGGCCAGGATTTCCGCGCATACCTGAAAAATCTCTGCAAGACCCTTTAATTGCCGAATTTTCTGTTGACGAACAGGGAATCGACTGGTATAATATTTTAGTTGGCTTTAATCGGCCATCATCCTTGCTCCCGTTTTTTTCGGGGGCCTAAAGTCCAAAAGGAGGTGCAAATATGCCAGAAATTAAAAGACCTTATGAAACCGTATTTATCCTTTCTACAAAGCTTGGTGAAGACGGCATCAAGGCCGCAGTCCAGAAGTTCAAGGATCTGATTAGTGAAAACGGTACCGTCGACAGTGTTGACGAATGGGGCAAGCGCAGGCTCGCCTACCCGATTAACAAGGAAGAAGAAGGTTATTATACGCTGATTAATTTTACCAGCGTTCCTTCCTTCACAGCTGAACTCGACCGTATCTACAACATCACAGACGGTGTTCTCCGCTCCCTGGTTGTTAAGAGAGTAGAATCCAGCAAACCGAAAGCAAAACCGGAAGTAAAACCAGAAGTTAAGCCGGAAGAAAAACCGGAAGAAAAAAAGGAAGCGTGACGTGAAATGCTGAATGTGGCTGTTCTGATGGGCCGCCTGGTTGCTGACCCTGAATTAAAGCAGACGCAAAGCGGTATTTCTGTGACAAGCTTTACCCTTGCGGTTGACCGTTCCTATGTAAAATCCGGAACAGAACGCCAGACGGATTTCATTGACATTGTCGCATGGCGCGGCACTGCCGAATTCGTCTGCAAATATTTCCGGAAAGGCCAGTTGGCCGCCGTGCAAGGGTCGATACAGACCCGCACTTACACGGACCGGGACGGCAACAAGCGCAAGGCTTTCGAGATTGTTGCGGACAACGTTCATTTTGCGGAACCGAAACGTGATTCCGGCTCCGGCAGCAGTTACCAGGCTGCAAAGCCCGCTGCTGCTCCCGCACAGCCGAAACAGCCCGCCCCTGCTTATACAAATGGGGATACGGGTGATTTTCAGGAAATTCCTTCTGACGACGATTTGCCGTTCTAAGCTTCTTAATTTTACTGAAAGAAAGGAGAATACCCAATGCCTGACAACAGGAATGAAAGATCCGACCGTCCGGACAGAAACCGCCGGCCTGGTGGACGCAGAGGCCGCAGAAAAGTCTGCAGCTTTTGTGTTGATAAAGTTGATGTCATTGACTACAAAGATATTGCAAAACTTCGCCGCTTCATCTCGGAGCGCGCAAAGATTCTGCCCCGCCGTGTAACCGGCACCTGCGCACATCATCAGCGTGAACTGACGATTGCAATTAAGCGTGCCCGTCATTTGGCGCTTCTGCCATTCAGCAGTGACTGATTGGTCTTATATTTGCGAAAAACGCCCCGCCTTTTGGCGGGGCGTTTTGCTGTTCCTTATAATTTGATTGCTTGCGGGAAAGCTTTACGGCCTGGATGGATTGCTGCCGGTGGAAGACACACTCGGCCCAAGGCTAACCAAAATTGTCACTTTTGAGCCATAGGCCATCTGGCTGCCCTCTTTAGCATTCTGATAGCCAATAACCTTCCCTTTTTCCACTTTATCATTGTTCACCTGCGACGCTGTAGGGGTAAAGCCAGCCGACGTTACCAGCGTCGAAGCTTCAGAAAGTGATTTTCCGGAAATCTGCGGCAAAGTCCGTACAGCCGCACCTTCACTCACAACAACAACAATCGCCGTATTCTTTTCCATTTTTGTTCCTGGTTTCGGGTCCTGCGAAATGATACTGCCCTCTGGAATCGTGTTGCTGAACTGCTGCGAAGAAAGCAGCACCTGATATGGCCTCTCCTCTCCGGAAGAGGAAGCGGCACTCAGCAGGGCAGCATAGTTCTGCCCGACTAAGTTCGGAACCGTAATTTTATCCTCATTGTCAGAAGAATCACCAGAAGACTGCAAGGCAGAGTCCATCTGCGAAGAAAGATCTGAAGCAGCACTGTTCGCCGCACTCAGCTGTGACTGCGCACCCGAGTAATTCATCCACAGAATACCCGCCGCTACAAAAATCACAAGCATAACTGCACAGGAAACAAGCGCCCAAACAAAACCCGGCGTTTCTTTTTTATGGGGTTTCGCAGACTGCTCCTCTTTCGGTGCAACAGCAACACGGTCAAATTTCTGGCTGGCTTCAATAGCCGCTGTTACCGCTGGTGCCGCAGAAAGCTGCGTACGCAACATCTCAAAAGTCTGAGTCCGTTTTTCCGGCGCTACCTGCAAAGCATTTGCCATGGCTGTAATGACGTACGGCGGAATGCTGTGCATGATGGAGTTCGGAATCATAAGACGCGCGTCTGTGCGGCGCTTGGGTGCTTCCGGAGGAAGCGTCCCTGTTAGGGCAAAAAACAGTGACGCGGCAAAACCGTAAATATCGGTTGCTTCAGTTGGGCTGTCGCCCATAATATATTGTTCTATGGCGGCACAGCCCGGCACAAGGTCCGGCGGAAGGTCCGTGTCCATCTGCCGAACGGCAGGAATGCAAAAGCTGCTGAGCTTCATTTTGCCGTCTTTCATAATTTTCAGAGTATCCGGCGAAATGCCGAGATGCTGAATATGGCTGGCATGCAGGGTGCTCAGGGAAGAAAGTACAGGCATAAAAAGCTGGCGTGCGGCGTTCCAGCCAACATTTCCACCGCTGCGCTCCACAAAATAGCGCAGTGTAATACTGCTGCTCCACTCAGAAACTGTATAAGCCGCGTTGTTTTCTTCAAAAATATCATAGATAGGCACAATCGATGAAAGTGTACGCATATGGGCAATGGCGCGGGAATAGCTCAAAAAGATTTCCCGATTTTCCCGGTAAATCAGCTCACTGCCACCCAAAATGCGGACTTCTTTCCCATCTTCCGCCCTTTCGGAAAGCGACATTGGGAAATATTCATGCAGTTCAACCGGTACATTGAGGGTTTTGTCGAAGCCAATATAGAGAATGCCTTCCCCATTATTCTTTTTCGCGCGGCCCACAAGGTAACGTTTCTGCAGCAGTGTTCCGTAAGGAAGCGCGCCGCGTTTCTGCGGCTCTCCCTTTCGGCGGCCGCAAACCGGGCAAACTTCCTGCCCCTGCAGATCTGCCATGCAATTCATGCAGAGATCCTGAAATTCCGTCATGTTTTCGCCTCCGAACAGACAGATTCAAAAGATATTTCTTATTTTGCTGCATCCGGAAGTAAAATATTCGTTCCGGAACTAACAGGAATAAGAGAATAAGCCTTCCCCGTACAGCGAAACTTCCGCCCGCCGTGCGGAAAAGGCTCCAACCAGTCTTAACTTCGACACTTTTTCGTCGGCATTTTCACAGCAATGCTATCGGTCTGCTTTGTGTAAAAATGACTTTGTACGGTGAACAAATATATTTGCGAATATTTTATATGTTATTATAGCACAAATTTATTGCGTAATTCAAGCGTTTTTAAAAGCACAAATTATACCAGGCAAAGATGAGATGAGCTTATTTTTCCCAGCTTATCAGGCCTAAAGGATTATTCTATATTGTGAATTTGTCTATAAAAATCACAAAAAATTGACCGAACCCCGAAAATGCGGTATTCTTAAGAAATACAGGCTTTCATTTTGATTTTCAGTAAGGGAGTCGTTTTATGCAAGCCAATCATTTTTATCTGCTTCGCAGCGTCCAAGGGACTCCTTACCTTCTTCCTTACGGGGAGGGGATTTCCCGCCACCTTCACGGTGTACAGCTGAATCACACCGGTGTTCTGCTATGGAATGCCCTCTGCCGCGGAGCGGATGAAAACGCTCTTCTGGCTGTTCTTGCTGATGCCTATCAAGCCGATAAAACAGATTTTCCGCAGCTGCGGCAGGATATTGCCGCATTTCTCAGCCAGCTGAATGCCCTTGGCGTCTGTACAGCTTCTTCCCAGCCCAAGCTGTATGCAGCCTGTTTCTCTATCGGCGGCCTGCAAATTGCTTACGACGGTCCGAAAGAGCTTTTGTTTTCGGCCTTTCATGACTTTTCCTGTTCACAGCCTCCCTTTTTCGACCAAATCTGGACGGTAAAAAAATCTGCCGCACCTGGCAATGATAGAATTGATGCCGTCATACTTTCTTCACCGGATGTGGAAATTTGCCGAAGTAGGGATGCTTGGATATTATATTTTTCCTGTTTCACCTTTTTGCAGTGCTGCCGTATTTCGGCAGACTGCCGGCAAGCTGTTTTTTATGTACCTGAAACTTACAGTTCCTCTGTATTGGCGCAGGAACTGTTTCACGCCGCACGGTTTGCCTTTCTCCTTGCCGCGCAGGCTGCCGGGCTTTTTGCACTGCATTCGGCTTCGCTAATCTATAGGGAAAAAGCCTGGCTTTTCTCGGCGCCTTCCGGCGTCGGCAAATCCACACACGTCAGCCTGTGGCACGCACAGTTTGGAACGAAGATTTTAAACGGCGACTTAAACCTGCTTGGAATAAAAGATGGCAGGCCCTATATTGCCGGAATTCCATGGTGCGGAACTTCCGGTATCTCTGCAGCCAACGAATACCCGCTCGGTGGTATTGTTCTGCTGAAGCAAGCTGCAGAAAATCATGTTTTGAAACTTTCCGCCAGTCAAAAACAACTGCTGGTTACACAGCGCCTGATTTCCCCCACCTGGACGGCCGCGCAGTTCGACGCCTGCTTGGATTTTGCCGGGCAGCTAGTTGACCTGAACGTCCCCATTCTTCAGCTTGCCTGCACCAAGAGTCCCCAAGCTGCCCAAATTATGAAGCATACAATCGATGAAATTTTAGACGAACCATAAAGGAAAAAATCGATGTTCAAACAGCTGAAACATATCAAGGAACGCCTTGCAGAGGGCATTTTAAAAGATGCCTGGGCCGAAACGAAATGGCTGTACCTGTACAGCAAAAAATACTGGGGTTTTATTATTCTTTACACCGTGGTTGGGCTGCTTGGTACTGCCGTTTCTCTGGGAAGCAGCTTGATTTCACGGAATCTGGTCGATATTATTACCGGCCACCAAACGGGTCGGCTGATTCAGACTTTTTGCCTTTTTATTGGCTTTTCCATCGGGAGCATCTGCATTTCACAGGCTTCCAGCTATTTTTCCAACTTGATTTCCCTGCGCGTCAATAATGACATGGAAGCAGACATTTTTGAAAAAATTCTGATGGCCGACTGGGAATCCCTGACGGCTTACCACACCGGCGACCTTCTTACCCGATGGGGCAGCGATACCTCAAACGTTTCAAACGGCATTCTCAGCTGGCTTCCAAACCTTGTAATCAACATTGCTCAGTTTGTGAGTTCCTTTGCCGTTATCCTGTACTATGACCCCACTTTCGCCCTGATTTCCATGATGAGCATCCCGGTCAGCATTGTCATGTCGCATACCCTGCTGAACCGGATGCAGGACAACAATAAGCGCAGTGCTGCCATGGGTGCGAAGATGTCCGGTTTCAACCAGGAGTGCTTTTCTAATATTCAAACACTCAAAGCTTTTGACTTGATTCGTTTTTTCACCGAAAAACTCCGAACGCTGCAAAAAGAATATTTGGGGATGCGCCTGAACTTTCAAAAGCTGAGCATCCATACTTCCGTCATTATGTCGATTGTCGGTCTGGCTGTGTCCTGCTGTGGGTACGGCTGGGGCATTTACCGCGTCTGGAGCGGCGCCATCACGTTTGGCACCATGACGCTGTTTCTCTCCCTTTCCGGTACATTAACGGGCAATATAAACTCTTTGATTTCCATGGTGCCTACTGCCTTTTCTATCACAACTTCGGCAGGCCGGCTGATGGATATTCTGGAGATGCCGCGCGAAGATTTTTCAAAGCGGGATGAAACGGCACGCTTTTGCGAAAGGCATCGCGCGGCTGGAATTGGCTTTCATATCAGCGGTCTGGACTATGCTTACCACAACGGCACACAGGTTTTTCAGGATGCCGAGTTAGAAGCTCATCCTCATGAGATTGTTGCTCTGGTTGGAGCTTCCGGCCAAGGTAAAACCACAATGCTCCGCATTCTGCTTTCGCTTCTTCGCCCGCAGCATGGAAACCTCTGTTTCTATGCCGGGGATGACGTATCCCAGCAGATTCCATTCTCGCCCTCCACACGTCAGCTGTTCTCGTATGTGCCACAGGGCAACACCATGTTTTCCGGTACTGTAGCCGAAAACCTGCGCAGTGTAAAACCGGACGCCGACGATTCTGAACTGGAAAGTGCCTTGAAAGCAGCCTGTGCCTGGGACTTCATCTCCGCTTTACCGGAAGGCATCAACAGTAAAGTCGGCGAACGCGGCGGCGGTTTTTCCGAAGGCCAAGCCCAGCGGCTTGCCATAGCGCGCGCCCTTCTGCGCCGCTCACCTCTGCTTTTGCTGGATGAGGCTACAAGCGCGCTGGATGTTGCAGTAGAACGTCAGATTTTAAGAAATATTATGCAGGATGATACTCCGCGCACCTGCATTATCACAACGCACCGGCCTACTGCCCTCACAATCTGCCACCGTGTTTACGCCATTCAGGATAAAAAATGCCGAATTCTCGGTGCCAGCGAAATTGACAGCCTAATTCAAAATTTTTAGGGTAACCTTGCAGAGTCAAAAATAGGTGCTGCCCCTAAAAGCAGCACCTATTTTAATTCTTTTCCTTATTAATGGCCATCTGTAGACGAAACTCTGAGAACAGCCGGCTGGCTGGCTGCAGTCACATGAACATCATAATCCGCATTATCGTTGCCATTCATAAAGCGGTTGCGGGTAATTGTGAGGGTTGAAGAGCCACTGCCGGAAACCGCATATTCCTGTGCACTGTTGCAGGTAACAGGAACGGAAAAAACGATTGTAGTTGTCTGATAATTATTGGTATGGTTTGCGTGGTGCTGAATGCGGACCCGAAAGCGATACTGATTCCCGTTCAAATGCTGTTCCAGTCTGCAAGTTGTTGTCAGGCATCCGCTTCCACCGCTTGCCATATAAACGCCTTCACTCAGGTTTTCGTCTTTAAGGATGGTTGGCTTTTCGTAATTTTTCATCATACCTATCTTCCTTCGTCAATTACTGTGTTGTAAAAGTTTTCATTTTGAAGCAATACTGGAAAAAGTATAGACTGTAGGAATACAAAGGCCCACTTGTATCTTATCTTTTCCTTCAGCCAAAGTCAATAAAAAAAGTATTTTTTATCCTTTTTTTATAGGCCTGCCAATCTGTCGCAGCCTATGTGCCGCAGCAGCAAGCGGACCACGCACCGGGCGCAGAAACAGCCAAAAACGAGTTAAGAAAATTGAGAGCGGATTTTTCACTGGAATCATGTGGCCATTTCGTATGACCGCCGTAAGCCTGCCTTTTATTTGGCAAGGTCGAAGCGGGCCTTCTACTTCGATTTGGTTGTCGCCCACCATATAAAAACCTTCCGGCGTGACTTTCCAAATACGGTGCAGAACCAGAATTCCCTGTGCCCGCCGATACAAAGCAACATCGCCGCGCTTCATTTTTTCGGGCTCCGCCGGCGCAATAATGGCCTGATCCCTGCCCGGAACCAACAGCGGGTACATACTCCAGCCATGCGGCTCAATCTGAACTGTGCGGCCAGCTGCCAAGAGCTGCTCAATATTCTCTTTTTTGTTTTTCTGTGCCATACGAACGCTCCCAAAAACATTCTGCCCTATTTTTCTGCCGACTTCCCCGTACTGGAAAGCGCGCGGTCTGCTTTGCCATCAATCAGCATCCGAATGCCAGCTGCCAGCGGAAAATACCACTTATTGACTGTGAACTGGCAAAAAAGGCGCAAGCCATATTTCCAGAAAGCCGAATGGATTCCACCGCAGTACTGCCCATCCGCTACTTTTTTCAGTTCACTGCGTGTAAGCGGGTATCGATTATATCGCTCAATTACACTGCGAATGACCGACGTACTCTTTCCCCGATATTCATATTCCTGCTTGGCACTGAAAAATATGGCAAATGCGATGGTAAGCGCCGTTAAATCGCCGTAGGCTTCTCTGCCATCCCGGTGAAGCTGCTCACTGAAATTCTGCGCGATTTTCATCCAGGTTTTATCGAAATTGCTGTGGTAACCGTTAGAATTCGAGTCTGGGTTTTTCCGGTAGCAATACACATTTTCTGCCAAAAACGCATAGGACGCATTTTTTTCGTAGCATTTAAAATTAAACAGCTTGTCTTCTGCATAATCGAGTGTTTCAAACGTAATCTGATTTTTCCGCAGAAAATCGGTACGGTACAGTTTCGCCCACACATAGCTTAGAATTCCATTCGAAAAAAAGCCCCGGAATCGAAAATCCTGGCTTTCCCGGTCATTCTGCTGGTTTAAGCCATGACGGGCAGCATCGCAGATTTTTCCCTCAAATTCACGGCAGTAGTTTCCAACTGTAATATCCGCCTTTTCTTCCTCCGCTTTTTGATACAGCAGTGAAACGGAATTTTTACTTGGAAGAAAGTCGTCAGCATCGGCGAACAGGGTATATTCACCGAGTGCTTCCGCCAGACCACGGTTTCTGGAAGCTGAAACTCCCTCATGCCCGGCGGAAGCAAAAAAACGGACGGACGGTTCCTCCTGCGCATACCTGCGGCAAATTTCCGCACTTTTGTCGGAAGATTCATCATCCAGCAGCAGAATTTCCAAATTGGGAAAGGTTTGCTCCAGCAGACTGTCGATGCACTTTTGCAGCCATTTTTCGGCATTATATACCGGAACAATTACACTGATTTTTTTCATGGCGCCCGTTTTTCATCCCTTTTCGGCACATCCTGAAAAAGATGAATCTTCTTCAGAATTCTGCTCCGCATTCCGGCTTTCCGGATAATACCGCAGCTGCTCACACGGCGCAGCTTTTTATTATTCCTCACGAAATGAAATAATGTCATTCCCCACAAAACAGGCCAAAGCAAAAATACTTTTCCGGCACGGGGGTAGCGGATTTTCATTTGATAATGGAATTCACAAAAATATGCCCCCAGCCCGGTTCCCGGCAGTACCACCATACGGGTCTTATCCGTCAGCCCAAATTCCTGTGCTTCCATAACTTCACGGAAAAATTCCGTCACATCTGCCCTACTGAGTTTCTCCACAGCCATAAATTCCGCATTTTCAGGCCTCAGCCCAAGGTAACACACACAGGCCTGCGTAACTGCTGCACAAAAGCCGCACAGCCCGCATTCGCTGACGTAGCCCATAAACTGCACTTTTTCATTTTCATCAATTTTCCGGTTCCAGAATACCACCCAGTCTACCAAGAGCTTCAGCCCGAATCCCGAACGCAGAAAATGCCGCAGCATATGAAGCAGCAGGTAAAAGGCCAACTCCGCATCCGGCAGCACTGGAAGTTCCACACCGACTACTGTGCTTTTCCACGTTATTTTATGCTTCAGGTTTGCAAGGAAAACCTGAAGGCAGTGATTTATTCGCCGGTTCTCAAACGGCTCCGAAAGTGCTTTGTGCAGTTCCACTTTAATATGCTCATCTGTTTCAAAGCTGATATGATAATCCACCGTCGGTTCATCCTGCCTAAAGAGGCCGTTTTCACTGAGAATTTTGCACGCTTGACTAAACTTTTCTTTGTCTGGAATCAGCAAGTCGATGTCACCGGCCTTGCGCAGTTCCGGTACCGGATAGTATGATGCCACAGCCGCGCCTTTCAGCACCAAAACCGGGACTCCGCTTTGCTCCAGCAGATCAACTAAATATTTTGTCATAAACAGCAGGCGGTAACTTTGCAGCCCACACTGGCGGCCCACAAGACGTACTTCTGCCTGCACTGTGGCAGGAACGACCGGGCTTTCCAAAAGGCCGTCGCACAAAAGCGGAAGCACCGCATGGCCCTTTGCGAGCTGAAGCATTTTGCTCCACACAGCGCCATCCGGCTTTACCTTTTCAGCCAAAGTTTCAATTTCCCATGGCTTTTGGCAGAGCACAGCTTTTAAACAACCGGTTAAAAGCAATTCTTCAGCGGTCAGATTATTTTCCATGGCGTTTCCCCCTGCCGATTTTTTCTTGCAGCAGCCCTTTTAACTTTTGAAAGACAAAAGAAAACTCTTTTGTCCGTGCATAGGCTGCCAGAAAAATGCTGTTCGGCACAATAAGGCAAATGAATGCCCGCAGGATGACAAGCTGCAGTGCGCTGCCAGAAACCAAGCAGCAGATTTTATCCGTCACAAACCAGGCCGCACCAACAACGGCTGTATACACCGCATAATGTGCAAAATAAGGCCGGCAAGAAGTTTTCAGCTGATACTTATACAGCACATAAGGTTCTACCCACGCTGAAGTTGCAACTGTGCTGATAAAAGTACCCAGGAACACCCCAATGGTGCCAAAGCGCATCACCAGCAGAATCGACGCTGCCAAATTGATTAGTGCTTCCGCGACGGATTTGTAACGGTCAAACCAGAACAGGCCAAGCGAATCGCGGAACACCAGTGTGGCACGGCGCATCCCGTTGATAAAAAAGTTGATGCACAGCACCAGCACAATGCTGCCCGGAAACAGGTAGCGTACGCCAAAGCTCAGCTCCACAAACGGGTTCAAAAGCTCATACAGGCAGACAGCGGCAAAGCCGTACAGCCATTGAACCAAAAAGAAAGTCGAATCGAATACACGCCCAATGGCATCCCTGCCCTGCGTTGCTCCTAAATTGCCAACGCTTGCCGCAATTCCCTGAAACGCCTGATCCATCACCTGCTGCACCGATGCTATGAGAAGAAAGTAGTTGGAATAACATCCGGCGCTTGCAATGCCGACAAAGGATGACAGCAGAATATTATCAGTGTTGTTGACCACAACGTCGCCGACTTTGTGCATCATCATTGCGCGGATATTTTTAAAGATTCCCCGTTTTTCGGCTTCATCCAGTTTTTGTACGTTTTTTTCTTTCAGAAAAGGATACATCCGGTCTGCCCGGCGTGAAATACATAAATTGCAGCCAAAAGTACAGAAAATATTCACCAGCAAAAACAGGATAAAGTTTTTCGTGAAAATCAGGATTAAAATCTGAATGACATCCTGAAGCATCCATGACGCAGTCTGATACAAAGTGCCAACATAAGAAAGCTGATGGGCGTCAATCAGCGTCTTTTTATAAATCATAAAATAAGACATGGCCGTATTGCCCAGATAGAGCAGGTAAATCAGGGTCAGGTGGTCGACCTGCGGCGGGTTTTTAATCAGGATGCCGAGAAACGGAACCACAGCCAGCCCAGAAGCCATGACTGTCACCGCCACAATCCGGTAAAAAAGGCGGTACAGCTGCATGATGGATTTTTGTTTTTCTATGTCATTTTGCGCAATGGGCTGGTAAAGAGCATAGGTAATGGCGGTTTCAATGCCAAGTTCCGACAAGGAAAGCACATTGATAATATCGGAAAAAAGGCCGTTTACGCCCACATAACTTTGGCTTAGCATCCGGGTAAACACCACTCGGGTGACATACCCCATCAGGATTGCCAAGCTGCGGGAAACCATTGACGTCATGGTGTTTCGCGCCGAATATTCCGTTCTGCTTTTCTGCCGCACCTTGTTTTTTCCTCTCATCATGGGCTCAATTTTTTGAACCGAAGGATGCAAAATCTTCCTGACGCCCTGAAACCTCTAAGCCCGTTTTTAAAACCTTAATGCGAAACACCACTGCCAGGGTGCTGAAGAACATATGAAGCATATAGCAGATGGGTTTCAGACCGGAATGCATACTTCTGCCGGAAGTCCTTGCATGCATGACCGCGGGAATTTCCCGTATTTGAAACCCAAGCAGAAGCATCTGCATAATCATGTTCGCATCCGGATATTTTTCGTCAAAATGGTTGTATTTTGAATAGTAAAGAAAAGCAGGCCAGCTAAGGCCCTGAAGCCCTGTGGTTGGGTCCATAATTTTTTTACCTGTAACCATGCGGATCATTGTGCGGAAAAGTGCAAACGCCGCTTTTTTTGCTCTGGAGACCGGAAAAGGCGCAGCGCCTTTTACGAACCGTGAACCCAGCACAATATCCGGAAGCCTGCCGCTTTCGTCGGGCATTTGCAGTTCCCGGTACAATTCTGAAATATTGCACACGTCGTGCTGGCCGTCGGCATCCATCTGAACAACAAACTGGTACCGCCGCCGGACTGCATACTTGTACCCAAGCTGCAGCGCGCTGCCATAGCCAAGGTTATAGATATGCGTTACAAGCGCATAATTCCGTTTTTTCACAAGCAAGTTTGTGTTGTCCGATGACGCGTCGTTAATGACCAGAACATCTGCAAATTGTTTTACACCCGTCCGCTCAATCTCATTCAGAACACCTAAAATATTCTGTGCTTCATTGTAAGCGGGTATAATAATCAACAGTTTTTTCGGCAATTTTCTCACCCTCCGCAAAAGCAGTGGCTCCCCATTTACTGTAAGAGTTCATAAAGCATTCGGATATTTTCTTCATTCCCCGCCGGTTTTCCGCGGGATGCCGCGGCATAATCTTCGCGCAGCTTCCGGCTGCCCGCCAGCAGCATAACAGCAGATGCCAAGTCCTGCGGAACCGGCGGGCACAGAATTCCGTCCCTGCCATTACAAATCTGTTCACGGTTTCCGCTGCAGTCGGAAGCGAGGATTGCGCACCCCAGCACCTGTGCTTCCCGGATTGCGATACTTTTACCTTCAAAGCGGGACGCATGGACGTAAAGGTCCGTCTGAGCATAATAGGGGTACGGGTTATTCCTTTTCCCAAGCAGGATAAAGTCTTTCTGAAGCCCGTACTTTTCAATCATTTTCTCCAGCTTTTTTCGTTCCGGGCCTTCCCCTATGACATACCAGCGCATTCGGCACCCATGCTTTTTCAGGAGCGCCATGGTTTCAACTGCCAAGTCATAGCCCTTGTGGTAACTCAGGTTACCGACCGTCAGCAGGCGGATTCCGTCGTACCCATCATCAAATCCACCGGGCAGCGCGGCTTTCCGACGAATTTCATCGGGGTCAATAAAATTTTCAAAAATGCGGATTCTCTTTTCACACTCCGGATAATAGTGTAAAAAGTGTTCCCGAACCTCATCCGACACACAGAAAATACGGTCAAATTTCAGGTAACAGTCCCGGTCCAGCTTCCGGGTATAGCCTGCCTTGCCATAGTCGATATGCAGGAAGGCTGCCTTATGTTTTGCTTTCACATGGTCGGCCACATAATAGGCAGAGCCGCCCTCCAGGAAAGAAACAGCAAGGTCGTATTCTTCGTCAAAGCGCTCGGCACCATCGGAAACAAGACGCCAAAGTAATTTGTCCGCCTGGAAACGTTTTTTTCTGACCATATCTGCGGCATTGCTGAAAAGGTACGGCAGCAGGCGCAAAGCCGCCGCATGGTGAAAAGCAGTGCGCAAAACCGTTTTTTTCAGCTCTCGCTCGCCCTGCTTTGTAAGAACCGACTGGCAGCTGTAATTTTTATTTAGCAGCCTGACAAAAGGCGGGATTTTCTTGATCAGTTCCCCCTGCCCCAGCAAAACAAAAAGTGAAATCTCCAAATCCGGGTCATTCAGGCGCTTCAGCAGTTCTGCCAGCGCCACCTCCGCCCCGGCCTGCCCAAGAGTATTGATGACGAATAACACCCGGCGGCTCATTTTCGCTCCCCAAGAATCTTGCGCAGCTCCATCAAAATCCGCTCATTTTCCTGGTTTAAAAGGGAAACGTGCATGGCAAGTTCCCGGCTCCTCATAACAAGCTGCGAAAGCTCCACACTGAGCCAGAAAGCACCCAGCACCAGCACCAGCATAATAAGAACCAAAGCCTGGCACCCCGCCTGCACAACGGCGCTGCTCCAGCCTGACAAACCCGGAACCATGCCCAGCAAGATGATAACAACAGATGCAATGGCCCATACAAGGCTTACTGCCTCCGTCAGCTTCTTCTTTGCATAAATAATAAAAGTCATTCCCAGCAAAAAAAATCCCGCTGCCGCAACAATTACTTTCAGTGCTGCCTCCATCTTTACTACTCCTTATTCTGCGTCTTATTTCTGTGTCTAAAAATCGTATTACTTTTACACTTGGAAAATGGTATAGGGTACGTCTTATTTCTGCATCTTCTGATACACGTTATAAATAACTTCAGAAGGCTTTGCTCCGCCGCCGCGTTTCAGCAAACTGCCTTGGCAGAAGATATGTGTGTCTATGTTTTTTTCCACCCAGCGCAGCCTTGCGTACGCCATACACCAACCGGCAAAGGCACCGGCACACAGCCCCATGCCATACCACTCCGGCGTAAAATGGGTCGCCGCAATACTGCCCGCAAGCGTAACCAGGCAAAAGATACTGCTCGTCAGCATCAGGCCGGTTTTGTCGCTGAAATAATACAGAAATATGACCTCTGCATACAGCATAAACAAGATAAAATATCCTGCCGCCAAGCAGGGGTAAATCCGCATCCCGAGGCCGGAAAATCCGTATCTTGGCGCTAAAATCATAACCAGAAAATAAAGAACCGCCGATATAGCAAACTGAATCCGTATAATATTGGTCAGCTCGGCTGCCAGCTGCGAGAACATCCGTTTCTTTGTTTTTTCAATCTGTTCAAGGCTGCCGCCGATAACGGCCTCCGAATAAGCTTTATACTTTTCATGGAAATGCATCTCAACCAAAGCAATAAAGATTGTGCTGGCTGAAAGGCTGGTAAACATGGCAAGGCAGGAAGCCAGGTCATACGGTTCCGCGCAAACAAAAGTACGAGCTACTACCGTGCGAAGGTCCGTCGTCCAAAATACAAAATTATGAAGATACAGACCAAGTACATACAAAAAATTTATAAACACCAGCTGCCAGTATTTTTTGAAATAATGAAGCACGCCCCGATAATTTTTGCTGTCCACGCGAAAATAGCTTTTCACCAGTGCGGTTTCAAGGCACGCAATCAGGAGGAAGCCTGTCGAAAGTCCCAGAAGCATACTGTATGTGATTTCCCAGTGGAAACCATAAATCAGCAGGGCAGCCAACCCAAATGCCAATCCCATGCCTATCAGGAAAAACAGAGAGATTTTGCTGTAATCTTTGCAGATAGAAAGGTACAGCATGGAATAAAACACCAACACCAGAGAAACATACCCGCAGAATCCAGTAAAAACATACCACAGCGCAACTTCGCCAACAAAGAACTCCCACAGGCAGAACGGAACTCCCAGCACACAGCTAAACAGTACATTAAAGAAAAGCCCCATATTAAAGCAGGGCAATATGTCTTCGTACCGTTCCTCATAAATGACATCCGAAAGATATTTGGAAAGAACCGCATTAAAGGGTGAAGCCGTTAAAAGTGAAAAGATAAACAGATAAAGGACTGTGCAGGTGTACAGCGCCCTTGCCGAATAGTTCAGCGAAGAAACATCAAAGACGGCATTCATCAGCAGAGTATTGCCAATTACCAGAATCATCGGCGCGATGGTGGCTACCGCGCTGTAACTGTAACCGACTAAATTTGCTGTAACCGTATTTTTTTCAAAAATTCTGTTTAAGTTGATTCCAATGCCTGCCACGCTTTACACCTGCCTTTCCGCTGTGTGCGGCACAAACGTATTTTCCGCCCATTTTACCCCCTGCTTTTGGAAAAGGGACTGGTAAATCCCGCGGTATTTTTCCTTCATGCTGCTGAGCTGATACTCGTTCATGAGTCTGCGGTATCCATTTTCACCCATGCGGCGCCGCATTTCCGCATTCTGCGCCAAATCCAGCATTGCCTGCGAAATTTCCTGGATATTCATAATATGAGTGAGGATTCCCGCCGCGCCGAAACTGTCGCCTTCACCATAAAGCAAGCCGCGGCAGTTACCGACATCTGTAGCGATGACGGGTTTATGCGCCGCAAAACTTTCCAGAATCGTCAGCGGCTGGCCTTCGCTGATACTGGTGAGAATGGTCATATCCATTTTGCCCAGGTAATCTCGTACATCAATCCGCCCGGTAAAAATTACATTCTGAATCTGCATACTTTCTACCAAGTCATAACACTCCTGCGCGTACTTCGGCTCTTCCGCGCAGGAGCCCATAATCCACAGTTTTAAATCGGGCTCTTTTTGTTTTGCATACCCAAAGGCGCTGATCATTGTTTTCACATCTTTAATGGGCACAACCCGCAGCACCGCGCCAATATTGATGCTTTTGTCCCCCGGCTCTTTTCCCGGCAGATTCTGCAGCCTTGCGGGATCAATGCCGTTCGGCGTTACCATGGTCTTCGCCTTTGGGCAGCCGATTTCGACTTGCAGTTCCTGAGCGTGCTTGTATAAGCTTGTTACAAGGTTGGCACTGCGGTACGCCAGCAGCGACATTTTGCGGAACTGTTCAATCCAGATGTTTTTATAAACTCCCTTGACCCATTTTGCCTTAATCAGCTCTTCTTCCCGCTCGCGGGTATAAATGCCATGCTCGGAAATCAGCAGTGGGCACCCATACAGATTTTTGGCCATGCTCCCCAGCACCCCAGCATACCCCGTTGCTACACAGTGGTAAAAGTCTGCCTGCGGCAGCTTGGTTTTCAGCGTTAGGAAAAGCGGCAAATAAATGGAACGCATGGTCCACAGGTAGTCGGCAAAAGGAATCCCCGCATACTTCTGCCGGTACGCTTCCTGAGCAGCGCGCAGGAAATCCTGCCCCATCAGCAGGCTGTTAATTGAAAGCTTTTCATTGCGGAACAGCTCAAAGACTGTATTCCAGTCGACATTATGGTCCAGAATCAAACTGCACAGAGCCTTATAATATTTTGCGTCAAGCCTTTTTGTGTACTTAGGCTGCCTGCGGCCCTTGTACCAGTCCTCATCCTGTAAATAAACTTCATACACCTGAGTTACATTTTTCGGAAGCTCATAAGCAAATTTTCCGCGAAGCGACCGGTTTGCAACAATGGCAAGCACAATAAACTCGATATTGGGGAAAGACTGAATCATGCTGTTCACCCACCCGGACACACCGCCAACTACATAGGGGTAACATCCTTCTGCAACAATGCAGACTTTCATAGGCCCTTTCCTCTCCCTTCGCAGCACTTGCCTTTACAACATGGCTTTCATTCTGTTTGTGTTTTCAGCTGAATCTGAACCGTGCTGCTTTGAATTTTCAAAAGGTACGCGTTATTTTCCAACTTTGAAAATGAGGCGCCCTTTATTGTATTGATTTCTTCATTGTGCGTTCTGAAAATAAACCACGCGTCACCATTCAGCTGTTTTACATTCAGCACAATCGTATTTCCCGTACGGTTTTCTGTATCATCCAATGCCAGAAAATTCCGAACCCTTTGGTTACTTTCTGATACCGTTGTACTGTCGAAAGTCCGAAACGGCTTCCAATAAGTTAAGTAGTCTGCGAACACTTTTTTCGAATAGTTTTCCCAACTGTCCTGCGCGGTTGCCGGGTAAATAACTTTTTCCATGTTCAGTGCAGCGGTGGAATAGCCAAGCGCAGTTTCTATGCTTTTTAAGCGCAGGTCTTCCACAGCGCTCTGCGATTCACAATTTGAAACTGCCTGCATCCGCAGCACATCATGGCCGGGCTGATAAGAAAATATTTTGTCCTGCGCATTAAAATCGGTAATCTGTGTTTTCAGGTTTGCAAGCATCGGCTGTTTCAGCGCATTGGCATCCAAGTCCTTCTCTTTGTGGGTATAAAGTGCTGTGAAACGGTAATCGGGTGCCTCCGCTCCAAGAAACTTTTCATCCTGCGCTAGCTTTTCGCTCAAACTGATGTTCGGGTTCATTCCCCCGCTCAAGCCAATCTCACCCTGCTGCTCGCTGATACTTCTTAGGTAGTAAACCAGCAGACTTGCATCAGGCGTGCGTGAATCGGTGTAATTCAGCTGCGGGGCCATCAGAAAGGTCACCTTGGAATTTGTCTGTTCGGTAAGCGACACCAGACTGTTCCACATAATGTCGCGCTGCAGTGCAACAGATGACCTACTGTACCATTTTTGCATCACAGTATCGTTTTCCTGCGTCAGCAGCGGGAATGCGTTTACAGCAAGCGTCTGCGCATTGGCAACCGGGTAAAGGTCATAGCCCTGCAATTCATATGCAAAGCCGTTTAGAATACCAAGCCCTCCGCTGCCTTCCAGGTAATTGCCATTGACTGCAAACACCGGCGCATTTCCGGTGCTGCTGCGCCAAATAACTGCCGGAAGATCCTCATTGCAGAGGTTTGGATATTTTGCTTTTTCCAGCGTGCCGCACAAATAGGTTTTTGTACCGGCCCCAAGAATGTACCACGGAATGTCGCGGCTAATGCCTGAAAAATATTCCTTTTCCCCTCTATCTGTTTCATAAATGGACTCGCCGCCAAGAAGGAAGCCGCTGAAAAGGTGAAAGCCCTTGACCTGCACCGGCTGGGAAGCAATGCTCTGAATTCCAAGCAATTTTTGAAGCGCGGGATTCCCGGCAATCGTCTGCGCATCCGGCAGTTCGCACAGCACAAGAGCGACTCCTTTTTCCGTCAGTTTTTCCAGCTGCGGCACTTCCGATTTCCACTGGATACTCTTTGGATTCAGCAATATCATCTGCGGCAAACTGCCGCCTTCTTTTTTCCACTGGGCAAGGGAAGGACAGACTTTCAGGCTCCGCTTCGTGTAATCGGCCCATTGTTTCACTGCCATGCCGATTCCCTCATTTGCAGAATTGCCAATATAAACCGCTGATTTTCGTCCGAAAATATTAGCTGCACGGTTCTGGGAATCATACGGCTCTTTTGCCTGCGCATTTTTTGCAGCAGCATCCGCATAGCTGTTGACCGAGAAGTTGTCAAAATTGTTTTTTACAATTCCGGAAAACTGGAACAGTACAAAAATAATCAGCATAATGCTGGCCATCATTAAGAAGTTTCTGCGCGATACCATGCTGTCCCCCCTTTCTTTGAAACCAACTGAGCTCCAGGCCAGTGCATTCAGCCCTTCAGCTCCATTGTTCCAATTTCGTACCCATAGCGCTCCGCCTTCTGCGCATTGGCAAGTTCCAGCCCGGTGCCGCTCTCCGGATCCATAATCCTGAAATACAGGCGGTAAGTTCCGTTGTCCATGCCGCGAAGGGAAAAGCGCGTGCTGAGATTCATCGTATTGTCTGCGCCGCTCCCACCGGCAAGGCTCCGCAAATCCTGCTGAAACGGCTGAATCACTTGTTTTCCCGTTTTGGCATCTACAACCACCAGCTCAGCATCTTTCTTCTGATACAAGGGTGCAAAGCCAACATTTTTCAGGTTTACACTGACGGAAACTGCATCCAAAAAATGTTTATAGGAAAGCGCAGCATCTGAAATCAGAATTCGGTACCCCAAATGCCGCACGATATAGTTGTAGCCATCCATTCCAGTAAAACAGCCATCCGATGTAACCTTGCTTTTCGCCCATTTTTTATAAACATTCTGGTCGTAGCCGGCAGCCAGATAAGTAACATGCATTGCCGCAAGGTCCTTTACGGCATTTTCAAAATCATTCACCGGGTTATCGTTAATCGCCTCACCGCCATTTGGCACATACAGGCACAGCTGATTCTGAAAAGCAATTTCATCCTTGCGGCACCAGCAGCTCTGCGGGTCTGATTCCGCGCGGGGCTTTGTGCCATATGTGCCGTAATCGCCTTCGTTTCCCAGCATCCCGTCATTAAACAGGCTGAGCCGTGCGGCAAGGCCATTTTTCAGCAATGACTCGTGGTCTGTTGCATCTGTCTTCGTCAAAGTCCGCCACTGTGCCGGCATCCGAACCGCCAAAAAAGTGTTTTTATCTGTCACGGCAGCCAACTGGTCAATTAAGGCCTTCATATTCTCAGCAGAAAGATAACGGGAGCCGTTCATTTCACCCCAGTTGCCGATAAAGATACCCTGCAGCACATAAATCTGACTGCTGCTGCGTTTCAGCACCGGCTCCAGCTGGCGCATATGCTGCAGCACGATGTTCAGGCTGCTCGGTTCAAACTGTGCGTTTTTACCATCCCAGTCATACAGGAACCGTACAATCAACTTTTTGCCCGTGGGCTTCAATGCCTCAAACAGCTTCTGGATATGGTCAAGGCCGGTTGGTGAAATTTTTCCACTGCGGTATGCCTGCAGGTTAATTTGAATCATTGCAAGGCTGGTATCTGTATCGTCAGCCATTTTTTGAGCGACCTGTTCGCGGTAATCCACAGCATCATCGCTGATCCAAAAACCATACAGCTGGTAAAGGCCCCGTTCCGGATTCTGAACCGCGCGGGCCGACTCTGTAAAAGTTTCTTTTTGCAGTGCAACTTTCCAATGGCATTGCGTCAGCATAGATACACCCACCCCACCAATCAGTGCCAGAATAATCAGCCACGGTATGACCCAGCATTTTCCATACGCTTTTTTCACGATTTGTTCCCCTTCTGCGAAACTCTCTGCTGCCGCTAATAATCCGTTCGAATGGATAAATTGTAAAGCGAATCCGGATTCTGCTGAACAAGATAGCATAGAAAATCGTCGTCTTCATAATACATCTGCATTTCGTGCGGATATAATTTTTTGAAATTCTGGCACCAGTCATACAGCCTGGATTCCAGAATAACACGTGACTGCGAATATACTTTGGAAACCTGACCAGGAATCACAAGGGCTTTTCGGGCTTCAGCAAGAGAAATCGCGGATGCATCCACTTTTGGGTATTGGCTGACATGACCGGAGTACAGCTTCCTATAGTTTTCACCCGCCAGCCAAGGCGGACCAGAAAAAAAATTGTTCTGCGCATAGGCCAGCGGCTTTTTTTCCACATAGAGGAACACATATTTTGTCGGCAGTGTGTACCGCTCACTCTGGGCACTGCTGTTCAGAAAATTCAGCAGCTCTTCATGGCGGCCATACTGAACGACCTGGTAAAGCTCATCGGTACAGGATACAAGTGTGTAGGAATTCTGCGGGTATTCCGCTATAATCTGGTTTGTTACCTGAACGGCGGCATTATACCGTGTGAGTTCATAGTAAAGATAGCTGTGAAAAAAGCCGAACGAACGGGACATGAGGTAAATTGCGGCACATACAGCCAGAGAAGCAGCCTGCAGAAATTTCGGCTTCGGCCTTCGAAAAGGCAGCGCAAGCAGTGAGAAGAGCATATCTGCCGGGATAGCCACAACAGCCAAAATTAGGAGGTTGCCTGTAGAGCAAAGCCGTGAACCGGCAATCAGCTCCGGAAGCCCCAGGTAAGGCGCACTGTACAGGAGCATAAATAGCACAGATGCAAGGATAAGTGAAGGATACCACCCAAAGCATCCTTTTTTGACACCTGCCGCATGAAACAGTCTGCGTGCCAGCAGTGCTGCAAAGCGGCAGAGGCACCACAATGCGGCCGCTGCGAGGGTAGCCAAAGCAATCCACTTGCCGCGAACATTGCCGTACAGCTGCAGGTACCCGAAGGTGTAAACACCCTTTGCCTTTTGCAGCAGCCAACCGCCTGCACCAAAAAAGAAACTTTTCATGGTTTGCAGTACATTTCCGTGTGAAGGCTTCTGTACGGCACTGCCAGACACCGAAGGACTCACTTTCGGCTGGGCTGGGCTCTTGCTGCCGCTGTCGGCCTGCAAACTGCTTTCTGCCATACTGCTGTTTTGCTTTTTTATCTGTGCCGTGCGGCCTTCCGCGGTATCTGTACCGCGAATAACATTCATGGCCCAGCCAATAGAGCCCTGAAAGGAATACCCTTCCGCCAAAGCACCGACCATCGGCGCGGCCGCCACTGCAACAGCACACACCACCGCAGTCACAAGCGGAACAAAACGCTTTTTGCAGAATACTCTGTGCAGCGAAAGAAGTGCAACTGCAAAGCAAAGGAAAAACGCCATCATTGTGGTATAAAAATGAATTGCTAAGGAAGAAGCAAGCGACATTGCAAAAAGCAGCAGGTTTTCATCCCAGCAGAACTTTACCGGCTCGCTGCTTTGTGCCAAATGCCTTGGGCCTTTTTGATTTTGAGGCAGATGCTTGGGGTCTCTCTGCTCTTGAAGCAGGTGCTTTGGCTGTTTTTGGCTTTGAAAAAAGCCGTTTGAGCTTTTAAGGTACCGCATCAGATACAGCACACAAAGAAACTGGGCATACAGCCCAAATTCCTGCGGCAGAGTCCATTGTAAACGCGACATACTGAAAATCTCATCAATGCACTTGAGGTCGGTAACAAGAAACAGCACCAGGACAAAAATCGGCGTAAATCGCCAATGAAAGATTTCCCGCATCAGGCAGTACATGGCTGCCAGCGTTACCATCACATGAATACCGGCTAAAAACAGTAGGATGCTGTAAATACGGATGCCAAAAAGGGCGTACATGCAGTAGCACAGGCAATGCATTGCATACGGATAGATACCGTCCGCGAAAATTTTCCCCTGCGTCAGCTCATAAATCCAGCCATGGTGGACGTACAAATCGCCGAACCCATAAGAATGATCCTGAAAAGCGCCGTAGGTGAAATAGACCGCACCAAAAACCAGCACTGCCGCCAGCATGAGATACTCCAGCCAAGAGGGACGGACTCTGTGCCACACTCTTGCTGCCAGCCTTTTCAAACCCCGCTTCAGTTTTGTGGCTGCACGCAGGAGAAAAAGGCGGAAACCGTACCGGCCGGAAACGATTCGCCGGAAAAGAAAAAAAATTCTTTTTAAAGTCTGCCCATTTTTCCACAGGGAACAGAAAATAGCCGCTGCAAAAACGGCAGTCACCACTTCGCGGGTCAGCACGTGCAGCAAGCCAAGCCCCAGAACAATCGCATTAAGGATCAGCGGCTGCACCAGAGTACAAAAACTGAAACGGTCTATTATGCTTTTGCCGCGCAGAAAGCCGCGAAACAGCACAGCCGGAAGCGCAAACATCAGGAGCAGGTACGCCAACAGAACTTTTCCGTATTCTAAAACCCAGTACAGATTATCCAAGTTGTTCCCCTGCCCCCTTGCTGAAATCTTTTTACAATGCCAACTTTCTAATATATGCTTCTATGCTTCAGCTAAAAGTCCGAATCAGGTTCAAAGTCTGGCTGTCTATCACAATGCTTGAATTTTTTAGCTGCTTCAGCAGGGAAAAGAAATGCTCCCTGTCCTGTTTTGCAAAGTATACTTTCAGCAAAGCAGTGTAGGAAGAAAGTTCCTCCGGATAATCTTCCATGCTCCGCCTGCCCCATTTTTCTGCTTCTGCAAAGTCACCGATGCCAAGGAGCCGCAGGCTTATCCATTCATAAAATTGGCTTTCCATATTTTCGCGGCGATACCGATAAAAAGCCTCGCAGACCTCCTCCATTTTATGAACCATATCCACCTGTTCCACCGCCGACAAAATTTTCCCTTTCAGGACGTTATTCATGGAAGTAAGGAGGCTGATGCAGTCTTCCAAATCAATTTTGCATTTACTGCTAGCTGCATTTTCTTTTTCTGCTTTTTCTGCAGCCCCGCAGATTTTTGTGACCATTTTCTGCGTCTGTGCGCGAAAATCATTCAGCGCATCGCTCAAAACAGAAGCTGCAAAATGGGATGTTTCGGAATCACTGCTGTTGAGTGCCATTGCGATTGCCGGAAGGGACTGCCGGGAATCATCGCTCCGTATCACATTCAGCAGCAAGGCTCTTAAATCCTGCTGATTGCTGATGGCAAGGGCCTCTTCCAACGGCACAACATTCATTTCACGGTCGGGGTCTGCTTTTTTTGCCTCTTTCACCCGCTCTTTTGAAAAAATGACATCCGAAATATCCACTTCACGGTGAAAAAGAATATGGAGCAGCAAAAAGCTGATGACAAGAAAAGCAATTCCCACAACGGGGCACAGCAGCATAATCAGCGCATAGAATACAAACTTCAGCTTGCTGTAATCTTCTTTTTTCCGGCCTGAAAGCAGCGGTTTCAGCGCCAGGCCGTAAAGCAGGTACAGCAAAGCTGCCGCAGCATTTGCCGCAAGCAGGAAAAGAAAAGCCCGTTCTGTGCTCATACGCATTCATCCTTTTGAAATTTCACTTTCAAATCCCACATTCTTCAGCCTTTTGATTACGAACTGCGCTTCTTTGTCATTTGTATTGGAAAGCAGCACGTACAGTACATTTTGTTCCGGGCTGCCAAGGTAATCCGACTGGCGAAGCTGCTGTTTCAGCGTTTTTTCCGTTTCTTCCAGAGGCTGCTCCGGAATTTTGATTTTCAGGACACAGCACTCGGTTAAGCCCTGCGCCCTGGCTTTCATATAAAGCGCAACAAGGTGCTGGAACGCATCCTTTTCAAGAATATTTGTCCCGCCGATATAGCGTTCGCTGTGCAGTACCTCCAGATAGCGGTTTGCACGGACAACTGCATTCTGAATCAGCAGCCCGATAACTGTGAGCATATTTGCCTGGCTCAGCGTCATTCGTTCCCATGGAATGTTCCAAAGCATGATAATAACTGCAATTTGATCTTCATCATAGATTGCCGAAGCCATCAGCGGAAAACTTTTTTCCAGCTTTTTATTGATAAAAACCCTGTGGCTGGCCAGCGCTTCGGTTAAATCCCCAAGTTCCCCAAACCGCAGAGAATTTCCCATACTGCGCGCTTCCGGCGACGTTGCCGAAAACAGCCTGGCATAGTCGCTGTTGGCAACCGTATAAATTGCCACGTCCGCCGTTTCCATCAAATTAGAAACAACTTTTGCCGCGCGAAAAAGCACTTCGCCTTCGTCCGCATGATCCAGTTCCGAAGTAATTGCATAGATTTTGCCTAAACTGTCTGTCTGATTGGTCAGCTGAACTTCCAGAATATTCTTCATACGCGCATTTTCGGCATTAATTTTTGTAATATCATTGAGCCTGCCGTTCAGGTAACTGACCTCATCTTTGGACTCCTGCTTTGCCATGATGAATTTATCCCGCAGGTACCCGACAGAAAGGCCAACAATAAAAAGCTGCACAACCCAGACATAAGTGTTGCAGTCAACCATCACCTGAGAACCCGTGCGTGTATACATCTGCCGAAACAGATAGCCGCCCGTTGCCAGCAGCGCGGAAAGGGTTGCCTGACGCTGACCATACACAGCAGCAAATATCAGCACATACAGCAAATAAAAATCAAACCCGCTGAAATAATTACTGCCAACCGCACGGTTGTTCAGCATGAAAAACGGAATGAAAAAAATCAAGTTTTCCACAAATGGAATCAGTGCATCAATCACGCTCCGAAACTTCTGGTAAAAACGCCCCAGTTTCCCCTGACCGGAATCCTCCGCTTCCACAAAAGTGCTGCGGTGCCGCAAAAGGTACTTAACAATTTCTGCAATGCCATCCTTTGCCGTGTGTCGGATGGAAATGCCAAATTCGCGGTCAAAACGGTCATTCGACAATACAATCCGTGAAAGGGAGCCGGTGGTGTTGTCAATTATATCCACGTCCCCGTGAAAAGCAGCTTTTATCAGGCCTGCAACCTGAAGCTCGTTGTATTCCTGGCAGGAAGAAATATTATAAACGGTATTTTGGTGTGTCTTTGCCTTGACCACACGATAGATGTTTTCAACCGCATCATCCAGGTATAAAAGTGAAAACTGGTTGCTTTTATTTGCGCATATCCGCCCGGTACGGATGGCTTCCAGACACATTTTGCTGCAAAGACTGCTGCCTGCCTGTTTCTGAAAAGGCTTTCCATACAAATGGTCCAGCCTCAGAATGACCATATCCATGGGGAAGGTGTCGCTTGCTTCCATGCAGCGTTTTTCCGCCTGATACAAAGCGACTGCTTTCAGATTTTTTCCATCGAACGGAAAATCTTCCGCCTGGTTTTCCTGGCTGGGGCAGGTGTACACTTTTTCGGAAGAAAAGTACAAAAATCTGACTTTCTTCTGCATCCGACAGGAAAGTATTAAATTGGAAAGGCCGGCCAAATAGCGCACTGCATCCGCCTGCACGTTTTTCCATGTGAAATTTGTGTCATAAGCGCCAGTATAGATTATAAGATCTGGCTGGACACTTTCAAAAATCTCTTTCACGCACTCCTGATCATATGCAAAATTATACCGTACAAATACTTTCCTGTATTTTCCAGTATTAATATTACTGCCTGTAAGCCAGTAAACACGGTGTCCTTCTTTTCGGAACTTATTAATCAGGGAATTTATAACAGCGCCCTCGCCGCCAATCAATAAAACATCCATGCTGTCTGCCACAATCCTTTATTTTTCCTGTTCCTGCTGCCAAAAATTTTTTGTATCATTTCTAGCCTGCCGCATATCAATGCCGTATTTTTCCCCAAGCTTTTGGGCAGCTTCTTCCATGCTCTCTCCACTGTGGTAGCACTTCCACAAAAAAACGCCACTTTCGTTCAGCAGAACGGGCGGAATATATTCCGCTCCTTTCTGATTGACTACCACAACCCAGTAGCAGTCCGCAAAATGGCGCACCACATATTTTATTTTTTCCTGTTTCACACTTTAATACTTCCTATTTTGCTTGGTTGGCTGGTGCGTATTTGCTGAAGCTGTACCGCATATGACTTTTGCTGCCAAAATTGTTTCATCACAGGTAAATATACTGGATTCTACTTCTATTTTAACCCGAAAACATGAGCCGTAATGCCCAAGTGCCATCATTCTACAGAAAACGCAAAATTTTTTTTCACCCTGCAGAATGCTTATGCCAGATTGTTCTGAAAATGACATTTGCAGCGACTTATTAAAATCTTAAAAGGCGATTTTCAGCTTACTTGTAAGCCACACAAAAAAGGCACCCGCATTTCTAAAATTTTTTAGAAATGCGGGTGCCCTGTACTGCCTGACAGGAGAAATATTTTTTCTCGCAACTTGTTTAAGCTTTAGCCGACCATTGTTGACAAATATGACCTGCTAAACAACCGATTTTTACTCTTCTGCGTCCTCATCGGCATTTTCCCAGTTATGCCACACGTTCTGAACATCATGAGGATTTGATTCAATAACCCGCATAGTTCCTACATTCCTTTGTAAAAGTACATTCCCTACATTAGTATATATATCATTATTCGTTAAGGCGTTCTTACCTTAACCTGATAAGTATAGCATATTTCAATGGGTTTTTTCAAGTCCTGAATAATGGTATATGGTAATAATAATGACGTACACCTACTAGGTAATGACATATACTACTTATTTTCGTCCGTAACCGTCATAGCTTTGCTTTCGTCCTGTAACCGCTGTAATTCCAATGCTGTGTTTGTAGTATATGGAGACAGGTCAACAATGGTCTGCTTGCTGATAGCTCCCATGTCATATTGTGTCTTTAACTCGTTCATCATCGACTGTGTATCAACCGGCCTGTTATAGTTAAATGTAATATCGACTTCATCGAAATTATCATCAGAGAATGTTTTATTCTGTAAAGCAAGTAATTTTCTAAAGTATTCAAGCCGCTGTAAAAATCCATCCTTTAATACCTTAGTCATTTTCTTTGCTCTGTTATCACTCTGACTGAAAAGCAATTTCAAGGAAATTTCTGAAACATTTGCTATATTGCTTTGTCCTATTACTGCACTCGGTACACAGGCAATCGTATATAGTTGCTGAATAAGGTTGTCCAGTTCCAATTTAATACTGTTATAATCCAGTGTAGCGGTAGCATATTGGAAGTTACCCCCTGCTTCAAAAACAAGCATAGCACCACACATATCCTTACTCACAGAAGCATCTGTAGTACGTCCTGCACACACTCCAATAGGATTCATGGATAATGTGGTAATACTAACACTCCAATAGGATTCATGGATAATGTGGTAATACTATCGTCCATCTTCGACAAAAGGTTTTCGATTTTGTCCATGACCGGAATAAGGTCATTCATTGGAGAATCACCAAAGAAATTGTATTCTGTCTTATCCAGTGAAGCATAATGAATCGGCAATCCTGTCAAGTTTGCTTTCTCATCTTTTAGAATGCTATCCTGCCATATCTGGACTTTATCAGGATAATAAACATAATAGTATTGTACGCCTGTTTCTGCGTCCTTCCAATATTCAACAAATGCCACATAATTTTCATTATCATCATAGACAGGGTAAGCATCTTCATTCGCTATCCTATGGCTTTGAATCTTACCATTGTCCAGATACACATATTCAAAAGCATTACCATATTTTGTTAAATCCTGTGCTATCTGATAATCAAGTGTATTGTATTTGCCTTTTTTATAAACCCTGTTTAGTTCTTTTACAATACTTTGTTCGCCTGTAATAGAAATAGGATTTCCCAACACATAAGATGTTGTGGTCAAGCGTTTTTGTAACACGACTGTCTAAATTGATTCAATCCGTACCTTGCCTCATAAGGCGTTCGATAATCGTTGTACGAGTGAGGGCGAACCTGATTGTACCAAACATAAGCGTACTCTGAAACAGCATGTGCCAATTCTTCATCGGTTCGAAAGTTGAAGCGATTAATCAATTCTGCCTTGAAAGTGTTGTAATAACGTTCCATCGGGGCATTGTCATATGGAACCCCCTGCGGCGCTCATACTCTGGGTGACGCCTATGTTCCCGACAGTAAAGGATAAATTGAACGGAAGTAAACTGGCTTCCCTGATCGGAATGCAATATCAATTCTGGGGCTTCTTCTTCTGGGAATGAAGAGCTTTTTCGAGAGTCAGGATTGCTAAATCGCTCGTAATCCATTTGGCCGGTTTCGCTTGCGACGACGCCTGCGGTCGTATAAATCAAGTGATGGTACAGTTATAACGCATAGAACCGTTCGTAAGAAAAACATATGTAAAATCTGTGCACCAGACTTGATTGGCTTTGTCTGCCACAAAGTTTTGGTTCAACAGGTTTGGAATGATTTTATGGGCATGTCCCTTTTTATATCCAGGGCGCTTACGGCGGCAGACACACTGCAGTTGAAGCTCTTTGTTCATATATTTGTGAACCGTAGTTTTGCTTAAAAGTATCTGATCCCTTGCAAGAAAAACACGCATGCTTCTGTAACCAAGAATTCCGCCGAATTCATGATAAATATCCTTGATTTTACGGCAAATCTCACTTTTCTTGGCATGGTAAGCAGCCTTGGCTTGTTTCAAGTAATTGTAGTATGCGTTTGGAAATATTCCAATTCGCTTTAACAGCCAACGGGTTCCAAAATTTCTTTGATGTTTCTCGATAAATCGATATGCCACTAATCGATTTCCTTCGCAAAGAATGCCGCTGCTTTTTTTAGAAAGTCGTTCTCCTTTTCAGCTTCTGCAAGTTTCTGCCGGAGTTGCCGAACCTCCTGCATTAATTCGTTCTCAGACTTTGCGACATCATTTGTTTGGCATTCTTCACGGTAAGCACGAATCCAGTTTGAAACGGTAGCGTGGCAGATTCCATATTCGGCAGCAAGGCTAGCAATTGTGCGACCGTCCTGAATATGCAGCTTTACAACTTTCTTCTTGGTTTCCTCAGTAATTGTTTGCATGGCGTACTCCTTTTCTAATGAATATTATAATCCATTAGGCAGGAGCGTTACAAATTTACTATACCACTACAATTGTGTGTAATAGAACAACTACCGGATGATGTTGCTATTACTGTAATTGACTTTGTAGCGGTTATATTCTGCTGTGTCCATGTGGCAGTAAAGGTTACACTTCCTGCTTTAAGGAATGTGACTTTGCCTGTACTGTCAATCGTTGCAATGGTTGTATCAGATGAACTCCATGTAATTGTGGCTGTAGAATCTGCTGTACCATTCTTTTGTGCTGTGGCAGTCAGTGTAGGTGTATCGGCTGTACTGTAAGAATCATTGGCTGCAATGGATAAAGAATAAGAATCTGGTTCAGTGATCGCTATTGTTTTTGTTTCACTTACATTTTGACTTGTCCATGTTGCCGTTATTGTCACATTGCCATCTGTAAGGAAATTAACAAGTCCAGTATTATCGACCGTTGCTAATAACGTATCAGAGGAAGTCCAGACAAGAGAAGTATTAACGACTGTATCATCTTGCTTTGCAACTGCTGCTAATTGTGCGGATTCTCCCCTATGGTATGTATCATTGGCTGTAATAGTAACCGTGTAAGTATGTTGTATGATTGCAGCAACTTCACAGTATAGATGAATTACATTATCCTTTAAAATGATGTTGTCTATTTTCCAGTGTCGCCCTACTGCATCAAATTCATTATCTATTTGTAACAAATTTGTAATCATATTTGGTTCAGCAATAATATGGATATTGCCACTGATAATTGACATTATATTGTTTTTCTCTGTTAAACCGTCTGCAATGTCATAGGCATATACCGGCATATTGATTTCAGTTGAATTGACTATCGTATGAATTACTGCATTGGTTTCAATCAGATTTGACTTGTAATATACATTGTTTTCAGGTGTTTCCTGATTCAATGTAAGGAAATGTTTACTGCCATAGGTCAATAGTTGTCCTGCATGAATACCACAGTCATAAGGATAGAATATTGTCAATTTATCTGTTAATTCGTTCGTGTCCTTATTTGAGCGGAATAGAACGTTATAGGGCGTGTTATTTTGATAGGCAGTAACTACCCTGCCTTCACGTTTTAATGACTCAGCAAAGGCGCAGGAAAGCGTATCATACATTCTATCACCTCTCAATCATGAAATAGAAAATGTATATTGGATTCTTGCTCGGTTGAATCGTCTGGAATACTGATAATCTTTGCCTGAATATCATTCAAACGCTCCTGAAGGTATTTGTACGCTTCGCTTGTAGTGCTGAATTCTGTTTCAACACTATGGAATAAATCAAGATTATTAGCAGGGAATCCAATATGTCATATACGGTCTGGTATAGTTGTTTCTTCATTTTGGTTTTATCAAAGGTTGCCGCTGCATCAAGGCCGTTTTCATCCAGATACATAGTGTAGGTATCAATCTGAATAATAATCCTTGTTATTCAATTCGGTTTTAAGGCGGTTTAATACCGTAATTGTATTTGCCATTCTATCAGTCCTTTCTACAATGGTGTTTTTTATAACGTAACATAAGTAAAATTACATTGATTTCAAGAGATAATGGTTAGGTGGAGTAATTATACCCCTAAGAAGTTAAGGGGAAATTTATTTGTTATTTATAATAAAGATGATATGAAGTAAAGGGGGATAAAATTTAGCCCCCTTTAACTAATCCAAAATTGGTTTCTGACCTGAGTACTCAATTTGGGTACTCGCTTATAAGTTATGGGGATAAAATTCAGTTCCCCTGCTTAAAATTTCAAGGTGCGTCATATCTTGACGGAAACGACAAGATGTCTCATCCGTTAAATTTGAAATAGGGTAGGACATTTTTGTACCAACCAATAAGATAATGTAGAGTAATGTTTTAAGCATTATAGAGAGGTTTTTATGGTTAGGTGGTATAGTTTAATAGGTAAAATAAAAGCGGCTGTAATAAGCCGCAAAATGAAGTGATATAAATGAGAAAAATATTCCTATATTTTTTTTTGGTAGAAAAAAAGTGTATTAGCTATAAATGCCGTCGCGGAAAAGGGGGCAATGCCTATAATAATACAATAATATTACTATCCAATGCTATTAACCGCTGTGCCATTTCCGCTGTCGTCAATGGCGTATTGACCGCTGTTTTCCACTGTGCTATACTATTTCACAATGAATACGGGCAAATACTTTAGCATACTAAACTTCTAAAGTGTGAAATATTGAAGTTTTTCCTCAATTACTGTGTATCTATAGGGTCGCTTTAGTGCGTTAAATCGTTACTTTAGTAATATAATAAACTTTAGAAGTGTAAAGTGATACCGTTTTAACTTATTAAATATGATGTATTACACACTTTACAGTGATAAAGTTGTAACGCATTAACTTGTGAAATATCATATATCTCTTCACATTAAAGCATTAATGTACTAAAGTATATTATATAAGTATGTTTTAGTGCTTTAGCGTATAAAAGCAATATTTCATGTATAAAAATTGTATACTGTCTATCCTACCTCTCGACCTCAATCATATAAAATAAGCATTTCATGTTGTCACTTTAACCAATAAATTATGAGTTCGGGCTGAATAACACCAAAGTATCATGTATATGTATGCAAAAACAGTGTATATAATGTTGTATAGTACATTTTCACAACAAACAGATGATAAAAGAACTATTATTTGTGCATAATATACAAAGAGATTAGTACAAAATGAACCTTTTGTATAATGTTAATCTATACTAACTGTTTTTACTGCATTTATCGGTCTGCATACAGCGAATGTATATGAATTGCATATTTATGTATAAATGTATATTTACCATTTATAGGTAATTGTATTATGTGAGTGATACAGTTGCCTTTTTTCTTTGCCTGTTTTATAGTATAGTAAATCAGTATGCTATTATGACACTTTATTGCATAGCGTAATAGTATGTTATATGTAGTATTGAAAACTATGTGATAAGGTGTGTGATACTATGTAATGTAACTATTTTACATGGTTTATAATGACATAATTGCATTAATTTTGCTATCCTCTTAGCCATTTTTTGAAAACGTGAACACTAAAAATAAGTGTTAAATATTACAAAGTTGTTACAATATAGTTTACACTGTCTTGACACCTAACAATACTGTAAAGGTAAACTACTTTACACCATGCTAAAAAAAGAATATTACCTACACAATGTTACTCTCATATCATGCAGATAATATTCTAATCGGTTATTATTTTTATTTTCGTCTACAAGCGTCTACAATGCGTTTTAATCATGTCCACTAAACTATACTCTCACACCATAAAGTACGCTCTAACAAGCCCACAGACGCTCACACACGCCTTTATGTTTTTATTCCATTTGTATCTTCAAACAAATCGGTTATAGGTACTTGCAATGCCCTTGCCAAAGCGCAAAGAGTATTTATTGTAGGATTCTTTTTCTCATTTTCAATCTCACTAATTGCTGATTTACTAACACCGCTCAATACCGCTAATTTTTTCAATGTAATGTGTTTATCATATCTTACCTGACCTAACAATATCTTTACCATACTATAATCCCCTTTAATCCCCTTTACAGATTCATTAATGGACTGGTTTTAATGGATTCACCAACAATCTGGCTATCCCTTAATCCTTCAAGATACCGTTGTGTTATCTTGATATTCTCATGTCCCATTAATCGGCTCAAAGAATACACATCAATACCATTCCTTAATTGTGCCTGTGCAAACCAATGTCTGCAAGTATGAGGACTACACCTAATTGTATCAGATACCTTTGCTGTGTTTCCTGCAATTTTTACGATACGTTCAACCGCTTCATTTGTCAATGGTCTGCCATTCCTTGATAAAAAGTAATTATTGTACTTAATATTTTTGAACTCAAAGTAGTATTTCTTGACATGCTCGTATTTCATCAAGATTTTTGACAGGTAAGGGGATTTACCGACCTGTCTTTCTTTTTTACCTTTGCCATAGATTGTAATGTAATTATCTTTTATAGCATCAGTAGGCAAGCAACACAATTCATAGTTCCTGATTCCAGTATCAAAGAGTATAGCCATAATTGCCTTATTTCTCATATTCATATAATCGGTTTCAGGATATACATTCAGCATACGCTTGACTTCTGCATCACTAAATGTCTTGATAATGGTTTTAGGTTCTTTCATCCAACTAACTTTTAGCATTGGATTATCAGATACATAATTTTCCTGTTCAAGATATTTCCAGAAAGCACGGAATATCTTCATCAATCCATTGAGATACGTTTCTTTCCGTTTGCGCTTTACTTGATAGGCAAAGAACGCCTTTAAGTGATATTCCTTCACCTGTTCAATGTCTGTTAGATGATGAACCTGTTTCAAGTAGTTCATGAAGAATTCCAAACCGTTTCTGTAGCCCTTTACAGTTTTCTTTGTGTACTGCCTTATTTGGCACTCAAATAGGAATTCCTTTACGCTGTCTTCCAGAAGCATAAAAATAGCCCTCCTAATATGCTGATACACATACTAAGAGGGTTTATATCGCCATACAAACCGAATATAGGGTATTCAAAGAGTTGTTTTTGTATATATCATTATCTGTCGTTTGATTCCATCATTCAACTTGATAACGATTCTTAAAAACTCTTGAAAGTCGCTTGCAGATTACTCTTCTGCATCCTCATCGGCATTTTCCCAGTTATGCCACACGTTCTGAACATCATCGTTGTCTTCCAGCGCGTCCAGCAGATGCTGCATACGGGAAGCGGCGCCTTCTTCTTCAATCGCTGTATAAGTGGTCGGCACCATTTCAACTTCCGCTGTAACGAACTCGTAGCCTTTGTTCTGCAGATCGGTAAGGATTCCGCTGAAATCGTCCGGCTCCGTGTAAACTTCGAACACGTCGTCATCCGCTTCAAAGTCGGAAGCACCGGCCTCAAGCACATCTTCCATAACCTTGTCTTCATCCAGCCCTTCGCGTTCAATCACAAGAACGCCTTTGCGGTTGAAGAGGAAAGAAACGCATCCGTTTGTGCCGAGGTTGCCGCCGAATTTGTCGAAATAATGGCGCAGATCGCCAGCCGTACGGTTGCGGTTGTCCGTCAGTGTTTCCACAATAACGGCAACACCGTTCGGGCCGTACCCTTCATAAGTTATGTTCTCATACTTTGTGTCGTCGCCGTCGCCCGCAGCACGCTTGATAATACGGTCTATATTATCGTTTGGCACATTGGCCGCCTTTGCTTTCGCAATGCAGTCCTTGAGGCGGGAGTTGGCATTCGGGTCTGGGCCGCCGCCTTCTTTAACCGCAACGGCCAGTTCACGGCCTATTTTGGTAAATACTTTTGCTTTTGCGCCGTCTGTTTTCTCTTTTTTCCGTTTAATATTGTTCCACTTTGAATGGCCTGACATATAAGATCCTCCCAGTAAAATTCCGATTATGACACTATTTCTATTATAATACCACCATTAAGGCCGCTTGGCAAGCGGTTCCGCACCGACTCTTGACAAAATAGCTCAGATAAGAATTCTGGCGTCACAGTAAGAGCAGGTAAGCATATCCCCAGCCTCGGTAAACAGGTGCGGCAAATACGGTTCCGTCTGCGTGATACAGTGTGGGTTTGTGCAGCGGCACGGATGGGTGGAACCCGGAAGCTCTGTTTTTTCCGCAATGCTGGAACTCTGCAGGATGGTCAGAATCAGCGCCATGCGGGTATACATACCGTAAACCGTCTGGCGGAAATATGTGGCGCGCGGGTCTCGGTCCACTTCTTCGGTAATCTCATCCACACGCGGCAGCGGATGCAGGACTTTCAAATCCGGCTTGGAAAGCGTCAGTTTTCTGGAATCCAGCACATACACACCCTTTTGCGCCTCGTACTGCTCGCGGCTTGCAAAACGCTCCTGCTGAATCCGGGTCATGTAAAGCACGTCCAGCTCCGGCAGGGCCGCCTCCAACGTCGGAACTTCGCGGTACTTGCAGCCTGCCGCATCCATCACGTCTTTTATGTACTGGGGCAGCGCCAGTTCCGGCGTTGAAATCAGTACGAACGAATTGCCTTCAAAGCGCGTCATGGTTTTGATAAGCGAATGCACCGTACGGCCGTATTTCAGGTCACCGCACAGACCGATGCAGAGATGATCCAGCCGCCCTTTTTCGTTTGCAAGCGTCACAAGGTCGGTGAGCGTCTGCGTCGGGTGCAGATGCCCGCCGTCGCCCGCATTAATAATGGGGACTTTGGAATAAAGCGACGCAGCAGCCGGGGCGCCTTCCTTCGGGTTGCGCATGACAATAAGGTCCGTATAGCCGCTTACAACTGTTACCGTATCTTTCAGGCTTTCGCCTTTGGAAACGGAAGTATTCTGCGGGTTGTCAAATCCGACGACTTCACCGCCCAAACGATACATTGCCGTCTGAAATGACATCTTCGTCCTTGTGGAAGGCTCATAGAAGAGAGTTGCCATAATCTTCCCCCGGCAGGATTCCCGGTATGCCCACGGGTTGCTTTTTATACTGTTGGCAAGCCCGATAAGCTCCTTTAACTCCTGTACACTAAGCTGGTCTAAGTCGATCATGTGATTCAGCTGCAACTTACATCGCTCCATTCAATTTTTATTAATTCTATCATTGGTCTGCAATTTTAGCAAGAGATTCCTGCAAATTTAATGGTGGCAGGCACTTGACAAGATTCCTTTCTTTGCTCTACAATAAATTGTTAAGCATAGGCTAAATACACTGAGGCTTTTACCTCGTTTTGATAACGACGGAATTTTATAAGAATAGGCAGGTCCCAGAATGAAAGTCGGATTAGATGTTGGTTCCACTACCATTAAATGTGTTGTTACAGACGAAGACGGTAAAATACTTTACCAGTCCTACGAACGCCATTACTCAAAAATCACGGAAAAGATGACAGAACTTCTTACAAAAGTCAAGGATGAAGTAATTCACGGCGACAAAGCAGCTCTTACGGTTTCCGGTTCCGCCGGGATGGGCATTTCTCAGACATGCCACCTTCCTTTTGTTCAAGAAGTCTACGCCACGCGCATTGCCGTTGGCCGGCTGTTTCCGGATGCGGACGTGATTATTGAGCTTGGCGGTGAAGATGCCAAGATTCTGTTTCTGACGGGCGGAACGGAAGTGCGCATGAACGGCTCCTGTGCAGGCGGAACCGGCGCTTTTATTGACCAGATGGCCACATTGCTCAACGTGCCGCTGGATGAAATGAATGAGCTTGCGTCCCAGTACGAAAAGATTTACACCATTGCTTCACGCTGCGGCGTATTTGCAAAATCCGATGTACAGCCCCTGCTGAACCAAGGTGCGCGCAAAACAGACATTTCCGCAAGCATTTTCGCCGCCGTCGCCAACCAGACGATTGCAGGGCTGGCACAGGGCCGCCCAATCAAGGGCAAAGTGCTGTACCTTGGCGGGCCGTTGACCTTTCTTTCCGAACTGCGCGCAAGTTTCGACCGTGCACTGAAAGTACAGGGAATCTGCCCTGAAAATTCGCTTTATTATGTTGCGCTCGGCGCCGCTTTCTGCAGTGCTGAAGAAATTGATTTGGACAAGGCACTGGAGAGCATTCATAAATATGGTTCGACCGGAAAATTTCTTTCGATTGATCCTCTGTTTAAAGACCAGCAGGAATATGATGACTTCTGCCACCGCCACGCACAGTGCAAAGCGCCGCGCGGTGACATTGAATCTTACACCGGCCATGCGTTTCTTGGCGTGGATGCCGGCTCCACGACCGTCAAGGCAGTGCTGCTCGACGAAGACGGCGAAATCCTCAGTTCCATTTACCGCAGCAACTCTGGCAACCCAATTCCGATTGTGAAGGATTATCTTCTGGACCTTTACCAAAAATACCCGAACATTACAATAGAAAGCAGTGCCGTGACCGGCTACGGGGAAGAACTGCTGAAAAACGCTTTCGGCATCGACTGCGGCATTGTTGAAACCGTAGCCCATTTTACCGCGGCAAAATGCTTCCGCCCAAATGTTGATTTCGTCATTGACATTGGCGGGCAGGACATGAAATGCTTCAAAATCCGCAACGGAGCAATCGACAACATTTTTCTGAACGAAGCCTGCTCCTCCGGCTGCGGCTCTTTCCTGCAGACTTTTCCGAACACGCTCGGTTACAGCATTGCCGACTTTGCAAAACTGGGTTTGTTTGCAAAGCACCCGGTTGACCTCGGTTCCCGCTGCACCGTCTTTATGAACTCACAGGTCAAGCAGGCACAAAAGGACGGCGCTACCATGGAAGACATCAGCGCAGGCCTTTCCGTAAGTGTTGTAAAAAATGCTATTTATAAGGTAATCCGCGTGCCGAATGCAAAAGACCTGGGGCAAAGTATTGTTGTACAGGGCGGCACATTCCTGAACGACGCCGTGCTGCGTGTATTTGAAAAGGAACTCGGCGTGAATGTAACACGCCCGGATATTTCCGGCTTGATGGGTGCTTATGGAGCAGCCGTGTATGCAAAAAAGAAATCCGCTGGAAAAAGCACACTGGTTGGCAAATCCGACCTGGAAAACTTCAAGCATGAGGTACGCGTCACCAACTGCGGTATGTGCAGCAATCACTGCCGTCTGACCATCAATGTTTTCGGCGGCAGCCGCCGATTCATTGGAGGTAACCGGTGCGAAAAGCCGGTAACGAAGCGTTCTTCCACAGAAGAACTGGATTTGTATGCCTACAAGCTGAAGCTTCTGCGCTCTTACACGCCTGTTCCGGGCCCGCGCGGAAAACTTGGAATCCCTATGGGGCTGAACATGTACGAGCTTCTCCCCTTTTGGCACGCTTTCTTTACAAAGCTAGGGTTTGAAGTTGTCCTTTCCCCGCTTTCCAGCCGGGAACTTTACCTGGAAGGCCAGGCAACCATTCCTTCGGACACCGTCTGCTTCCCGGCCAAGTTAATGCACGGCCATGTACAGGCGCTTGTTGACGAAGGAATCAAGACAATTTTTTACCCCTGTATGTCCTACAACTTTGATGAACACCTTGGCGACAACCATTATAACTGCCCGGTCGTTGCCTATTACCCGGAAGTTATCAGTGCAAATATGCGCTGTCTTGACGACCGCGTCTTTATTCACGACTATGTGGGAATCCACAGGAAGCACGATTTCCCGCATAAAATGACGGGTATCCTCCAGAAGAACTTCTCGGATATTACGTTCAGCGAAGTATCTGCTGCCGCAAAAGCGGCCTATGCCGCCTATGACGACTATATGCAGAAGATTCGTGAAAAAGGCAACGAAATCATTGAAGAGGCACGAAAGCGCGGAATGCAGATTATCGTTCTGAGCGGCAGGCCTTACCACCTTGACCCGGAAATTAACCACGGCATCGACAAGCTGGTTACAAGCCTGGGCGCAGCAGTAATCTCGGAAGATGTTGTAAGCTGCCGGGAAAAGAAATTCCCCACGAAAGTGCTGAACCAGTGGACTTACCACGCACGGCTTTACGCCGCCGCAAAATATATCGGCGACCAGCCGGATATGAATCTGGTGCAGCTTGTTTCTTTCGGCTGCGGCGTTGATGCAATTACGACAGACGAAGTCCGCCGCATACTGGAAGCAAACGATAAGATTTACACGCAGGTGAAAATAGACGAAATAACGAACCTTGGCGCGGTTAAAATCAGACTTCGCAGCCTGTTTGCCGCACTTGAGAAATGAGGAATCCGGATTTGGCAAAATTAAAATATGCAAAGAACGGCCGACTGCTTTTTACAAAGGAAATGAAAAAAGAGTATACCATTCTTGCCCCTATGATGGCACCGATTCATTTCCGACTGATTATCAACGTGCTGAAAAACTGTGGCTACAATTTTGAACTGCTGGACACAAGCGGCCCCAACATTGTGCAGGAAGGGTTGAAATACGTTCATAACGACACCTGTTACCCAGCTCTGCTTGTAATAGGCCAGTTCATAGACGCGTTGCATTCGGGCAAATACGACGTAAATAAAACAGCCCTCGTAATTACTCAGACAGGCGGCGGATGCCGTGCGTCAAATTATATTCACCTGCTGCGGAAAGCTCTTAAAAAAGCCGGGCTGGAACAGGTCCCCGTTATTTCAATGAATCTCTCGTTTTTGGAGAGCAACCCGGGCTTTCACATTACACTGCCAATGATTCGCAAATTCATTGCAGCCATGGTTTACGGCGACGCACTGATGCTTCTGCGCAATCAGACGGAAGCCTATGAAGTTCATAAGGGTGAAAGCAACCAAAAAGTTGAAAAATGGAGTGAGTACCTAACCGACCAGTTTAACCACGGAAAAGCACTTTCACGAAAGCAGCAAAAGCAAATCCTTTTCCAGATTGTGAAAGATTTTGCCACGATTAAAATTAACAAGGTTCCAAAAGTGAAAGTCGGCGTTGTGGGTGAAATCTATGTAAAATATTCTTCTCTTGGAAATAACCATTTGGAAGACTTTCTGCGGGAGCAGGACTGCGAAGTCAATGTCCCCGGCCTGATGAATTTTGCCTTGTTTAAAGTTGACAACCGCCTTGACGATATTAAACTCTATGGCGGAAATCCCATAAAATATTTTGTCTGCCACATTCTTTTCCAGTACCTGAACGAAATGCAGAATGCACTGATTGCCGCTGTGAAAAGTGAGCCGCGTTACCAGGCTCCGGCGCCGTATGCACACGTAAAAGGCCTTGTAAAAGGTGTAATCGGTTACGGCGACAAAATGGGTGAAGGCTGGCTTCTTACAGCCGAAATGCTGGAGCTTTCGGAGTCCGGCTATGAAAACATCGTCTGTACACAGCCTTTTGGCTGCCTGCCGAACCATATCTGCGGAAAAGGCATGATTCACCGGATTAAGGCGATAGACGAAAATTCCAATATTGTGCCGATAGACTATGACCCAAGTGCAACCAGAGTAAACCAGGAGAACCGCATTAAACTGATGCTTGCCGTTGCACGGGAAAAGCTGCAGGAATCGGCGGAAAAGAAATAACCTTTTTCAAAACAACGTTTTCAAAAAACATCGCAGGTAGGGTGCTTGTTCTGCACTTTCGCCTGCGGTGCTTTTTTATTATTTTTATGCTGGATGATAAATAATTCAGCTCTTTTTTCGTTAATTTAAATAATTTTAACGTTTCTATTGCATTTATTAGGTAATAACGCTACAATAAGTATTAGTATCAAATATCAAGGAATATTGGATGCCCAGTCGCACAATGTTCTGTAATAGCACGAGAGCTACGCCGCATAACCTACTGTATGGTGCCCATAGTTCTACTGCTTAATTTTTCCCTTGCATTATACTTTTTTCAACACTATAATATTAATCACAATAGAATATTGATCGCTGTTCTATTCAATTTCAGCCATCAGCAACTCCGGCAAAAGCCGGAAGCCGCAAAGCTATAGGGACTAAACAGTAAAATGCATGTCAGCCTGGCTGCACAGTTTTTACATGGATTGCAGGTCATAGCCTGCAGCCCTATGTAACGAACGGAGGCTATTTTATTGAAAGACAAATCTTGGGGACTTATTCTGCTTTCATTTGTACCGCCCTATGTTATCCTCTTAGCTTGCTCAAATGCGTTTCAGGTGCCACTCCTGCCCAGCCACATAGCGGTTGCCATGATTACGCAGGCGCTGCTGCTCATTCTGCTGTGGAAACTTTTTGTGTCGCGGTCGATACAGAACTTTATCCGCACCATCCACCGGGCTGTCCGCGGTGATTACCGTGCGCGCTTTTCATGCAGCTGTTTCGATTTTAATTTTAAACGTTTGAGCCTTTCTTTTAATGAGCTGATGAATTGTATTGAAAACCAGATGAATGAGCTTTCGGAAAACCGAGTGCTGCAGAACCAGCTCTATGAAAATGAAAAGATTTACCGCTCTGCGCTAGAGCTGACCTGCGAGCGGGTCTTCGAGGCTGATCTTTCTCATAACCGCCTGCTTTACGGCGCTGAAATCTACAGCAAAAGATTTTCGTTTCTGCATACGGAAATCTATGATGAAATGATTCATCTCATTGCGAAAAATGCTGTTTACAAAGATGATGCAGAAAAATTCTGCCGCACTTTTTCCCAGAAGAACCTCATGGAAAATTACCAAAAAAACAACTGCCCTGAAGTTACGCTGGAATATCGGCAGACAAATCAGTCCGGCCAATTCATGTGGTACTCCGCTTCCATTGTCTTTTTGAACACCACAAAGGACAGCCTGAAAATTATTGGCTACATAAAGAATATTGACGCACGCAAAAGGCAGGAAATAAAGATTCTTGACAAATCGCAGAAAGACGCCTTGACATGCCTTTACAATAAAACAGTGACGCAGGAACTGATAGACCGTTACCTGCAAGGCGACGGGCATGAAAAAACGAACGCTGTTATTATGGTTGATATTGACCACTTTAAAAATATTAACGATACGCTCGGCCACACACAAGGTGACGTTGCTCTTACCGAAGTTGCGCGGAAACTGCTTGCCCTCTTCCGTGCAAGCGACATTGTAGGCCGCGTTGGCGGAGATGAATTTCTGGTCCTTATGAAAGATGTGACAAATACGCAGGCTCTTCTGGATAAGCTGCACTCGATTGGGTGCTACTTCAACCAGATTCGGCTGGAAGATCCAAATTACCGCATAAGTGGCAGCATTGGCGTTTCGCTTTACCCAAAAGACGGCAGCTCTTACCTTGAGCTTTTTAAGAAGTCTGACATAGCGCTTTACCATTCCAAAGAGCATGGAAGAAATCAGTTCTATTTTTATGGCGGGCGTTTCGGCAGCGAATACGGGGCAACACCCGAAAAAGAAAAGCTGGACGAAAAAAACTATGTTCCCCATATTAAGCCTATTGACAATTCCACACCTGGTCAGCCGTAATTTATGATAGAAACTATGACAGAGATACAGCTCCGGTTTGCAGAGATTCTGCAAACCGGAGCTGTTTTTATACCATCAGTTACAGGACTCCAGAAGGATTGTTCCATTTTCTCCGCTCTGAAACGTTACCACCTGGTTTTTTACTGCTGCGGTGCTTCCGTCATAAGCGTTACGCACCATTTCGCCATCTTTAAAGACAGCTTTCACGGGGATACTGATGGCTTTATTTGCAGCCGCAAGAGCTACAATAATGCGGTCGGTACCTTTTCCGGAAGACCAAACCCGTGCAAATTCGAAAGGCGACCGGCTTAAAATCGTCTGTCTGCCTGCGCCTACAGCCGGGTGCCTGCCGCGAAAGCAGCCAACAGTTTGCCAATGTTTCAGCACCTTTTGGTTCACGCTGCTCCAATTCATATTGCTTCGAAGGGTCAAATCATTGGCAGAAAGGTTTTTCCATTGGCGCTCCCGTGCTGATTCATCGCCATAATAAATCTGTATAGCACCAGGTGCCAGCAACAAATAATTCCCTCCGTTAATTAAATCGGAACGAGTAAAAAGTGCATCATCGTGTGAGGAAATATAGCTCAGCACATTAAAATTTTTTTCAGAACGCAGTGTTTTCGCCATGTAGTCATAAGTATCCGGAAGAAGCGAGCGATTCATAACATTTTGGCGAAAGCTGAAATTGATAAGGGCGTCAAATTTTCCGGCTGTAAAATAATCATCTTTTTCGACTCCATGCCCCCAGACTTCCCCTACCGTCCAAAACTGTGTTTTGTCCAGCACTTTGGAAGAATTGTTTTTACGCCATGTGTCAAGTGCCTTCTGGGAATACTCTTTCAGCTGCGCCCAGTCATCCTTCTGGACGTATTTTGCCGTGTCACAGCGGAATCCGTCTACCCCATACTCGCGAACCCAGTCAGTAAGCCATTTAATCTCGTAATTCAGCACCGTTGGCTTTAGATTATTTTCGCGGAAAAAGTCATTCAGCTCTTTCTGTTCTTTTTCAAGCCTGCCTTCCTTTTTCCACTTTGTTTTCAGCAGCGCAGGAAGCGGAACGGTTTTACTGCTTTCATTCTTAAAATCCGGCAGGCCGGCAAGGCACTGTGTAAGCTCCTCAGTTCCTCCGTTTTCGTACCCTGCAAAAGGCGCGGCCGTACGAACCCAGTCGCTTCCCCACCAGCTGTTCCAGTTTTTAGAGGAATCGTCGGCATAAGAGCTTTCCGCCTGGCTGCTCAGCGAGGACGGATCGCCAAAATAATAGGATTTCCAGTCTTTTTTATACTGGCCGAAGCCATACTCTTCCGCATCTTTCATGGTGGCATAGCCCGGGTGGTTTAGAACAACATCCATGACAATTCGGATTCCGTGTTTATGAGCCGCATCCACCATCGTACGGAACTCTTCCTTCGTGCCATAGTTTGCATCCGGCTGAGTAAAATCAAGCGCCCAATACCCGTGATATGCATAAAATGCAAGGCCATCCATTGAGTGAAAACCATGCACCTGCTCAAACGGTGGGGTAATCCAGATTGCGTTTACGCCAAGTTTGTTAAAATAGCCAGCGTTTATTTTCTGAGTTACCCCGGCAAAATCTCCGCCGTGAAAACTTCCGGCACTTTCTTCCCAGCCGGGAACCGGCTTTCCGTTTTGGTCAAGGCTTCTGCCATAGGAGTGGTCATTTGCCTTATTGCCGTTACGGAATCGGTCGGTCAACAGAAAATACACGGAAGCGTTCTCCCAAGTAAACGCGAATTTGCTTTTGGGGGCTGTATTTGTATTGGCATTATTTTTGCCTGCGCAGCCGCATGGGAGCACTGCCAGAAGAAACGCAAGGCTTATGGCGATAAATTGTTTTCCTCTTTTGCCCATCATAGTTCATCTCCGTAAAAATAGTCCGGCAAAAAGAAAGCGCAGTTACGAAACTGCGCTTTTTTGCCTAAAATTAACCTTTGACTGCGCCGCCTGTGATTCCTTCCACATAAAACCGCTGCAGTACAAAGAAGAGAATCATAATAGGAACACCGATACACACGCACGCAGCATTAAACTGCGTAAAGTTGTTGTAAATATTATTCTTCTGAATCATCTGGTACAGGCCAATGGCAACCGTCCATTTGCTGTAATTGTCGCCCATGATGACGTTGGAGAAAATGAAGTCGCCCCAAGGCGCCATGAACGCCATAAGCGCTGTATACACCACAATCGGGCCAGAGTTCGGCATAATAATGTGCAGGAACACCTGTGCATTCGTTGCCCCATCAATTTTTGCCGCTTCATCCAGCGACCGCGGAATCGTGTCAAAGAAGCCTTTGGCAATGTAAAAGCCGAGGCCTGCACCCGCAGAATACTGAATCACCAATGCCCAGAGGTTCTGAGTCAGCCCAATCGCTTTCAGGATAAAGTACACGGCAATCATTGACATAAAGCCCGGGAACATACCAAGAATCATTGCAAGGTTCATATACGTCTTGCGAAATGTAAAGCGGAGGCGCGAAATGACGTATGCCACCGAAAGTGTAAAGAATGTGCTGATAGCACAGGAAGCACACGCTACCCAAAATGTGTTGATAAACCAATTCTTAAATGGGAAAACCGTATTGCTCCAAAGCCTCGTATAATTGTCCAGCGTCCAGTGTTCCGGGAAGAACTGCGCCGTAAAGGAGCCGCCTTCAACACGAAACGACGTAACGAGTACCCATAGAACCGGAATCAACCATATGACAGAAATAATAATCAGGAACAGATAGATAAAAGCATTTGCGACATGCTTTCGCATACGCTGGTTTGAATGTTTCATTGAAATTCCTCCTCCTTGCTGTAAGAAGAAGTGTGGTGATATGCAATAAGGGAAAACACCGCACAGATAATAAACGACAAAATACCAATGGTGGAAGCAAGATTATAATCATAGTTGTTTACAGTCAGTTTGTACAGCCATGTAACAAGCAAGTCCGTCTTGCCGGCCTGGTAATAATCCGTTGTATTTGGCGCACCGCCGGTCAGAAGGAAGATGACGTTAAAGTTGTTCAGGTTGCCAATAAACTGCGTAATCAGGTATGGCGCCGTTACAAACAGAACATATGGCAGCGTAATCTTGAAGAAAATCTGAATTGGGGAAGCACCGTCCATTTTTGCAGATTCATAAAGTTCCTGCGGAATGTTCATCAAAATGCCGGAAGTTATCAGCATGGTGTACGGAATGCCAATCCAAAGGTTTACAAGCAATACCACAATGCGCGCGGTTGTAGGGTCGCCTCCGAGAAAATCGATACGGCTGCAGCCCATAGAAACAAGCACTTGGTTAATTGGGCCATACAGGTTGAACATATTCTGCATGACCAGCAGCGAGATAAACTGTGGAATTGCAATGGTGGTAACAAGGATGGAACGCCACATTCCCTTAAAACGGATTCCCTTCTTGTTTATCATCAATGCAACAATAATACCAAGGAAGTAGTTGGTAAACGTTGCAAAAAAAGCCCAAACCAGCGTCCATGCCAAAACGTGGCCGAATGTGCCGGAAAGAAGCTGGTTTCCGCCCAGAAGACTTACAAAGTTAGAAAGCCCAACCCATGTGAACAGGTTGCCGGGGACCTGATGCGCGCTGTCGTAGTTTGTGAACGCAATCAGGATCATGAAAACAATCGGCAAAGCAGTAAAAAACAGAATTCCAAGAACAGGAAGCGAAAGCATTGTTACGTGGAAACGTCCGTCTGCCAGCGCACGGAAGTCCCCATGGAAGTTCACCGGACGCTTTCCGCTTTTGCGGATCATCATCACCTGCCGGGCACTGGAAAGGTTCACAAAATACAGAAGAATAAACAGGCCCGTAACGACCAGCGCCGCAATTCCGTAAATAAGGAACAGCATGGAATTGTCGCCCCTCTGTAAAACCGGAAGGAGCTGCCCGGGGATTATCGCCCATCCTTGTTTTTTTGTGCCAAGCGTATAAAGGCCCTGGATTAAAGTGACACCTTTTGTTGCCATAAAGACTATGTAGGCAATTTCCAGGAAAAGAAACAAAAGTCCTTTTACAATTTGGTGATTGACCAGATTGGCAAAGCCCATAATAAAGTACGAACCGGCCTCTTTATCTTTAAAAGTGACCTTCGGCTTTTTTATGGCAGTTTGCTTTTTGCCTTCCTTGCCGTCTGTTTTCAAAATTACCACCCCAGTATTTTATTCATCATTCATAAAGATATATGCAGCTAAACCCGTTCCCAGGTTTAGCTGCACCTGTGCAAAAAGTTTTAAGAATTATTTTTTGACGGTAGACTTCAGCAAATCATTCCAAGCACTTAGCTTTGCCTGAAAATCCGCTTCTTTGATCTTACCATTGAAAATATCTTTTGTATAAGCCATGCTGGAAGGCGACCAGAAGTTGCTCATCTGTGTAATGGAAGGCATTGGAACAGAGGTCTTTGCCTGTGCAAGCTGTGCAGCAACTGTTTCATCGCCTGTTACAACAGGATCTGCTTCGGCTTTCGTATTGGCCGGAACAACCTGACGCACCTTAAATGCCGTAATCTGGTTTTCCTGAGTTGTAAGGAATTTGGCAAGCTGCATAGAAGCCTGCGGATATTTGGAATGAGAGTTTACAAGGTACAGCGTATAGCCTGCGAAGGAAACAATCTGCTTGTCGCTGCCGCCGATGTTCAGAGTCGGGAGCTTTGCAACTGCGTAATTGCTGCCAAGCGCTGATTTAAAGTCACTTGATTTCCAGGAACCTGTTGCCTGTGCAACAACGGCTCCGCTTTTCAGCTGACCAACAACATCGCCGTCATTAATGTCCTTCATGCCCTGAGCTTTCAGCGTAGAAATGCTCTTGGCTGCTGCAACAGCCTCGGGGCTGTTGAATGTGCTGCCGTTTGCATCGTCACCCTTGTCGCCAAAGAGCTTAACGCCGTTCGCCATATAGAATGGAGCGGTATCATAAAGGTTGCCCATATCCCAGCCGCACTGTTTGCCGGCAGCCTTTGCCTTTTTCAGCATACCTTCCATGGTCTTTACATCATCGGCGCTGAGAACGCTCTTGTTGTAAAATAGGAAAATGGACTGAATGGAACGCGGATAACCGTAAAGCTGATTTTTGTAAGTTGCGGCCTGAACAGCATTGGCATCATCGTTTGCCTTCACGTCATTGGCAAATACTGTGTTCGGGTAGCAGGCGCCTGCTTCAACAAGCGCACCCAACTGATCATGCGGCACATCGAAAACATCGGCTGCTGCGTCAACATCTTTCAGAATGGCGTCTTTTGCCTTGTCTTCATCCTGCACATTGACAGTTACCTTGTAATTTTTGGCAGCATATTTCTTTTCAAAAGCCGCCGCCATTTCTTTCAGCATCTTCTGGTCATCGCCGGAACCCCAGAGTGTAATCTTAGCACCCTGTTCGCCGATTTCTGAAGAAGCTGTTGCGCTGGAAGTTTTTGTGGGAGCCGTTGATGAAGCGGCACCGCCGTTGCTGCAGGCTGTCATGCCCACTGTGAGTGCAGCTGCCAGAAAACCTGCAGAAACCCTCTGCCAAACTTTTTTTGTCATTGTACTATTACCTCCTAAATACAGTGCAGCTCATATTCGAATTTTGCGTTATGTATTTTCGAATACTTTTCGCTTAGCACGTTTATAATATAGCATTGGCTCTCGTTAATGTCAATAATTTTTGGTCAACTTTTCATGCTATTTTATAGTTACTATTTTAACGTCCAGCCATTATGATAAAATATTGCCCTAAAACCAGGCTTTTGACGGAAGAACCGCCAGCAAAATTTTTCGCTGTTTTGCGAAATATTTTTCTGCCTATCCGCAGAGAATCATCGCATTCTTTGGGGAGAGGCAAATGCTGCTGCCATGGATTTTTCTCAGGGAAACAAGGCCGGACTTTTCCCCATCGGCCAAAACGTCCCATTCCCGCACACCTTTCTTCAGCACAACTGTCACCTCGCTTGGAAGCGCGTTGACGCAGACAGCTATCGTTTTGCATTCCCCGGTAAGTGTAAAAGCCACCGTCCCGGCCGGTGAATCGGCAAAGCACATCCGTTTTGCCGCCTGAACCGAAGCGTCGCGCAGAGCCGGATATGCCTTTCGTATCTGTATCAATCCGCGGTAATACTGCACAAGGCTGGAAAATTCCGCTTCGCGGCTCCATTCCAAACGATTCCGAGAGCGGGGAGCGTGAAAGCTGTTGTCCATTCCTCGTTTCGTCCGCGCAAACTCTTCGCCCGCCTGAAAAAGCGGTATGCCCTGCGCCATAAAATACAGTACGGCGCAAAGCCGATTCATCTTCACAATGTTCTCATCGTATGAAGTATAGTCACGCCCTCGTTTTGTAGAAGAAATCAGTTTGTCCCATAAAGTAAGATTGTCATGCACCGAAACGTAGGAAACAATTTGTGAAGGTGTATTTACCAATGGTTTCGAAAAACTTTGCTGCGTCCAGCCCTGCAGCGAAGCCTTCACCGCATTTGTAAACGCTGTATTCCCTTGCACAAACCCTTTTTTATGGCGCAGAAATACATCGCCGCGAATGACATCGCGAGTATTGTCGCTGAAAATGCCAATGCGGGAGTCGAGGCTGCAGGCATGGCTTTTATCCGCTGGAAGACTTCCTTCCGCCATCGCTGGTGCCGAGGCGTTCCATGGCTCACCGTACATAAGAATTTTCTTACCCCCCGGCAGGCCGTCAAGAGCCATACGGATCTCATTCATTGTTTCAACATCCAGAAGGCCCATCAAATCGAAACGAAAGCCGTCAATATGATATTCTTGCGCCCAGTAAAGGACGGAATCAATAATATATTTCCGGCACATGCGCCGCTCACTGGCAATCTCATTTCCGCAGGCCGAGCCGTCGGCAAACCTGCCGTCTGCCGTTACGCGGTGATAGTAATAGGGAACTGTTTTGTGAAAGCAAGAGTCCCCGCTGCGGTAAGTATGGTTATAGACCACATCCATCACTACGCCAATACCTGCACGATGAAGTGCCAGCACCATCTGCTTCATTTCACGGATACGGACGTCACCCAGGTGCGCATTGGTAGAATACGAACCTTCCGGCACATTATAATTGACCGGGTCATAGCCCCAGTTAAAAGACATGCCCGGGTTTCTTTCGTTGATACTGCCGTAGTCATAAACCGGCATCAGCTGTACATGAGTAATGCCCAGCCTTTTCAGATAATTCAAACAGGTTGGTGTTTTGCCATCCGGCAAAGTGGTATTCTGCTCGGTAAAAGCCAGGTATCTGCCGCGCCATTCCGGGCGGACACCGCACTTTGGGTCATTGGAAAAGTCACCGACATGCACTTCCCACACGACCGCATCCGTCTGATTTTCCGGCCTGCTGTAGCAGTCTTCTTCCCAGCCATTTGGGTTCGTTTCCGCAAGGTTTACCACCATGCTGCGTTGGCCATTCACTCCGGCCGCCCTGGCATAAGGGTCGGCAGTTTCTGCCGTAACGCCGAAATTTGTGACCTCATAAGTATAATAAATTCCGCTGAGGCTGCGGGGGATTGTACACTCCCAGGTTCCATTCTCCATTTTTTTCAGTGGAAACCTGCGGAGTGCTTTTCCCCCGCTTCCCTGCTCGTACAGGCACAGAAAAACCGAATCAGCTGTAGGCGTCCAAAGACGAAAAGCCGCGGACTGCGGTTTGCAGAACGCTCCAAGCGGCTGCGCGTCAAAGCAGCGAGCGGAAAATTCCGGTGAATTGTAAATATCCGCAAGTTTTACCGGGTCATTTTCAAAATTTATTTTGCTCATCTGAATTTTTCCTTTCTCTGCATCCTGTCCCTTTGTTTTCGAAACACCGCTCTATTGTAATGCTTTCCAGCGCTTCTGTCAATAACGGCTTAAATGGAGCAATCTTAATGTTAATGAGAATGCAGCTAGCCTTCTTATTATTTTTTTAAGAGACATATTTTCGAAATCTATTGACGAAACAGTTTGGAAAAGTTATGATAAAAAAAATACTGCACTAAAACGCAACGAAAGTGAGAGGATGAAAAAAATGCCTGAATGGCTAAATGACGCCGTTTTTTACGAAATTTATCCACAGAGTTTCTATGACACAAACAGTGACGGCATTGGAGATATTAATGGCATTACGGAAAAGCTGGACTACATAAAATGGCTTGGATGCAATGCGGTATGGATGAACCCCTGTTTCGACTCACCTTTTCATGACGCAGGCTACGACGTGCGTGACTACAAAAAAGTTGCTCCGCGCTATGGCACCAATGAAGACCTTTACCGCCTGTTCGCGGAAGCACACAAAAAAGGAATCCGGATTCTGCTTGATCTTGTGCCCGGCCATACTTCAGAAGAGCATTCCTGGTTCCAGCAAAGCTGCAGCACCGAAAAAAATGCGTACACCAACCGCTACATCTGGACGGATTCCGTGTGGAATTACCCGCCGGAATACCACTTTATCAGCGGGCGCGCAAACCGCAACGGCAACTACTTGGTAAACTTTTTCAGCACACAGCCGGCGCTGAATTACGGTTTCCATAAAATTGACGCCGACTGGCAGCTTCCCTGTGACCATCCGGACTGCATTGCAACCCGCAAGGCTATGGAAGACGTGATGCGCTTCTGGCTGGAAAAAGGCTGCGACGGATTCCGCGTTGATATGGCGGATTCCCTCGTAAAAAATGATGACGAGAAAAAATCCGGCACAGGCGCTATTTGGAAAGAAGTGCGCGGTATGCTTGACCGCGATTTTCCGGAAGCCGCGCTTGTTTCGGAATGGTCCAACCCGGAACTTTCCCTTCGGTATGGCTTTCACTGCGATTTTTACCTGAACCACGAAGGCAACGGTTACTATCAGCTCTTCCGCAACAAGAGCAAAGACGGAAAACAGAAGAGTATATTCAGTTCACAGGGTAAAGGAAACATACTGGGCTTTCTCGATGACTACCTTCCCAAGTACAACAAAACTAAAAAAGATGGTTACATCAGCTTCATTACCTGCAACCACGACACACCGCGCATGAGCCGCGACTTCTCGGAGCAGGAGCTGAAACTGGCCTACAGCTTTATTTTCACCATGCCTGGCGTGCCTTTCCTGTACTATGGCGATGAAATCGGCATGAAATATCTTTCCAAGCTAACGAGCAAAGAAGGCGGCTATGACCGAACCGGAAGCCGCACCCCAATGCAGTGGAATCACTTACAGGCCAACTGCGGCTTTTCCGAAGCCCCGGCAAGCCAGTTATATCTGCCCGTTGATGGAAGTACCGATGCACCAACGGTCAAAGAGCAGTCCGACAAAGAAGATTCTCTGCTGAATACTGTGCGCGCCATAATCCGGCTGCGTCATGACAATGACTGCCTGCGCGCCGACGGTCCTTTTGAAGTCCTTTACGCAAAGCAGAATCAATATCCATTTCTTTTCCACCGTGGAAATATCATCCTCGCTTTTAATCCTTCCGCAAAAACAGCGGAAGCACCCATTGCTGTAAAAGGCCAGGTTGCTTTTTCCATCGGAAAAGAGCCTGTCTTCAGTAAGACTGCAATCCGCATGGCGCCGCAGTCGTTTGCCGCCATTCTGGAAAACGGCTGATTTTTCGCCTGATAAAAGCACATCCGGCCTTTCTTGGCGGGATGTGCTTTTGTTTTTCTGAATTTCAGAAAGCCGTTTTCAGGGGTTCTGTGTTATACTATGCTATAATAGTAATAATAGAAAAGAAGGGCGGGTGTTCCCACCCGAAATTGCAGGAGGAACCTATGCTGAAAATTGGCTGCCATTTGTCTGCTTCCAAAGGCTACCTTGCCATGGGAAAGCAGGCTTTTCAAATTGGTGCAAACACGTTCCAGTTCTTTAGCCGAAACCCACGCGGCGGTGCCGCAAAAGCTCTTGACATGGATGACATTGCCGCTTTCCGCAGTTTTGCGGAAGAACACGGCTTTTTTCCTATTCTCGCCCATGCGCCTTACACGCTGAATGCCTGTGCAGCTGACGAAAGGCTGCGCACCTTTGCGCGGAATACCATGGCAGACGACCTCGCCCGCCTGGAAAATATTCCGGGCAGTATGTATAACTTTCACCCGGGCAGCCATGTGAAACAAGGCGTGGAAACCGGAATCCGCTTTATCACCGAAATGTTGAATGCTATTTTAAAGCCAGAGCAGTCTACCATGGTTCTGTTGGAAACCATGGCGGGAAAGGGCAGTGAAGTCGGCCGCAGTTTTGAAGAACTGCGCACGATTATAGACGAAACGGAACAGCAGCAGCACCTCGGTGTATGCCTGGACACCTGCCATGTTTCGGATGGCGGCTATGATATTGCAAATCACCTGGAAGATGTTCTGAGTGAATTTGACCGTGTGATTGGCCTAAAACGGCTTCATGCCATTCACCTGAACGACAGCATGAATCCGCTTGGGAGCCACAAAGACCGCCACCAAAAAATTGGGCAGGGGTATCTTGGGCTGGAAGCGTTTGAGCGTATCATCAACCACCCGTCCCTGCGTGAACTTCCGTTTTACCTGGAAACTCCAAATGATGTTGACGGCTATGCAAAAGAAATCTCCTTGCTGAAAGGCCTGTACCGGGAAGAAGGCTGAACATGAAGCATATCTGCAGTTTGGAAACCCCCATTGGCCAGCTCGGGATTGCAGAAAACGGCAGTGGAATTACTGATATTTTTTTGTATGGTGCAGAGAAAGCTCCCCTCAATGAAGAAACTCCGCTGCTTCAAAGAGCGGTGCAGGAACTGCGGGAGTATTTTGCCGGCAGGCGCAAAAATTTCGACCTGCCGCTTGCTCTGCACGGAACTCCTTTTCAGCTTGCCGACTGGGCCGCTCTGCAAACGATTCCCTACGGCGAAACAAAAAGCTACCGGCAGATTGCCGAACGGATAGGCTCTCCGAAAGCCTGCCGCGCCGTTGGAGGAGCCAACAACCGCAACCCCGTTATGATTGTTGTGCCCTGCCACCGGGTGATTGGAGCAGGCGGCAGCCTTGTGGGGTACGGCTGCGGTTTGGAAGCCAAGCGGTTTCTGCTGGAACTGGAAAAAAAGTATCGATGAAAAAGGCTGATTCATGAAAGAAAAATTGACATGGTAAGCAGGTGTAAAAATGCTTTTTGCACTTTCAATGACCATTCTTTATATTGCTTTCTGGTTTGCCCTGCACTTCGGGATTGGCACACTGATACCCGCTTTACCGGAAAAGCTCCGCAGAAAGTGGTTCAACTGTGAGAAACCCTTTTTTCGCGTTTCTTCCCGGGAAATGAATTTTTTTCGCAGAATACGGCTTCCGAAATGGAAAGACCGCCTGCCACAGAACGGCCATGGTTTCGACAAGCGTCATTTGCCAGGAAAAATAGATGCAGATTATTTAAAGAAATTCATTTTTATTACCTGCCAGGCGGAAGTCATTCACTATCTGATTGCAGTGTTCGGGCTCCTCTCGCTGTTCTTTTGCTTTTGCTTTCGAAAGCCCCGGAAAAAAATCCCACTGCTCTTTGGCGCTGCAATTCTTTTAGGGCTCTGCAATTTTCCCTTTGCCATGATACAGCGGTACAACCGTTTTCGGCTGGAAAAGACGCTGGAAAAGTTCCCGCACGGGAAAATGCTTGAAAAACAGGAGCAAGGAGAAAACAGCTTAAAATAAGCCATTTTTATCTTCTACAAATTAAGAAAAAGGCGCTGCAGGCTAATATGGTCTGCAGCGCCCCTGTTTTTTGAGATTGCTTTAGCGGTCCCACTTGTCGCACATGGAAATAATCTGGTTTGTAAAGCGCGCAAGGTCTTTGTTTGCACCGCCCTCGTTGTGCTGGATAACATGGAGAAGACGCTGCCCGGCTGCGACAAGGCGTCCAAAAGCCGTTGTGCCTTTGCCGGTCCCGCGGTGCGGATGAACCTTTTCCGGCGCTACGCCCTCTTCTACAATCGTATTTGCCGTCAAGTCGGCAACCGCCTCAAAGTTTGGCACATAAGCATTAAAGCCGAGCTGCTGAAGCTCCTTCCCGAAGCCTTCTGCCGTAAGCTGCTCACCGTGGACGATAAACACGCGTTTCGGCTTCTTCGTATAAGAATTAATCCAGCGCAACAGTCCAGTATGGTCAGCATGGCCGGAAAGGGCCTTAAAGTTGTAAATCTGTGCCTGCACCGCAATCAATTCGCCGAAAAGCTTGACCTGCTTTACGCCGTCAATCAGCATACGGCCAAGCGTTCCTTCTGCCTGAAAGCCGACGAAAACGACCGAGCACTCCGGCCGCCAAAGGTTATGCTTCAGGTGGTGGCGGATTCGGCCGGCTTCGCACATGCCGCTGGAAGAAATAATAACTTTCGGAACGCCATCGTCATTCAGCACGCGGGACTCTTCTGTTGACTCGCAGACATGCAGGTTCGTAAAGTTCAGCGGCCGGATTCCTTCGCGGATGACATGGGTTGCATCGTCATCGGCATAGTCGGCAAGGTCGTCGCTGTAAACCTTCGTAGCTTCCAAAGCGAGCGGGCTGTCAACATAAACCGGGAAATCCGGATTACTCTTTACAAGGCGCTTTTCTTTCATTTCGCGGATATAGTAAAGCAGTTCCTGCGTACGGCCAACCGCGAAACTTGGTATCACAACGTTGCCGCCCCTTGCAAGCGTTGAATCAAAAACTTTAGCAAGTTCCGGGGTATAGTCGGCAATCGGTTCATGCTCACGGTCGCCGTATGTTGACTCCATTACAACATAATCTGCTTCCGTTATGTACTGCGGGTCACGGATAATAGGCTGATTCACATTGCCAATGTCACCGGAAAAAACGATTTTCTGTGTTTCGCCGTTTTCGGTAACCCAGACTTCAATCGACGACGAGCCGAGCAGATGGCCAGCGTCTGTCATGCGGAACTGAATACCGTCGCAGAGCGTTATCTTTTCACCGTAATGGCAAGGCACAAGGTGCTGAGCTGTAGCTTCCGCATCCTCTACGGTATAAAGCGGCTCTAGCGGTTCTTTACCAGCGCGGCGGCCTTTTCGGTTGGCATTCACCGCGTCCATCATCTGAATATGGGCGCTGTCGCGCAGCATAATGGAAAGCAGGTCGCACGTTGCGCCTGTAGCATAGATTTTGCCCTGGTACCCGTCTTTAATCAGCAGAGGAAGACGGCCGCTGTGGTCAATATGTGCATGAGTTATGAGTACATAGTCAATCTGGGAAGGGTAAAACGGCAAATGCCTGTTTTCCTCAACGCCAGTGCCTTCGCCCTGATGGAGGCCGCAGTCAATCAGTATTTTTTTGCCGCATGCCTCCAGGCAGTGGCAGCTCCCGGTTACTTCTTTGTCTGAACCGTAAAATACAAGTTGCATAGCAATTACTCCGTTCTCTGTTTCCCGCTGTGCGGATTTGAGCATATTATACCATATTATTCATATTTTCGCAAAATATTTTTACGTTTTTTCAATTTTTATCAATATGGAAAAATTACCTTGTACGGTTCGCCGGTTCGGGATATAATAAGGACACAGTGGGCGCCTTCGGCGTTCCGAAAGAACGGAGGGTTTTTATGAAATATCCAGTCATTACCATTAAGACTTCGCATGGCATTATTGAAGCAGAGCTTTACCCTGACGTTGCGCCGAACACGGTGAACAACTTCATTTCGCTTGTTAAGAAAGGCTTTTACAATGGCACGACCTTTCACCGCATTATCCCTAAATTTATGATTCAGGGCGGCGACCCCAAAGGAACCGGAACTGGCGGCCCAGGGTACAGCATCCGCGGCGAATTTACCTCGAACCATTTTCCGAATGACCTGAAACACACCCGCGGCGTACTTTCTATGGCACGCACCGTAAACCCAAACAGCGCGGGCTCTCAGTTCTTCATTATGGTAGATGATTCTCCATACCTCGACGGCGAATACGCTGCTTTCGGCAAAGTCACCTCCGGCATGGAAGAAGTGGACCGCATTGTTGCCGTTCCGCGCGATTATGACGACAAGCCTTTAGAAGAGCAGAAGATTGAATCTATTACCGTGGATACATTCGGCGAATCTTACCCGGAACCCAAAAAGATCTAAGCCGGTCTGTCTTTTTTAAAAGTCGGAAATTGCTGAAATTCAGCGCATACGCCCTTACGCGGCGCTTTCTCCGGGAGATGAAACAATGAGAAAAGAAATTGACTGGCATAAGCAGTATTTAATACCGATTCTGCTTTATTTTCAGAACGGCGGCTCTTTCGTCGGCAGCGTCAGCAACACGGGGGAAAAAGAATTCCGCTACAAGCTTTCGCCGGGTGAAAAAGAAACCGATGACCCGAAAAAAAAAGAGCAATTTATTAAAGGGGAAGTCTGGTACGGCCCCCTCTGTTACGAAAAATGTGAAATTGCCGCACAAAATAGTTTCGCAATGGATGAAGACGGCCGTTCTGCTGCCATAGACTGGCTTGGAAAGCAATATGAAACCATGATACCGGATTAAAAAATTATTTTATAAAAGCGCGCCTGACTCAAACAAAGCCAGGCGCGCTTTTTCTACCCTTCCGCAACAATTTTTTCAAGGCAGTGAATTAGGTCCTGCAGTGTGCAGATGCGCACATTCTTTTCCAGAACTTCATTTTTCAGTTCTATGGGAAGCGCCTCAAACCTTTCCCGAAGCTGCGGATCAATATAGGAAGCCATGCTTTCACCCCCGCTGCTAGTTTGCCGCAAAACTTACACGAAACTCCGGTAAAATATCCCGGGAATGTATGGAAAAATGGAAAAGCAGCAAAATAGTATCAACAGTGAGGTGAAAGCTATGGACTACTCTGGATATGATGGATTTCCCTTTCCTTTGAATCTTTCATCGGAAGAAGAAAAAGCAAAGGAGCACTTTTTATCGCTTTCTGATGAAGACCAGCTACGCATGCTGAACGGATGCCGCTCCTATGAAGAATTCCGCACAAGAGCCATAGAAAGTATGGCCCAGCCCATTTAGCCCTCCACACGGCGCAGAAGGGGCGGATGCTTTCGCATCCGCCCCTTCTATTTTTATAAATCAAGCGTATGGGATTAATACATACCGCCCATGCCGCCGTCAGCCGGTGCTGCCGGAGTAGCCGGTGCCGGTTCCTTCTTGTCGGCAACCAGTGATTCCGTGGTGAGAACCATGGAAGCAACGGAAGCTGCATTCTGCAGTGCGGAACGTGTAACCTTCGTCGGATCAACAACACCAAAGTTCAGCATATCGCCGTACTTGTCGGTAACGAAGTTATAGCCGTAGCCAACTTTGCCGGCTTTCTGAATGTTGTTGATAATGACAGAACCTTCGAGGCCAGCGTTGAAAGCAATCTGACGGATTGGCTCTTCCAATGCGCGGAGAACAATCTTTGCACCGGTCTTGTCATCGCCTTCGCTCTTTTCCACGAGTTCTGTAACAGCCGGGATGGCATTCAGAAGTGCAACGCCGCCGCCAGCAATGATGCCCTCTTCAACAGCAGCCTTTGTAGCAGCCAGAGCATCCTCAACACGCATCTTCTTTTCTTTCATTTCGATTTCGGTTGCAGCGCCAACCTTGATGACTGCTACGCCGCCAGCAAGCTTTGCAAGGCGTTCCTGAAGCTTTTCCTTGTCGAAATCAGAAGTTGTCTGGTCAATCTGAGCGCGAATCTGAGCAACGCGGTCAGCGATCTTCTTCTTGTCGCCGGAGCCATCTACAATGATGGTATTTTCTTTGTCAACCTTAACCTGGCGTGCATGGCCCAGCTGGTCCATGGTTGCGTCTTTCAGTTCAAGACCAACTTCAGAAGAAATAACCTGGCCGCCGGTCAGAGTTGCAATATCCTGAAGCATTTCCTTGCGTCTGTCACCAAAGCCCGGCGCCTTAACGCCGACGCAGGTGAATGTGCCGCGCAGTTTATTCAGTACGAGAGTGCTGAGTGCTTCGCCTTCAATATCGTCTGCGATGATAACAAGCTTTTTGCCACTCTGAACAATCTTTTCGAGAAGCGGCAGAATTTCCTGAATGTTAGAAACCTTTTTGTCAGTGATGAGAATAGAAGCATCATCGAGGACTGCTTCCATCTTTTCGGTATCCGTAACCATGTAAGGAGAAACATAGCCGCGGTCGAACATCATGCCTTCCACAACTTCGGAATAGGTTTCCGCCGTCTTGGACTCTTCTACTGTGATAACACCGTCAGCCGTAACTTTCTGCATCGCTTCGGAAATCAGCTTGCCGACTGTTTCATTTGCAGAAGAAATAGAAGCAACACGGGCAATGTCGTCCGGGCCAGAAACTTTCTTAGAGTTTTTCTTCAGAGCTTCAACAGCAACGTCAACAGCCTTCTGAATACCGTTGCGGACTTCCATCGGGTTTGCGCCTGCCGTTACGTTCTTCATGCCTTCGCGGATAAGAGCCTGTGCAAGAAGTGTAGCGGTTGTAGTGCCGTCACCGGCAACATCGTTCGTCTTGGTTGCAACTTCTTTTACGAGCTGTGCGCCCATGTTCTCAAAGGCATCGTCAAGCTCAATTTCTTTTGCAATCGTAACGCCGTCGTTTGTAATCAACGGAGCACCGTACTTCTTGTCGAGTACAACGTTGCGGCCTTTCGGGCCAAGCGTAATCTTTACTGTGTCGGCAAGTTTGTCAACGCCGGTCTTAAGGGCTTTTCTGGCATCTTCGCCGTATATAATCTGTTTTGCCATAGTCTTTATTCCTCCAAATCAAATTTATATGTTCCCGGCTGCAAAGGGACGAAAATTATTCCACAACTGCAAGAATGTCGCTCTGGCGGACGATGGTATAATCCTGGCCATCTAGTTTTACTTCTGTGCCAGAATATTTGCTGGTGATAACACGGTCACCCTTTTTTACATACATCTTTACTTCTTTGCCGTCAACTACGCCGCCTGGGCCAGCTTCAATTACGTCGGCAATCTGTGGTTTTTCTTTTGCGGAACCAGCAAGAATGATGCCGCCTTTGGTGGTTTCTTCTGCTTCTTCCATTTTAATCAGGACTCTGTCTGATAACGGTTTAATTGTCATAATATATCCTCCTTAAAATAATTTTGATTTGGTTTAGCACTCTTTGTCTTTGAGTGCTAAGTCTATTTTATCTGCTTCCCATCAAAAAATCAAGAGCTTTTTCAAGAAAAAGCATGATTTCACAATTTATTTACAAATGCGAAATCATGCTTCTTAATTACTCCTGCTTTCTATGATGTGCGGAAGCGCCCGCTGGAGCCCCGGCGTTTTCACCAAAGAACATATAGTACTGGCAGCGAATCATGCCGTTATAGAGCTTCCGGCGGTGCGCCGCCTTGCGGCCAAAGCACTTTTCAAACGTTTCGTCGGGGGTAATGGCCGCATAGCTCCAGCCATGGCGCGGAGCGAAAGCTCTGCCCATCTCCCGGTAAAGTTCTTCGGCCGAGTGGAGGTCAAGCAGGCGTTCCCCATAAGGCGGGTTACAGATAACGCAGCCATACTCGCCCTCTTCGTGAAAATCGGCAATGCTGCGCTGCTCCACATGAATGCGGTCGGCTACGCCGGCTTTGCCAGCATTTTCTTTTGAAAGCTCAATGGCAGCCGGATCGATATCATACCCTTTTGCCGCAAAAGCTGCGTCGTGCATTTCTAGGGAGCGGGCACGTTCACGCTCCCGCTTCCAAACACCGCCGCCCACCTGGTTCCAGCTTTCCGCAGCAAAGCGGCGGGCAACTCCCGGCGCAATATTCAGCGCAAGCAAGGCTGCCTCAATCAGGATGGTACCGGAACCGCAGAACGGGTCAATAAAGTTGGCATCGTGCCTCACACGGGAAAAATAGCACATTGCAGCGGCAAGCGTTTCACGGATTGGGGCTTCTGCTGCGTTTGCCCGATAGCCGCGTTTATGAAGGCCGGGGCCTGTGGTGTCAAGCATAATGCTGCACTGGTTCTTTAATATCAGGAAATGAATCTGCCGCATTAAGCCGGTTTCTTCAAACCAACTCAGCGAATAGCGGCTTTTCAGACGTTCCACGACTGCTTTCTTAATAATCGACTGGCAGTCCGGCACGCTGGCCAGCTGAGAGCTGAGGCAGGAGCCTTTCACCGGAAAAGCGTCTTGTTTCCCAATCCAATCCTCCCATGGAAGAGCTTTCACACCCTGAAACAGCTCTTCAAATGACTGAGCGGGGAAAGAGGCGAGCAGCACCTGAACCCGTTCGCCGTAGCGGCTGCAGAGGTTGGCACGTGCTATCATTTCCGCCGAGCCGCCGAATACAACGCGCCCGTTCTGCGGCTGCACATTTTCCGCACCCATCTTTCGCAGCTCTTCTGCCAACGGCCCCTCCAGCCCAAACAAGCAAGGACACACCAGTTGATAATCATTCATTAAAAACAGCCTTTCTAATCATAAAAACGGGGGCTGCTTTCCGCGCAGCCCCCGCGATGGTTTCTGACTTTACGCTTCGTCCGGCTCCAAAAGGCCGAACCCGCCGTCTTTGCGGTGGTAAACAACATTGATGTCGCCGGTCTGCTCGTTGCGGAACATAAAGAACTTATGCTCCAAAAGTTCCATCTGCAGCATGGCTTCATCTACACTCATTGGCTTAACTATAAAATGCTTCGTACGAACGATTTTATACGCTTCTTTTTCATCTTCCGGCGATTCGTCAGCCTCAGCGGGATGCAGGGCTTCAAGAGCCTGCGAATGCAGTTTATGGGTTAAGCGCTTCTTATTGCGGCGAATCTGACTGCCAAGTGAATCAATAACGTCATCTAAGGCGGCATTCATCTCATCGGCAGTTGACTCTGCGCGGTAAATCATACCCCGCGAATGAATTGTAATTTCAACAGTCTGGCGCTTCTTTTCGAGCGTAACAACAACCTTTGCATCTGCGTCTTCGTCGATGATGCGGTCAAAACGAGAAAGTTTTTTCGATGCAAGCTCTTTAAAGTTATCCTTGAGATTGACTTTCCGACCAATTACAACGACTTTCATGCTGTCAGCTCCCTTGTTATACTGTATTCTATGGCCCCCTGATTCTGGTTCCATCATACCATATTTTCTGTGAATTTTAAATGGTTCAAAAATTAAATTACTGTTTCCTTGCGGCGCGTAACATGGCAGCCCATATTAACGGCAAGCGGCAGACCGGCTATATGAGTCGGGTACTGCTCAATATTAACAGCCAGCGCCGTAGTGGAGCCGCCAAAGCCCTGCGGCCCAATCTTCAGCGAATTAATTTTCCGGAGCATCCGGCTTTCCAATTCCGCGTAAAGCGGGTCAGTATTCCGCTTGGAAACCGGGCGGCAAAGGGCCATTTTAGCAAGCAGCGCGCATTCTTCAAAGTCGCCGCCGATTCCAACGCCCACTACAACCGGCGGGCAAGGCCTTCCGCCCGCAATACGCACCGTTTCTGCCACAAAATCAATTAAATCGTCTTGGGAAGCAACCGGGGTAAACATTTTAAGGCGGCTCATATTTTCACTGCCAAAACCTTTCGGCGCAACCGTCAGGTGAACTTTATCGCCCGGCACCAGCCGGGTGTGAAGGACAGCAGGAGTATTGTCACCGGTATTGCCGCGCCTGATGGGGTCCGCAGCAACCGAGCAGCGCAGCAGGCCGTCTTTGTAGCCCTGCCTTACGCCTTCATTGACGGCATCTCCAAATGAGCCGCCCGTAATATGCACATCCTGCCCGACTTCGGCAAAAATGACCGCCATGCCGGTATCCTGGCAAACCGGAAGATTGCACTCACGGGCGGCATCCATATTGGCGCCCAGGTTTTCCAAGATGGATTTTCCAAGCGGTGACGTTTCCGTCTGCGCAGCGCCGCGAATGCACTGCTCAAGGTCTTCCGGCAGAACCCGGTTTGCTTCTATGCAGAGCCGGCGGACTTCAGAAGCAATCTGCGAAGTCTGAATTTCCCTCATGATTTATGCTGCCTTTCGAATTATTTCCTGCGAAATACTTCCGCACCGTTTACAAAAACCATTTCCGGTTTTGCCGTCATTGTAAGCGGGTCTTCCCGGAACAGCGAAAAATCGGCGTCTTTGCCCTTTTCTATGGAACCGATACGGGAATCAAGGCCGCAGATTTTTGCCGGATTAATGGTAATGGCTTTCAGCGCTTCTTCATGGTCCATGCCTTCGCGCACCGCAAGCCCGGCGCACATTGGCAGGTACTGAATCGGGATAACCGGATGGTCTGTAACAATCGCCGTAAGGATTCCATGGGAAGCAAGAATTCCCGGGCAGGCCGGCGTAAGGTTCTTCAGCTCCGGCTTACAGCGATCTGTAAGGAATGGACCGCTGAGTACACGGGTGTTCTCCGCCTTCAGCTCATCGGCAATCAAATGGCCCTCCGTCCCATGAATAATGACATAATTCAGTTTAAATTCTTTTGCAATGCGAATTGCGGTAAAAATATCGTCCGCACGGTGCGCATGAAAATGAACTTCCGTTTCACCGCGCAGCGCAGGAAGCAGCGCTTCACACTTCATATCATATTCCGGCGCATCGGCATCTTCGTCAATTTTAGATTTTTCAAGGTCTTCCATATAGCGCTTCGCTTTAAAAAGCTCTTCACGAATCAGCGCGGCTGTTGCCATACGCGTCGAGGGCGCTTCATTTTTGCCATGGTAAACCGACTTCGGGTTTTCGCCCATCGCCATTTTTATTGCAACCGGCGCTTTGAGAATCATGTCATCAATGCGGTGGCCAGATGTTTTTATTGCGGCAAGCTGCCCGCCAATAGGATTTGCACTGCCAGGGCCGGTTACAACGGAAGTCACACCGGCTGCAATCGCTTCCGAAAAGCAGCGGTCCATCGGATTAATGGCATCGATGGCGCGAAGCTGCGGAGTGACCGGATTTGTTTCTTCATTGCCGTCGTCGCCTTCAAACGTGAGGGAATCTTCCCACATACCGATGTGCGTATGCGCATCCAAAAAGCCGGGGTAAAGATCCGCACCCTTTGCGTCAAGGACCTGCTCGTCCTGTTCTGGGACAAACTGACCGGAACCTACAGAATCAATCTTTGTGCCTTTCACTCGAACAGAGCCATCCGGAATGGTATGGCCCGCCATTGTATGTATTTTTGCATGAATAATCAACATAAAAATCCCTCCAAGATAATAAAAGGCGCGGAGTGCAAGCACTCCGCGTTGCTGATAAAACTATTTTGAAACTGCGGTATGCCTTACTTTGCCTGGCTGGAGCCTTTTTTAGAAAAGCCGCCGCGCTTCGATTCCATACAGCGTTTCAAATCCGACATCTTTTCATCGCTTGCCTGTTTAAACTTAGCCATCATGCCTTCAAAGTCCGTCGGATCACTGCGTCTGCCGGGCTGCCATTCAAAATTGCCCGGCCTTCCGGCACTGTGGTAAGAAGGTGCCCCTCTTCCGGAACGCGGTGCAGGATTCACCCGCTTCATGGAAAGGCTGATTTTACCATCCTGCCCAATGTTCAGCACTTTAACCTTTACGACCTGATTTTCCGAAACATAGTCGCGGATTTCCTTTACAAAAGTAGGTGCCACTTCAGAAATGTGAACCATGCCGGTTTTGCCGCCCGGCAGTTCCACAAACGCACCAAATTTTGTAATGCCCGTAACTTTTCCTTCTAAGACCGCTCCAACCTCAAGCTGCATAAATAAGTATTTTCCTCCTTAGTCAGAAATGTTTATTTTCCGGCTATATTTACATAAACACGCTCGCCGGGCTTAGAATAGTCCAAGCCTTCCCGAGCGGCTTTCTCCACATAATCGTCGCTGCCTTTTCCAGAGGCCGCAATGTTTTTCAAATCGTCATTTTTAATTTCCTGAATCTGAATCTGCTGCTGCATAGCGGCAAGTTTCTGTTTTTCATTACCGATGGTGGCCTGCTGCTGAATGAGCAGAGCGAAAGCGTAAACCGCGAAGACGAAAATAGCCAAGCGGAGTAAAAGGCTTTTTTTTGGCTTTTTGCCCTTTAGAACCTTCATAGCCGCGCGCGTCCTTTCTTGCTTGCAGTCCTCTCTTTGATTTCCTCTTATGTTGATTATACACTACTGCGCAGTGATGTTTCAAGCATTTTTTCCAACTTTGCAGCTTTTTCCCGCATTTGCCGAAGATTTTGTGCATTTTTAGCCCGGCCTTGGAAAAAATTCGGTGTAAAAAAGCACTGGCGGGGTCAAAGAACTTTCGGTACAGAAAACGAAACAGCCTGCGAAAAAGTGAAACCGTAACGCGGCCTACCGTTTCGTGCCATACGGCAAAACCAAAAATGCCGCCCAAAAGCAGATAAAAGCGAAGTTCTCCACCGTTTACGGCGAGATTAATCAGAAATGCAAAAAAAGCAGCCAGCACCATGTAAAAGAAATCCTGAAAAAAAATCGAACGCTTTTCGGAGCGAAACATCGCACGCCAAATGCGCAGGATGTCATACACTGCACCAAGCAGAACCCCGACTGCAAAAAACACAGTGAATCCAAAAAGCTGGGAAGAAAGGCTGCGGTACATACCGGCTCACTCCCCTATTTAAACAGTTTGGAAAACACCCCTCCTCCGGAGGAACGATTTTCCGTATAAGCCATGGAAGTGATTTCACCGTTAAGCGTAAGCTCTCCTGTTTCAAGGTTCAGCTTATCAATATGCAGTTTCGCGCCGTGCACCGTAAGACTTCCCAGGTCGGTAACAGCAACAACAGTTTCATCGTCGAAGCTGTCCACATTGGAAACACCTGTTGCCGTCAAGACTTTTCTGTTTTCCAAAATCAGGCTATGCGGCACTTTGGGCGCTTTTAGCTCCTTTTTCTGGTCGGCCTTCATTTCGCTCATGGAAATCCCTCCCGCTTTGTTCCTGCACCATTACTATGCAGGAACAGTAGGACATATACGCTCCACGGATGAAAATACAGTCTGAGGCCAGCGAGAAATCCTTATTTTTCAGAAATAACTTCATACAGGAAAGAAGCTCCTGCCTTTGTCGCATATTCGTCTACATCCAGCACTTTAACCTCGATGCTGTGCCCGCCGAGGGAAATTTCTATAACGTCGCCCGGTTTTACGCTGCAGGAGGCACGCGCAGGTTTTGCATTTACTTTCACCCGCCCCGCGTCGCACGCTTCATTGGCCACAGTGCGGCGCTTTACCAGCCTGGATACTTTGAGGTACTTGTCAAGTCTCATAAAATATGCTCCTGTTTCGATTCATAATAAAAACGGGGCTGTAACAAAGTTTGCACTTTGCTGCAGCCCCTTGCATCTTGAGTTCAGTTGATATTTTACTTTTTTGCAACTGCGTCTTTAAAAGCCTTGCCTGCTTTAAAAGCCGGAACGCGGGAAGCCGGAATTGTAATTGGCTTATTTGTGTGCGGGTCGCGGCCTTGACGAGCACTGCGGTTATGCAGCTCAAATGTGCCAAATCCGACGATCTGCACTCTCTCTTCTTTTGCAACAGACGCGATAACAGCGTCAATGGTAGCGTTTACAGCGCTGTCGGCATCTTTCTTGGAAATGCCGGCCTTGTCTGCAACAGCGGCAATCAGTTCGGTTTTATTCATGGTATTTGACCTCCGTTTTTTTGTTTTATTATTCAACAGCTTAAAAAGCTGAGAATTTTAAATCAGCTCGCACACTACAGCGAAAAATCACTCTTCTTTTTCACGGTAGCTCTGTACAAAAGACTTGCAGTACTGTGCAAGGGCTTCTTCAGACTCAATTCCAAGGTTTTCTGCCAAAGCAGCCGCTGAAAAAAGCAAACTGCCTACCAAGCGTTTCTTTTCCCCTTCTTCATCTGAGTCTGGAAGGCATTCCACTCGCTGCAGCATTTCTACCATACCAGAAGTGATTTCTTTCCGGCTTTTGGCACTGCCTGCGGCCTGCGCGGCTTTTTTTCCGACCTTCTGGGAACGCATCAGTGCAGGCAGGGCAGGAGAAACACTTTCGAGCACATTTACCAATGTGTCGCGGCCCTTTGTCTTCTGCTTAATAGTATCCCAATTTTTCAGCACTTCATCGCTCCCGCTTACCTGAACGCTGCCAAATACATGAGGATGACGCTGAATCATTTTTTTAGTTACACCATCCACTACGCCGGAAAAATCGAACCTTCCGGCTTCCTTTTCAAGCTGCGCATGGAAAACAACCTGAAAAAGCACATCGCCAAGTTCCTCTTCAAGCAGCTCCGGATTCCCGGTATCAATGGCTTCCACTGCCTCATACGTTTCTTCTATGAGATTATTGCGTATGCTCTTATGAGTCTGTTCTCTGTCCCAAGGGCAGCCCTCCGGTGAACGAAGGATTTCCATGATTTTCAGCAAATCTTCCAGCGAGTACTTGTCTTTCCGCTCAAACTGCAAAGCTGTGTAACCTCCGAACAACCTTATTTTGTAAACTGTCCTTATTTTACCTTATCCAATTATGTTTTTCAAGTATTTTCACAATTTTTTGTCCTTTGGGCAACATAGAAATATCGTGGCGGTTCACAGCATGGAACCAAAGGATACACACCGCGTATAAAATGCACGCAAGAACGATGGCAAAGCAAACCACAATACGGCCCGAGATAAAGACACACGCCGCACGGTAAACCAGCCAAGAAAGGCCCACGCTGATGACAGAAGCCAAAAATGGCTTAAAGAAAATGGTGAAATAGTGCAGGCGGATTTTCGTCACACGGAACAAGGCATACAAAGCCATTACAGTCGTGATAAGGTAACACAGCAATGTGCCGGTTCCCGCGCCGAGGACGTTGACTTCCGGAATTCCAACGAGGGTATAATTCGTTATAATTTTAATTACCAGGCCAACCGCAACCAGCTTAACCGGAATATCAACGCGGCCGACTGCCTGCAGCATACTGTCAATCGGCGTACTGGTCGCCGCAAAAACAGAAGCAAGGCCCAGCACAATCAGGATTCTGCCGATAACAGCCGTGCCCTGGTCAGCGCCGGGGTAAATCAGCGAAGCAATCGGCATAGCGAAAACAGAAAGGCCAATGCCGCTCGGTATGGTAATCAGTGTAACAATGCGCAGAACTGTTTCCATGCTGGCACGGATACGTTTTGGATTTCTCCCCGTCCATGCTTCGGTAACGCTTGGCAGGGCGCTTACACCAAAAGCCTGCGTAATAGCCGGAACAAGCATAAAAAGGTTTGTTGCGTTGCCATAGCATCCATAGAGAAAAGAAGACATTTTGTTCGCCGACATATATTCCTGCGGAATAATGCCGGAATACATTTTAATCAGCGTCTGCGGAACACTGTTCATCAGGTCTCCGATGCGTCCCTGCAGAAGCATACCGTCAACGAATGCGGAAAGATTAATAGCGAGCGAGCCAAGCGCAACCGGAATGGCTGTGCGCACAAGGCTCGACATGGTAATATGCATGGAAAGCGGGCGCGGCGCCTGGCGCAGCATTTCATTTGTAATGCCGTCCCCATTCTTCTTGTGGTACAGGAAAAGATAGAGGAAGCCGAAAAAGCCGCCCAGCGTAACACCAAAAATTGCGCCAGCCGCAGCAAACGGAAGCGTTGCAATTTTTGCATAGGTTTCACTTGCCATATGCGCACCGTAAACCGTACCGTGCGCCGAATACTCACTGAGGCCGGAATGAACAATCAGTATGGCTGCCGTCAGGCCAAACAAAAGTTTGCAAAACGCTTCTATGACTTCGGAAACCGCCGTAGGAGTCATGTTGCGCAGGCCTTCGTAATACCCGCGGTAAATAGACATCAGGCTTGTAAAAAGCACCGCCGGGGCAATGGCATAAATTGCAGGCAGGGCGTTCTGCGAGTTGCCGTGAAGGATAAACTCCGTGTAAGGGCGCGCGCCCAGCAGCATAATGGTGAGGGCGGTAATGCCGAGTACAAGAAAGATGCGGATAGACGCGCGGTGGATTTGGCGAATATCGCGGTAGCGGCCACGGTAATAATTTTCGGAAACCATCCGCGAAATGGCGATTGGGAAGCCAGCTGTTGCAATGCTGAACATTGGCGAATAAACCGAGTAAGCATTCTGGAAATAGCCATACCCAAGCGATGTAATGACCCAGGAAAGCGGTATTTTATAGACGGCGCCAATAACCTTTTCGATGGCGATAGCCGTCACCAGTATCAGCGCACCGTGCAGAAAACTCTGGCGGTGCACTTTATTTCCCTGCTGCTGTTCCATTCAAGCACATCCGTTCTGTCTGGAAAAATCAATAATAATGGTCAAATTAAGGTATGTTAAAAACATACCGATTATGTTTCGCGCAAAAGCCAAAAGAAAAGGAGAGGTCGACCCTCCCCTCCTTTCGGAAAGCGTAATACTGAAAAATTACTGTTCAGAAGAATTTCCAGTAAGGCTGTGACCGCATTTGCTGCAGAATGCCGCGCCCTGCTCATTTTCATGGCCGCATTCAGGGCAAACCGTTTTCTCGCGGGCTGATGCAAGCTGCTCGCATATGGCATTAAGCTGCTCTTTTAGACTGTCAATCGCTGCTGAGCCGGAAGAAACTGCCGCTGAAAAGTCGCTTCCCGCCTTCTGAGCTTCGTAAACCTCGCGGCCGAGCGATTCATATTGCTTTGCAAGATCGTTCCGAATATTGGCTTCGCTGATGCGCAGCTTTGAAATATCCACTAGTTTAGATGCCTTTTTTCCGACGGCATCCGCCGCCGATTTAGCATTTACAATTACGTCGTCCAGCACACCCATGGCAAGCACGCTCCTTTTTTGTTTGATTATAGCACGGGCAGTGCAAAAATTGCAATACACTGTCCGGGTAATCTATTGTCTATTCTATTCCATTCCGCCGCCAATAAACTCACGAATCATGGAATTTTTGGGCACAAGGTCCGTGTCGATTGCTGAAATACGCTGCAGCCCGGCCATCAGTTTCTGCGCCACAGGGTAATTTTTGCTCTCTGCCGGGACGGTGGGCAGAAGCTCCATCGCCTGCGGCTTCAGTACGCAGAGCTCATAGGTATGAAGCGAATTGACCGTAATGTCGGCATCTTTGCGAAACGGCTTTATGTAGGTGCGTTCGCCGTGCATCACATTAGGCCACATAGAAAGCGTTTCATCGGGAGACGTGCGGCGGAAATTATAGTCACGCACAAGGCGCCGCACAAGGCGCACATCGTTCGGGCCAAGAATTTCGCCGGCACTGCTGTAAATGCCTTGCTTTACACTGATATAAATGCGATGGACGCGAAGTTCCGACAGCTGACTGAGAAGCTGCGGATTCAGCGCGTGAATGCCTTCCACCACAGCAACCTCATGGTCATGAAGAATGACCTGCCTGCGGTGCGGGTACGGCACATGCTGCTCAAAATCGAACACTGGCATTTCACAGCGATTGTTCTGCACAAGCCCAGCCAGGCATTTCTGAATCTCGGCGACATCCAAAGACTCAAGGCACTCATAGTCGTGTTTGCCATTTGGGAGAAGAGGTGCAAGGCCCTCGCCAAGGTAAAAGTCATCCAGCGAAATACTGACGCTGCCGACACCGGCTTCACCAAGCGCTTTTTTCAGCAAGTGAGCCGTAGTAGTCTTTCCGCTGCTGGATGGCCCCGCAAGCATAACAAGTTTGCACATGGGGCTTTCGGAAGCGATTTTTTTCGCAATATTCATAACATTTCTGTGATATTCCTGTTCCACTTTCTGTACAAAAGCAGCAGGGTCCGTTTCCGCAGCCTGGTTAATTGCTTCCACGCTGTTTCGGTATGCGACATATTCACCGGTTAATGTTCTCATAAAACTTTTTCACCTTATCTTTTCGAAGCACCATTTCCTGGTAACGGCTGATATATTCGTAAGGATACTTAAAATTAAAAACACGCTCGATACGGCTGGAATAAGGGTCTTTCAGCTTGGTAACAGCACCGGCTCCGCAGGCAAGGATGGACTGGCATTCCTCCATAATCAGCACGTTATACAGGCTTTCAAAACCCGGCTTTGCCCAGCCTGTGTTTTCCAGATTTCCAACCATGCGGCTCTGCCGGTAAAGGTAATACGGATGGTAGCCGTGCTGCGGCAGCTGGGAATCTGCTGCTGAAATCATCTGCTCGGCGGTATCTGCCCCGGTAAAGGGAACGTCTTCTTCATGGTTCAGGCGTGCCGCACGTTTTAAGGCCAGCGTATGAACAGTGATGCTCTCCGGCGAAAGCTTCAGGATTCCGTCCAGCGTCCGCTGAAAGCTTTCGGGGCTGTCTTTCGGCAGGCCGGCAATTAAATCCATATTGATATTCTGAAATCCGCAGCTGCGCGCAAGCTCAAAAGCCGCCAAAGTCTGCGCAGTCGTATGTTTCCGCCCAATAGCCTGCAAGACCTCGTCGTTCAAAGTCTGTGGGTTAATACTGATGCGCGTTACCCCGCCGGCCTTGAGCGCCGCAAGTTTTTCCTCTGTAACCGTGTCTGGGCGGCCGGCTTCCACTGTGAACTCCCTGCAGTCTGAAAAGTCAAAATTTTCACGGATGGTGCAGATGATTTGCGAAAGCTGGTCTGCAGAAAGGACTGTGGGCGTTCCCCCGCCAATGTAAGCCGACTGCATCCGCAGATGCAGGTCTTTTACAAGCTGTGCAGTACGGCGCAGTTCATCACACAGAAGTTCCACATACTGCGGAACCAGGCGAAAAGCCTTTTCCACGGAAGAGGAAACAAATGAACAGTACGCGCACCGCGTTGGGCAAAACGGTATGGCTGCATACAGGCTGAACGAATCCGGGCGGGAAAGGGAAAGGATTCCTTTCTGGTTTGCCCAGGTGATGCGGGCAAGTTCCGCCTTCTCGGGGGCAACATACAGCTTTTCACGAAAATACTGGGAAGCGGCTTCTTCGCCGTTTTTAGCCGCAAGCCTTCCATAAAGCTTGATGGGCCGCACTCCCGTTAGGATTCCCCACTTCGGCCGGTAGCCAAGGGCGTCCGAAAGCATTTGCCAGAGCGTAACCGCCATGCGGCGCTGAATCTCATCTTCCGGCGTTCCGGCTGGAATAAGTTTGCCGCTGCTTTTTTCCGCCGACTCCGTTTTCAGCCGAACCGCTAACAGAAAGCTGCCGTCTTCCCGCTTTTTTAGGCCCGTATAGGCTGTTACGCCATCGGCGGCAGGCTGCTCCTCTTCCGAAGGCTCTACAGTCACAATATTTATTTTACTGTGCGGGTAAAAGATACGGCACAGATTTTCCATTTCGTAGTGAAACGAATGGCCGTCAATTAAAAGCGTCATGCTATCATATCCCCATATAAGAGTTATAGCGCCGTTCATACTCCAGCGTCGTAGGCGAACCGTGTCCCGGGAAAACCCGGTAGTCGCCTTTCAGCGCCGCCAGTTTTCGCAGGGAATCAATCATCTGCGTACTGTTTCCCGTTGGGAAGTCCGTACGGCCAAAGCTGAGCTTCATCAGGGTATCGCCGGAAAAAATCACGTCTTCAACAAGATAGCAGCATCCGCCGGAAGTGTGCCCCGGCGTGTGAAGCACCTTAATTTTCAGGCTGCCAAGTTCGACGGTATCGCCTTCGCTCAGCGGAACATCCACTCGAAAAGGCTTGACACCGTCGCTGTAAAACATGGGCGCAAGGTTTAAAGTAGTGTCGTGTACAAACATCAGTTCGTCCATGTCCATATATATTTTTGCACCGGTTTCCTTCTGAAGCCGCTGTACACCGGAAATATGGTCAAAGTGGCCGTGCGTCAGCAGAATCTTCTGCACATGGCCGTCTTTTTTCACCAAATCAGAAAGTTCATCGCTTTCAAAACCGGGGTCTACAATGGCGGAAACGCCGGTTTTTTCATCTTTCAGCAGGTAGCAGTTGGTCGGCAGAGGGCCGCCCGGGATCGTCGTAATCTGCAACAGGGATAACCTCCTTTTGCCGGTCGATTGAAGTTAAGTGCGGCGGATAGAAATCACGCCGCCGATTTTTGAAAGCCGCGTCATAATTGTTTTGAGCTGCTCAATGTTGCTGACGGAAATGGTCGCGGCAATGAGCGCGCTGCCGTCCTTCGTTTCGCGGGAATTCAGGGAATGAATGAACAGGCGCATATTGAAAAGCTGCTGGGTAATATCCGCCAGCAGGCCGGAACGATCTTCCGCAACAATTTCAAGCGTTGTTTTGAACTCTTCGCTGACATCGCCTTCCCAGTGAACTTTTACCCAGCGTTCCGGCTCAGCGGCTGTGCTGAGGTCCTGCGGAACATTGGAGCAGCCCCGTTTATGAATGGAAACACCGAAACCGCGCGTAATAAAGCCGATGATGTCGTCGCCCGGCAGAGGATTGCAGCAACGGGAAAACTTAATCAGGCAGTTATCCATTCCATCTACAGTCACTCCTACCGGGCTTTTGCGGTTCGCCTGCTGCTTCTCCTGTGGCTGCGGCACTACAGGCGGCACAGCGGCGGCGTGCTGCTTCTGCCATGCTTCCTTGATTTTGGGCACAATCTTCCAAAGTGAAATACCGCCGTAGCCAATCGCTGCATACATATCGTCCACCGTGCTGCAGTTGCTGTGCAGAGCCATCTTCTGCAGAATGCCGTTCAGCTCTTCCTCGGAGACTTCAATATTGTTGTGCCGAAGTTCCCGTTCCAGCTCTTCTTTGCCCTGCACGATGTTTTCGTCACGTTTTTCATGCTTGAACCAGGTACGGATTTTATTGCGCGCTTCGCTCGTCTTTACAATTTTCAGCCAGTCGCGGCTTGGGCCGTGTGCTTCTTTGGAAGTGAGGACTTCGACGATTTCACCCGTTTTGACTTTATAGTCAAGCGGAACAATACGCTTATCGACTTTTGCGCCAATCATGCGGTTGCCCACGGCGCTGTGAATGGCATAGGCAAAGTCGATAACGGTAGCGCCGGCAGGCAGGTTAATCACATCGCCGCGCGGCGTAAAGACAAAAACATCTTCCGGCACAAGATCTGATTTAATCATGCGCACAAGGTCGGTTGCATCTTCGCTGTCTTTTTCGTTGTCGAGCATCTGGCGAATCCAGGAAAGGCGCTTTTCAAAAGAGTCTTCCTTGCTGCTCATGCCAAGCTTATACTTCCAGTGCGCAGCAATACCGTACTCTGCCGTATGGTGCATTTCCCAAGTGCGTATCTGCACTTCAAAGGGAATCCCTTCTTTGCCGATAACCGTAGTGTGCAGCGACTGGTACATGTTGGGCTTCGGCGTTGAGATATAGTCTTTAAACCGGTTTGGCAGCGGCTGAAACATATCATGCACAATGCCAAGCACGTTGTAACAGTCATTGACTGTGTCAACAATCACACGCACCGCGTAAATGTCGTAAATTTCGTCCATAGAGCGCCCGTAAATGAACATCTTGCGGTAAATGCCGTAAATACTTTTTACGCGCCCTTCCAGGTACACATTTGGAATGCTGGCGGCAACGCGGTCACGAATCCGCTTTTTCGTGAGTTCAATGAAATTTTTCCGCTCGCCTGCGCGAAGCTCCAGTCCATCCTCAATTTCACGGTAAGCGACCGGGTCCAGCACACGCAGAGAAAGGTCTTCCAGTTCTTCCTTCACTGCGCGGATTCCGAGGCGATGGGCAATCGGCGCATAAACTTCCATGTTTTCAAGGGCTTTGTCGCGCTGCTTCTGCGGTTCCCAGAACTCGCAGGTGCGCATATTGTGCAGGCGGTCCGCCAGCTTGATAATAATAACCCGGATATCCTCGTTCATGGCAATGAGCATTTTGCGGAGATTTTCCGCCTGCTGCACTTCGCGCGAAGAGTATGGAATACGCCCAAGTTTGGTAACACCGTCGGTCAGGCTGGCAATTTCACTGCCAAATTCTTTGCGCAGTTCATCAAGCGTAACGGGGGTGTCCTCCACGACGTCATGCAAAAGGCCGGCAGCAACCGACCCGGTATCCATGCCAAGCTCCACCAGAATACAGGCAACCGCCACTGGGTGAGAAATGTAAGGTGCGCCGGAAAGGCGCTTTTGCCCTGCATGCGATTCTTCGGCAACATGGTAAGCCTTTTCAATTACATGGATGTCGTACTCATGCTCGCTTGCCTTTATTAAGGCGGCTAAATCGTCAAATGTCTGCAGAGGCCACGCCATGCTCATCACCGACTTTTTCAGAATGATGGAAAGGTGCAAGAACAGGGGAATCTTCCAGGCGGACCTTTCCTTTTGGCGGAAGGATCTGAATGTGGCATCCCTCATCGTTCTTTGCGCGGGAAATCAGACCCCGCTCGGAAAAAATGTCTAAAATTACAAGAAACTCTGCAAAACCCGTGCCGTGCGGAAGACGGCAGTAAAAATCTTCTTCCGTTCCTCCGCAGTGTTTTGCCGAACGCAATGCCCGGTAAACCACCGCACAGTCCTTTCGGTTGGGAAGAAGCTGCCGGTTCTCTTCTTCACTCAGCACTTCCCCGCGACGAAATCTCTCGTACAGTGAGCGCCCACTGAAAAGGGCATCTTCATCCTGCCCGGCAAGGCGCATTTCACGAATTACGGTGAAAAGCGTTTCCCGGCCGTTGAAAGTGCGTTCTTCCAGCGTTACGGCAAGGTCGGTATGATCACCGATGCGGTACGGAAAGTCTTCAAGCGTCGTACCGAATTTCATGCACTGAATGGAAGCATTTCCATGCTTCGCAGTAATGCGCAGGTGCTTTCCCCCGCCTACAGGAGTAATATCGTCAATCGTCATATCCATCAGCCCAAAAACCGGGAACGGATTTCCCGTTCCATAAGGCTCCAAAGCCTGCAGACTCTGCGGAATTGCGGCAGAAAGTTTTTCCGGCTTTAAAACGCAGTCAATCTGAAGCACCGGCACAGGCATCGGCTGCGGCAGTGACGCCGCATACTGGTTGATTTGTTTGCGGAATTTTTCAATATTTTCAGTGCAAAGTGACATCCCAGCCGCCATGGGGTGGCCGCCAAAACGTGTCAGCAGGTCTTTGCAGGAACTTACAGCATCAAAAAGCGAAAAGCCCTCGATGCTTCTTCCGGAACCCCGTGCATCATCTCCTGAATAGGAGAAAACAATACAGGGCTTTCCAAATTTTTCAGTTATCTGTGCAGCAACAATGCCAATGACTCCGTGGTGCCATCCTTCGCCCGCGACGACAATCACGCGGTCAAGCTGCAGAGAAGGGTCTTCAGAAAGCATTTTCATCGCTTCCGCAAGGACTTTGCCTTCAACACTCCGGCGGGTTCCATTCGCTTCGCAGACTTCGGCGGCAAGGTTTCCGGCTTCATCCGGTTCGTCCGTCGTCAATAAACGGACGGCACAGTCTGCCGAGCCCATACGGCCGGTCGCGTTAATCCGCGGCACAATGGTAAAAGCGACCCTTGTTGCCGTGAGAGTCTGGCCTTCCATGCCTGACTGCTCCAGCAGCGCTTTCAGGCCGACACGGTCGGTGCGGGAAATATGCTTCAGCCCAGCCTGGACGAGCATTCGGTTCTCACCTGTAAGCGGCACAACGTCGCCAATGGTTCCGATGGCCGCAAGGTCGGCATAATTGTCGAGCAGCGGCTCAACGCCAAGCTCCGGCCCTTCCAGCGCAGTTAAAAGTTTGAACACGACTCCTGCGCCGGAATAATCACGGTATGGGCAAGTGCTGTCTTTTCGCCAGGCATCCACAACTGCGGCGGCTTTCGGCAGTTCGGCTCCCGGCCTGTGGTGGTCGGTGATGACCGTATCCATGCCGAGGCTGTTTGCATAATCCACTTCCGGGATGGATGAAATTCCGTTGTCTACGGTAAGAATCAGCTGAACATCCTGGGCGTGAAGCGCATCCACTGCATTCCGATTCAGACCGTAGCCTTCGCGCTCCCGGTCAGGAATATAATAAATGACGTTTCCTCCGCAGGATTCCAAATAGGAATACATCATGGCTGAAGCCGTTATCCCATCGGCATCATAATCCCCGTAAACAGCGATTTTTTCAAAGCCGTCAAGTGCACGGCCAATACGCTCCGTCGCCTTTTTCATGTCCGGCATCAGAAAGGGATCGGAAAACTCCGTGTTTTCGGAAAGTACTGCTTCCGCCTGCTGCGGATGGGAAATCCCACGCGTCTGCAATAATACTGCAAGAAGCGGCGGAATGCCTGCTTCCATTGCAAATTTTCCGGCTGCTGTGCGGTCAAACGGTAAAATACGCCATTTTTTCATGCCCAACTGCTTCACCTGCCCCATAATTTTTAATTGTATCATTTTGGGGCTTTTTATTCAACTGTAAAGTTTTTTGACAAAAGCGCATTCTTTATGGTAAATTCGTTCTGTTCCCATAAAAAATAAATTTGGAAAAGGGGCTGTGCCAATGAGTACTTCAAAAGCATGGGACTGGAAGAATACAGCAAACCGCGCAATATGGCTTGCGCCGTGTGAAGAAAGCTATTACCTCGCCTCACGCTGGAAAGAAAAACAATACCGGTCGGTTCTTGACCTCGGGTGCGGCCTTGGACGGCACTCCGTTTTCTTCGCAAAATGCGGCTTTTCGGTTTCGGCTTTCGACCTTTCGCCAGAAGGGACGCAGTACCTGAAAAACTGGGCAGCACGGGAAAATCTGCAAATTGACGTAAAGAACGCCGATATGCTGCATATTCCCTACCCTGACAATTCTTTCGACTGCGTGTTTGCCTTTCATGTAATCTCACACACCGACACATTCGGAATCCGTAAAATACTCGCCGAAATACGGCGCGTCCTGAAAAGCGGTGGAGAGTTTTACCTTACGCTCTGTTCAAAAGAATCATGGTCGTTTCGGGATGCCGGATTCCCCAAAATTGATGAAAACACCATTCTGAAAACGGAAGAGGGGCCGGAAAAGAACATCCCGCACTTTTATACCGACCTGGACGGAATACTGGAACTCTTTGCGGAACTTTCGCTGATTCGGGTGCGCAAAACAGACGACTGCTTCTTTGACGGAAAGAAGCAGTGCAGTGTTCATTACTATCTCCTCGGCAGCTGCAATAAATAGGCCGAAGAAGAGCAAAGCCGGGCCGCATTTTACGTGGCCCGGCTCTTTTCAGCATTTTGCTTTTTCGCCCTGAAATTTCTGCTTTGCCTGCTCGACTTTCTGCTGGTCTGCCGCCGGTGCAGGGTACCAGCCGCGCTGTTTCATCAAGTCGAACACTTCCGACTGAATCTGGTGCTCTTCTCCAAGGATACAAAGGAAGCCATCTCGCACATTTGGCGTTGCACATTCATTGGCATACGAATTGTAAGTCTCCGTTGCAAATTTCTGGGAGTTCAGTACATCATTAATCAGGTCTTTTTCCGGGATAGTGCTTCCGGGCTGGTTTCCGTTCATCTGTGAAAAATTCATATTTTCCTCCACCTCAGCCAATATAGCTCATCAGCCGGTCAAAATGGCCCTGATGCTTCTGAGCGATGGCGTCACATTTTTGCTTCAAGTCCTGGTCGGTACACATCTGTGAGTACGCCTTCATTTTGGCGATAAGAGTTTCTTCCACCGCCAGTTGGTCTTCAATGGCTGACAGTTCTTTTTCGGTAATCTGCATCACAGATCTCTCCTTTATTTTTTTAATTCATGCCTTGTCTTGTGGGCAGAATGGGAAGTACTACAGCAAAGCAGCAGCTTATGTAGCCTCCCGCATTTTGCTCCGCTCGCCAAGTCCAAAGCTAACTGAAAGTGCCTCATCGACCTGATCCATGGACTGCGGATTCAACCGCCCCATGCGCTCCTTCAGGCGATGTTTGTCAAGAGTGCGCACCTGCTCCAGCAGGACGATGGAATCTTTCGTAAGGCCGGTGGTCTGCGCGTTCAGCATAATATGCGTAGGCAGATTGGCCTTTGTTTTCTGACTGGTGATTGCCGCCGCAATCACGGTTGGGCTGAACCGGTTTCCAACATCGTTCTGAACGATAAGGACCGGGCGGATACCTCCCTGTTCGGAACCTACAACAGGGCTGAGATCTGCATAATAAATGTCGCCTCTGTGAACGATCATTTTTTTCACGCTCCGATTCCTTCTGGTAAAATGAGGTTTCTGCCTGTATTCTTGACAACTGGAATAAAAAATATTCAATGCAGAACCCTGCTTTATAATATTAAGGAACGTGCTGGTTTGACAGAAAATCATTGCGTGTTATAAAAAGGCAGTGAAAAAGAAAAACGCTGCGCAACCGGCAACATCCGGATGCGCAGCGCAATTTGTTTTTATAGAAGGCAAAAATAAAATTGAAAAATACTAATGGCTGAATGGGATTTCGGTCTTCAGCACAGGTTCACTGTAGTCATGAAACTGAAATTTCAGGTTCCAGTCCGGCACAGAAATGGATTGTATTTTATCGTTCCGCCCGTCTGCAGCCAAGGTAAAAGTGCAGTCTTCCAGACGGCCTGAAAAAGAGCCCCCGCCCAGGTCTTGCAGTGCACCCGGAGTTTCCGCACAGTCCAGCACGCGGACGAGAATAGATGCAAATGAGCTTTTGGGCAGTGTACAGGCCCCGCTTTCCGCCGTCAGGCTGCGGTACGTTTGGCAGAAACTGCTGCCGTTCCAGCACCATTTTATTCCGCTTCCTGCGCCGGTAAGGATTTCGACGGAAGCATCTGAACGGCCCGCGCGGTTGACAGTGCACAGATAGTTTCCTGCTGAAGTGGTAACATCCGCTTTGCAGGAAAACACAAAGTCAATATCTTTTGCCGCAACCGGTTTTGTACCGGAAGAGCATCCGGGCAGGAGCAAAACACAGGCAGCCAGTAAAAAAAGAATAATCCGGCGCATCAGCCGCCTCCGCAAAAGGCGGAAGCAAAAAGCTACCGCCCGATTTCCCGAAAAATCTCCGGAAGCATACCCACAAGGTCTGTAGGAAGCATGGCACTCTGTGAATACGCAGCCGCACAGCGGTCGCCTGCGAGGCCATGCAGATAGACCGCACCAGCCGCGGCAGAGTACGGGTTCATGCCCTGCGCCGCAAAGGAAGCGATCATTCCGGCCAGGACGTCACCGCTTCCGCCTTTCGCCATACCGGGGTTTCCCGTTGTGTTGCGGTAAAGCCTTCCATCCGGTGAAGCGACGAGCGTTCCCGCACCCTTCAGCACTAGGATGACATGGTGCTCCGCTGCAAAACGGCGGGCAGTTTCTTCCCGGTGCTCCTGCACATCCTTCACCGCCGTATGAAGCAGACGTGCCATCTCGCCGGGGTGCGGAGTCAGAATCAGCGGCGCACTGCAGGTATGCAGTATATCTATATGCTCGGCGGCGATGTTTATGCCGTCCGCATCCAGCACGACCGGTACTGCAGTTTCCCGCAGAATCTGCGCTGTTTCCGAATGTGCGGCAGCACTGCGGCCAAGGCCGCACCCAACTAATATGGCACTCGCACGCCGGATGGCCTGTGAAACAGCCGCTGTATCTTCCGGCGAAACGGATCCATCCGCCTGCGGATGCAGCAGTGTAAAGACCGGCTCTGCCAAACGGGAAGCAACAATGGGATAAATGGAACGCGGAAGCGCGGCTTCCACAATTCCGGCGCCGCAGCGCAGGGCAGCACTGATGCTCATGGCGGCTGCACCGGCCATACCCTCGCTGCCGCAGACACACAGCAAGCGGCCGTAATCACCCTTATTGCTTTCGGCTGCACGCGGTTTCAGTATGGAACACAAAATGCGCAGGCCTTCCGACGCCGGAATCTCTTCCGCAGTATCCTGCCGAAGCACCACCGCGGAAGCATATTTTTCAGTATGCGTTACGCTCACGCTGAACTGTGAACCATGCGCAAGGCGCAGAGCTTTTCCGGAAAGCGCCAGATACGGTTTTCCGGCTTTGTTATGGAGAAGCTGCACTTCTTTGAGCCTAAAAGGCCCCAGCCCAGTGCCTATGGCTTTCGAAAAAGCCTCTTTCGCACAGAAAGCTGCAGCGGCGCTTTCAGCAGAAAATCCGCGCTGTGCCAACCGGCTGTACTCGGCAGTGCCAAATACCCGGCTGCAGAAGCGCGGATTTCCCATGGATTTTCGTATTCTTTCAATCTCAACGAGATCAGTGCCTATCGAAAGCAACAAATGCCACCTGCCTCGGAATAAATGGTTTCATTGCGTGCAGAACTTTTTCTTCCGGGTTAAAAACGACAAGTACGTTTCCTTCTTTTGGGCTGTGGGCGCAAAAGTACCAGCTGCCCTCGCCGCTGTCGTATTCGGAAGCAAAATAAGGTTTATAGCTGCCTTTCTGCTTCACAATCTCTGGCCTGAATTTTCCCATATCCTCAATCGTATGCGCATCCACCGAGATTACACGCTTGCGGCGGCGGCGGTTAATAATCTTATCTATGGTAACATCGCCGTTCGTAACGCTGTACTCAAACTCCAGGCTGCGGGAAGTAATAATATAATACCCACCGGCACAGACGCCAATAAGAATCATCGGTACAAAAAGAAACAGCCACTGAACCGCCATAGACAGCGTAATGAGCGTAAGGCCGACCAATACTGTCATGCAAATGATACAAACGTCCTTTGGCCCCATCTTTTTCTTAACAATCTGTTCTACAAATATATCCGTCATAATGCTGTTATGTTCCTCCACAGTATTCAATTATATTTATCTTCACGATTATTGTATCATATGCACCCAGATTTTACAATTCTAAATTGCCTTTTTCCCTTGGGAAGAATTCCTTGCAATTTAATGGGAAGCATGCTATAGTATGAAGTAATTTTACATGACCACAAAACGCAAAGATGAAAGAAGTAACCGTTTTTCGTACCTGCAGCAGAGAAGGTGTGCCATTGGCTGGGAACACACCGCAGGCTGAAAACGGTGAAGTTCCTTTCGGAGCGGCACGGCTGAACGAAATAATTAGGCCGCGACGGTTTGCCCCGTTACCGGCAGCAGGAGTAAATTTTAGGGTGGTACCGCGAAGACTATGCCTTCGTCCCTTTTGGGACGAGGGCATTTTTGTTTTCACATACGCCCGGAAGGAAGGAAACCGTATGAAAGAAAAGCTGGAGGCAATTCGTGAAAAAGCGGAACACGAACTGCATGATGCAAACGATAAGCAGGCACTGGAAGACCTGCGCATCCGCTACCTTGGCAAGAAAGGCGAACTGACAGCTATTTTAAAGCAGATGGGCAAACTTTCTGCTGAAGAACGCCCGGCTATTGGACAGCTGGCAAACCAGATCCGCGAGCGCATCAACACTGAACTGAGTTCCCGCGCGGCGGAACTGCATGAAGCGGAAACTGCCAAGAGGCTGCAAAAAGAAAAGATTGACGTCACCATGCCCGGCAAACGCCGGATGCTCGGCCACAAGCATCCTCTGAGTATTGAGTTGGACGAAATTAAGGAAATTTTTGTCGGCCTCGGTTTCGACATTGTAAGTGGGCCGGAAGTAGAATATGACTACTACAACTTTGAGGCGCTGAACATCCCGAAAGACCACCCTGCGCGCGATACGCAGGACACTTTCTATATTAACGACAAGGTGCTTCTGCGCACACAAACTTCCCCGGTGCAGGTGCGTGTTATGGAAAAGCAGAAACCGCCGATCCGCATCATCTCCCCCGGCCGCGTTTACCGTTCCGACGAAGTAGACGCAACACATTCGCCGCTTTTCCACCAGATTGAAGGCCTTGTCGTTGACAAAGGCATTACGTTTGCCAACCTGAAAGGCACGCTGGAGACAATCATTAAGCGTATGTACGGCGAAGACTCCGTTGTCCGTTTCCGCCCTCACCATTTTCCGTTTACGGAGCCTTCTGCGGAAGTTGACGTGCAGTGCTTTAACTGCCACGGCAAAGGATGCCGCCTGTGCAAAGGCGAAGGCTGGATAGAAATTCTCGGCTGCGGTATGGTTCACCCGAAGGTGCTTTCCAACTGCGGCATAGACCCGGAAGTCTACAGCGGCTTTGCATTCGGCATGGGGCTTGAACGCCTTGTGATGCGTAAGTACAGCATAGACGATATGCGTCTGTTCTATGAAAATGACGTCCGGTTCTTGAACCAGTTTTAAGGAGGTGCAGTTATAATGAATCTTTCGATGAGATGGCTGAAAGAATTTGTTCCGCTCGACGAAATGCCAATCCGCGATTTTACCGAGGCTATGACGATGAGCGGTTCCAAAGTGGAATGCTGGGGACGGGAAGGCGAAGAGATTACCAACGTAGTTGTTGGCAAAATTCTTTCGTTGGAAAAACACCCGGACTCCAACCATCTGTGGATAACGAAAACTGACGTGGGTTCCGGCGAGCCGCTGCAGATTATCACCGGCGCACAGAACCTGAAGGTCGGCGATATTGTTCCGGTTGCGCTGCATAATTCCACACTGCCGGGCGGCAAGAAAATCAAAAAAGGCAAGCTGCGCGGCCTGGAAAGCAACGGTATGCTCTGCTCCCTTGGCGAACTTGGGCTTACAAAGCACGACTTCCCCTATGCCATAGAAGACGGTATTTTTGTGCTTCAGGAAGAAAACATTCATCTTGGCGAGCCAATCTGCGACGCACTTGGCTTCAACGACATGAAGGTTGAATTTGAAATTACCAACAACCGCCCGGACTGCTTTTCCATGATTGGCTTGGCGCGTGAGGCGGCGGCAACCTTCAACAAGCCGCTGAAACTGCACACACCGGTCGTAAAAGGCGGGCACGGCTCCTGCGCTGATTTGCTCAGTGTGGAAGTGAAAGCACCGGACCTTTGCTCTCTGTACTCCGCACGCGTTGTAAAGAACGTACGCGTAAAGCCCTCCCCGCGCTGGATGCGTGAACGGCTCCGTACCATGGGTGTGCGCCCCATTAATAATATTGTTGACATTACGAACTATGTGATGCTGGAATACGGCCAGCCGATGCATTCTTTTGACTACAGCACTCTTGCAGGCCATAAAATCTGTGTACGCCGCGCGGCAAAAGGCGAAACGCTCAAAACGTTAGACGCTACAGACCATGTGCTGACCGAAAACGACCTTGTCATTGCCGATGCGGAAAAAGCAGTGGCCGCGGCAGGTGTTATGGGCGGCGCTAACAGCGAAATTGTAAGCGGCACAAAGACCATTGTGTTTGAATCCGCCTGCTTCAGCGGGCCTTCCATCCGCAAAACGGCCCGCCGCCTTGGGATGCGCACCGAAGCTTCCGGCCTGTACGAAAAAGGGCTTGACCCGAGCAACTGTCTGCCTGCGCTTGACCGCGCCTGTGAACTGGTTGAAATGCTGGATGCCGGCGATGTGACCGACGAACCCATTGTTGTAAAGAACTACAAAGAAGGCCGCCGCAGAATTCGTTTGGAAACTGAGTGGATTAACCGTTTCCTCGATATTTCCCTTACCACCGATGAAATGAAGGCAATCCTGAAAAAACTGGACTGCGATTTTGACGGTGACGAGATTCTTGTTCCGACTTTCCGCCCCGATCTTGTGCATAAAGCGGACATTTCCGAGGAAATCGCACGCTTTTATGGGTATGATAAAATACCGGGAACCTCTCTTAGCGGCGGCGCACAGGGCAAATACACCGTACGCCAGAAGTTCGACAAAAAAGTTGGCACCACGATGCTTGCGCTCGGCGCAAGCCAAGTAATGACGTACTCGTTTATCAGCCCAAAATATTATGACAAAATTTTGATGCCCGCAAATTCTCCGCTGCGCAAGTCAGTCGTCATTTCGAACCCGCTCGGTGAAGACACATCCATTATGCGCACCACAGCGCTCCCCTCTATGATGGAAGTGCTGGCCCGCAACTACAACAACCGCAACGACTGTGCCTGCCTGTACGAGTTGGCTACTGTTTACCTGCCGAATGAAGACAGCACAAAACTTCCGGAAGAAAAAGCAAAACTTGTCTGCGGACTTTACGGAGAAGGTGCAGATTTCTTCACGGCAAAAGGAATGGTAGAAGGGCTTCTGGAACGCCTTGGCATTACAGACTGGGAAATTGAATCCGCACAGGAATACAGCTACCACCCCGGCCGCTGCGGAAAATTAACCATCGGTGAAGACGAGTTGGGCGTAATCGGTGAAATTCACCCCAAAGTTGTTGCAAACTACGGTATGGACTGCCGCGTTTACAGCTTCACACTGGACATGGATACCCTGTTCCGCCATGCACAGTTGGATAAAACTTACACCCCGCTGCCGAAGTTCCCGGCTGTTTCACGTGACCTTGCCCTCGTGTGTGACGACAGCATCCCGGTCAATACGCTAGAAAAAGCGATTCGAAAAGGTGCAGGGAACCTGCTGGAAAATGTAAAGCTCTTCGATATCTACAAAGGCGAACAGATTGAATCCGGCAAAAAGAGTGTCGCATTCAGCGTCACCCTGCGTTCCGGCGACAGCACTCTTACGGAAGAACACGTTTCCGGCGCGATGAAAAAGGTCATGAAGGAACTTGAAAAAATCGGCGCTGCGCTGCGTCTTTAATCAATCTTAACAAATTATTTCTTGCATTTAACAAGTGCCTGTTGTATGATAAACGTTACGGGAGGTGTTCCTATGCTAGATAAGACGATGACGTTTTCGCTCGGCGGTGACCGCGAAGAGAATATTAAAAAGATTCTTACCACGGTTTACGATGCCCTGAAGGAAAAGGGGTATAACCCCATTAACCAAATTGTTGGGTATATTCTTTCGGAAGACCCGACTTACATTACAACGCATAACAACGCCCGCAGTCTTATCCGCAGAATCGACCGTGATGAATTGCTGCAAGTGCTGTTAAAATCATATTTGGGAGAATAACGGTCCTCCGCGAAACTCCCTTATGGCAGGAGGATACCGCAAATGGAAAAAACGACTGAAAAAGAACCGCAGTTCCCTACTTATAAAGGGAAGCCGCTTGTAAGATGCGGCGATGTGCTCTATTATGGAAGCATGGCAGACCGCTATGTTGTCCGCCTTGCAATCAAGGACAAGAAAAAGGTAAAGGATATGGACGTAGCAGACCGCGTAACCATTCAGCTGATGCGTACCGACCTGGCTGTAAACAACCGCAAGCAGATTGTGAAAGCCAGCGAAAAAGACGGCCTTTACCGAGCAATGGATTTAGCCGACGTTTGGCTCACAAGGGCTCTTACAGAAGGCTGAAAAGCATGAAAAAAGTCCTGGAGTTTTTTAAGCTCCAGGATCTTTTTTTGCCTTGTTTTGCTTTGAGCCTCATGTTCCGATGTCGTGTCGGAAGTGGGCGCCGTCAAAATGAATTTTCTCTACCCCGGCATAAGCTTTTTTCAGCGCTTCCGGCAGATTTGCGCCAAGCGCTGTAACACCGAGTACACGGCCGCCGCTGGTATAAAATTTTCCGTCTTTCCATTCCGTCCCAGCATGGTAGACCGCCGCGCCCGGAATCTGGCCGTTTTCGTCAAGGCCGGTAATCTCGATGCCTTTTCGGTACGAAAGCGGATAGCCGCCCGAAGCCATCACTACGCAGGCGCAGGCTTCCTCGCTCCACTCAATGGGCTGCTGCTCCAGCTTTCCGTCAACAACTGCTTCTAAAATCTCCACAAAATCGGTTTTCAGCCGCGGCAGGATGACCTGTGTTTCCGGGTCCCCAAAGCGGGAATTGTATTCGATAACTTTCGGGCCATCCGGCGTAAGCATCAGGCCAAAATACAGGCAGCCTTTGAACGGCCTGCCTTCCGCATTCATGGCACGGATGGTGGGCAGAAAAATCGTTTGCATACAGGTTTCGGCAATCTGCGGCGTGTAATAGGGATTTGGACTAATGGTTCCCATGCCGCCGGTATTGAGGCCCTTGCCGCCATCCAGCGCGCGTTTATGGTCTTTGGAAGAAACCATCGGCTTTACGCATTTGCCGTCTGTGAATGCGAGGATGGAAACCTCAGGCCCTGTAAGAAACTCCTCCACAACAACGCGGTTGCCGGAAGCACCGAATTTTTTATCTTCCATGATGGTCTTGACGGCGTTTTCCGCCTGCGCGTAATCTTCCGCAATGATAACACCCTTGCCGAGTGCCAAGCCATCCGCCTTGATAACAGCCGGGTATTTTCCTTTGGAACGGATAAAGCCAAGCACCTTCTGCGGGTCGTCAAAAACTTCATACTCCGCCGTGGGAATATGATATTTTTTCATGAGCCCCTTGGAAAAGACTTTGCTGCTTTCAATCTGCGCAGCCTTTGCGGTTGGGCCGAACGCACGGATGCCCGCTTTTTCAAGCGCGTCAACCATACCGGCGGCAAGCGGGTCATCGGGCGCCACAAAAACAAGGTCGATCGCCTTTTCCTTGGCAAATTTCAGGACACCGGAAATGTCCGACGCCGAAATTGGAACGCATTCCGCATCGCGTGAAATGCCGCCGTTGCCCGGCGCACAGTACAATTCCGTAACTTTGGGGCTTTCTTTCAGTTTGCGTACAATGGCGTGTTCACGTCCGCCGCCGCCAATCACAAGTATTTTCACAGCTTATGCCCTCCTGCTTCCAAATCAGTGATGGAACAGACGCAGGCCGGTGAAAGCCATTGTCATTCCATATTTATCGCAGGTTTCTATTACATTGTCATCGCGGATAGAACCGCCCGGCTGAGCAATATAGCTGACGCCGGAACGATGTGCGCGTTCAATGTTGTCGCCGAAGGGGAAAAATGCATCCGAACCAAGGGAAACACCGGTCTGCTTTGCAAGCCACTCTTTCTTCTCGTCGCGCGTAAGCGGTTCCGGTTTTTTCGTAAAGAACTGCTCCCAAATGCCATCGGCCAGCACATCCATGGAATCGTCAGAAAGATAAACGTCAATGGTATTGTCGCGGTCTGGGCGATGAATTCCGTCCTTAAATGGAAGGCTTATCACCTTCGGGTGCTGGCGGAGAAGCCAGGTGTCTGCCTTATTGCCCGCAAGGCGGGTGCAGTGAATCCGCGACTGCTGCCCCGCACCTACGCCGATTGTTTTGCCGTCTTTTACATAGCAGACGGAGTTGGACTGCGTATATTTCAGCGTAATGAGCGAAATCAGGAGATTGCGCTTTGCGTCTTCCGAAAGGATTTTATTCTTCGTTACAATATTGTTCAAAAGGGAAGCATCAATCACAGATTCATTGCGTCCCTGCTCAAATGTGATGCCGAAAACATCCTTGTGCTCCACGGGTTCCGGTTTGTAGCCCGGGTCAATCTGAATTACGTTGTAGCTTCCCCTGCGTTTCTTTTTCAAAATTTCAAGGGCATCGTCGGTATAGCCCGGCGCTATAATTCCATCAGAAACTTCACGTTTCAGCAGAAGAGCCGTTTCTTTGTCACAGACATCCGAAAGCGCCGCAAAATCGCCGTAAGAAGACATCCGGTCAGCACCGCGCGCCATTGCGTATGCTCCTGCAATCGGAGAAAGTTCCATATCATCCACGAAGCAAATTTTCCGCATTGTGTCGGAAAGCTCTACGCCAACGGCCGCACCTGCCGGGCTAACATGCTTAAACGATGCGGCGGCAGGAAGCCCCGTTGCCTGCTTCAGCTCTTTTACAAGCTGCCAGCTGTTGAGGGCATCCATAAAATTAATATACCCCGGCCGGCCGTTCAGTACCTGCAGCGGAAGGCTGCCGCCGTTTTTCATAAAAATGCGGGCAGGCTTCTGGTTTGGGTTACAGCCATATTTCAGCATCAATTCGTTTGCCATAAAGAATTCCCCCTGTCATTTATTTTCAAGCGTTCCGGACGTTTTTGTTAAAGATGCGGGTTTCCGTTTCTTCCGTTTTGAGGTTGATAGAACGGACAAAAAGGGAAACTTTATTGTCCGCATTCAGCGTATTCCAAAGGTTTTGGGAAAACTCATCAAAAGTACCATCCAGTATAACAGCGGTTGGCTCCCCTTCAAACGACGGAAGCGGATTGCCGTCACCCATGTAGGTGTGAATCAGGCGGCCTTCCCCGGCAGCCGGCGCGTCGTATTCATAAAAGAAACGCTGCACACATTTTCCTTCAGCGTCGCCGCTTTTCAGAATGGAAAGGCGGAAGCGAAGGCGTCCTCCCACTTCCAAAAGGCCGGAAATACGCGGCGTGAAATTGGGCCTGTCAGGTTCAAAAGTGCGGGTTCGCAAAGCATCTTCAAAAGTGCGCCCCTGTGAAAGTGCATCGTACACTGTGTCGGTCTGGTCGCCGTTTGTTACAATGGTTGTATGCCCCAGCACACGCACAGGCGAATAGATAATTAAAGAAGGATCTGACATTTTGGAAGGGTCAAATGCCTGAGTGCGCAGACCGGTTCCATCCTCCACAAAAATGCGGTTGCGGCTGTTTTCACTGCGCCCCATAATGAAATATGCAGCTACTGCGTTTTCGCCGTCTGCACTTGTGCCAAGGAGAATGCCGCGCCCTGGGTAAGTATTCGTTCCAAGAGCCTGTTCGATTGTATCACGTTTCACTTTTCTTCCTCCTTGATGTTCACTTTTCCGTCCGCTACTTCCAGCCTGTTTTCGCAGAAAAGGGAAACTGCTCTGGGCAGCAGTTTCCACTCTGCCTGCTCCATCACACGGCGCTGAAGGATCTGCGGAGTGTCATTTTCCTGAACCGCTACGGCTTTCTGTAGAATAATAGGCCCGCCGTCGCACACTTCATTGACGAAATGCACGGTTGCACCGGTCACTTTTACGCCGCGTTTCAAAGCCTCTTCATGTACGCGCAGGCCAAAATATCCCGGGCCGCAGAAAGACGGAATCAGCGAAGGGTGAATATTGATGATTTTATTTTTATAATGGGAAACAACGTTTTCACTGATAATGGTCATGAAACCAGCCAGTACAACAAGGTCAATCTGATAACGGTTCAGCAAGGCAAGAAGCGCCTCGTCGTACGCTTCCTGCTTGGCAAAACCGCGTCTTAGCAGGATTTCGGCCGGAATGCCCGCGCTTTCTGCGCGCTTGAGGGCATAGGCCTTCGTATTGCTGGAAACGACAAGGGCAATCTTTCCGTTTTTGATTTTCCCACTTTTTTCAGCATCAATCAGTGCCTGCAGATTTGTTCCTCCGCCGGAAACGAGCACGGCAATGTTCAGCATAAAACTACGCCCTTTTCCCCGGCTGTAATTTCACCGATGACAGCTGCCGGCTGACCTTCCTTTTTCAGCACTTCCACCGCGCGGTTTGCATCCTCTTTTGCAACGGCAAGGCACATCCCAATGCCCATATTAAATGTGTTGTACATATCGTGCTCCGGAATATTCCCGGTTTTCTGCAGCAGCGGGAAAATCGGCATCTTCGGCAGGGCATTTTTTTCAATTTTTGCCGTGACACCCTCTTTGAGCATACGCGGCACGTTTTCGTAAAATCCGCCGCCTGTAATGTGGGAAGCGGCTTTAACCTTCACCTGCTCCATCAGCTTCAAGACGGGCTTTACATAAATTTTCGTCGGAGTCAGCAGCTCTTCGCCAAGAGTACGGCCAAGTTCTGGAATCTGCTGGCTGAGTTTCTTTTCATTCACTCCAAAAATTTTACGCACCAGTGAAAATCCGTTGGAGTGCAAACCGGAAGACTGCAGGCCAACAAGTGCGTCACCCGGCTGTATGGCAGAACCGTCAAGAATCTTTTCCCGGTCTACCACGCCAACGGAGAACCCGGCCAGGTCATATTCGCCAACCGGGTAAAAGCCAGGCATCTCGGCTGTTTCGCCGCCAACAAGCGCGCATCCGGACTGAACACAGCCCTCGGCAACGCCGCCCACAATGCTGGCAACCGTTTCTGGGTCATTTTTGCCTACGGCAAGGTAATCGAGAAAGAACAGAGGCTTTGCCCCGCAGCAGACAACATCGTTCACACACATGGCTACGCAGTCAATGCCAACCGTGCTGTGTTTCCCCATTAAGAAAGCAATTTTTAATTTTGTGCCCACGCCATCCGTTCCACTGACAAAGACCGGAGTTTTCATGCCCGAAAGATTGGGCTGGAAGAGGCCGCCAAAGCCGCCGATTCCGGAAACTACCCCCGGTATTTTGGTGCGCTCCACATGGCTTTTCATCAGTTCAACCGCTCGGTACCCCGCAGTAACGTCTACCCCGGCTTCTTTATAGCTCTCGCTGAAGCTTTTCATGTGTTTTCCCTCCGTTTTGATTTTCAGAGTTTTTCGGCTTCCTTCTGAATGGCTGTATCTTTTTCTGCGACTTTTTCCGCCATCTGCTTCTTCATGGCTTCCAGCTTCTCTGCCAGGGAAGCATCGTTCAGTGCTAATATCTCTGCTGCGAGAACCGCTGCATTTTTCGCGCCGTTTATCGCAACAGTTGCAACCGGGATGCCGCTTGGCATCTGCACGGTGGCAAGCAATGCGTCAAGGCCTTCCAGCGCTGCGGATTTCATTGGCACTCCAATAACCGGCAGGGTTGTTCCCGCCGCAAGAAAACCCGCTAAATGTGCGGCCATTCCTGCTGCAGCAATAATGACGCCAAAGCCCTTCTCTTTTGCGGAAGCGGCAAACTCTGCTGCGGCCCGCGGTGTTCTGTGCGCTGAAATAACATGTGTTTCTACAGGGATGCCGAAAGACTTCAGTTCTTTTACGGCAGCGGAAACTACCGGAAAATCGCTGTCGCTTCCCATAATTACGGCTACCTTTTTGTGCTCTGCCATTTTATCTCTCTCCTCTGCTTTCTTTTGCTGTGAATACAGAAATAATATAAAAAGGAAACCCGTAAAGCCCGTTTACCGGCTCCTTTTTTGCAGCGATGAAAAGGGTTCTAAATATTGCCCGCTGTTCTGTGACGAAAAAATGAAAAAATCCGCAGATAATTTTGCACTATCTGCGGATTTTTCATTACTTTTGCTGCCCATCCGGCCCGGTCTTCTGAGGATTCAAAGGTTTGTCTTCCGGTTTCACATCGTCCACTACAAGCTCTTTCAGAGATGTAGCAAGACCTGCCAGCGACTGAATCTGCGACGGGATAATAATCTTTGTTGCCCTGCCGTCTGCCGCTTTGCTGAAAGCTTCGAGGCTTCTCAAGGCAATCACCGCTTCCGTCGGGTTTGCTTCATTTAACAGTTTAATACTGTTTGCTGTAGCCTGCTGAACCAATGTGATAGCTTCCGCTTCGCCCTGTGCTTCGCGGATTTTGGCTTCCTTTGCAGCCTCTGCCTGCAGAATTTTGGACTCTTTTTGTCCTTCGGCAACCAGAATAGCGCTGCTCTTTTCGCCTTCCGCCGTAAGGATCTGGGCACGGCGTTCCCGCTCGGCTTTCATCTGTTTCTCCATGGATTCCTGAATCTCGCGCGGCGGAATAATATTTTTCAGCTCCACACGGTTGACCTTAATGCCCCAGGCATCCGTCGCTTCATCAAGGACGGTGCGGATTTTAGCATTGATAACATCGCGCGAAGTGAGGGTATGGTCAAGCTCCAGCTCACCAATGATGTTACGCAGTGTAGTGGCGGAAAGGTTTTCGATTGCAGAAAGCGGACGCTCTACACCATAAGCATAAAGTTTAGAATCCGTAATCTGGAAATAAACAACCGTGTCAATCTGCATGGTAACATTATCTTTAGTGATAACAGGCTGCGGCGGAAAGTCAATGACCTGTTCTTTGAGCGAAACCTTTTTGGCGATGCGGTCAAAAAACGGCAGTTTAAAATGCAGGCCGGTGCTCCAAGTAGTCTGGTAAGCGCCAAGGCGCTCAATAACAAAGGCGTGCGCCTGCGGAACTACTTTCACATTGGCTATGAGGAGTATAATAATCAGGATTAACAGCACAAGGAAAACAATAAAGGCGTCCATAATCTTCTCCCTCTCTCAATTCATCAGTTATTTTGCGCACGAACAATCAATTTTACCCCTTCGATTTCTTCTACAAGAGCATGCTGCCCTACGGGAATAATCGAACCATCGGAAGAACGTGCCATCCAAATGCTGCCAAGCACATTAACCTGCCCGGTACCAAGGGTATTGTTGATTTCGACTGTAACAACTGCAACTCTGCCAATATAGCGGTCGGCGTTCGTACTGGTTTTCCGCACCGTGAGCGCCTTCTTAACAAGCGGCCGGGTAAACGCAAGCGTCACCGCGGTAATCAAGACAAAAACTGCAATCTGCAAAGGGAGTGAAGCGCCTGCAGCGCAGGCAATCAAAGCGCCAATGCCACCTGCGGCAAACCAGATGGAAACGAGCTGTGTTGTCGCCATCTCCGCAAGAGCCGCAAGGATAATAACGCCGAGCCAGATATAAAATATCATCCTGTTCTCCCCCTTTCCCTAGACTAAAAGTAGTTTTATCTTATCATGAAAACGGGAAACACGCAACTGTTTTTCCAGTTGCAGGGAGTAAAATATTTTTCTGGCTTACTGAATCATAATCAAGCCCTTAATTTTCTCATACTTTTTTTCTCCAATGCCGGGCACCTTCCGGATGTCCTCCACAGAGCGGAACAAACCATGCTGCTCCCGGTACGAAACAATTCTTTGGGCAATGCCGTTGCCAATTCCCGGCAGCTTTTGGCTCAGCTGAGAAGCCGACGCCGTGTTAATATTGACTCTCCCTCCGCTTTTCGCTGAAGATGAGGACTTTGAGCTGCCTGTTCCGGCAGAGTGTGGCACATAAGCTTCTGACTGGGATGAGACATCCGCCGTAACCTGCGGTTCCGAAAGCGGCGCATCCGGAACATAAAACGCATTATAACCAATCAGCAAAGCGCAGAGAACAGCCGCCAGCACTACCAAACAGCGTATCTGCTGGGACTGTTTCTCTTCCAAATTGCTCACTTCCATAAAAGCAGCCTTCCATGGATTTCAGGCCGGAGTCAGGCGGGCAAGAAAATCCGTAAAATACTGTGGAAGGTCACTTGTAATTTCAACATAACGCCCGTCACGCGGATGGCGGAAACCGATTACACGCGCATGAAGGCACTGCCCGGCAAGGCCAGAAACTGGTTTTTTCGGGCCATAGACCGTATCACCTGCGACGGGATGGCCAAGGTAAGCCATATGAACGCGGATTTGGTGGGTGCGCCCCGTGTCCAGCTTCAGGCGAACCTGTGTGTAGCCTTTATAGCGCTTCACGACTTCGTAATGCGTAACGGCACGGCGGGAATTCTTTTCTGTTACCGCCATCTTTTTTCGTTCCGTCGGATGACGGCCAATGGGTGCATCTACCGTGCCCGCATCATCTTTCAGGTTTCCTATTACGACAGCCTCATAAATGCGGGTAAAGCTATGCACCTTAATCTGTGCGGCAAGGCTGCGGTGCGCAAAATCGTTCTTCGCAACAATCAGCAGGCCGCTTGTGTCTTTGTCAATACGATGCACAATACCGGGGCGCATAACGCCGTTAATGCCGGAAAGCGAACTTCCACAGTGAGCCAGCAGGGCATTGACCAGTGTGCCGTCCGCATGGCCGGGCGCCGGATGGACCACCATGCCCTTCGGCTTGTTGACAACAAGCAGGTCGTCATCCTCATAAGGAATGACAAGCGGAATAGGCTCCGGCTTTACGGTAAGCGGCACGGGATCCGGCACAAGAACCTCGATCACGTCGCCGGCGGCGCAGCGGCAGCTTTTTTGCTGCTGCTTTCCGTTTACAGAAACGCCGCCCTGCGCAATAAGCTTTTCAGCTGCAGAACGTGTGAGGCCTTCTCCATGTTCCCCAATGTATTTGTCAAGCCGGACATTTGCATCCGGCTCCTGTACATTCAGCGTAATACGATTCATACTATTTTGTCCGCATTACCCGCTCCGTCTTGTCATTCCCCGTGAAAAACAGCACATGGAGAATCAGGAACAGCGCACCAATCGTCACACAGCAGTCACCAAAATTAAAGATTGCCGGGAAAAATGAAATATGGATGTAGTCCACAACGTAACCATGCAGAACCCGGTCAATCATATTTCCAATGCCACCGCCGACAATCAGGACCGAAGCAGCCCACGAAAAGAATTCGTGCCCGGAATAACAGAACATCGATATAATCAAAAGGATACAGATAACCGTGGTGATGCCAATGAAAATCCACCGGCCTCCCTGCATCATACTGAAAGCCGCGCCGGTATTTTCGGTATAGTCAAAGCTTAAGAATCCATTAAAAATTGTTTTGGAGCCCACCGGCTTGATGTCGCGCACAACCAAAAATTTAAACAGTTGGTCAGCCGCGGCAAACAGCAGGGAAAGCAGCAATGCTACAAAAGCCAAAGGAACACCTTCTCCGATCTTTTCTTTTGAAATGGGGGAGGACCGTTAAGTCCTCCCCCGCCGATTATTTCTTCAGGATTTCCGCACAGCGGGCGCAAACATCCGGGTGATCCGGATCGCTTCCTACCGTGTGGCTGTAACTCCAGCAGCGCGCACATTTTTCGCCTTCGGCGTGCGAAACCGTTACGGAAAGATCCGCAAGTTCCTCGCCTTTGAAAGTGCCTTGCCCGCCTTCCGTTGTTTCGACCTGCGAAACAATCAGAATAGCCGGTAGAACGCTTTCAACAGATTTTACAAAACTGTAAAGCTCACCGGTGCAGTGCAGTTCTACTTTTGCATCTAAGGAAGAGCCAATAGTCTTTTCTTTACGGGCAATCTCCAGCGCTTTCTTAACATCGTTGCGCAGAAGATGAATCTTGTCCCACTGTGCAACAAAAGAGGCGTCGGCATCAACTTTTACCGGCTTTGGCATGTCGTTATAAATAACACGGCGTGCATCTTCCTCTTTCGTGTGCGGCATACTCCTCCAGATTTCATCCGAAGTAAATGCCAGAATTGGCGTAACAAGACGCGCCATACCATCAAGAATCAGGAACATGGCAGTCTGAGCCGCACGGCGTGTTTCGCTTTCGGGCTTTTCCACATACAGGCGGTCCTTTAAAACATCAAGGTAGAAACTTGACATATCCACCACGCAGAAATTATGAATTGCATGGCAGGATTCGTGGAATTCAAACGACTCGTAACCCTTGTCGCACTCCGCAATCAACCCGTTGAAACGGTTCAGCGCCCAACGGTCAAGCGGCTCCAGCTTTTCGGACGGAACCATATCGGTATCCGGGTTAAAATCTGAAAGGTTGCCCAGCATGAAGCGTGCGGTATTACGAATCTTACGGTAAGCATCGGAAAGCTGTTTCAGAATTGCCGGCGAAATGCGGATGTCCGCATGATAGTCGGAAGATGCAACCCACAGGCGAAGAATATCCGCACCGTATTTGTTGACAACTTCGGAAGGGTCAATTCCGTTTCCAAGCGATTTCGACATTTTACGGCCTTCGCCGTCTACAACCCAGCCGTGGGTAACGACTGCCTTATACGGTGCTTTCCCGCGCCATGCCACAGAAGTAAGCAGAGAAGACTGGAACCAGCCGCGGTACTGATCAGCACCTTCCAGGTACAGGTCAGCCGGCCAATGGAGTTCCGGTCTCTGGTCTGCAACAGCAGCATGCGAACAGCCGGAATCGAACCAGACGTCCATAATATCGTGCTCTTTGGTGAATTCGGTGCAGCCGCACTTTGGGCATTTGGTACCCGCCGGCAGAATTTCTTCAACCTTCCGGGTATACCAGGAATCGGAGCCTTCTTTAGCAAACAGCTTGGAAACAGCTGCCATCGCTTCTTTGGAAATCAGCGGTTCGCCGCAGTCTTTGCAATAGAAAATCGGAATCGGCACACCCCAGCGGCGCTGACGCGAAATGCACCAGTCATTGCGTTCGCGCACCATGGAAGTAATGCGTTCACGTCCCCAGGCCGGAACCCACTGAACCTTGTTGATTTCCTCCACTGCCTTATCTTTAATAGCGTCTACAGAACAGAACCATTGTTCTGTTGCACGGAACAAAACCGGCTTTTTGCAGCGCCAGCAATGCGGGTACTGGTGAACAATATGCTTAACGGCAAACAGTGCGCCAATTTCATCCAGATGCTTCAGAATTGCCTTGTTGGCTTCCGCTGTTGTAAGGCCGCTGAATTGCTTTCCGGCTTCGTCCGTCATTCTGCCGTGCGCGTCAACCGGAACAATAATCGGAAGCTCTGGGTAATGGTCATGGCAGACATTGTAGTCGTCAACGCCGTGTCCCGGTGCGGTATGGACGCAGCCCGTGCCGCTTTCCAATGTTACATGGTCGCCCAGGATAATAAGCGATGTGCGGTCCAGGAACGGATGTGCCGTCTTAATATACTCCAGTTCGGAGCCTTTAAACGTTGCAACGACTTTGTAGTCCGTCTTTTCGGCGGCCTTCATTGCTTCCTCATATAAGGCTGTCGCCATAACGTAATACTCGTCGCCGCACTGAATCAGAGAATACTCAAACTCAGGGCCAAGACAGATAGCAACGTTTGCCGGCATCGTCCAAGTGGTTGTCGTCCAGATTACGAAGAAAACCTGATTCGGGTTAATTCCTTTTGCTGAGAAAACGCCCTTGTCATCGGTAACACGGAATTTTACATAAATGGAGTCGCAGGGATCATTGCTGTACTCAATTTCTGCTTCAGCAAGTGCTGTTTCGCAGGATGGGCACCAGTAAACCGGCTTCAGGCCTTTGTAGATAAGACCTTTCTGTGCCATCTCGGAAAAAATTTCAACCTGTTTTGCTTCGAAATCGTGAGTCAGCGTGACGTAAGGATGCTGCCAGTCACCAATGCCGCCAAGGCGCATGAACTCCTCTCTCTGGTCATTCAAGTAGCCAAGGGCAAATTCGCGGCAGATTTTGCGAAGCTCAATGTCGGAAATTGTGGTAGAATTTTCAACACCGGCTTTTTTGCGGGCTTTCAGTTCCGTCGGGAGGCCATGCGTATCCCAGCCTGGTACATACGGAGCCTGAAAGCCGGACATGTTCCGGTACCGAACGATAATATCTTTCAGCACCTTATTGAGAGCGGTTCCAAGATGGATATTTCCGTTCGCATATGGCGGGCCGTCATGCAGAACATAAAGGGGCCTGCCTTCGTTTTTCTTCATTAAATTTTCATAGACTTCTTCGTCCTGCCATGCTTTCAGCATTTCCGGCTCATGCTTTGGTAAACCAGCCTGCATGGGGAAATCGGTTTTTGGCAGATTCAAGGTACTTTTATAATCCATCAGTTTCTCTCTCCTCTAAGATGTTGTCGCAGGGTCAGCATTAATTGTCAAAATTCGAAATAGTGGGCTGCCGTCCATCATCAGAACCATCGAGTGTCTGAGGCGGTGTTGGGCGCGGCTCCTGCGGAATGGAATTGTAAATTGCACTTTCCGGCTCCGGAACAATGTCATCATCGTCCGCAGCTGGTTCGGCTGGCACACTGGGGGACTTTCCTTTCGGACTTTCAGCACTTTCTTCATCCGCATTCGGCTGAACGCTGAAAGGAATGTTCGCAGCAGTCTCCGGCTGTTGCTCGGCTGCAGCTGCTTTGCCGGTTTGATTCAAGTCACCGTCAAAAGGAACCTTTCCGTCCAGATTCGGCTGAATCGCGGAACGAACCGGTTCACCCAAATCCGGCTGAATGGCAGAGCGCACTTTTCCCCCCTGTGGGGCAGGCGGAACATCATCGCTGTGAGCCGCTGTTTCCAAAGCTTTTGGGGCATCATTTGCCGCATTCTCTTCTGTGCTGTCTGTAAGCTTCGTCTTTGGCAAAGACTTTTTATGTGGAAGCTGGTTAATCAGCGTAAGATGCTCTTTGTAAAGGCTCAGCAGTTTTTCACGGAACTCAGCCGCAGCATTTACCAGCTGTTCCTGCTCCTGCTTCTGCTCAATGATCTGACGGCTCGTGTCGGAAACAAGATTGTTGGCTTTTGCCTTGGCATCCAGAACAATAGCCTGTGCCTTCTGGCTGGCCTCTTTCAGAATGCTTTCCTCTTGCTGTGAAGCCTGCTTTACGGCGCTGTCAGCTTTTAACTGAGCCTCTTGCAAAATGGAATTGGCCGCAAGCTGTGCCTCTTTTTTTGAAGTCTCACTGGCTTTTTTCGCACTGATAAGTGCATCCTTAATCTCATCTTCCTGCGAACGGAACACTTCAAGTTTCTGCGATAAATCTCTAACTTTTTCAGCGTTCTGCAGCCCATCCGCACGAAGTTTTTCCAGACTTGCTTCCGTATCCGAAGTCTTTTTCAGCAGTTCTTCATAAGACTCCTTCACACGGTCAATAAAAGCATCCACATCGTCCATACGGTAACCGGAAAAACCGGATTTGCGAAAACCAGCATTAATAATGTCGTTCAAAGTAAGCATAAGTAATTCACCCCGCTAAACAAATTTTCTCCCAGCTATACTTAATCTGCCTTTTTTTGTGAAAGGACCGAGGCGGTCAAAGATGAAGCGGCCTTTTCCATGAACAGAAAGAATGTCGCCCTCACGCATTTCCGCCGCTGGCAACGAAACAAGTTCATGATTAACTTCCACCAACTGTGCGCGTATCATCTGCGCCGCCTTCTCGCGGCTTATCCCTACAGCTGCCGCCGTCAGGCAATCGAGCCTTGCGGAAGCAACAACTGCCGAAAACTCAGCAAAATGGTGTGCCGCAGGCAATGGCAACTGGCATCCTTCCGAAATATGGACTCCAACTCCGCCAATCTTTTCAACCTGTGTAAGAAGAAAGGTGGAAATTTCACGGCGGCAAAAAACGACGGCACGGCCTGGCTCTACAAGAATATCGCCAAGCGAAGGGCGTTCTATCCCCGCATGAAGCAGTGCACCAAGAAAATCACGGTGCGTCAGAGTGTCCTGCTTTCGGAACGAAACGGTAAATGCAGAAATCGGAAATGCAGCTGGATCTGGAGCTGAAAAATCTGGGAATGCGCCGAAGATGACGCGTTCCGCTTCAGAGAACCCTCCCCAAAGCAGAAGATGCTCCTGCGGGGTATGTTCCACTAAGCGGGCAACTATTTTTGCTTCCCGCTCATCAAGAAAACCAACAAAACGCGGCTGGCCGCCGTTTTCCACCAACCTGACTGCGTCGGCCACTCGCGCTTTCAAAAGGTCATTTTGCCCGGAAACGCGGTTCATCATCAGAAATAGACACCATTGTTTTCCAGCTCATCCATCACGTCTTCGCCGGTAAGGTCGACGTTGTAAGGCGTAATGATAAAGGTCTTTGTGGCTACGCGCTTGATTTTTCCGCCGTTTGCATAGGCAACGCCACTCAGAAAATCGATAATACGGCGGGAAGCTTCCTTTTCGGTAGTTTCAAGATTCAGCACAACGGTATGCATTTTTAACAGTTCGTCGGCGATGTTGCAGATGTCTTCCCCAAAATGCTCCGGTTTGAACAGAACAACCTGCAGCTGAGCGGTTGCATGAATGTTGACGACTTTGCTGCCGGAATTCACGACTGGTGCACGCCGAACATTTTCCCGTGCAGCGGGAGCCGATATAGGCTCCCGGCCCTGCGCGGAAGCACTGGGGCTTTCCTCGGCACTGTCCTCTTCATAATCATAGTCGCCGTCGCCTTCTTCATATTCATCTTCCGGTGCATTCCACATATGCTTAAATTGTTCAACAAGTCCTGCCATTTGACTATTCCCCCTGTCTTTTCAATTTAGTCTTTCTGATAATTTCGTGACCCGTAAAGAGCCGTTCCAATGCGGACCATATTTGCGCCGGCACGCACAGCCTGCGCATAGTCGGCCGACATCCCCATTGAAAGATAATCCATATGTACATTATCTATTCTTTTGCCCTTGGTGTCAATAAAATATTTATTCATTTGTAAAAAATAATCATTTGTTTCTTTTGTAGGCGCCCCGGCCGGAGGAATTGCCATAAGGCCGCGCACTCGAACGGCAGGCAGAACCGAAACTTTTTCGAGCAGTTCCGGCAAAGCTTCCGGAAGAACGCCGGATTTATTTTCTTCCCGGCCAATGTTGACTTCCAGCAAAACATCGGTTACGACATTGTGCTTAAGGCTCAGCCTGGAGATTTCTTTTGCTAGCTTTTCACTGTCAACAGACTGAATCATGGCAACGCGGCCAATGAGATACTTTACCTTATTCACCTGCAGGTGGCCAATAAAGTGAAGCCTGCACCGGTCAAGCAGGTACGAATCGTATTTTTCGTTAAGCTCCTGCACTTTGTTTTCGCCAATGCAGTCAACGCCAAGCTCGATGCTGTGGTTTATCACTTCCACAGGAACCGTCTTCGTTGCGGCAAGAAGCGTAATGTCTTCCGGCTTTCGGCCCGACTGAACCGCAGCCTGCGCAATATTTTCGCGTATTGCCTTTAAATTTTCCTCTACATCGCGAAAGCGGTGCTCCAAATCACTTGACAACTTTTCCGTCATACAAATCAGTCCCTTCCACAACAACTTCGTCATAAAGTTTTACGGTTTCGTCGGTTAAAAGGCTGTCTGGGTCCGGATGCGGGTCACAGATAACATAGCTGTCGGTGCTGAGCTGTGGAACAATCTGCCGAAAGTTCAGCTGATTGCCATGCAGCACATAGACGCCTTCCACTTCTTTTGTCACCTTTGTGACTTTTCCGGAAGCATCCTTCAACTTGCCGGTCTTCGTTTCGTAATGAATGGCCTTTTGACTCACGCGCAGGCCATTATATTCTTTTATAGAAATGTCTGCGGCTTCATGCCGGATTCCCGCAAGCTCCGAGCTCAATCCCTGGCACTTCAGCACAACCGCAGCTTCAGAATTTGCCCCCGACTGGTTGATTGCCTCAACGGAAGCGGGAACGGCAACACCGGAAACGAACGGAAAACGGACGGAAACTGTTTCATCGGTGTCTACCTGCTTTAAGGCAGCCAAGCGGTCGTAAGGAACCGTACAAACCAGGTACCAGTCAAAGTCACAGCTGATTTTCCCAATGGCGCCCTGTACACTGGAAGCTTTCAGATTCTGCAGCCTTTTGACATCGCTGCAGGTAATGGAATCAATCTTGGACAAATCGTAGGCATTCTCAAGGCCATCCGCAGAACCTATAAAATAGCCTGCCGCAGGCGAGCGGATTGAGTTAACAGGGCTTCCGGCCTCCGCCGCCAGAGTTTTGTGCTGCGCCTGAAGCGCGCTGATTTTCGCGCTGAAATTTTTAACCTGACCAGCCGCTATCTGCTTTTCGTTCAACAAACTGAGCAAGCTGCTTTTGTCGTTTTCCGCTTCTGATAAGTCGCCGGAACGCGCCTTGCCAAGAATCTGTGAAAGCTGCTGGCAGATTCGCCCGTTGGCGGTGTCCGGGTTAAAAGAATAGGTATTGCCTGGCTGCTGCAGATTCTGCAGCTGAGTAATGGCGCGGTCGGTATCTTCCAGCTGATGCTTTGCCGTTATCTGAGATTCATCTTTGTAAATTTGTGCGATGACACCGTCTTTGGAAACCCGGTCGCCCGAACTGACGGAATAATCTACCGCACCCCCCGTTATAGAAGGGGTTAAAAGCACCTCACGCCGCAGTGCCACAACGGGTGTTTCTATGGAATTGGAAGCAGTAAAATAAATAGACATTTCCGTCTTAACCGAAGAATAGTGAGAACGGTAAATTTGGTAGCCCACATAAACCAGCAGAAGTACGGCAATCAAACTGGAGGCAATGCGTTTCAGCACCGGACTGTTCATAACTTCCACTCCTTCCCTTCCAGTATCATACAGGCATGGGACAGCAGCTCTGAAAAGCTGCTACATTCGTCAACAAAAAGCCACTGTACCTTTGCATCACGCCGAAACCACGTCAGCTGGCGTTTGGCGTACCTCCGGCTTTCCTGCTTGACCGCCGCCACTGTATCTTCGAGGGAACACTCCCGGCGAAAATAAGGAAAAAATTCCTTGTAGCCGATTGCCTGCGCCGCCGTTTGAGAATGCGGCATATGAAAGACCGTTTCCGCTTCCCTCAGCAGGCCTGCCTGCATCATACTATCCACACGGCGGTCAATGGCGCTGTAAAGTTTGCCGCGGTCGCGGTAAGTAAGGCCAATCACCACATCGTCGTACGGCGAAGGAGCTTCTCTGGAGCGGCGGTTCTGTTCCGTCATGGTAACGCCGGTCACACGGTAAATTTCAATGGCACGTATCACACGCGCAAGATTGTTCGGTTCAATTCGCTCCGCAGACTCCGGGTCGAAAGAACGAAGTTCTTCCATGAGGGAAGCCGGCCCCTCCGTTTCCGCCTTTTTGCGAAGGTGTTCCCGCAAAGCTTCATCATGCCCCTGCGGTGAAAAGCTGAGATTGGAAAGAAGGGAACGAACATAAAGCCCCGTTCCCCCCACCAGGATTGGGAGCTTTCCGCGCCCGTGAATCTCCTCGATACACTTTGCGGCAAGCCCCACATAGTCGGCCACGCTGAACGGTTCCGCAGGGTCCAAAAAATCAATTAGGTGGTGCGGAACGCCGCACATTTCCTCTTTTGTTGGCTTTGCGGTGCCAATGTTTAGCCCTTTGTAAATCTGCATGGAGTCTGCCGAAACCACTTCACCGCCGAAGTGAAAGGCAAGCTGCACCGCAAGGCGCGTCTTTCCGGTTGCCGTCGGGCCGACGACCGCCGCAACCGGTATTTTCGCCATTACGGAATCCTCCCGAACTGCTTTTCCAGTTCTTTGCGCGGCAGCAGGTAAAACACCGGCCTGCCGTGTGGGCAGTAACGAACATTTTCCGCTTCCACAAGGTCCACAAGGTGCATCAGTTCTTCCGGCGAAGACGTGTCCCCCGCCTTAATGGCGGCACGGCAGGCCACGTTGTGGTAAAGCCAGTCTACTTTTTCCGTCGTAAGGTCGGTTTTGCAGGAAGCAAGGTACCCGGCGATCTCCATAACGGCCTCCGCCACACTGCTTCCGCCCAAAATCATCGGCGCGCTGCGCACCAACACAGTTCCGCCGCCAAAGTCTTCAATTTCAAACCCGGCTTCGGCACAAACATCAAGCGAATTCAGCACCGCAGAATATTCGTTCTGCGAAAGGGTAACGGAAACCGGCTCCAGAAGCATTTGACGGTCGCTTTTTCCGCCTTGCGCCCGCAGTTTTTCATAGAGCAGCCGTTCGTGTGCAGCGTGCTTATCGACAAAAATCAAATTGTCGCCGCGCTGCAAAATAATGTAAGTGCCAAACGCTTCGCCAACAAACTTCTCCGATACTTTCGGTACGGACTCTGAAGTCTGCACCGGAGCCGCCTGCTGCGGAACATTTTGAGAAACCGGGGCGGATTTTTCCGGGTTGGAACCATTTTCCTGTGGGAGAGGTTCAGTTTCATCCTCTTCATCGCACTCGATGTCTGGTGCAACCGGCACGGCGCGGAGTGCAGGCATATGGCTAAGTGCTGCCGGTGCTGAACTGCTCCGCTCCACCGGCGTTGCAGGAACGGGTGAAACGGCACAAGCTGAAAACGCTGGCGGCTTCGGTTCAGAAGCCGGTGCAAAATGCAGCTGTTCCACCGGATGCTCCGTATGGTGAAAAAGCGGAGCGGCAGGGTCGGCAAGCTTCATGACATGAGGTGTGTCACCTTTGTTCAAAGCTGCTTTCGTTCCATGGTAGACTGCGTCAAAAATAGGCTTTTCGTTCAGAAAGCGGACTTCGATTTTTGCCGGATGCACATTGACATCCACCGCGCCGTACGGGACAGCAAGATGCAGAACGCAGGCCGGAACTTTACCGACCATCAGGGAACCTTTGAAGCCTTCTTCCAGCGCAACCATAGCGGTGCGGCTCTTCACATAGCGGCCGTTGATAAAGAAGTTCTGCATACTGCGGTTCGGGCGGGCTGCGGCCGGGCTGCTGACAAAGCCGGAGACCTTTACGCCGTTCAGTTCATACTCAAGCGGTATCAGGCCGGAAGTAAACTGTTTGCCGAAAACTGCATAGACGGCGGACTTCAGGTTTCCATCGCCCGGCGTATGTAAGGTTTCGCGGCCATCGCGCACAAATCGGAATGAAATTTCAGGGTGTGCCAGCGCTTCCTTCTCCACAACGGCGGCAGAGGCGTTGCCCTCGGTCACATCTTTTTTCAGGAATTTCATGCGGGCAGGCGTATTGTAAAAAAGGTCGCGCACCGTAATAGCCGTTCCCTCGGCGCACCCTGCATCTTCACAGAACTGCTCGCCGCCGCCGTCAATTCCATAGCGTGTACCGGCCAACTCCCCAGCCGTGCGCGTCAGAAGCTCCACATGGGAAACAGCAGCAATGGAAGCAAGTGCCTCGCCGCGAAACCCAAGCGTCGCAATGGAACCAAGGTCATCTTTTCCGGAAATTTTACTTGTGGCGTGGCTCAGGAAAGCTGTGGGAACATCTTCCCGCGAAATGCCGCAGCCGCTGTCCGAAACACGCAGGAACGTAACGCCGCCGTTTTTAATTTCAACCGTAACGGCAGAAGCACCCGCATCAATAGAATTCTCCACAAGCTCCTTAATAACAGAAGCCGGGCGTTCCACCACTTCCCCGGCGGCTATTAAGTCGGCTAAGTGCTTATCCAGTACATTGATTTTCGGCATCTTCACCCGCTCCCTTTTCTGCTGATTCTTCCAGGCGGAACTCACCGCAGGACTCCGCACAGGCAAGCTCTGCAAACACAGTTTCATAATCGAGCCGACGAATAATTTCCCGCCGTGAAACATCATAATGAAGGATTTGGCAGTACAGCCCCCGCTTCCGCTGGGAAAGCATCAGGCGGCAGAGGGACTGTTCCAAACGCATGCCATGCTTCGCAGCAAAACCAAATTCGGCCCAGATGCGCGCCGTTCCAAAATGATCCAGTAAATCCGCATCCTGCACAAGGTGAGTGGCGTCGTCGCGACCGTCATCTGGGCGGCGGTCATCGTGCACGGCAATAATAGCCGTAACGCGTTTCAAAAAAGCAGCTGGAAGAATTTCTTTCAGCAGTTCTTCCGTCCGCCGTGCACCGGCTGCTTCATGCTGGTCATGAGCCGTGCTGTCATGTGCAATATCATGGAACAGGCCCGCTGTATAAATAAGGTCATTCAGCTTTGCAGATTTCCCGGTTAACTGCCGCAGGCGAACCGCAATGTGCGCTGTGCGCAGACAATGGTCTAAAGTCCATTCGCCCCGGCCGCAGCTGTCTTTCTGACCGGAAAGCTCTTTTTGCAGGATTGCTTCCAACTGAGCCCTTTCCACGCAATTTCTCCTTTACCCCTAAAAATGTTCTTCAGCTTTTCTTTGCCAGACCGCACAGCTCAAACAGTGTGTTCATGCACTCGATTGGCGTAAGAGTATTGACGTCAAGCGTCCGCAGCTTTTCCATAACTTCTGTTTCGTTCGGCGGCGTGAGCGCAATCTGCATTGGCTCATCCTCCGCCTGCTTCACGGTATGCCCTTTTGGCAGAGAAACATCTTTCCCCTCATTGATTTCCGCCAGAATCTGTTTTGCCCTGGTAATGATTTTATTCGGAACGCCCGCAAGTTTTGCAACCTCTATGCCGTAGCTGTCATCCGCGCCGCCGCGCACAATGCGCCGCAGAAAGGTAATATCGTCCCCGCGCTTCTTTACCGCAATGTTGTAGTTTTTAACACCTGGGATTTTTTCCTCCAGCGCGGTCAGCTCATGGTAATGCGTGGCGAAAAGCGTTTTTGCCCCCAGCAGTTTTTTGTTGGCGACAAATTCCAAAACAGCGCGGGCAATGCTCATGCCGTCATATGTAGAAGTCCCGCGGCCGATTTCATCAAGAATCAGGAGGCTGTCGGCCGTGGCATTCTTCACAATGTCGGCAACCTCGGCCATTTCCACCATAAACGTGGACTGGCCCGCCGTCAGATCATCCGAGGCGCCCACACGGGTAAAAATAGCGTCCGTTATGCCGATTTCCGCACTCGCAGCCGGCACAAAACAGCCAATCTGCGCCAGAATAACAATCAGCGCAATCTGGCGCATATAAGTTGATTTGCCTGCCATATTCGGTCCGGTAATAATCGCCACGCGGTTTTCGTCTTTGTCGAGCAGGACGTCGTTCGGCACAAAAGGCTCTTCAGAAAGTGCTTCCACAACGGGGTGGCGGCTTTCTTTCAAAATAATCTTACCGTTGAGATTTACCGTGGGCCTTGTGTAATTCCGGTCAACGGAAACCTGCGCGAAAGAAAGAAGAACGTCAAGCTGCGCCACAGCCTGCGCCGTCTTTTGAACACGTTCTCTCTGCTCTGCGGATTTTTTCCGCACGGAATCGAAAAGCTCATACTCCAGCTGTACGGATTTGTCGTGTGCGCCGAGAATACGCCCTTCCAGCTCTTTCAGCTCCGGCGTTATAAACCGCTCGCAGTTTGTGAGGGTCTGCTTACGGATATACTCCGGCGGTGCCTGATTTTTGTAGGCATTCGCAATTTCTATGTAATAGCCGAAAACGCGGTTGTAGCCGACTTTCAATTTGGGTATTCCGGTTTTTTCGCGTTCCTGTGCCTCAATTTTAGCAATAACCCCGCGGCCGTCTTTCATGTCGCCCTTCAGCAAGTCAAGTTCTTCGCTGAAACCGGGTTTAATCATGCCGCCTTCGCGGATGGAAAACGGCGGTTCGTCCACAATAGCGCGGTCAATTAAACTGCGAATATCTTCGAGGCCGTCAATCTCGCGGTAAATACGGCTCAGCAGGTCAGACTTGCAGTTTTTCAGAAGATTTTTCAGCGTTGGCAGGCGGCCCGCTGCATCCGCCAAACTGCGCAGTTCGCGGCCGTTTGCAGAGCCGTACACGATGCGTGCCATGAGGCGCTCCAGGTCGTGAATCCCGTAAAGCTGCTCTGAAATACTGTCGCGCAGAATGCTGTCTTTCGTCAATTCTTCAACGGCGTTCAGGCGGCGGCTGATTTTCGCGGGGTTCAGCAGCGGGCGCTCCACCCAGCTGCGAATCAGGCGCTTGCCCATGGCCGTGCGGGTACGGTCAAGCACCCACAGAAGCGAACCGCGTTTTTCCTTGTTGCGCATGGTTTCCAGAAGTTCCAGGTTGCGGCGCGTGGTAAGGTTCAGCTTCATGTATTGCTCGCCGCTGTAAAGGTCTATTTCATCCATGCTTTCGAGGCCGGTGCGTTCTGTTTCTTTTAGGTAACCGAGAAGTGCGCCGAGGGCACCGGTAACCTCGGGTTTGTCCGTAAGTTCCAGTTCTTCCGGCGTTTTGTGAAACTGTTCTTCCAGTGCGGGAGCGGCGTCTTCGGTGCTGAACTTTTTCTCATCCAGAAGTTCAAGGCTGGCGTTCAAGCGTTCTTTAATGAACTTTGGCAACCCGCCGAGGTCAAGCGTCCCCTCGCTGATAATAATTTCTTTCGGCGAAAAACGAGAAAGCTCATTTTCCAGTTTCTCTGTAAGAGCCGACGTGCTTTTTGCGGATAATAACGTTGCATGAAGCTCCCCCGTGGAAATATCTGCAAAGCAAACGCCTGCGGACTTTTCCTGCACATTCAGCGAACAAATGAAGTTATTGCGCGTTTCATCGAGCATACTGCTTTCGAGCACTGTGCCAGGCGTTATGACGCGGATAATGTCACGCTTTACAAGGCCCTTGGCAAGAGCCGGGTCTTCCATCTGTTCGCAGATGGCGACCTTGTAGCCCTTCGCTATCAGCTTTGCAACATACGTTTCATAGCTGTGGAACGGTATACCGCACATCGGCGCGCGCTCCGGCTGACCGCAGTCGCGCCCGGTAAGCGTAAGCTCCAGCTCTTTGGAAACCAGCTTCGCGTCGTCGTAAAACATCTCATAAAAATCTCCGAGGCGGAAAAAAAGGATGGTATCCGGATATTTCTTTTTCATTTCAAAATACTGCTGCATCATAGGGGAAAGTGCCGCCAAATTTACCGCCTCCGCTGAATAATTTACCTTAGGTTTTCCTCCGACTTAGTGGCAGCCGCCGCAGGAAGAACAGTTGCCGGTGCAGGCACTCTCTTCATAATCCGCTGTTTCCGGGTCGGCGCCATTCGCGCTCTGCTCAATAATAGCGTTCACACGGCGAATCAGCTTTGCAAACTCGTCGCGGGCACTATTGTAAGCATCCATGTTGGGGTTTTTCATAATAGTGTCATACACGGCGTTCATCTCGCCCTGCAGCACTTTCAGCTTTTCATCGCTGCGGTCATCTTTCTGCATCTCATTCTGAATAGAAATACGCTTCAGATTATACTGGCCAATCAAGTTCTGCAAGTCTTTGTCCTCATCCGCGTTTTGAATAGCAACCCGCATTTTTAGGTAACGGTCATCCTGCTGAATTGATTTTCCAATCTCTCGCGCCTGTTCAATGATGTCCATAAAAATCTCCTTATTAAAATATATTTTTAGTTCTGCGAAACAAGTTCGCCGTCTAAAATCCAGTTGCTCGCCGCAGTTATCTTTACCTCGGCAAAATTGCCGATATTTTCTTTGCCGCCAGGAAAATTCACAATGACATTGCCACCCGTGCGGCCGGTAAGCAGACCGGTTTTCGGGCTTTTCCCCTCTACAAGCACGCGGTGCGTTTTTCCAACTTCACCCGCACAGCGCACAGCGGCAATTTTCTCCTGCTCGGCACAAAGTTCCTGCAACCATTTTGACTTTTCTTCTGCGGAAACTGGGTCAGGCATACGGGCTGCAGCCGTCCTTTCGCGCGGCGAATAAATAAACGTGAAAAGCGAAGTAAAACCCACTTCCTGAATCAGACTTACGGTTTCGCGGAATTCCTTATAAGTTTCCCCCGGAAATCCGACAATAATATCCGATGTAATGGAAAGGTCAGGCATTTTTTCCCGCGCATAGGCCACAAGGTCAAGATATTTTTCGCGCGTGTAGCGGCGGTTCATCTCTTGCAGCACCCGGTCGCTGCCCGACTGGACCGGCAAATGCAGGTGGTGGCAGATGTGCTTTCCCTCCGCCATGGCGTCAATCAGTTCATGCGTAGCGTCTTTCGGATGCGATGTCATAAAGCGCAGGCGGTAGTCGCCGTCAACGGCATCCAGCATACGCAGAAGCTGGGCAAAACTGATGGGATTTTCGAGATTTTTGCCATAGGAGTTCACGTTCTGCCCAAGAAGGGTAATGTCTTTATATCCTGCGGCTACCAGGCCACGGAATTCTTTTAGAATTTCTTCCGGCGCGCGGCTGCGTTCACGCCCGCGCACATAAGGCACAATGCAGTATGAGCAAAAATTGTTGCATCCATACATTACGGTAATCCAAGCCTTGGTTTTGCTGTCGCGCCGTACAGGCAGGCCTTCCACAATACTGGTGTCTTCCTGGTCGTCGCCCTGCTCGAAAACACGGCGGCTTTCAGTCAGCGCCGTCCAAAGCAATTCTGGGAAACGGTGCAGAACATGAGTGCCAAACACAAGCCCTACGAATGGGAACTTCCGGCGCATATGCTCCGAAGCCCCTTTTTCCTCCATCATGCAGCCGCAGACGGAAATTATGACCGCCGGATGACGGCGCTTAAGGTCTTTCAGCGCGCCCACATTGCCGAACACACGATTTTCCGCGTGGCCGCGCACCGCACAGGTATTAAACAGAATAAAATCAGCCTGCTCGGGTTCCTCGGTAAAGGAAAAGCCCATCTGTGCGAGAAAGCCTTTTATTTTTTCGCTGTCGGAAACATTCTGCTGGCACCCATAAGTATGCACAAATGCCATAGGCACTGTGCCGCGCCTGCGGACCTGCATAATTTTCCCGACTTCTTCCATATAAAATTCCTGCGGATGCTGCGGCGCAGGCATACGTTCCGGATTCTTCTCTGCCAAGCGGAAACTCCCCCATTTTCTGTTGCGAAACAATTTCACTTTTTCGTATTATTATACCATAGCGGCCCACTCACTGCAAGGAAAACGGGCTGGAATCAGCCGGCTTTCGCCGCAGGAAATTGGAATAAGCAAAAGCCGTATGGACACTGGTTTTCCAGTACCCATACGGCTTTTCTCTTTGGTGCGCGAGATGGGACTTGAACCCATACGTCATACAACACACGCCCCTCAAACGTGCCTGTCTGCCAATTCCAGCACTCGCGCATACGCTGCTGTTTTTCAAAGGCAACATTGGTATTATATCACCGCGAAACCAAATTTGTCAACCATTCTGTGCTATTTTTTATAACTCTGAAGTGATTTTTGTAAATTCGTCGAAAGTTAGCAGGGAATTCAGTACCTGAGGCATGGAATTTGTCGAAAGATGTTCCGGGAGCCCCAACCGCAGCAGCAGGGCTTTGCGCTTCTGCGCACTCTGCGGCCCACCGGAAATTCCAGCAAAATAAAGATCCGTTTTTGTAATCTGCCGCCCGGCAGGCTCATTGCTTGCTTCCGCCGAAACGCCGGCACGCTTCAGGGCTTCCAGTATCACCCCAGCCGGAACGCCTTCCACACCGAGCTTGCCTTCTTTAGAAGGTTTTGGCTTGCGCTTTTCTTTCCCAAAAATATCAGGGATATAAGCATTCTTGATTTTTTCCGGCGGGATACAGCTCATGAGGTAATGGCGGATTAAGAAACCGGCAGAATCGCTGTCGGTCAAGACAACAAGGCCGCGCGTTTCAGCCAAGCGCCGCAAAAGCGCCATTTGGTCCTTATCCTTGAAAATGCGAAAACCATCGGTTTCAAGAATCATCCCGTCGATGATGGAAGAAAGTTTGATTTTATCATATTTTCCCTCTACTATGACTGCTTCCCTGACGTGAATCAATTCATTTTCTCCTTTTCGGTAATCCAAATAAGATTGGCTATCAACTTCTCCATGGCAATACGCCGGTCACCGCGGGCGCTCTTCAGCGCGTAATCGGTTTCAAGCAAGGCTCGCAGGCTCTGGTGCAGCATCTCGTCCGAATACTTCTTTACATCCCGCTCCGCATTAGTAAGGCGAAACTCTTTGCGCGCATAATCGTAATGTTTGGCAGGTTCCATAACGGAAAATCCACTCTGCAGGGAAACCTTCACACGGTACAGGTCCAGGTACGCGCCCGAAAGTACAGAAAGCACCGAAACAGGTTCTTCATTCTGATAAAAAAGTTGGTCGAGAATCTGGTAGGCTCGGTCGCTGTTTCCCGCAAGAATCGCTTTGGAAAGGTCAAAAACGCGGGCCTCCAGGTTCTGCGTTACAAGTTTATCTATCGTTTGCGCGGTAATTTCGCCGCTTTCCGTATAGGCACACAGCTTTTCCAGCTCGTTCAGCACCGTCTGCATATCGCTGCCGCAAAGTTTCATCATGCGGCTGGCATTCAGTTTGGAAATATCGCATCCGCGCTTTTTTGCGCCGGAACAGACCAACTTTTCCATCTGCTGCGGCGTACGGCGGCGAAGCGGCACCAACATGCCGGATTTTCCCGCTTTCGTCAGAAACTTCTTCCAATTCTTGTCACGCCGTTCATCAAAATCGAACGAAAGCAGGTAGAGAATGAGGACGCAGCTTTCCGGCAGGTCGGCAAGAAGTTCCCACAACTTTTCCGATTCCGCACCGTGCAGGGCGTTCACATCCAGGTTTGCAACAGCAACGCATTTTCGCTCTGCCATAACGGGCAGGGCTTCTACCGCTGCGGCAATCTGATCCATTCCGGCGTCACCGCCGTCAAACTTTTGAAGATTAAAGTCTTTTGGGCCGTCGGCGCATACTTTCCGCATCAGCTTCTGCGCATAGTAGCCCACCATGTATTTTTCTTCTCCATACAGGAAATACATGGGTGCAAACTCTGATTTCTCGATCTGTTTTTTCAGTTCGGTTTCCGTAATTTCCGGCATTTAGCGCTCCCTTCCAACCGCAGCAGCGCGGCCGTCTTTCAAGGTCAATACGATATTTCCATACCCAGCCGTCCACACTGCCCGGGTCTTTTGTATGTTTCCCGATGATTTTTCCAGCATTCGGCGGCTCACGGAGCAGACGGTGCAGGCTGGGGAAAACTCCTCACTGCCGGTCGGGCTGTCGGTAACAAGGAAGTCCGGCTGGTTCCAGTCCTCCGGCAGCTGGCCGCTGCCGACGCCTTTCGGAACTAAAACGATGGTCGTTCCGCAGGCTGTAATCCGCACGGCAGAAGCCTTTTTGCCATAACGCGTTTCTATTTTGACATTGCTCCACAGGTTCATCTCCGCTCTTGTGGCAAACGGCGTACTGTGGCTGCTTTTTGCAGCGGCTTCCTGCAGGTAGCCATCCGCAGCACTTTTCTGCTGCGTGGCAAACTGAACCGGCAAAAACCGGTCAGCAGCTTCCGCAGCACAGGAAAACTCGTCCCGCTGCTCCGTAAGCACTTCCAGGCAGTCCAGCCGACCGATGCTCTCGCTGTTCAAACAGGAAATAAGCCCCGCTGAGTTATAGTCCCTGCACCCGATAACCGCTGCGTGACCATCGCGGGTAAGCACCGCGGAAACCCCATCGCCCACATCCATTACGGTCAGCCGGGTCACATTCTGCCGCGAAAGCTGAAAGGAAAAAATCCCCGTCAGCAGAAGAATTACGGAAAGGCAGGCCGCCTGCGGAAAAAGCCTTTTCCCTTTGCCCAGCGCAAGCGCCACGGCAAAAAGCAATATAGTACCGGCAAGCCACAGCGTCACAAATTCCTGCGAAGCCGAAATACTGGCAAACGGCAGGCTGGCAATCCACGCGGCGCAATGCTGCATATATTTTGCCGTAAGTCCTGCTGCAAGCGCGAACGGTTTAGCAAGGAACGTCTGAGGGAAAAGGCCAAACAGCGCCGCAGCCGCACCGGTTACAATCAGTACTGTAGATGGAAAAAGTTCCAGAAGATTTGCAAGAGGCGCCGCAAGTGAAACCGTTCCGAAATTCAGCAGAATAATCGGCAGAGTAAAAAGCGAAGCGGCGGCGGATGTAGCAAGGATTCCGTTGACAGCACGCACAAGCGGGCTAAGCCAATGAACCCGGTCGAACTTCCGGTTCAGAAAATTTGCAATCGGCCCAGCACAAAGCACCAGACCAAGCGTTGCAAAAAAGGAAAGCAGCAGGCCGATGTCCGCAGCGGCATAGGGGTTTGCAAAGCAAAGGAACAATGCGGCAGTACACAGGGAATTCAGCGGGTCAGCCCGGCGGGAGAAAAACGGTGCGGCAAGGCACATCAGGCACATAATGCCGCTGCGGGTGACGGAAGGCACAAAACACGTTACCGCCATAAACCCGAAGACGCCAAGCGAAGCGGTAATTGCCGCCGTTCTTTTCGACACACGCAGAAACAGAAGAAGGAAAATCAGCAGCTGCGCTATGGCAGACAAATGCAGCCCCGAAACGGAAAGAATATGCGAAATGCCATCCGTGCGGAAATTTGCGGCGGTTTCTGCGGAAAGGCCGCTTTGCTCGCCCAGCAGGATACCGTTCACTAGGGACGCTTCTTCTGGCGGAAGTAAGGCTTTCACCGACTGCAGCAGCTTCTGACGCATCCGCAGCGCATAATAATACGGCGGTTTCTCGGCAGGCGGCAGGACGGTTACGCCGCCCTGCCCCTGCACATACGCAGACATCATAATCCCTTTGGACGCATAATAGCTGCGTGAAGAAAAACCTTCGCCGCCCGACGGAAGGAAGAAGTGAAGATTTCCGCTAACCCGCGAATACGGCGCAGCGTCTATGCCGTCCTGCGAAGAAAGGCGTACTTTAAAACCGGAAGGCACTCCCGTACCCGCAATTTTATCCACACGGATGATGTAGTACCAGCGGTTATACTTTTTCTGCGGCAGTTCACAGACTGTACCCTGAACCGCAACGGTTTTCCCATCCAAAGTGCGGGGCGGTTCTACAGCGGCGTGTGAATAGATGCAAAATGCGCCAAGTGCCGCCGCTGCAGTAATGCAGGCCAGCGGAAAAACAACGGCACGCCGGGTTCGCTGCCAAAAAAGGGTTGCTGCAAATGCGGCTAACAAGACCCAGAACAGCACTGCCGAAACAGAAGCGCCAAAAGAAACAGCGGCCGCCAGCGTCAGCAGATAGCATAAACCCACCAACACAAGCGGCCGCTTCATAGAAATTCCCCCGAATTTGCAGATTGCCTGAAATTACTTCTTGAAAAGCGGCAGTGGCTCAAGGTAGATAATGTCCTTGCGGTCTTTTGCGTCGCCTTCAGCCAATACAGCAGCACGACCTACAATATTGCCGCCGTACAGACCAACCAGCTTTTCCATGGCGGCAAGAGATTCGCCGGTGCTGATAACATCGTCAACAATCAGCACGCGCTTGCCGCGCAGGAGTTTTTCATCTTCTTCGGAGAGGAACAGCTTCTGCAGGTGATCCGTTGTAATGGATTTGACCTCAACGGAAATTGGGTTGCGCATATAGGCCTTTACGCTCTTACGCGCAACAACGTATTTTCTGCAGCCTTGGCGCGCCATTTCGTAGCAAAGCGGGATACCCTTTGTTTCCGCCGTTACAACAACGTCATGCTCCGGGCATTTTTTCAGAAGTTCTTCCGCTGTTTTTTCTGTAAGTTCCACATCGCCCAGCATAATAAACCCGGCAATATCGAGGTGCTCGTCAATCGGGCAAATGGGAAGCTGACGCTTGCAGCCGGCAATCGTCATTTCATAGTATTTTCCGCTCATCAGTTCAAAACGACCTTTCAAAAATCAATTCGGTAATCTGCCGGTTCTCAGCCGGGAGGCCACTTCATAGAGCGCCCGCCAAGCAGGTGAAAATGCAGATGCGGCACCGTTTGGCCGCCGTCTTTGCCTACATTGCAGACAATGCGGTAACCGGAATCCAGATGGTTTTCTTTTGCGAGTTTTGCAGCTATTTCGTAAATATACGCCACAATCGAACTGTTCTGCGGCGTAATTTCCGCCACAGAGCCGATATGCTCTTTCGGGATAATAAGAATGTGCACTGGAGCCTGCGGCTGAAGGTCATAAAACGCCAGGACCTTGTCGTCTTCATAAGCCTTGCGGCTCGGGATTTCTCCCTTGACGATCTTGCAGAATACGCAGTCCATACCGAACCCCCTTTGCATTATGAGTTTGAATTGCTCAGATGCTTTTATTATAGACTTATTTTATCATGTCCGCAACGATTTTTTCTGATGCGGCAAGGGCTTCATCCAGCTTGGAAATGTCTTTGGCACCAGCCATGGCGCTGTCGGCCCGGCCGCCGCCGCCGCCGCCCGCAATAGCTGCAACTGCGCGGACAATTTTGCCCGCGTGCGCACCTCTTGCCTGTGCCTCTTTGCCTGCGCAGGCCGCGATGTTCGCTTTTTTGCCGTTTACGTCAGCTAATACGGCAACGCAGTTTTGGGAACAGCCCAGCAGTTTGTCGCACATAATGCGCAGCATCGCCGGTTCTACGCCGTCTACTTCCGCGGCAATCAGCTTGACACCCTTTACGTCATGAGCCGAATGAACAAGGCTTTCCACACGAACATCCGCCAGCCTTGAGTTCAGCGATTCGATTTCACGGTCTTTCTCTTTCAGCTCAGCCGTCACCTGACCAATACGCTGTACCAGTTCGGAAGAATTGTTCAGCTTAAGCTCTTGTGCAGCCTGCTCAATCTCTGCTGACCGGCTGTTCAGAAGCTCCAAAAGATTTGTACCCGTTACCGCCTCAATGCGGCGTACACCGGCAGCGACGGAGCTTTCGGAAACAATGTGGAAAAGGCCAATCTGCGCAGTATTGGAAACGTGTGTGCCGCCGCAGAATTCCTTTGAAAAATCGTCGGCGGAAACAACGCGTACGATCTTGCCGTATTTTTCTCCAAACAATGCCATAGCGCCAAGTTTTTTCGCTTCTTCGACCGGCATCTCACGGGTGACAACCGGAATTGCACTCAGCACAACATGGTTGACGATTTCTTCCACTTTCTGCAGTTCTTCTTTTTTCAGGGCTGCAAAATGAGTGAAATCGAAGCGGACTTGCTTTTCATTCACAAGCTGACCGGCCTGCTCAACGTGGGTGCCGAGCACCTGACGCAGCGCCGCCTGAAGCAGATGGGCGGAAGTATGGTTTCTTGTAATCGCCATACGGCGCTCCGCGTTGATGGAAGCCTTGACGGTGTCGCCTACATGAAGGCCGCCCGCCTTAACCTCAGCATGGTGCAGGAAGTTTTTCGCATGATTCTTGGTTGTGTCTGTTACAGAAAGGAGAGCGCCATCCGACTCGATTGTGCCAGTGTCGCCGACCTGACCGCCGCTCTCGCCGTAAAACGGCGTAGCATCCAGCACAACGGTAACTTCATCGCCCGCTGTGGCAGACTGGACGCGCTCTCCGTCCTTTACAATGGCGAGGACTTTCGCACTGGATTCTGCTTTTTCATAGCCGAGGAAATTGGTTGCCGGCACGTCGTCGAGAATTTTGCTTTCACCCGCCCAGGCATCGGCGCCTGCGTTCTTGCGAGCTGCGCGTGCGCGTTCCTTCTGCTCCTGCATCTGGCGGTTAAACTCGTCTTCATCAACGGTAAGGCCCTGCTCGCGCACAATCTCTTTGGTAAGGTCAACCGGGAAACCATAGGTATCGCTCAGGCGAAACGCATCTTCACCCGGGAATACCTTTTTGCCGGCTTTGACGGTTTCATCAATATAGCCGTTCAGCAGCTGCAGACCCTGGTCGATGGTTCTTGCAAAGCTTTCTTCTTCCACACGGACCAGCTTAATGATTCTGTCATGCTTTTCGGCAAGCTCCGGATATGCGCCCTGATTTTCGTGAATCACGGTTTCCGCTACCTGGTAGAGGAAAGTGCCGCGCAAGCCAAGTATACGGCCATGGCGTGCGGCGCGGCGCAGCAAGCGGCGCAGCACATAGCCCCTGCCTTCGTTGGAAGGCATGACACCGTCGGCAATCATAAACACCGCTCCGCGGATATGGTCGGTAATTACGCGAAGGGAAATATCCTTTTTCTTGTCTTCCCCGTACTTTACGCCGGTCAGGCGGCTAACATGCTTCATAATGTTCTGCACAGTATCAACCAGAAAGAGGTTGTCTACATCCTGCATAATACAGGCAAGGCGTTCCAGCCCCATGCCGGTGTCGATATTCGGATGCTTCATCGGCGGGTAATGACCGTGACCGTCACAGTCGAACTGCGAGAAAACAACGTTCCAGAACTCAACATAGCGGTCACAGTCGCAGCCTACGCCGCAGGTCGGTTTGCCGCAGCCATGCTCCGGGCCGCGGTCAAAATAAATCTCAGAGCAAGGACCGCAGGGGCCGGAACCATGCTCCCAGAAGTTATCTTCTTTGCCAAGGCGCACAATGTGCGACGCGTCAACGCCGACTTCCTTCGTCCAGATGTCGAAAGCTTCATCGTCATCCTGATAAATTGTAACCCACAGCTTATCCTCAGGAAGCTCCAGCACCTTCGTGCAGAATTCCCATGCCCATGCCGTGGCTTCATGCTTAAAATAATCGCCGAATGAAAAATTGCCCAGCATCTCAAAGAAAGTACCGTGGCGGTCTGTAATGCCAACGTTGTCAATGTCGCCGGTGCGGATACATTTTTGGCAGGTCGTAACGCGCTTGCGCGGCGGCGTTACTTCTCCGGTAAAGTACTTCTTCATCGGCGCCATGCCGGAATTAATCAGTAGCAGGCTGTTGTCGTCTTTCGGTATCAGCGAAAAGCTTGGCAGCCGAAGATGCCCTTTCGACTCGAAAAACGACAGATACATTTCGCGAAGTTCATTGAGCCCTGTCCATTTCATACTTTTTACTCCATTTCCACTGCAAGCTGAAAGCCTGCGCAAAAAAATAAGACTCTCCCGTCCGCATGGGACGGAAAAATCCGTGGTACCACCCAAATTGCGCCGTAACCGGCGCCACTTAAAGACCCTTAACGCGGGAAAGACGCCGCTTCTCACCGAAGCGGAGCTCGGGGCCGGCTGGGCGATGTTTCTGTGGAAACCTTCCACCAACGGTTCCCTCTCTGGAGCAGAATCTGAACGCCTTTTTGCCCGTCTGTGCTTTTTGTTCAAATACGGTTTAAGTATAGCCCGACTGAAGCAAAAAGTCAATTCCTTCTATGCAAAACTTCGCCTTTGTAAAAGCATCAGTTCAGCGTATAGCCGTAAAGGCCGTCGGCAATCATGCGGAATACCGGCCCGCAGGTCGTACCACCGCCGTCGCCGCCGTCGGCAAAAACTACGACAACGTACTTTGGGTTTTCATAGGGGTAAATTCCCGCAAACCAGGACTCCACCTGCTCCACACCGTTTACAAAAACTCCAGTCTGCGCCGTTGCGGTTTTGGCGCCCGCCGTCCCATAATCCGGCTTGCCCTTGCGGCTTGTGCCCATCTCGATGGAACTTTTCATAAAACTCCGCAGCAAGCCGGCCGTGTGTGCAGACATCGTGCGTTCGCTTTTAGGCTTTTCTGCCTTTTCGGTAAAATTCTTATGCTCGTCTACCAGCCCTTCATAAAGCATGGGCTGTGTAAAAGTACCGTCGGAAGCCACCGCATTCATCATGGCGGCAACCTGCAGCGGCGTAGCCGTCAAAGTACCTTGTCCGAAAGAAAAATTGGCAAGCGCACGCGGAACGGAAAGGCTTTTTAAATCCGGAAGCACACCCGCGTCGGGAACAATGCCCGGAGCAATAGGATACGCCGTGCCAAATCCGAGCTTTTGCACCATGCTGAGAAAATCGGCCTGCGGGACTTCCTGCATCAAATGAACAAAATAGGTGTTGCAGGAATTTGTGACCGCCTGCTGCATATTTTCTTTTCCATGGCTTTCGCCGTCGAAGCAATGGAACTCCTGGCCGTCTACCTTGATAGCTCCCGTGCAGGTAAAGGTCTGGTTTGGCGAAATGCCATACTCAAGTGCAGCGGCGGCAGAGGCAATTTTAAACACAGAACCGACGCTGTAAGCCGAAGCCGCACGGTTCAGCATAGGAGAACCTTCCCCATGCAGTGCCGAAGCAACACTGTTCGGTGAAAAGGCCGGGACGCTTGCCATAGCGCGGATTTTGCCGCTTGGCACTTCCAGCACCACGACAGCGCCTTTTTTCAGATATTTTGCCGCGGCTTTTTCCGCAAGCTGCTGTATGGAACGGTCAAGCGTCAGTACCACCCCGGCCCGGGAACGGTCGGTTGTGTCAAGCACTGTACGGTTTTTCTGCGAAAGGATGTGTCCCACTGCATCCACCGGGTAAGTAACCGTTATCTTTCCGCTGAAACCGGAGAGCTGACGCTCAAAAGCTTTTTCAATGCCGGATGCGCCTTTTCCGGAACCGTCAAGGTAGCCCAGAGCATGTACGGCAGTCTGATCATCCGCATACCGCTTTTTTACCGGGAACACATTAATGCCGGAAGCTTTGACCGCAGCCGGAAGTTTCAGCGTGAAAGGGCATCCCTTCTGAACCAGCAGACCGGCCGCACGCCTCTCAGTCTCCGGCAAAATCCGGTTCAGGGCTACAGCAGCATCCGCACCTGGCACTACCGCTGCGGAATACTCGATATTCCCATCACCCGTCAGGGCATCCATGTGGCAGTCATAAATTGTTCCGCGTGAAGCGGCAACGGTGAGCGTGTCCGTCTGCTGCTCGGCAGCAGCCTCGGCAAGGCCAGGCCCAAGGCCGCAGGAAATGCGGTAAACAGCCAATATGCTGAAAAAAAGTGCAAAAAGAAGAAGCGCAAAAAGCTGCGCTGTGCGTTTATACATAAAAGGAAGCCCCCTCTCCGGAAGTATTTTTGCCGGAGAAGAAGGCTTTTAGTCAGTCATTTATTTTTTTCCGAAGAAGCGCACCTTCCGCAATGGGATGCTCCGTCCGCAGCAGAACAGTCATCTCCGCATGGTTGGCACATTCCAGCGGGTTTTGCTCCGCGTCGAAGATTTCTTCCAGCGGGACTTCATAAGGCACAGCGCCCGGTTCCAGCACGTCTGCAGTGTCACCGCGGAAAAAGCGGTTGCGCTGGGAAAGCACCGCATAACCGCCGCGCATTCCGCGGCAAACCGCTATGACTTCCCACCCGCGTACATATCCGCCGGTTTCATAAACCTGCCCCGGCGTTCCGCCGCAGAAAAAGCCCGTGCTGTACTCACGGTGGCTGATTTTTTCCAGTTCCTGCGGAATCCACTCCGGCAGCGGCGCTTCGGGATCTTCCGCATATGCATCCAAAGCGCGGCGGTAAGCGTTTGCCGTAACGGCGGCATAGTAGGCGGACTTTGCCCGCCCTTCGATTTTAAGGCTCGCAACGCCTGCCTGAACAAGTTTGGGAATCTGCCTGATGAGGTTCAGGTCGCGCGAATTGAGGATATAAGTGCCTTCCCCATCTTCGCCTACCGGCAGATACTGCCCGGGACGCGTCTTTTCCATCAGCGCATATTTCCAGCGGCACGGCTGAGTGCAGTCACCGCGGTTCGCGTCGCGCCCGGTAAAATACTCGGAAAGCAGGCACCGCCCAGAAAATGAAACACACATGGCGCCATGGACGAAAACTTCAAGTTCAAGATCTTTTGGAGTTTTCGCGCGGATTTCTGCAATCTCTTCCACAGGAAGCTCCCGCGCAAGGACAACGCGCTTCGCCCCCAGCTGGTAAAAAGCGTTGGCTGCGGCCCAATTTGCAACCCCGGCCTGTGTGGAAATATGGATTTCCATGCCCGGAATATACTTCTTGATCAGGCTCATTACGCCAAAATCTGTAACAATCATCGCGTCCACGCCCGCGCTTTGCACTCCACGCAAAAAGTCCGGCAGGCTGCCGCAGTCTTCATTGCGCATGACATTATTGCAGGTCAGGTAGACGCGCACCCCATTTTTGTGCGCGTATTCTACGGCAGAAACCAGCGCCTCGGGGCCAAAATTCGGTGACGCCGTGCGCATACCGAACTTGGTGCCTGCCAGGTAAACGGCGTCCGCACCAAAACGGATGGCGGCTTCCAGCCGTTCGCGATCCCCTGCCGGAGAAAGCAGCTCCGGCAAACCGGCTTTTCTGCTGTGCATCACTTCAGCCCCGCTTCTTTCAAATTTTCCTCATGCCCGGCAAGGGTTCTTGCATAATATGCCTCGCCCTTTTTACTGTGGCAGAAATAATAGTAACTTGTGTCTGCCGGGTTCAGCGCCGCATTGATGGCGTCAAGCCCCGGATTGCACACCGCGCCTGCCGGAAGGCCTTTCACCGTGTAGGTATCATACCGGCTTTTGTAAGTCTTGCGCTGCGCCGCGGGCACAAGTGCCTGCTGGCGGTAAGGGTAAAATATCGTTGGGTCGGAATCCAAGTGTTCCAGCGAGCCGCTGCCGCTTTCCAGCCGATTGTGGAAAACAGAAGAAACGTTATACATATCTTCTTTATCGGCAGCCTCCGCCTGAATCATGGAAGCCAGCGTCATCAGCTGGTCAATCGTCAGATTTTTAGCCTTTGCCTTGTCGCGGATCTGTTTGGTCAGCTTATTGCTGCAGTTGTTTACCATTTTGTCAACAACGTCATCCGCGTCTTCATTCTTGAAGAACTCATAAGTATCCGGGAAAAGATAGCCTTCCAGTTTATAATAACGAACACTGTTATTTTTCAGCGCACCAATGAAGTCGTAGTCGTTGTTCAACTTATCAGTGTTAAATGCCTGCAGGGCGTCGGCAGCAGAACAAACGCCGTTTTTCTCCAGTTTAGCGGCAATTTCAAGGGCATTCATGCCTTCTGAAAACGTTACCTTTACCGTATCTACACGTTTTTCGTTCGACTCAATGGAGTGAATCAGCGCTTCATAATCCATAGAAGTGGAAATCTGGTAACTGCCGCCGCCATAAGTCTGCGGAGCTTTTGTCATTTTAGCAAAGAACAGAAAAAAACCGGGATCCTGAATAGCACCGGAATGATAAAAAACCTGCGCAACCTGTTTGGAAGTTGCGTGCTTCGGAATATCCACCGTCACATTGACTGGCTGCCTGCCCACAGCCAGCATATCGTTGATGCCAACAACCAGATATTTTCCAGCCAGGACGGAAAGCATCAGCACCATGCAAAGCCACATCATGCGGAAAAAGTTCTTGTTGCGGCCGCCCTTTTCCTCACTGCGCAGTTTATGGGCAAGCTGCGCGCGGCTTGAAGCCACAGCTCCGGTGGTTTCGCGAACCTTTTCCGCTTTGGCCGGATTGCTGTAGCTGCTGATGACCGTATCCGGGATTTCGCCTTTCAGGTCATCTTCTGAAATATTCACCCGGAAGTTCTGGACCCTTTTCCGGCGTTCCCGGTCAAAATTCTGCTCGTCTTTCATATTCAACCTCCTGAAATCCGCTTCCGGCCCAAGTGTATCAGCGGGTTTCCTGATCTTTCTCTTTTGCAGCGGCCACGCGCCGGATATATTTCTCTGTTACCAAGATATCAACTGGGCGGTCAAAATACCCGTGCGGGAGGTTCCAGCGCATACAGCGGCTGTAGCAAAGCCCTACCGTAAGGCCAGAAAATCCCGAAAGGAACCGGTCATAGTAGCCTTTGCCATAACCGAGGCGGTAACCGCAGCTGTCAAAGCTAAGGCCAGGCACAATGCAGATAGCCTTGCTGGAAAGGCGCGCCGGGCGGCACCGTTCCGGAACCGGTTCCAACACCCCGTAGCAGCCGGGCTGCAAGTCATCCATGGAAGTGATTTCATAAAACTGCATACCAAATGTTTCCGGCAGGCAGCGCGGCACGGCAACCCGCTTGCCGTCTGAAAGCACCCGCGCAATAAGTGCAGCCGTGTCTACCTCAATCGGTTTACTGACATAGGTGCAAAGCAGTTCTGCGCTGGCATATTCCCGCAGAGCGAAAAAACGGCTGCAGATTCTGCGGTCAAACAGGGCCTTCTGCTCCGGCGGCATATGGTCACGGAACCTGCGGCTCTGCGCACGCAAGTCTTTCTTAACTTCGCGAATATTTTTCACATACATTGAATTTTCTTCCTAATGCTCTGTGATTTTTCAGCTCCATAGAGGACTTCGACCAGTTTCAGGGCAAACTCAACCGCAACTCCTGCACCGCGCGCCGTAATGATTTTACCGCTGACGCAGACGGGGGCAAACAGCACGTCCTTTGCGCCAAGTTCCGCTTCATAGCCTGGAAAGCAAACGGCGCTGTGACCTTTTAGCAGACCGTAATGTCCCAATACGGATGGGGCCGCGCAGATAGCCGCAATATATTTCCCGTTTTCAGCACAATACGAAAGGCTTTTGCGTACTGCTGGACATTTTTCATGGTTCTCCGTCCCAGGGCCGCCCGGAAGAATTACCATTTCCATATCATTCAGCGAAATGCCGTTTTCATCAATGTCAGCTGTGACCGGCACGCCGTGTGAACTCAGTACCGTGCGCCCACCTTCCCCCACTGTTTTTACTTCGGCGCCTGCACGGCGGAGAAGGTCAAGGGGCGCCATAGCCTCCACTTCTTCAAACCCTTTTTCAAGAAAAAGATAAATCATAACCGGTAACCTCCTGTATTTCATCGTTCAGCTGCTAATCCATACCAAGACCGAGGTAAGGGCAGCACGCACCGGCGTCAGCAAGGTTTCTGCCGCCAAGCGGCTTCAGCATACCGAACGGTACAATTTTCCCCTCACCGGGGAATGGCCCGTTTCCGACAGGGAGCCGAAAACGGTATTGTTCCGCTGGGGCTTTTTCCAAAATTTCCGCCAGCAATGCCGGGAATGCCTTACTTTCCGCCGCCATTTCCAGCACCGTACAGACCGGGCCCTCGGTGCGGCACAGCGCATAAGAAAATGCCGTGCCTTCCCCTGCGCATACAAGCCGGTCACCATATGTACGGCTCACAGCAAGCGAAACGCCAAGCATCCGGTCATCCCATAAAAGCGATCCACTGTTGCTGGAAAGGAACTGCCGGCGGCATGCATTCAGACAGCTTAGTTCCGGAACTGCGCACGGCAAACTTCCATCTGCAGCCGCCTGCAGGCGTTCCCGCGCGGCATCCACAAGCCGCACACGGAAAAAGCTTCTGTAACCGGCTGCCTCATAAAAGCGGTACAGTCCTTCATCCGAAGGAAGAACCGCCGAAAAGCAGTCGCCGCGTTTTTTGCCTTCCTCGGCCATTCGCGCAAGCAGTGACTTCATCAGCCCGCGGGAGCGAAAACTGGGCATTGTCGCCGCAGCGAAAACATAGTGTGCCTGCAGTGTCTTTTCCTCGGTGAAAATTTGTGCGGGAAGGAAGTAGACCGCAGCGGCAAGCTTCCCATTTTCGACATCAGTGAGGCAATTCCGTGAAAGCAAAATCCGGCTGAGAAAGGAATCCGGGTACTGCGCCGGGTCATGAAAACATTCCTGCCAAAGAAGCGAAAGTGCCGGCTGCATTTCCGGCTTTGCAAAATCAATCATTGAAATTCAAAAAGCCGCAGACAATTTTCATCAAGTCTGTATGGACTGCTTCCCGACTGCGCGGCGCGCCGCTTTCCGCGCAGGGAATCACATGCCAGCCAAGGCGTTCGGCGGAAAGCATCGCACATTTCCGGCAAGCACAAAGGTAGGCCGTGTCGCTCTCATGAATATCTTTCCTGCCGCCGTTTTCACGGTAGCGCCCGTCCAGCAGTTTTTGAGAAATATCCGTCGGCATATCAAGGTAAATTGTCAAATCCGGCTCAGGGAGGCCAAGTTTTCCATACTCAAAGTCTTTCAGCCACAAAAGAAAATTTTCCCATTCTCCACCCGGAAGCTTGGGCATTTGGTAAATCATGTTGGAAGTCGTGTACCGGTCGGTAAAAATCAGCACACCATTTTCATAGTCTTTTCCCCACATCTGGCGGTAACTTGCAAAACGGTCTACCGCAAAAAGAGTAGAAGCCGCATACGCGTTCACGTCACCGGGGTTATGCCCGAACTCGCCGTTCAGGTACATCCGAACCGGCGCGGAATACGGCTGTTCATAAACGGGGAATTTCATGCGGCGGAACTTGAGGCGGCGCTGGTTCAGTGCATCTTCCAGCAGCTGCATCTGCGTTGTTTTTCCGCTTCCGTCCAAGCCTTCTACCGTAATCAGTTTACCGCTCATTTTTTGCTCACCGGTTTCTTTAAATAAGCGGCGCGAACCTCCTCCGCACGCCCGCAGGACATCTTTCCTTCAGGGCAGACACCGCGCACACAGCCAGGCCCGGCTTTCGCAAAAATATCCGGCGCAAGCGGCTTAACAAGGCTCAGCATCTGGTTTGCCACCTCGCGGATTTCCCACTGGGCACGGCTGCAGCACCGCAGTGAAAAGAAGTGAAGCAGTTCCCGCGCGTTAAAGGTACAGATCATCTTGGTCTCGCAGGCATTCGGCAGCACAAAGCGCGCATCTTCATTGGACATTTTACCCGCCATACGGGCTGCGGTTTTTTCGTCTTTGCCAGACTCCATCAATTCCCGTTTGTGCTTTTCGGTGAGCAGGTGCGAAATATTCTCGTAATGATGCCTGTCCTCTTCCATTGCCTGCAAAAACTCTTTCTTTGCCTCCGGAATGGCGGCGATTTCAGGCGGAATAATGTACTCAAACTTTGATTCATTTACATACCGCTGGCTTTTTACACTGTAGGATGCAATGCGGTGACGCGTAATCTGTGCCAAAAAAGCGCGCGAAACGCCTTCAATTCCAAAAGTAAAAGAAACGTGCTCTATGGTGCTGGCATGCCCAAGCTGAGCAATCATTTTGACAAAAGAAGATGTTTTTTCTTCGGTCAGCCCATCCTGTATTTTTTCGATGCCAGCGGAAGAATAGCAGAGTTTTGCCGCTGAAGCGACAACTTTCTCCGGTTCCGGGGTATAAGCAAGCAGTGTAACTTTCGCCATATTTAAGACATTCTCCATTTCTAGTAATCCCTATATTTTGTGTCTTTCCGGCTGCAAAAGGCTGAACTTTCTAAATTCTGTGAAACGAATCTATTATACCAAATGCTTTTCCCGCATGCAAGGGCGGCTTTCACTGCCATAACCGCTGAATGACACGCTTTCCCTGGGAAATACTAAGGAAGCGGTGGAAAGAAAAGGAGGAATTGCTGTGGAAAACAAATCGGCATCTGAAATGCCTATTGGCCTAACCATGTCGCTTTCCATGCACCCGGATGCAATGCGGAACTTCAGCCTGATGAGTGACGATAAGCAGAAATCCGTTATCCGCTATGTGGAAGACTCTAAGACCGGTGAGGAAGCCGAAAACCGAATTAAAACTTCTGTGCAGAACTTGGAAAATGGCAACAGCTCTTTTTGCTGATTCTTGAACCAATGCCGCATGGAGCTTCAAGGCGCCATGCGGTTTCTGCTGTTTCGATGCATCTCCGCTTTCTGCTGCAATTCCGCACAAAATTACATACCACCATTATTTTCCTGTCTTTGTACGCTATTCTTTTTGTAAGAAACTCTAAAGCTTCCCCATCGTGCAAAAGGAGAATCAGAATGGAAAAAGACTACTCGAAATATGAAAATTACTGGGACAGCCGTTTTTCAGAAAGCGGCTGCAGCGGTGCAGTGAAAGAAAGCCTTGGCAGCAGTGAGCTGGAAGCCGGGCTGAAATGGCTCAGCGAAGGCACCCAGTCGGTTCTTGATTTTGGCTGCGGCTGCGGCACGCTTCTGTTTTTCTGCAGCCGATTTGGAACACAGAAGCATACCGGAATTGACTTTTCAAAAGAGGCCATCCGCGATGCTGAAAAGCGGGCAAAAACATTTTCAGGCAAACAATACAATTTTTATCAGGGCAGTACTGAGCTTCTGAAAAAGATTCCGGCAGAAAGCATGGATGCCGTCATTCTCTCGAATATTCTTGACAATCTTTACCCGGAAGATTCACAGTCTGCCCTGCGGGAATGTCACCGGATTCTGCGCGTTGGCGGAAAGGTTCTGATTAAACTGAACCCTTATTTTTCTTCGGATAAGCTAAAAGAAGAGCAAGTTGCCGTAGTAGAAAACGATCTGGTTGACGACGGGCTTCTGCTGTGGAATCTGCCTACCAAAGAATGGGACCGGATGCTTGGGCAGTACTTTGTGATACATAGCCTGGAAGACGCTCATTTTCAGCAATATGAGGGTGCCGTAAACCGCTTGTACCGTGCTGTAAAGGAAAAATAAATTCAATAGGCAATTTCATAAATTCCCGGGGTCAAACAGCTCCGGGAATTTCTCATTTTCTGGAATCGGCTAATTATTATTTTTGCATGCGCCTTTGGCAAGGAAGAAAAAGCTAAAGTTTCAATAGACTCAGTTTACGATCTATATACTATTTTTTAACTATTTATGTATTTATTGTTTAATTTATATATTTAATCCAGTCTAGCTGTCAAAATGAATCAGCTTTTTGCAAAATGTCATAAAAATTTTATAATATACTGCTTTACATTGTTAAAACAATCCGATTGACACCAAGTATACTGGGGTTTATAATAACAAATAATATTTTACGGAAAGTTAATAATTGCATCGCATATCTTAACATTATGCACTAGAGTGTGCAAAGCAATCTCTCGATTGGCTTGCACACTCTTAATTTAAATTCCATATTCTACAAAAACAAGGAGGAAGTAACTATGCTTAAAAAAATCACAGCGTGCGCCCTCAGCCTCGTACTTGCGGCCAGTGTAGCCGGATGCAGCGGGAACTCAGGCTCCGCTTCCGGTCAAGGTGCCGTTTCCGGTGACATAATTAAAATTGGTTTCGTCACCCCACTGACCGGCGGTGCATCTTCTTACGGCCAGTCCAGCCAGAAAGGCTTGCAGCTGCTAGAAGACCAGACGAACAAAGCAGGCGGAATAAACGGGAAGAAAATTCAGATTATTTCCGTCGATGACGAAGGCAAGGCTGCTTCCGCCGTTACAGCCGGCCAAAAGCTGATGAACAGCGACAAAGTTGCCGCGATTGTCGGCCCCGTTACCAGCACCTGTGCAAACGCACTTGCGCCGATTTGCCAGAAATATGGCGTCCCGATGATTACCGGAACCGGAACAAACGCAAACATTACAAAGGCGGGCGACTGTGTTTTCCGCACTTGTTTTATCGACCCGTTCCAAGGCAAGGTAATGGCAAAGTTTGCAAGCGAAGATTTAAAGGCAAAAACAGCCGCTGTTCTTTACAACAACGGCGACGATTACTCCAAAGGACTTGCAGAAGCGTTTAAGAGCAGTTTTACAGGGAAAATTATCGATACGGAAACTTACAACACCGGCGACAAGGATTTCAGCGCACAGCTGACAAAAATTTCGCCGAAAAACCCGGATGTGCTTTTCCTGCCGGATTATTACTCCGTTGTTGCCATCATTATGAAGCAAGCACGCAGCGTCGGCCTGAAATCCACCTTTCTCGGCGGCGACGGCTTTGACTCGCCGGAACTCTTCACCATTGGCGGCGACTCGGTAAACGGCGCCTACTTCTCAAACCATTACTCTTCCGACGATACTTCAAAAGAAGTCACCCAGTTTATTTCGGACTATAAAGCTAAATTCAGCAGCAATCCCGACGCATTTGCCGCACTGACCTACGACGCCGGCAAAGTTCTGCTTGAAAGCATCAAAAAGGCCGGTTCCACCGATGGCAATGCTATAAAGTCCGCTATGAAGTCTTATGACGGCACTGTCGTCTGCGGCCATATTAAATTTGACAGCGACCGCAACGCCGTAAAGTCTGCCGTTATTATTAAGACAGACGGAGGGAAAGAAAAATTCTTTAAGAAAATTTCGGCCTAAGCGGAAAACCGGGGGAACTGCCTTTTCAAAGGCTCCCCCGAAGCTTTCCCGGCACGCCAGAGGAGGAAAAGAAGTTGACGTTCGTCGAATTTCTGCAGCAGTTGATTAACGGCCTTTCCCTGGGAAGCGTTTATGCGCTGATTGCCCTCGGCTATACAATGGTATATGGCATTATTGGCCTAATCAACTTTGCGCACTGCGATATTTACATGGTTGGCGCCTATATCGGCTTTTTTGCCGCAACCAGCCTTCACCTGCCATTTATTCCGACAATGATTCTTGCCATGGCCGGTTCAGCCACTGCGGGAGTTCTGGTTGAACGGGTCGCTTATAAACCGCTGCGGAAAGCTTCCAGCATTTCACTGCTCATAACAGCTATGGGCGTATCGCTTCTGCTTGAAAATGGCTTTAACTGTATTTTCGGCGGTGACCCACGCAGTTACCCGCACGACATCCTTCAGCAGAAAAATATTGCGCTTGGCCCGGTGCATACCGACTCCCTGCACCTGATCATTCTCGGCACGTCGCTTCTGCTGATGATTCTGCTGCAAGTTGTAATTTACCGCACCAAAATTGGTAAGGCAATGCGCGCAACTTCCGCAGACAAAGATGCCGCCGCTCTCATGGGAATCAACGTAAACGCAACGATTTCCGCCACATTTGCCATTGGCTCCGCCCTCGCCGGCGCCGCAGGCGTGCTTGTTGGCATCCTGTACAGCAGCATTGACCCATACATGGGCATCCAGCCGGGTATTAAAGCTTTTACCGCCGCTGTTTTCGGAGGCATTGGATTGATTCCTGGCGCATTCCTCGGCGGGCTTTTCCTCGGCATCATCGAAACATTTGTCACCGCCTGGTATTCGCCGCTTTCCGGCGCCATCGGATTTATTATCCTGATTATCATTCTGATTATTAAACCAAGCGGACTGCTCGGCAAAAAGACCAGCGTGAAAGTGTAGGTGGCGGAAATGAAAGCAAAAATAAATTGTTATTTAAAAAAATTTATTATTTTCCTGGCTGCTTCCGTCGCAGTATTTCTACTTTTCACCCTGCTGATGTCTACCGGCGCTATCAACGCTTACTACCAGCGGATTCTGATGATGATCTGCATCAACATTATTCTTGCGTTGAGCGCAAACCTGATTATTAACTTCACCGGTCAGCTTACCCTTGGCCACTCGGCCTTTATGGCAATCGGCGCATATGCCGCGGCGGCTGTTAACCGGGCCGGCGTACCGTTTTTTCCAGCGCTGATTGTAGGCAGTATTGTTGCCGCGCTGTTTGGCTTTCTGATTGGCCTTCCGACACTCCGCCTGAAAGGTGACTACCTCGCCATTACAACGCTTGGCTTCTGCCAGATTATTATGGTGCTGATTCAGAACATCCCACAGTTTGGCGGCGCGCAGGGCATGACGGGCATTCCGGGCGAAACAACATTCGCATGGGTGTTCTTCTCCATGGTATTCACCATTATTGTCCTGCGCCATGTAGTAAAATCCCGTCAGGGCCGCGCCATGATTTCCGTGCGGGAAGATGAAATTGCAGCCGAAGCCATGGGCATTAACACAACGCGCTACAAAGTAATGGCTTTCACCATTGGCGCTTTCTTTGCAGGACTGGCCGGCGGGCTGTATGCCTTCCTGATGATGTTCATTGAGCCGACGCAGTTCAACTATTTTAAATCCATTGACCTTGTAATTTATGTCGTTCTCGGCGGAGCCGGCAGCTTTACGGGCTGCATTGCTTCAACCAGTATCCTGACTCTGCTGCCGGAAGTGCTTCGCTTCCTCGGCGACTACCGCATGGTCGTTTACCCGCTGCTGCTGATCGTCATTATGATCCTGCGCGTCAAGAACATTCGAATTTCTCGTCTTGTGGAATTCATCCGCAAATCCGGCAGCAAGGAGGGCGATACTCATGCCGCTGCTTGACATTCAAAATATCTCGATTCAGTTCGGCGGGCTTACAGCCGTTGACGGCTTTTCAATGTCTATGAATGAGAATGAAATTTACGGCTTGATTGGCCCGAATGGAGCCGGCAAAACTACCGTTTTCAACATGCTGACCGGCGTGTACGCGCCAACTTCCGGCACTATGACCTTCGGAGGGGAATCGATTGCCGGCCTGAAGCCTTACAATATTTCAAAAAAGCGGATTGCCCGAACCTTTCAGAATATCCGCCTGATGAAGAACCTTTCGGTACTGGACAACGTAAAAATTTCTTTTGTCAGTCAAACGGATTACAACCTTGCTTCCTCTATTTTCCGCCTGCCTTCTTTTTTCCGTGAAGAAGAAGAAACCGAAAAAAAGTCAATGGAGCTGCTGAAGGTTTTCAATCTGGATGGCAAAAAAAATGAAAAAGCCGAAAACCTCCCATACGGCGAACAGCGCAGGCTTGAAATAGCCCGTGCGCTTGCCACTAACCCAAAACTTCTGCTTCTTGATGAACCTGCTGCAGGCATGAACCCGCAGGAAACACAGGAGCTTACAGAGCTGATTCGATGGATTCGCGAGAAATTTCAGATTGCCATTCTGCTGATTGAGCACGATATGCGCCTTGTAATGGGCGTATGCGAAAAAATTATTGTGCTGGATTACGGAAAAGTCATTGCACAGGGCACGCCGCAGGAGATTCAGAACAATCCAAAAGTTATTGAGGCTTATCTCGGCAAGGAGGCAGCCCATGCTTAAAATAACTAACTTAAATGTTTTTTACGGCGGCATTCATGCTCTTACCGATGTGAATATTGAAGTAAACGAGGGCGAAATCGTAACGCTCGTTGGCGCGAACGGCGCTGGAAAGACTTCTACCCTGCGCGCCATCTCTGGCCTTGTTCCCGTTGCGCCGGGCAGCAGCATTCAGTTCGAAGGCAAAGAGCTTACAAAGGTCAAGCCGCATAAAATTCCAAACCTCGGTATTTCGCACGTGCCGGAAGGCCGCCGCATTTTTGCAAACATGACGGTGCAGGAAAACCTGCAGCTTGGCGCATACTGCCGGAAAGACAAAGCCAACTTTGCCAAAGACTATGAAACGATTTTTGAGCGTTTTCCGCGTCTGAAAGAGCGCATGAAACAGCGCGCCGGGACTTTAAGCGGCGGCGAACAGCAGATGCTTGCCATGGGCCGTGCGCTGATGGCACGCCCAAAGATTCTGCTTCTTGACGAGCCGTCGATGGGCCTCGCGCCGATTATTGTGCAGGATATTTTCGCCATCATTCAAAACATCAACAAATCCGGTACCACCATCCTGCTGGTGGAACAGAATGCCAGCATGGCACTTTCCATTGCAAACCGTGCTTATGTGATTGAAACCGGCCGCATTATTAAAGAAGGCGACGCTTCCGCAATGTTGGACGATAAAGACATAAAAGCTGCCTACCTCGGCGGCTGAAGCAAAAATAATTTTAGCCCGGAATGAAATAAATTCCGGGCTTTTTGCTGCCTTTCGATAAAAGAAACCATTTTTCTCTCCTGCGGTTCTGCAGAAAGGAAATGACAAATTGCCTTTTTCATAATATAATAGACTTACAAATTTACAGAAATAGAGCGAGGATATTATGAACGAAAAAGAAGTTGCGGAAATACGCCGCCGATACCGCCCGGATAAAAACAATATCATGCAGGTGCGCTGCTGCTTTGTAAACGACAAAAAAGAAATCGTGTCGGAATTCACCCAGTCACTTGCGCTGATGCCGCAGGAAGAATCCGAAGAACTGCTGACGGTTCTGAAAAAGACGCTCTCCGGCACTCTGGGAAAAAACCTGATTGGCATTGATTTTGAAACACAGCAGGTGCTGAACGGGGATGAACATAAGCTGCTCATGGCTCTGCGGGATTCTTCCGTAGAGGACGAAAGCGCTGTGCAGGAGTTCTTTAACCGCATAGCCCAAACACTCAATATGGATGGGAACTACCTGATTCTTTTGGCGGGCGACAAATACGACGTTCCTTTTTATGCAAAAGACGGAGAAAAGCAGGATCTTTCCGCAGATGTATTTTCGTATTTTCTGTGCAGTATCTGCCCCGTCAAGCCGACAAAACCGGCTCTTGGCTATTATGCGTCGGAAAACAGCTTTCACAATATTACTGCCAACTGGGTAGTTTCCGCGCCGGAACTTGGGTTCCTGTTCCCGGCATTTGACGACCGCAGTGCCAACATCTACAGCGCTCTTTACTATTCCCGCAGTACGGCAGAAAACCATGAAGAGTTTGCAGACGCCATTTTTAAATGCAAAATTCCTATGCCTGCCGCACAGCAGAAAGAAACTTTTCAAACCATGCTGAGCGAAACCGTAGCAGAGGACTGCAGCCTTGACA